>CAZKCM010000010.1:84795-90370 GCA_964551315.1 uncultured Rhodospirillaceae bacterium | reverse complement strand
CCGGCATCGTCTCGCGCGGCGGCTCGATCATGGCCAAGTGGTGCCTCGCCCATCACAAGGAGAACTTCCTCTACGAGCATTTCGAGGAGATCTGCGACATCTGCCGGGCCTATGACGTGAGCTTCTCGCTGGGCGACGGCCTGCGTCCCGGCTCCGTCGCGGACGCCAACGACGAGGCCCAGTTCGCCGAGCTGGAAACCCTTGGCGAGCTCACGCGCATCGCCTGGGCGAGGGACTGCCAGGTGATGATCGAGGGGCCGGGCCACGTTCCCATGCACAAGATCAAGGCGAACGTGGACAAGCAGCTCGCGACCTGCGGCGAGGCGCCGTTCTACACGCTGGGTCCGCTCACCACCGACATCGCGCCCGGCTACGACCACATCACTTCGGGCATCGGCGCGGCCATGATCGGCTGGTTCGGCACCGCCATGCTCTGCTACGTCACGCCGAAGGAGCATCTCGGCCTGCCCGACCGCGACGACGTGAAGACCGGCGTCATCACCTACAAGATCGCGGCGCATGCGGCGGACCTCGCCAAGGGGCACCCGGCCGCGCAGGCGCGGGACGACGCGCTCTCCCGCGCGCGGTTCGAGTTCCGCTGGGAGGACCAGTTCAACCTGTCGCTCGACCCCGAGACGGCGCGGGCTTTCCATGACCAGACGCTGCCCAAGGCGGCGCACAAGCTCGCCCATTTCTGCTCCATGTGCGGGCCGAAATTCTGCTCGATGCGCATCTCCCATGACATCCGCTCGGAAGCGCAGGCGCAGGGCATGGCCGAGATGGCACGGAAGTTCCGCGAGGGCGGCGACCTCTACGTGCCGGCGGGCGCGACCGGTTGAGGCCATGCGCGTCACGGTGATCGGCGCGGGCGTGGCGGGGCTCACCTGCGCGCTCGAACTCGCGGACCGCGGCGCCGAGGTCGAGGTCCTCGAACGGGGCGGGCGCGTGGGAGAGGGATGCTGCTCGTGGTACGCGGGCGGCATGCTCGCACCCTGGTGCGAGCGCGAATCCGCGGAGCCGCTGGTGATGAACCTCGGGCAGGAGGCGCTGCGCTATTGGGCGGCGCGCGGCGCCGGCGTGGCCCGAAACGGCACCCTGGTCGTTGCGCAGCCCCGGGACGTTCCGGAGCTCACCCGCTTTGCGCGGCGGACGGAGGGTTTCGAATGGGTGGATCGAGACGGGATCGCCGCGCTGGAGCCCGATCTCGCCGGCCGGTTCGCACGCGCGCTTTTCTTCCCGGAGGAGGCGCATCTCGATCCGCGGGCGACCCTGGCGGCGCTGGCGGACGCGCTTACCGAACGCGGCGTCGCGATCCGGTTCGGCACGGAGGCCGCCGGGCCTTCGCCGGAGGAGGATTGGACCGTCGATTGCCGCGGTCTGGCGGCGCGCGATGCGCTCGCTGACCTGCGCGGCGTGAAGGGCGAGATGCTGCTGATCCGCACGCGCGAGGTCGCGCTGTCCCGCCCCGTTCGCATGCTGCATCCGCGCGTTCCGCTCTACGTCGTGCCGCGCGGGGAGGGGCTGTTCATGGTCGGCGCCACCATGATCGAGAGCGACCAGCGCCGCCGCATCACGGCGCGCTCGATGCTCGAGCTCCTGAGCGGGGCCTACGCCCTGCACCCCGCCTTCGGCGAGGCGGAGATCGTCGAGATCGGCTGCGACGCCCGCCCCGCCTTCGCGGACAACCTGCCGCGGATCCGGCGGCGGGGCCGCACGCTCTATGTCAACGGGCTCTACCGGCACGGATTCCTGCTTGCGCCTTCGCTTGCCCGCATGGCGGCGGACGCCTTGCTGGAAGAGCGCCATTACCCGGAGGTCATGGATGAGGATCATCGTCAACGGCGAAGTGCATGAAGTCTCGGGACCGACTCTCGCCCGCGTCCTGGACGAGCTGGGCTACGGCGGCGCCGTCGTCGCGACCGCGGTGAACGGAAGCTTTGCGCCGGCCTCCACGCGGCCGGAGGTAATGCTGGCGGAGGGCGACATCCTCGAGGTGCTCGCCCCCATGCAGGGAGGGTGAGCCCGATGTCGTTCTACGGTGTCGAGCTCGCTTCCCGGCTCATGCTGGGCACGGCGCAATATCCATCGCCCGCCGTTCTGTCGGCGGCGATCAAGGCGTCGGGCGCCGAGGTGGTCACCGTCTCGCTGCGGCGCGAGTCCGCCGGTGAGCTCGCGGGCCAGGGCTTCTGGTCGATCATCCGCGAGCTGGGCGTCCGCGTGCTGCCGAACACGGCGGGCTGCCATACGGTCAAGGAGGCCGTCACGACCGCGCATATGGCGCGCGAGGTGTTCGGCACGCCCTGGATCAAGCTCGAAGTGATCGGCGAGGACGATACGCTCCAGCCCGACGTTTTCGGGCTCGTCGAGGCGGCCCGCATCCTCTCCGGCGAGGGCTTCCAGGTCTTCCCCTACACGACGGAGGATCTGTCCGTGGCCGCGAAGCTTCTCGAGGCCGGCTGCGAGGTCCTGATGCCCTGGGGCGCGCCCATCGGCTCCGGCCAGGGCCTCAACAACCCGTTCGGCCTCAGGGCGCTGCGGGCGCATTTCCCGGAGGTGCCGCTGGTGATCGACGCCGGGATCGGTCTTCCGTCCCACGCGGCGCGGGCGATGGAGCTCGGCTACGACGCGGTCCTCCTCAACACCGCCGTCGCCAAGGCGGGCGATCCGGTGGAGATGGCCAGGGCCTTTGCGCTGGCGATCGAGGCGGGCCGAGCGGCCCGGCGGGCCGAACCGATGGAGCCGCGCGACATGGCGGTGCCCTCGACGCCGGTCATCGGCAAGGCGTTCCTGGGCTGACGGCGATGCTCGACCCGTTCTATCCTATCGTGGACGACGCGGCGTGGCTTCGGCGCCTCCTTCCGCGGGGGGTGAAGCTCGTTCAGCTGCGGATCAAGGACAGGCCCGAGCCGGAGATCCGGCAACAGGTCCGGGACGCCAAGGCGCTGTGTGCGCGGCACGGGGCGCAGCTGATCGTCAACGACTACTGGCAGATCGCCATCGAGGAGGGGTGCGATTTCGTCCACCTGGGGCAGGGCGACCTCGACGGGGCGGACCTGCCGGCGATCCGGCGGGCGGGGCTCCGGCTCGGCGTCAGCACCCACAGCCACGCAGAGCTCGACCGCGCGCTCGGCTTCGCGCCGGACTACGTCGCGCTCGGGCCGATCTACCCGACCATCCTCAAGAAGATGCCCTGGGCGCCGCAGGGGCTGGAGAGGATCGGCGAGTGGAAGCGCCTGATCGGCGACCGGCCCCTGGTCGCCATCGGCGGCCTGACCGTCGAGCGGGCGGCGGGCGTCCTCGCGGCCGGGGCCGACAGCCTGGCCGTGGTCACCGACGTCGTGCGAAGCGCCGATCCCGAATCGCGGGTCGATGCCTGGATCGCCGCCACCCGTCGTCGCCGATCCCCAAACCGGCATGGCCCCGATTCGGAGCCCGCAACGGCGGACGGCACCAAGGGTTGACGCTGGAGGGGCGATCCGTCCAATCGCTTCGCTGGAGCGGGGCGCGTGAGAACGGAAGCGTGCCCCGGTGATTCGAGGAGAGAGGGGGGTTACCGGCCCCGCCTCGTGGACCCGGTCCGGGCGGACTGCGTGGGCTCAGGAACAAGCTCGGTGTCCTGCTGCCACTCGTCCTTGTATTCGCGGGTCATGTTGTAGATTCGGATCAGCTTCATCTTCGCGTTCGTGAAGCCGGCGTTCGGCTTGCGATAGCGAACGCTGTTTTCCATCAAGACTTGCATTTCCAGGCCGCGCTGCCGGCACCAGTCTTCGGCGCGCTTTTGTTCATCGGAGAGAATCAGCGTCTCGAAATCAAACGTCAAACGAATCTCCTTTCGGGAAGAGAAGCAGAAAATCGCTTCGGTGGGACAAAGACAGATATAAGTTCGCCGAACCGGACATCAACCGTTGCCCAGGCCGGGCCGCGGTTCGCAGCCGTTCTTTCACGGCGAAAGCTTCTTCCGAGCAGGACTCGCGGGTGGTCGATCCGGCCGAATACAGATGCAGATCTGCCGCGCTTGACGGCCGGATCGGGCCGCGCGGAGTCGGCGTTGACAGAGGTTCGTCCGCCCTCCCAATATCGGCCAGTTGGGAATGGTCTGCCCCTTGCTTCGACCATTCCCTTGGAACCACGGCAACATCACGACATCCCGGCTTTACGCGAGGGAGAACGCAATGAGGATTACAACTTTGGGTTGCCTGCTCGGCGCGGCCTTGATGGCGATGGCGGGCACGGCCGCGGCGGAAACGGTCAAGATCGGCTTCAACGTGCCCTTGACCGGTTTCGCGGCGGCCGACGGCAAGTCGGCGCTCAACGGCGCCGAACTGGCGGTGGAGCAGGCGAATGCCGACGGCGGCATCAACGGCAAGCAGATCGAGCTGGTGGTCTATGACGACCAGGCCTCCTCGACCGCGGCGGTCCCGGCCGCCACCAAGATGATCGAGCAGGACGGGGTCAAGGTCGGCGTCTCCGGCAGCTACTCGGCCTCGACCCGCGCCGCCGCGCAGGTGTTCCAGGACGCCGGAATTCCCTATGTGTCGGCCTACGGAATCCACCCCGACATCACCCGCGCCGGCGACTACGTGTTCCGCACGACTTTCATGGGCGAGGTGCAGGGACGCGCCGGCGCCAAGCTGGTCGGCGACCTGCTCGGCAAGAAGCGGGTCGTGCTGATCACGCTCAACAACGATTTCGGGCAGGCGCTCGCCCAGGGATTCAAGGAAGCCGCCGACCGGTTCGGCATCGAGATCGTCAACGAGTACGAATACGCGATCAAGGACCGGCAGTTCGGCGCCATCGTCGCCCGGGTCATGGCCGACAACCCCGAGGCAATCTATGCTTCCGGTTACTTCTTCACGGCCGGGCCTCTGGTCGCCCAGCTCCGCGCCGCCGGCATCGACGCACCGATCATCGGCCAGGAGGGCTACGATAGCCAGAGCTTCATCGACATCGCCGGCGCGGCGGCCGAGGGCGTGATCATCACGACCTCGCTCGACCGCGACTCGAAGGACCCGGAAATGCGCAACTTCATCGAGCAGTTCGAGGAGAAGGCGGGCTATCCGGCCGACATGGTGGCGGCCTCGACCCACACCGCGGTGAAGGTCGTGGTGGACGCCATGCGGCGTGCCGGCACCGAGGACCCGGCGGCGATCCGCGACGCCATCGCGGCGACGAACCTGCGCGCCTCGACCGGGACCATCTCGTTCAACGAGCTCGGCGAGGTCCGCAAGGACGTCCAGGTGCAGATCGTCCGGGACGGCGCGTTCCACCACTACGCGGTGATCAGCGACCCGGAGCTGCTGGCGCCGCCGGAGATGTAATCGCCGCGACGGCCCCGTCATCGCGCGACGGGGCCGTCGCGCGGTCTTCGCCATGCTCTACCTGAACCTGTTTCTCCAGGGCATCGTGCAGGGCAGCATCTATGCCCTGATCGCGGTCGGCCTGACCCTGGTCTACGGGCTGCTGCGCATCCTTCACGTCGCCCATGCCGGGCTGGTCACGCTCGGCGCCTACATCGCCGTCACGGTGACCAACGCGACCGGCAGCCTGGAGCTCGCCGTGCTGGCGTCGGTGGCGG
>CAZKCM010000010.1:74284-84695 GCA_964551315.1 uncultured Rhodospirillaceae bacterium | reverse complement strand
ACCGCATTGCTGCTGGGCGGGCTCGGCCTGCTGGCCGAGCGGACGCGGACCGGCGTGGCGTGGCGGGCGACCGTCACCGACCCGCCGATGGCCCAGTCCTTTGGCATCGACATCGTCCGGGTCCGCTACCTCGTGTTCTTCATCGGGTCCGCGCTCGCCGCGGTCGCAGGCGTGATGATCTCGCTGATCAACAACCTGGTCGAACCGACCATGGGCAGCGTGCCGAGCTACAAGGCGCTGGCGATCATCGTGCTGGGCGGTCTCGGCAACGTGAAGGGCACGCTCGTCGCCGCGCTGGCGCTCGGCGTGATCGAGTCCTTCGGGACGATCTACATGGGCAACGCCCTCGACCGGGACGCCATCGCCTTCGCCTTCCTCATCCTCGTGCTGATGCTGCGGCCGCACGGGCTGTTCGGCGTTCGGTGACGGTCATGGCCTACGAAATCACGCTGCTCACCATCATCGGCATCAACCTGATCCTGGCGCTCAGCCTGAACCTGATCACCGGCTTCTGCGGCCAGATCAGCCTGGGCCACGCCGCGTTCTACGGGACCGGGGCGTATTGTGCGGCGGTGCTGACGAAGGCCGGCCTGCCCTTCGTGCCGGCGCTCGTCGCCGGCGGCGCACTGGCGGGTGCGCTGGGGCTGGTGGTCGGGCTGACGAGCCTGCGCGTGCGCGAGGACTTCCTGGCGATCACCACCATGGGCGTCGGATTCCTGTTCCTCGGCTTCGTCCGCAAGCAGGCCTGGCTGGGCGGCGAGCTCGGCGTGTCCGGCATCCCCAATCCGGGGCTGGGCAGTGTCGGCTATATGGCCCTGGCGCTCGGACTGGCGGCGGCGGTGGTGCTCTTCAGCCTCTATGTCCGGCGCTCCTGGATGGGCTTTGCCTTCGACGCCGTTGCCGCCGACGAGGACACCGCCCGCGTCGTCGGCGTGGGCGTCGCCGGCTACAAGCTGACGGCCTTCGCCCTCGGCACGGCGCTGGCCGGCGTCGCCGGTGGCCTCTACGCCCATTACGCGCGCATCATCGTGCCCGACAGCTTCGGCTTCACGACCTCGATCAGCGTCCTCGCGATGGTGGTGATCGGCGGTATCGGCTCGGTCTGGGGGGTGGTCGCGGCCACGGTGGTGCTGACGCTGATGCCGGAGATGTTCCGTTTCGTGAACGACTACAAGCTGCTGCTGTTCGGCGGGCTGCTGCTGCTGACCATGCGGTTCAGCCCCGACGGCTTGGCCGGCCTGACGCGGGCGGCCTGGCGCCGGCTGCGCCCGGCGCGCCCGGCGGCGGAGACCGGCTGATGACCGCACAGCTCCTCGCGGTTGAGGATCTGCGGGTCCGCTTCGGCGGCGTCGCCGCGGTGGACGGGGCGTCCTTCGCGGTCGCGCCGGGATCGTTCACCGGCCTGATCGGCCCCAACGGCGCCGGCAAGACGACGCTCCTGCGCCTCGTCACCGGGGTCGTGCGACCGGACGGCGGACGGGTCCGGCTCGACGGGCGGGACATCACGGGGCTGTCGGTCGAGGCCCGCGCGCGGCTCGGCCTCGGCATGTCGCACCAGGTCGTGCGCCCGTTCCGGTCGCTGAGCGTTCTCGACAACGTGGCGCTGGCCGCCGGATGGCGGCGCACGCGCAACCCCATCCTGTCCCTGTTCCACATCGACCGTTCGGCCGAACGCGCGCGGGCGCGCGAGCTGCTCGACCTGGTCGGCATCGGCGAGGCGGCCGAGGCCGCGCCGGCGACGCTGCCGCTCGGCTACCTGAAGCGGCTCGAGCTCGCGCGGGCGCTCGCGCTCGAGCCGCGCCTCCTGCTCCTCGACGAGCCGCTGGCCGGCCTCAATCACGCGGAGGCGCGCCGGCTGGCCGATACCATCGCCGGGCTCAACCGTGCGGGAACGACGATCCTGCTGATCGAGCACAACCTGGCCGAGGTCATGCGGGTCTGCCGCCGTCTGGTCGTGCTCGAACAGGGGCGGGTGATCGCCGAGGGCGAGCCGCGCGCGGTCATGGCCGATCCGCGCGTCCGCGCCGCCTATCTGGGGGAGGGCGCCGGTGCTGCGGCTTGAGGGGCTTTCCTGCGGGTATGGCCCCATGCGGGTGGTGCACGGCCTCGACCTGGAGGTGCCGGCCGGGCAGGTCACCGCGCTCGTCGGCGCGAACGGGGCCGGAAAGACCTCGACCATCATGGCGATCGCGGGTCATGTCGCGATCCAGTCGGGCCGCGTGCTGTTCGAGGGGCAGGACCTCACGCGGCGCCCGGCCACGGCCCGGGTCGCCGCCGGCATCGCCCTGGCGCCGGAGGGGCGCCGGCTTTTCCCCGACCTCAGCGTCGAGGAGAACCTGATCGTCGGCGGCTATGCGCTGCCGGCGCGGCGCACGGCCTCCAACCGCGACCGCGTGTTCGCGCTCTTCCCCCGCCTGGGCGAGCGGCGCGGCCAGCGCGCCGGATCGCTGTCGGGCGGCGAGCAGCAGATGCTGGCGATCGGCCGGGCGCTGATGGCCGAGCCGCGGCTGCTGATGATCGACGAGCTGTCGCTGGGCCTGATGCCGAAGATGGTCGATCTCTGCTACGAGGCGCTGGAACGGCTGAAGGAGTCGGGCCTCACGGTCCTGCTGGTCGAGCAGAACACCGCCCGCGTGCTGGCGGTGGCCGACCGGATCTGCGTTCTCGAATCCGGCCGTGCGGTCTGGCGCGGCACCGCCGCCGAGGCGCGCGCCGATCCACGGCTGATCGAATCCTACCTCGGCGAGCGCACGGAGGACGGATCCGCGCCGCTCGACCCGCTCCCGACCGACGGCAGTCGTTGAGGCCATAGGGCCTCGGGGAAAGCGGACGCCTTGGGAGCGGAACCGCGTCCGGCTGCCGTTGTTCTATTCGCCGCCGGCCGGCGTCTGCCGCCGATACCGCCGGCGGGAAGGAACGCGATCAGGCGCCGCGGCTCGGCCGGTTCTTCCTGCTGCTGAACGGCGTCCGGCAGATGAGGTACCGGTCCATGCGTCGTCCCAAGCGTCCCGCTGGCGCGTTTCGATGCGCGAGCCGTCACTCCTAAATTCCGGTTCATTTTTTCTGATACAAATGCAAGCTTTCGGCACGCAACGGCGGCGACCATCTTGGTGATGCCGCGGTTGGAATGGCGCAATCGATGATCTTGGACAGGTATAAAATGATGAGGACGAGATCGGCGCGACAGCTTGTGGGCGCGACTCTTCTATTCTCGCTTTTTGGGTTGGTCGGCTGCGCGGGAGACGGCGGAAATGCCTGTTACAAGACCGTCGAGCGCGAATACGGCCAGGTGATGATGCCCGTCCCCTGTCCCCCGGACGAGGCGAACGGCTCCGGCGAGTGACCGCGGCCGCGCCGGGCCCCTCAGGCGCAAAGCGCCAGGATCTCGGGCGGCAGCGCGAAGCTTGCGGCGTGCACCTCGGGGCTGTAGTAGCGGGTCTTGAGGCCGACGGCCTCGTAGCGCGGGCGGATATCCGCGGCCGAGAGTCGGTGCAGGTCGGCGTTGTCGCTGGCCCAGCCGAGGGCCATGGCGCCGCCGACATAGGTGGGGACCGCGGCGAGGTAGAAGCGGGCGTCGGCGAAGAGTGCCGACAACCTCCGGTGGCTGCCGCGCAGCTCGTCCGGCTGCAGGAGCGGGACGCCGTTCTGGGTGACGACGACCCCGCCCGGCGTGAGCCGGCGTCTGCAGGCGGCGTAGAAGCCTTCCGAGAACAGCACTTCTCCCGGCCCGATCGGATCGGTCGAGTCGACGATGATGACGTCGAATTGCCGGTCGGTTCCGGTGAGGTAGGCCAGACCGTCGGCGATGATCACCTCGGCCTTCGGATCGTCGAAGGCGCCGTCGGACAGTTCCGGCAGGTAACGCTTCGACAGCTCGATCACCTCGCCGTCGATGTCGACCAGCGTGGCGCGCTCCACCGGGTGCTTGACGACCTCGCGCAGGCAGCCGCCGTCGCCGCCTCCGACGATCAGCACCTCCCTGGCCGATCCGTGCGCCAGGATCGGCACATGTGCGAGCATCTCGTGATAGACGTGGTTGTCGCGCTCGGTGGTCTGGATCACGCCGTCGAGGGCCAGAACCTTGCCGAAGAAGGGCGTTTCGAAGATGACCAGGTCCTGATGCTCGGTCTTCTTCCGATACAGGACCCGGTCGACTTCGAAATGCTGGCCGTAACCCGAATGCAGGGTTTCGGCAAACAGCATCATCCGACGATGCCGCGCTTGTGCTCGCCGAGGTTGACGGAACGCGGCGTGAAGGCCTCGCGCAGCACCGCGATGGCGCGATGCGGCTGCGCCTTGCCGCACATGAAGATATCGACCGCCGCATAGCCGCATTCGGGCCAGGTGTGGATCGAGATGTGGCTTTCCGCCAGCACCGCGACCCCCGACACGCCGCCGTTCGGCGTGAAGTGGTGCAGGTCGATGTTGAGCACCGTGGCACCGGCCGCGTCGGCCGCACGGCGCAGGGTGTTCTCGACGTGCTCAAGCTCGTCGAGCCGGCTCGCGTCCCACAGATCCGCGATCAGGTGGGTGCCAGCGAAGCGCATGCCGTCGCGCTCGACGAAGTGGTCGAGCCGACTGTCATTCACCGCCGGGTCTGCCGCAGGGCGGTTCAGGTGATCGAAAATTGGCTCGACGTTCGAGCCGCTCGGATTTGTTGCTCTTACCTCTTTGGTTCGGTTGCCTGCGGCGTGCAGGTCCAAGTCCATCCCCAATTTGGCAAGGACGTCGTGCTTTTCCATGGCGTCCCCTTCCTAACCAGTAGATGAACCCAGCCAGCGATATGCTTTCGGGTAACCCGCGGGGCTGTGCCGCATTTTGCAGCGCGATGCAACCCCTTTTTGGTCGAGCGTCGAACACAGGGCTCATCGCGGTCCCGCGCTGGTCCAAAGATGGTGTGATTGAGGCGGAACGCAAGATCGATCGGCACGGAAATCGGCCTATAAACGTCGCTTTTGAGCTAAATTTGTGACGGATCGGAGGTGCCGCCGCCACGTCCTGCCCGTGCCGTCCCGGCGCCGAAACCGGCCCAGGGCCTGGGTCAGGATCCGACGGCCTCGGCGATCGCCCGGCCGCAGGCCTCGGTCGAGGCCGTGCCGCCCAGGTCGCGCGTCCGCAGGCCAGGCTCGGCCAGCACCGTCTCGATCGCAGCGAGAACGGCCGCCGCGGCGTCCGCATGGCCGAGATGCTCCAGCATCATGGCGCCCGACCAGATCTGCCCGATCGGATTGGCGATTCCCTGGCCGGCAATGTCCGGCGCGGAGCCGTGGACCGGCTCGAACATCGAGGGGAACTCCCGTTCCGGGTTGATGTTGGCGCCCGGCGCGATGCCGATCGACCCGGCCACGGCCGGCCCGAGGTCGGAGAGAATGTCGCCCAGCAGGTTGGAACCGACGACGACGTCGAACCAGTCGGGGTGCAGGACGAAATGCGCGGTCAGGATGTCGATGTGGTACTTGTCGGCCCTCACGTCCGGGTACTGCGCCGCCATCGCCGCGAAGCGCTCGTCCCAGTAGGGCATGGTGTGGATGATGCCGTTCGACTTGGTCGCCGCGGTGAGGTGCTTCTTCGGCCGCGAGCGCGCCAGCTCGAAGGCGTAGCGGAGGATCCGGTCGACGCCGCGGCGGGTGAACACCGATTCCTGGACGACCATCTCCGCCTCGGTACCGCGGTAGAGCCGGCCGCCGATCTCCGAGTACTCGCCCTCGTTGTTCTCGCGCACGACGTAGAAATCGATCTCCTCGGCCGTCCGGCCGGCGAGGGGGCTCGTCATGCCGCGCAGCACGCGGACCGGCCGCAGCGCGACATACTGATGGAACTCCCGGCGGATCGGGATGAGCAGGCCCCAGAGCGAGACGTGGTCGGGCACGCTGGGCCAGCCGACGGCGCCGAGATAGATCGCATCATGGCCCTTGATCCGCTCGAGCCCGTCCTCCGGCATCATGCGGCCGGTCTTGACGAAGCGCTCGCAGGACCAGTCGAAGCGCTCCCAGGCGAACTCGATTCCGAACCGGCGGCCGGCGGCCTCCATCACCCGGATGCCCTCGTCCACCACCTCGTTGCCGATCCCGTCGCCGGGGATGACGGCGATCTTGTACTGGGCCACTGGCGCGTCCTCCTCGTTCCTTACAACGTATCTTGAGCGCAATTGAAGCGATTGGTCTTTGTCATTGCCGGGCTTGACCCGGCAATCCAGGATCGGCGGCCCGATGGATGCCCGGATCAAGTCCGGGCATGACACCGAGATACGCCTTCGATCCCATTTGTCAGCCAGTGCGGAGGCTCACTCGCCGGCGATCTCGCGCATGACGGCATAAAGGTCGTTCTTCGCCTCGAAGCCGATGCCCGGGATGTCGGGGAGGCGGACATGGCCGTCCTCGACCGGGATCCCGTCAGCGAAGCCGCCGAACGGCTTGAAGACGTCGGGGTAGGACTCGTTGCCGCCGAGGCCGAGCCCCGCGGCGATGTTCAGCGACATCTGATGCCCGCCATGGGGGACGACGCGCCGCGCGCTCCAGCCATGCGCCTTCAGCATGTCCAGCGTGCGGAGATACTCGACCAGCCCGTAGCTGAGCGCGCAGTCAAACTGCAGCACGTCGCGGTCCGGCCGCATGCCGCCGTAGCGGATCAGATTGCGGGCGTCCTGCATCGAGAAGAGGTTCTCCCCGGTCGCCATCGGACCCTCATAGTACTCCGAGAGGATCGCCTGCAGGCGGTAGTCGAGGGGATCGCCCGCCTCTTCGTACCAGCGCAGACCATAGGGGGCGAGGGCGCGGGCGTAGGCGAGCGCGGTCTCCAGGTCGAACCGGCCGTTGGCGTCGACCGCGAGGTCCCTGCCGTCGCCCACCACCTCCAGCACGGCCTCGATCCGGCGAAGGTCTTCCTCGAGGGAGTCGCCGCCGATCTTCATCTTGACCGTCCGGTAGCCGCGGTCCCGGTAGGACCGCATCTCCTCCTTCAGCGCGTCGAGGCCCTTGCCGGGAAAGTAGTAGCCGCCGGCGGCGTAGACCCAGACGCGATCGTCCGCCCGGCCGCCGTTGAAGCGGTCGGCCAGCAGGCGCCACAGCGGAACGCCGGCGATCTTGGCGACCGCGTCCCACACGGCCATGTCGATGACGCCGACGGCGACCGAACGCTCGCCATGGCCGCCGGGCTTCTCGTTGGCCATCAGACAGGCCCAGATCTTGAAGGGGTCAAGATTGTCACCGCTCTCGTCGATCAAGCTGTCCGGGTCGGCCTGCTCCAGACGCGGGGCGAACCGCTCGCGGATCAGCCCGCCGGCGCCGTAGCGGCCGTTGGAGTTGAAGCCGAAGCCGACGACCGGCCGCCCGTCGCGAACCACGTCGGTGACGAGCGCCACCACGCTCGCGGTCATCTGGCTGAAATCGATGTAGGCGTTCCGAATCTCGGACTTGATCGGAACCGCCTGCTCGCGGATCTCGACGATTCTCACGATATCCTCTTCGTGTCTTTCCCAGGCCCGGTGCCGAATGCCTAGAACAACAGCCCGGCCGGCATCGGTACCTGGAGGACCTCGACAAGCAACAGGTAGAAGGCGGCGACGACGACGACGGAGCCGGCAATAAAGCCGATGGCGCGCCTAGCCGTCCAACTGTCGTAGTTGGCGGTCACCAGGATGGCCAGGAAGGCGACAAGGCTGGTGACCAGGAAGCCAATGACCGGAAGAAGCAGGGCCCAGGCCACCAGAATGCCGACCAGGGCAAGACGCCGTGGCGTCGATTCTGCGGTCCCGGGCCGGATGGCCTCCTCGGGCACCGTAGCGCCGTCCCGCACGGACTTCCTTGGTCGCAGATTGGTGATCAGCAGGGCGATCGAGAAGACGATCATCGCGATTGCGATGGCCGTGGGGAAGACGGAGCCCATGGCGGTCATCGACCGGCTCTGCTGCAGCACCCACAGGCCCAGGAGGATGAAGACAACTGCCGCGATCATCCCCGGCCAGTCGCGCCGCCGGGGCCGGCCCGCCGCCACATCGCTCGCTCCCGATTCATACGGCATCGGCTCACTCGGCATGGCCGGCCTCCGCCGTCGTCGTGGTGGCGGACGCACGGCGCGCCCGCCACATGCGCGCAATGAAGGGATAGAACAGCGTGAGCAGCGCGAGCGCGATGATGCCGAGGCTGATCGGCCGGCCGAAATACATCGACAACACACCGCCCTGGGCGTTGCCGATCAGATAGGCTTGGACGAAGCCCTGTTCGGCGATCTGTCCCAGCACGATCCCGAGGACAATGGGCGAGGGCGCGAAGCCCATCCGGTTCAGGACCCAGCCAACGATGCCGATAACGATCATCACGGTGACGTCGTCCGCGTTGTTATGGATCGCGTAGCTGCCGATCACGGTCATGAGGGCGATGGTCGGCACCAGCATGGCCTTCGGAATCGTGATGATCGACTTGTAGGCGTAGCGGCCGAGCATGAGCCCCGTCGGCAGCATGAGCAGGGTCGCGATCAGCAGCCCGAAGATGAAGGTGTAGACGATCGGCGCGGAATCCGAGAACAGGCTTGGGCCGGTGCGGATACCCTGGACGAGCAGCGCGCCCAGGATGACCGCGTCCGGCGGCGTGCCGGGGATGCCGAGAACCAGCGTCGGGATGAATCCGCCGCCGACGGTGGCGTTGTTGGCGCTCTCGGTCGCCAGGACGCCGTCCGGCTCTCCGGTACCGAAGCGCTCCGGATGGCGGGACGACCGCCGCGCCTCGGAATAGGAGACCAGGCTCGCGATCGAGCCGCCGGCGCCGGGCAGGATGCCGACGACGGTGCCGATCACCGAGCTGCGGATGAGATTGAACTTGGAGGTCCAGGCGATCCGCGCCGCCTCCTTGAGGCGGAATCCCGACCCTCCGGTCGAAACCTTGAGGTGTGGGTCCGGCGTGGCGACGAGATCGATCACCACGGGAATGCAGTAGAGCCCGATGAGCGCCGCGATGACGTCGACTCCCCCGAGCAGCACCTGCGTGCCCATGGTGAAGCGGATGTCGCCGCCGATCACGGCGACGCCCACCATGCTGAGGAGCAGGCCGAAGCAGGCGCCGATCAGCCCCTTCAGCATGTTGCCGACCGACAGGGCCGAGATCAGCGTCAGGCCGAAGACCGCGAGCCAGAAATATTCCGGCGGGCCGAAGGCGAGCGCCACCTTCGCCAGAGGCGGGGCGAGCAGCAGCAGTGCGACGGCTCCGACCACGCCGCCGCAGACGGAGGCGAAGGTCGCGAGGGTGACGGCGAGGTTGCCGTCACCCCGCTTGGCCATCGGGAAGCCGTCGAAGGTGGTCGCGATTGCCGATGGCGTCCCCGGGGTGTTGACGAGGATCGCCGCGAAGGCGCCGCCATAGATCGCCCCGGTGTAGATCGCGCCGAGGGCAATCAACCCCGAGGCCGGATCCATAGCGAAGGTGAACGGAACAAGGACCGCGACCGCCATGGTCGCCGACAGTCCCGGTAGGGCGCCGACGACGGTGCCGAGAACGACTCCGGCAACGGCCAGGAAGAGGTTCAGCGGCGTCAGCGCCTGGAACAGGTAGTCGAACATGCCCATGGCGGGGGCGGTCCTTATGCCGGTCTACTGCTTGAGGATGCCCATCTGCTGGGCGATTGCGCTTAACTCCTTCTTCTTCTGGGCCATGAACGCGTCGATCTGGTCATAGCCGATGTTGGTCACGACGAAGCCGCCTTCCTCCATCCTCTTGATGAAGTCCGGGTCGTGGTTGATCCGGTCGATGATGTCCGACAGCTCCTTGCGGATGTCCTCGGGGGTGGAGGCGGGCACGGCGATGCCGCGATACGCGCCGCTGACCATGTCGATCCCGAGCTCCTTGAAGGTCGGCACGTCCGGGAAGAGTGCCATCCGCTCCTCGGTCGCCACGGCCAGCATACGGGTGTCGTCGGCGTGGTTGGCGGCGACCGTCGAGTAGCCCATGCCGGCCATCACCTGGCCGCCGAGCAGCGCGGTGACCGACGGGCCGGTGCCCCCAAAGGGGATGTAGGTCGTGGTGACGCCCGCCAGCTCGTTGAAGCGCTGGAGCGCGAGGTGGTTGGCCGAGTTGGTCCCGGAACCGGCAAAGGTGATGGCGCCGGGATTGGCCTTGGCGTAGTCGATCAGGTCCTGGAGCGTCTTGAACTGGCTGTCCTTGCTGACGATGATCGCGTCCGGCGTGTAGTGGAACATGTAGATGTTCGTGAGATCGTCGGTCTCATAGCCCGGATTGGACGTCAGCGGCTGCAGGATGATGTGGGGCAGGTTGGTGCCCATGATGACGTGGCCGTCGCCGCTCATCTGGTTGAGCTGCGACCAGGCCTGGGCGCCGCCGGCTCCGGCCTGATACTTGATAATCAGCGACTGCCCGGTCAGCTCCTCGAAGAAGGGCTGCTGCAGGCGGGCGGTAATGTCCGA
>CAZKCM010000010.1:61213-74184 GCA_964551315.1 uncultured Rhodospirillaceae bacterium | reverse complement strand
AGGCGGGCCGCCCGCCGGTCGATCAGGCACTGCGGTAAAGCTTGGTCATCACGAACTCGCGGTGGCCCAGGGCCTCGGCGGCCGTCAGCCGGCCGTTGCAGGTGCGGATCGTCATGTCGATCAGCGCATCGCCGGCGTCGTTCAGCGTCATCTCCCGCCGAAGCACGCCGGTGACGTCGAGATCGATGTGCTCACTCATCGTCCGCACGGTCCGCGGATTGCCGCTGATCTTGATCACGGGCATGATGGGATTGCCGATGACGTTGCCCTGGCCGGTCGGGAACAGGTGAACGACGAAACCGCCGGCGGCCTGCAGCGTGCAGCATTCCGCGGCCGCGCTGGAGGTGTCCATGAAGTAGAGGCCGGGCCCCTTGGACGGCGTCTCCGCCGGCCCCAGCACGTCGATGTACTTGGTCTTCTTGCCGATCTTCTCGAGATTGCCGAAGGCTTTCTCCTCGATCGTGCTGAGACCGCCGAACTTGTTGCCCTTGGTCGGCTGGCTGTCGGACAGGTCGTCGACCTTGTGGGGTTCGATCACCTCCTCCTGATAGGCCTTCCAGGTCTTGAGGAACTTCTCGCGCACCTCCGGAGTCGCGGCGCGGTCGGCGCAGACCATCTCGGCACCGGTGATCTCCGTCGTCTCGCCGAAGCAGCTGGTGATGCCCTTCGGGTCGAGCTTGTCGATCAGGTTGCCGACCGACGGGCAGGAGGCGAGCCCGGAGGTGGTGTCCGATTCGCCGCACTTGGTCGCCACCCAGAGGTCCTCGATCGGGCACTTCTCGCGCTGCTTCTCGCTCGCCCAGTGGAGCATGTCCTTGGCGACGCGGGATGCGGCGGCGATCGTGGCGATGTCGCCGTTCTGCTCGATCGAGAAGCCCTCGACCGGCTTGCCCGTCTTGGCGATGCCGTCGACGATGCGCTTGGTCCATTCCGGCTCGATGCCGATGACCACGACGGCGGCCACGTTCGGGTTGCTGCCGGTTCCGATCATCGTGCGGAAATGCAGATCGAGGTCGGCACCGAACTGGAGCCGGCCATAGGCGTGCGGCAGCGCCATCACGCCCTTGATGTTGTTGGCGACGCCTTCGCAGGCGGCGTTGGAAATGTCATCGAGCGGCAGGATGATGACATGATTGCGGATGCCGACGCGACCGTTCTCCCGCCGGTATCCAAGGAAATGGTCGGCCGCCATGACTACCACCTCTTCGTCTTGATGTTATGGAAATGCACGTATCCGCCGACCGGGATGTCCTCGATGGCCTTGCCGATATCGTGATCGTATTTGAGAATCGTGTCGCCCGACTTGATGGGGCGGATCGCGATCTTGTGGCCGAGCGGGATCGCGGTGCGGGCGGTGACGGTAATGGTGTCGTCCGTCTCCATGATCCAGCCGGACAGCTCCTGCCCCTCCTCGACGCCCTCGACCACGACCACCCCGACCGAGTCGGTCTTGTTGTGCACCACGAAATGCGGCGTCATCGCCTCTCTCCAATGCTCGAACTGCGAAGCAAATCCATGATCGCTACGGTAGGGAGCGGCGATTGCGTTTGTCAATCAGGTATAAGACATCTTATATAAGAATCCAATGACGGAGAAACCATCAGCGAGCGCGGGCCGCGGATCCAGGACCGGATCGGCGGGGCCGGATTTCCGGCCTCTCTATGTCCAGGTCAAGGACCTGATGATCGAACGAATCGGGTCGGGGGCCTGGAAGCCGGGCAGCCTGCTGCCGAACGAGTTCCGGCTGGCCGAGGAGTTCGGGGTCAGCCAGGGCACGGTGCGCAAGGCGCTCAGCGAGATGGAGGCGCAGAAGCTCGTGGTCCGGCACCAGGGCCGCGGGACCTTCGTGGCGGAGCATTCGCGCCAGGCTTCCCTGTTCCATTTCTTCCGCATCGTCGGGGCCGACGGCACCAAGGAGTGGCCGACGAGCGTGGTCCTCGAGCAGAAGACCCGCCGTGCGACGCGCGAGCAGGCGGCGGCACTCGGACTGCCGGCGCGAGCGCCGGTCCACCGCATCCTCCGCCTGCGAAATCTGAAGGGGCGTCCGATCATCCTCGAGCGGATCGCCGTGCCGGCCGCGCTGTTCGACGGCCTGACCCTGCCGATCGGCAAGGTCATGCACGACGAGCTTTATGTCCTGTACCAGATGCAGTTCGGGATCACCGTGGCGAAGGCGGAGGAAGCGCTGCGCGCCGTCGCCGCGGACGAAGCCGACGCCGCCCATCTCGGCGTCGCGGTGGGCGCGCCGGTGCTGGAGATTCACCGGGTCGCGCGGGATGTGCACGGCCGCTCCGTCGAACTGCGCGTCAGCCGCTGCAACACCGTTCACCACCGCTATTTCACCGAAATCGTTTGAAAGGGAAGATGCACGCCGCGGCGGCGCGGCCGCCCGGCCGGGGATCGAGGGGAGGCCATGCCCGACATCGTCATCACGGAGTTCATGGACGAGGCCGCGGTCGAATCGCTCCGCGCCGAGTTCGATGTCCACTACGACCCGCAGCTGGTCGGCAGCCCGCAGGAGATCGCCCGCCTGGGCGCGGCGGCGCGGGCGCTGATCGTGCGCAACCGGACCCGGGTCAATCGGGCGCTTCTGGAGGCGCTCCCGAGACTCGTGGCTGTGGGGCGGCTCGGCGTCGGGCTCGACAACATCGACTTGCCGGCCTGCCGCGAGCGCGGCATCGCGGTGCTGCCGGCGACCGGCGCCAACGACGACTCGGTGGCCGAATACGTGATCGCCGGCGCCTTGATGATGCTGCGCGGCGCCTATTTCTCGACACCGGCGATGGTCGCCGGTGCGTGGCCGCGCGAGCGGCTGATGGGGCGGGAGGCGGCGGGCAAGACGCTCGGGCTCGTCGGTTTCGGCCGGATCGCGCGCGCGGTGGCGACGCGGGCGCAGGTGCTCGGCATGACGGTCGTCGGATACGATCCCTTCGTTGCGGCGGATGATCCGGCCTGGACCTTCAATCGCGCGACCAGCGTCCCGATGAACGAGCTGCTGGCCGGGAGCGACGTGGTCAGCCTGCACCTGCCCCTCACCGAAGAGACCCGCCGCATGATCGACGCGGTCGCCATCGGCCGCATGAAGCGCGGAGCGATCCTGATCAACGCCGCGCGCGGCGGCATCGTCGACGAGGCGGCGCTCGCCGCCGCTCTGCGCAGCGGCCATCTGGGCGGCGCAATGGTGGACGTCTTCGAGACCGAGCCGCTCGGGCCCGACAATCCGTTCGCGGACGTTCCGAACCTGGTGCTGACGCCGCACATCGCCGGCGTGACCGTCGAATCGAACGAACGCGTCAGTGCCGTGACCGCCGAAAACGTCCGGCGCGCCCTTTCGGCCGCCGGAACCGCGACCGGAGGGAGGGCCGGCTGATGGCGGGCGAGGTGACCGTTTCCCTGGACGAGCTGCGCCGGCTGCTCGCGCAGGCGCTCGTCCGCGCCGGGGCCTCCGCCGAGAACGCAGAGCCCGTGGCCGCCGCGCTGGCGGCGGCGGAGGCGGACGGGCAGGCGGGGCATGGGGTCTCGCGGCTGCCCAGCTACGCCGACCAGGTCGCCTCCGGCAAGGTGGACGGCCGGGCCACACCCGTGCTGCACCGCGTCCGGCCGGGGGCGATCCTCGTCGACGCGCGCTGCGGCTTTGCCTATCCGGCGATCGCGCGGGGGCTGGACGCCGCCGCCGAGGCCGCGGCCGCGCAGGGCGTCGTCGCGGTGGCGATCGCCAACTCGCACCATTTCGGCGTGGCCGGCCACCACGTCGAGCGGATGGCGGACAGAGGGCTGGTCGCCCTTGCCTTCGGCAACTCCCCGGCGGCGATCGCGCCCTGGGGCGGCCGCAAGGCCCTGTTCGGCACCAACCCGATCGCCTTCGCCTGCCCGCGTCGGGGGGCGGACGGCGCGCCCGGCGACGCGCTGGTGATCGACCTCTCGCTGTCGAAGGTGGCCCGCGGCAAGATCATGGTCGCGTCGCAGAGGGGGGAGGCGATTCCCGAAGGCTGGGCGATCGATGCGGAAGGCCGCGCCACCACCGATCCGAAGGCGGCGCTCGGCGGGGCGATGCTGCCGATGGGCGACGCGAAGGGCGCCGCCCTTGCGCTGGTGGTAGAGATCCTCGCGACCTGCTTCACCGGGGCCAATTTCGGGTTCGAGGCCAGCTCCTTCTTTTCGGCGGACGGACCGCCGCCGCGCGTCGGTCAGCTCTTCCTGGTGATCGCGCCGGACGCCTTCGGCGCGAGCGGCTTCGTCGAGCGGGTGGAGGCCCTGTGCGCGGCGATCACCGCGCAGCCCGGTGCGCGCCTTCCCGGCACACGGCGCCTCGATCGCCGCCGCCGCGCCGAAGCCGAAGGCGTGACCCTCCCGCAAGCCGCCTATGCCATGCTCCGGGAGCGGGCGGGGGAGGGCGCCTGATCCGGCCGGCCAGGCCGTGCAGTCGCATCAGACCACACGGTCGAAGGACGAGCGCGTCGGCGGATGCGGTTCGGCGGTGCGGCGCGGTCACGTGTCCGCGGCGGCGATCGTGAAATGGACGGCGGTTCCGACGCCAACGGTGCTTTCAGCCCAGATCTGGCCGTTATGGGCCTCGACGATGCCCTTGCATATCGCCAGCCCCAGCCCCGCGCCGGTCCGCGACGCGCGATCGCCCCGCCAGAACCGGTCGAAGATGCGAGGCAGATTCGTGGGCGGGATTCCTCGGCCCGTGTCCTCGACGACGATCTCGACGTCGTGCCCGCGCCGTTGCGCGCGAAGCGTGACACGGCCGCCCTCGGGCGTGAACTTGAAGGCGTTTCCAAGCAGGTTTGAGATGACCTGGAGCAGGCGGCCGCGATCCGCGTTCACCGACCGCACGGCCGGGTCGATCTCGCAGTCGAGCGTGATCTCTTGTGCCCGGGCCGACATCTCGAATCGCTGCCGTGCCTCTTCCAGGACCGGACGGAGCTCGATCGGCTTTCGCTGCACCGCGAAGCTTCCGGATTCCATGCTGGACACATCCATCAGATCGCGCACCAGGCGATCCATCTCCCGGGCCGAGCGTTGGATGAACTCGACGTACTTTCTGCCTTTTGCGTCCAGAAGCAACGGCGCGATCTTCGCGGCGGCGCTCATGATGACCTGCAGCGGGTTGCGCAGATCGTGGGCGACGATGGCCAGCAGCTCGTCGCGCGCCTTGGTGGCGCGTTCCGCCTTGCCGCGCGCCTCCTGCTCGAGCGCGAGAAGCCGTTCCCGTTCGGCCGTGGCGTTCTTCTGGTCCGTGATGTCCGTGTACGTGCCGATCCAGCCGGCGATCGTTCCGCCCGGTTCGTGCACGGGCAGAGCCCGCGCGAGGAACCAGCGGTACGTCCCGTCCTTGCCGCGGAGCGGGAAGACATCCTCCCACGGTTCGCCCGTCGCGCAGCTTCGGTGGATGCGTTCCGTGACGCGATCGACGTGGTCGGGATGGTGGAGCCGACGCCAGCTCCACCCCTTCACTTCGTCGAAGGCCGCGCCCGTGTACTCGAACCACCGTTGATTGAACCAATGTCGCGCGCCGCCGGCATCCGCCATCCAGGCCAGCTGCGGGATGGCGTTGGCCAGGGTGCGAAAGCGGCTTTCCTGCGCTCTGAGCTCGTCCTCGGCCTGCTGCCGCGCCACGCCGACCCGCGCCAGCTCCCGGGCGTGGCGCAGGGCCGCCGCCAGCCGTTCGGGCGTCATCGAGGCCTTGGGCAGATAGTCCGCCGCGCCGGCTTTCATCAGCTCCACGGCTATGTCTTCGTCACCTCGCCCGGTGAATATCACCACCGGCATGTCGGGAGCCTCGCACCGCAGGCTCTTGAACAGCGAAAGCCCGGGCATGTCGGGGAGGTAGTAGTCCAGGAGAACGCAGTCGTAGGCGGTGCCGCGAAGGAGCTTCAGCGTTTCCGCCGCGGTCCCCGCCTCGTCGACCGCGGCGGACAGGCGGGACCGATACAGGCAACGGCGAACCGCAAGCCGGTCGGTCTCGTCATCGTCAACGAGGAGAATGCGGAGCCGATCTGTGCCTGCGGGCGGCGTCAAGGGAGCGCCGCCTTTTGTCGAATCGATGGCATGACGTCGATGACCGTACCTTAAGGGAACTCGACGAGGGACCAGTACTTGTTCAGCGCCACCATGACGTCGCAGAAGTTCGCGAAGGTGACGGGCTTTACGAGATATCCGGCGACGTTCAGGTTGTAGGCATCGATCTTGTCCTGGTCGTCCTTCGAGGTGGTCAGAACGACGACGGTCGTCGCTGACAAGTCCGGATCCTTCCGCAGCTCGCGGAGAAACTCGATCCCGTTCATCCGCGGCATGCTGAGGTCGAGAAGCACGATCCGCCGGTCCTTCGGGATCTCGTCGCTGCGCAACATCTCAAGCGCCTCGACCCCGTCGCCTGCCACGAAAAGCGGATTCCGGATGTGGTGCCGCGCGAATGCGCGCTTCACGTTCATCACGTCGACTTCATCGTCCTCGACGAGGAGGATGTTGAGGAGTCCGTTGCTCATGCGGAAAATCCTTGCTTCGGCACCTTGGGCCAAGCGAACCGGAACGTCGCGCCTTTGTTCGGCGCCGAGTCGAGCGACACCTTGCCGCCGCGGCCTTCGACGATCTTCTTGACGACCGAAAGGCCGATCCCCGTGCCTTCCACCTTGTCGCGCGCCGAGAGCGTCTGGAAGATACCCCAGATTCGATCGTGGTACTCGGGGGCGATTCCCGGCCCGTTGTCGCTGACGGCAAACTCGAACGCGTCTCCGTCGTCGTGCCAGGCGATGCGGACCACCGCATCGGGGCGGGCGGCCCGGCTGTACTTCACCGCGTTGCCGATGAGGTTCATGAAGACCTGCTGCAGCGGAACGCGTTCCGTCTCGAACGTCGGAAACCGCTCCGGCAGTTCGATCGTCACCTCCGCGGGCGGCGCGAGAAGTTCGATCACCTCCCGGACAAGCGCGCCGGTCTCCACCGTCTCCGGCGGCGCAAGCCTTCGGCCGGCGCGAGAGTAGGTGAGAATGCCGTCGATCAGGGCTTCCATCCGGCGCACGCGGCCCTGGAGGAGACGCATGTGCTCCCTGGATTCGCCCGTGAGCTGATCGCCCAGGTCGTCCTGAAGCCACTGCGCCAGATTCGCGATCCCGCGCAGCGGCGCCTTCAGGTCGTGCGATGCCACATAAGCGAACTGGTCGAGCTCCTGATACGCTTCGGTCACGGCCGCGGCGGCGCGTTCGGCCGCGTCGCGCGCCGCCTTGGTGGCGGCCAGCGCCTCCTGCAGCTCGACGGCTTGCCGCCGCAGCCGCTCGTTGGCCTGCGCAAGTTCCTCGCTGCCGGCGGCCGCTTCGGCATGGGCGGCCTGCTCGGCGGCCAGGCGGCGAGCCTGCTCCTCGGCTTCGCGCCGGGCCGTCAGGTCGCGCGTGACCTTGGCAAAGCCCAGTAGCCGGCCCTCGGAATCGCGCAGCGCGGTGATGATGACGTTGGCCCAGAAACGGGAGCCATCCTTGCGGACCCGCCAGCCTTCGTCCTCGAAGCGTCCTTCACGGCTGGCCACATCCAGTTTGTGTTGCGGAAAACCCTTGGCGACCGCTTCCGGCGGATAGAAAATCGCGAAGGATCGGCCGATGACTTCGTCGGCGGTGTAGCCTTTGATCCGTTCGGCCCCTTCGTTCCAGCTCACGATGCGGCCGTCCGGGTCGAGCATGAGGATGGCGTAGTCCCTGACGCTCTGCACCAGGAGCCGGAAGCTCGCCTCGTCCGGCTGCAGATTCTCCTGTCGAGCGCCGAGTCCGTGGCCCATCGTGGCAAAGCCGGTCAAATCTGCCTCCTCTTCGGACAGCGCCGATCACGAGTTTGGGCCAGCATGCAGCGGATCGGCTGGCCCACCCTCTCGACCGAGACGCGTTCACGCCACGGGCCCCTAGATGGTTAATCTTCGGTCGCGTTCGAGAGGTGTCAACGAAGTTTATCGTGTTTTCCGTGTAAGGGGGGCGCCCAAGGGGCCGCACCGCGCGTCCGGCCGACCAAGGTGCACTCGCCGAGCCGCGGCGGTGGAACCGGGTCACGCTCAAGACCGGCGACAGATCATCTCGACCGGCGCCACGCGCCCGCTCTCCAGACTGGCGATCATGTTGGCCACTTTCCGTGGGGCGTCGGCGCCCATCAGGATATGAAGGCCAAGGGGCGGCGGGCCGCTCTCGGCGACCCGGGCCTGCATTCGGCGGAAGAAGTCGACCGCGAAGTCACGGCGGTCGCGCTCCGCCGCGACCTCGAATCCGGCCGCTTCCAGGGCCTGCCGATAAGTCTCCGGACCGGCCACGAAGCTGGTCGCGGCCGTTGCGGCCCAGGGCACCGGATAGTCCAGCTCGCCGTCGCCGGTGCGCATGATGTCGTAGATGGCGAACGCCCCGCCCGGCTTCAGCACCCGACGGACCTCGGCGCACAGCGCTTCCTTGTCCGGGATGTTCATGCCGACATGCAGCAACGTGGCGGCGTCGAAGCGGCCGTCTTCGAAGGGCAGGTCGAGGGCGCTGGCGACGCGGTGATCGACCCGCTCGGCGAGGTTGACGCGCCGGGTCAGCATCGTGGCCACCTCGACGAACTCCGGCGTGATGTCCACGCCGGTCACCTGGCAGTTGTAGCGACGGGCGAAGAACCGCGCGGCCCCGCCGAGACCGCAGCCGATGTCGAGAAGGGACGTCCCCGGCGACGGGGCCAAGCGTTCGGCGAGATCGGCCGTCGCCTCCCGCCCGCCGATATGGAACTCGTCGACGGCGGCGAGGTCCTCGGGCCCGATCTCCTCCAGCGCCCGGTCCATGGCCTTGAGGCCGTTCAGAATAGCCTGTTCCAGGGCGCCGTGGGTGTAGTGCCGGGCGACGTCCCGTTCGATCGTCCTCATCGCGGCGTCTCCTCTTTCCCGAGATTGTTCCGGCCGGAGCGTGCGGCGCGTCCGGCCCTGACCGCTCCCGGCGATCTGCGGCCCGGTGATCCGGCGCGGCATCCGGAACCGGGGCGGAACGGCGGAGCGCGGGGATCCGTTAGAAGCCTACACGGTAGAACGCCAATGGAAAGGACGGTGTGGCGCGGAGCTCTCTCCCCGATGACGGCTCGCTGCCGGGGCCGGGCGTGACCTGCTGGCGCGCCAAGCCAGCCGACGCGTGGCGGCCCTGGAAGAGGCCCTCCGAGCTCCGGTAGCGCCGCCTCTCGGTGCGTCCGGTTTTCCGTCGCTCAGCCGTCAATCGGTGCGCCGGGGAACCGGCGGCGCGCGGCATAGGGGGCCTCGGGCCGGATGCCGGTCCGCGCGACGAAGTCCATCAGCATCCGTTCGTCCTCGAGCAGGAAATCCAGCAGCGCTCCGAGGAAGTCGGGATCGGTTGCCCGTTGCCGGAGGTCGTCCGCCGACAGGCCCGTAAGGGCGATCAGGCGTGCGAGGCGGTTGTCGTCATCGGCCACGAAGCCGAGCGCGCGAATGGCAAGGATCTCCGCTTCTTCCTGACTCATGCTGACGGGTCCCCCGACCGGCCGCATCGCTTCCCCTCCGCGCTCGATGATATAGGAACATTTGCAGAACATGCGCCCCGTTTGTCAAGCGCGGCGGTGATCTGAATGAACTTTGTTTGACATCAGTAATATTTTGTATTAATATTCGTTAAATTCAGAATATTTTCCCAAACGAAAGCGAGTCATCTTTCAGCCCGCGGCGGCTCCCAAAGTCAGAGCATAGGCTTAAAGCCGCCGCTCGACTCAAGGAGGAGTCAATGACGGTCAGGATGACCGCGGCACACGCCGCAGGGATGACGCTCGTCAAATCAGCCCTTATTGCCGGGATGTTCATGGCCGTGGCCGGAGTCGCCATCGGAGCCGAGATCGCAAAGAAGGGGGAGACCTCCTACGTCACGCACTTCGTGTTCCGGCCCTTGGCGGCCATCGACGTCCCGGGCGTCGGCAAGGCCACCTCGCTGGAGGCCTCCGGGCCGACCGAAAACATGAAGGGCGAGCCGATGTTCGACAAGATGAACGCGAAGTGCTCGGCCGTAAGCATCGAGGCGGGTACCCAGAAGTGGATCGACGGCGCCTGCGCGCTGACCGACAGCGACGGCGACGTCGTCTTCTCGACCTTCGATACGCGCGATCTCGACGAATCGCAGCCGGACATGAATTGCGGCACCCATACCATCACGGGCGGCACCGGCAAGTACAAGGGCATCACCGGCCGAGAGCCCTTTGCCTGCATCACGAAGCCGACCCCGGAGGGCGCGCCCGCCGGTGCCTTCGCGATCGACATCCCGCACAACACGGCCTGGGAGATCAAGTAAGAAGAACGCCGCTGGCTCGTGCGCGTGGCAACGTCCGCTTCGGGGCAATAACAGCGCGGTTCGAAACCGCGCCCCCACGCGCGTTCGCTCCGTGCGGCTACTCCGTCACGCCGATCTCGACATCGCCGGTGCGGCGCAGCACCGCAACCGAGAGGCTGCCGGAGGTGTTGCGTTCGAACCGCAGGTCCACCGTCGCGTCGCGGAGCGACAGGCCCCGGATCGTGAGCCGATCGATGGAGGCCGGCAGGACGGGCCGGTAGAACCGAATGCGGCGCGCCGCCGCGTCGAAGGACACACCCAGGCAGGCTCCCAGCATCGAGAAGGCGCTGGCGCAGGCCCAGGCCTGCGGGATGCAGGCCACCGGATAGCGGCCGGGCGCAACGTTGGGCCGCCTTGGGAAACCGCAGAACAGCTCCGGCAAGCGGTTGAGGTCGAAGGCCTGCGCCGCCTCGAAGGTGGCGGTGAGCAGCTGCAGCGCCGCGTCCTTCCGGCCGTACCGGGCCAGGCCCATGGCCACCAGCGCGGTGTCGTGCGGCCAGACCGACCCGTTGTGGTACGATATGGGGTTGTATCGCGCCTCGCCCTCGGCGACCGTCCGGATGCCCCAGCCGGAGAAGAAGGCGGGGCTCATCAGCGTTTCGGCGGCGCGGCCGCCATGCGCCTCGCCGGCGATCCCGGTGAAGAGGGCGTGGCCGGCGTTCGATGCGCGGACCCGGCAGGGCCGCTTGTTGCCGTCGAGCGCCAGGGCGTAGGTCGACAGATCTTCACACCAGAACGCCTCTTCGAATCGCTCCCGCAGTACCGCCGCCCGGCGCGTCAGCGTCTCTGCGCGGTCGGCTTCGCCCAGCGCGCCGGCGATTGCCGCGAAGGCGCGCAGCGCGGCATACACATAGCCCTGCACCTCGCAGAGCGCGATCGGCGGGGCCGCGAGAGATCCGTCGGCATGGAAAACGGCGTCCTGCGAATCCTTCCATCCCTGGTTCACGAGACCGATCGGCGAAACCCGGCTGTACTCGACGAAGCCGTCGCCGTCGAGGTCGCCGTGGTGCTCGATCCAGCCGAGCGCGGCTTCGAGGTTCGGGAGGATCGAACGGATGAAGTCGAGGTCGCCGGTCCGCGCCCAATAGGCACCGGCCAGCATGAGGAAGAGCGGCGTGGCGTCGACGCTGCCGTAATAGCGGCCGAAGGGAACCTCGCCGAGATTCGCCATCTCGCCATTCCGCGCTTCGTGCAGGATCTTGCCCGGCTGGGCATCGCGCATTGGGTCGGTTTCGGTCGCCTGCGTGGCGGCGAGGAAGTTCAGCACGCCCTTGGCAAGGTCGGGATCCAGCCACAGGCATTGCAGGGCCGTGATCAGGCCGTCGCGGCCAAAGCTCGTGCAGAACCACGGGATGCCGCCATAGGGGTAGGGGCCGGCCTGGGTCTCCGTGACCAGCATGTCGAGGTCGGAGCGCGAACGGGCGAGCCAACCGTTGAAGGACGTGTCAGAGGTCTCGATTGCCGTTCCGGTCGTCCGCTGGCGCGCCCCGATTGCCGCCGGCACGCCGGACCGGCGCGCGCCGTCCATCGGCGCCTTCTCCGCCCGGTCCGCCACGGATCTGCGGGACAGGCGGATCTCGATCTCGATCGTTGCCTCCGCGCCCGGGGCGAGCGCAAGCTCGTAATGGGCTTCGTCGCTTTGCAACCTGTCGGGTGTCGGCGCGAAGCTCAGGCAGGTGGTGCGAAGGATATCGTCGCGCCCGCGATAGGACAGGCGCACGACATTGCCCTCGACCTCGTCGGGCAGGCGCCGGCCGGGCTGCTGGCGCCGCTTACCGCGAATCTCGAAGATGTCGGAGAAATCGGCCGCGAAACGGAGGGCAAGAGGCAAGTTGACGGGCCGGTCGCCAAAGTTATGGACGTTCAGGCGTTCCCGACAGACGCCCGGCTCCAGCGTCTTGTCGCGGCGCAAATGCAGAGATTCGCGCGGGACGACCGGCCCGCCGCCGTCCCGGAAGAGGTCGGGGTTCGTAAGATCGATCGAGAGCGTCGCGGTCCCGATGACCACCGTCGAGCCGAGGAGCAGGGGCGGCGCGTCGCCAAGCGTCAGGACGAGCCGGCACAGGAACCGCGTGTCCTCGTCATACAGGCCCTCGGCCGCGTGCTCGTCCGACGACAGGTTGCCGTAGGCGTCGAACAGGCCGAAGGTGCCGCCGGACTTCAGGACGCGCGGCTGGCGCCCGATGACCTGCGAGCCGGCGGCGATGGCGTGTGTGTCCGGTCCCTGCGCCACGCGCACGGCCTCGGACCGATCGATCGGGGCGGCCGGTCCGGGGCCGTCCTCCGTCTCCGGCATCCTGTCCCTAGCCCCAGTAGAACGGTCGGTCGTAGTGGCGGTGGAGCTGCTCCTCGTAGGCGCGGTTCAAGGGCACCGTCGGATCGTATTCCGGGCTGTCCTTGACCTGTTGGCGGGTGAGGTCGACGAACACCCGCCGGTCGCCCCAGCTCACCTCGCGGATCCATTGCGGCGCGATCAGCACCGCCTTGCCCGGCCACCAGTTCCTGGTGTCGACGATCATGTAGCGAATCGCCCAGCTTCCATCCTCGACGAGGAACTCCTCGGCGTGGCCGATGTCGCCGTCGGTCGCCCGGATGTAATAGCCGGTTACCTCGTTGGTGCTTCGCAGATGCGGATCGCCGGCCGGC
>CAZKCM010000010.1:36643-61113 GCA_964551315.1 uncultured Rhodospirillaceae bacterium | reverse complement strand
GATGTAATAGCCGGTTACCTCGTTGGTGCTTCGCAGATGCGGATCGCCGGCCGGCTCCGACGGAACGCGGGCCCGGCCCAATCCGGGTCCGCCGACGCCGGCCGGCGGCGCATATCCCGGGCCGGCGGTCCAATAGGGAGCCCAGCCGTAATAGCCGTACAGATCCGCCTCCATCTGGCGCGACACCGGCCGGTCCGTGCCGGCGTCGGGGCTGTCCTTGACCTTCTGCCGGGTCAGATCCACCGGAAACTGCTGCAGGGTGGGATCGGGGCGGCCAAGGGCGGAGGGCGGCAGCAGCACCCGGCGACCGGGAAGCCAAGTCCCGGTATCGACGACCGCCCAGCGTACCGTCCAGCTCTCGTCATCGAACAGAAGGTCGCCGACGCTGCCGATCGAGCCGTTGGTTGCCTGGATGCCATAACCGATGAGGTCGGGCGTCCTCCACAGCATGGCCGCTCGTTCTCTTCCTGAAGCTCGATATCTAAAACGATGGAGGGATGACCGAGGTTCCCCGACGCCGCGCCGGCAAGGGAACCTCGAATCGTGCCGGACGTTGGCTGATGTGAGCTTGTTTTCAAAGGCGTGCTCGGTACTCCTCGGCTCGCTCCGGCGGGCCCGCCGAGCCCATGGAGGACAAGGATGATGGCAAGACGAGAAACGCTCCTGGCGTGGTTGCGCGACGCCCACGCGATGGAGCGGGCGACGATCGACAACTTGCAGAGGCAGGTCGAGCGAACCGACGAATATCCGCAGCTCCAGGCAAAGCTCGAGGAGCATCTGGACCAGTCGCGCGATCAGCTCCGGCGTGTCGAAGACTGCCTCCATCGCCTGGGCACCGACCCGTCGATGGTCAAGGACGCCGCGACCCGGCTGACCGGCTATGTGGAGACCTGGCTGGCCGGCATGGCGCCGGACGAGATCGTCAAGAACTGCATGGCGACCTACGCCTTCGAGCATTTCGAGGTTGCGTCCTACCGGGCGCTGGCCGCGGCGGCGCAGGAATGCGGCGAGCTCGATGTCATGCGCGTCTGCGAGGAGATCCTGGACGAGGAGCAGGCGATGGCCGATTGGCTCCATCAGTATCTCCCGGAGATTACGCGCGAGTACCTGCGGCGCGAGGCCAAGGCGCCGGCGAACGGCGGCATCGCGCGCGCCGGCTCGATGCTCAGGGAGCATCCCATCCCGGCGGCGATTGCGGCGGCCGGACTGGGATTCGCCATTGCGGCGGGGTCACGAGGGGCCTTCAGGCGGTCCGGACGGCGGCAGTCCGTTCAGCGGCGCCGCGCCGCGATGTGGTGACATAGGGGTGTGGTGACATAGGCTGGCGCGTGCGGGTGCTTGCGCCGCTGGTCCTGGTCGTCTCGCTGGGGTCTGCCGCCTCCTGCACGGCGGCGGACCCGATCGTCGGTCCGGGGCGGCAGGCGGCGGCGGAAGCGTATGTTCCTGACCCGCCCGGGTACCGCGTCCGGCCCTGGGTCAATGGGCTGGAGGTGCCCTGGTCACTCGTCTTCCTGCCCGACGGCCGTGCGCTGGTCAGCGAACGGCCCGGGGGCATCCGGCTTGTCCGGGACGGGGCGCTGACGGCGCGGCCCTATGCCACGCTCGAGACCATTGCGGGCGATCCGGACGGGCTGATCGACCTGATCTTCGGCCTCGTGGCGGGCGGCGAGGGCGGCCTCATGGGACTGGCCGTGGACCCGCGGTTCCCGGAACGGCCCTACATCTATGCGATGCATACCTATCGCGCCCCGGATGGCGGTGATGCCAACCGGGTGGTACGCCTCGTCGACGAAGGCGACAGCGCCCGCTTCGATCGGGTCGTCATCGACGAGATCCCCGCCAGCCGGTTCCACAACGGCGGCCGCATCGCCTTCGGACCGGACGGCATGCTGTACGTCGCCACCGGCGACGCGTCCAAACCGGAGCTCTCACAGGATCTCGACTCCCTCGCCGGAAAGATCCTGCGCCTGACCCCTGATGGCGGCGTTCCGGCGGACAACCCGTTCCCCGGCTCGCCGGTCTATTCCTACGGTCACCGCAACGTCCAGGGCCTGGCCTGGCATCCGGAGACGGGCGACCTGTTCGCGTCCGAACACGGACCCTCCGGCGAATTCGGCCTGCGCGCGCATGACGAAATCAACGTGATCCGGCCCGGCGGGAACTATGGCTGGCCGGAGGTCGTCGGCGCGCCGGGCCTGGAAGAGTTCATCGACCCGATCGTCGTCTGGGCGGAGGCGGCGGTTCCGCCGGCCGGCGCGGCCTTCCACGACGGCGCGCTGTTCGTGGCGACGCTGAAAAGCGAGGCCCTGGTCCGCATCGATGTCACGCCGGTGGGGGAGGGCTATCGCGTCGAGCGGATCGCTCACTGGTTCGCCGAGGATCGCGGCGGAGGGCGGTACGGGCGCTTGCGTGCCGCTGTGGCCGGCCCCGACGGGGCCCTGTACATCCTGACCAGCAACCGCGACGGCCGCGGCGATCCACGCCCCGGCGACGATCACGTCTACCGCCTGACGCGCGCGGAATAGCCGGCACCCGAGCCGCGCCCGTGCCGGCGCGCCCCCTGACCGATTCCGCCGCCGCGGCGAATTCGGGCGGAAGATGGTTAACCCGATCTTAAGGTGGCCCGGTCCCGAATTCAAAACGAGGCATCCGGGCGCCGGCGGCCGAGGACCGTGCGAACGTCGCCCCCGCCTGACGCTTGCGACCCGGGGAATCGGCGGGCTGTATCTTGAGGGCATTCAAGGGCGGGCTCTTCTTTCTGCTGGCCGGCGTCTGTATCGGTCTGTCGGCCTGCGGCGGGGGCGGATCGGGCGCCGGTTCGCTCCGGGCGACCCCGGAACGCCTGGCCGCCGAATATGACGCCAACTATGGCCTTGCCGCGATCCGTGCGTCTTCGGCCTACCGCGCCGGGGCGACGGGCCGGGGCGTCCGGGTCGCGGTGATCGACACCGGCATCGACCTCGATCACCCGGAGTTTGCCGGTGCGATCTCGGGCGCCAGCATCGATATCCGCTCTGGCAACCCGGGCTGGGTCGATGATCGAAACGGCCACGGCACGGCCGTCGCGGGCGTCATCGCGGCGCGCCGGAACGGCGCGTCGATGCACGGCGTCGCCTACGAGTCGACGCTGCTTGCGATTCGGGCCGAAGAGGGGTGCGATCAGGACGGCTGCTGGTTCAATCAGTCCGACCTCGCGAGGGCCACCGATCATGCGGTGGGGAACGGCGCCCGCGTGATCAACTACAGCCTGGCCGGGGCATCGGGCCTCGGCCCCGCCTTTCAGGCCGCATTGAGCAATGCCGTCGCCAAGGGGGCGATCCTGGTCTTCGCAGCCGGCAACGACGGGGACCCGAACCCGTCCTATCCGGCAATGTTCGCGGCCTCGGCCGCGGCCGGCGGCCAGGCGATCGCCGTCGGCGCCGTCGATGCGGCCAACCGGATCGCCGCGTTCAGCAACCGGGCGGGCGGGGCACAGAACGCCTTTCTCGTCGCGCCCGGCGTGGGCGTCGTCACGACCGGAAAGGGCGGCGGTTTGGTGTCGGCCGACGGAACCTCGTTCGCCGCGCCGCATGTCTCCGGCGCCGCGGCCGTGTTGCTCGACGCCGCGCCCTATCTCAGCGCCAAGCAGGTGGCCGATTTGCTCCTCACGACCGCAACCGACCTCGGGGCGCCCGGACCGGACGCGGTCTACGGCCGTGGCCTTCTCAATCTCGAGGCGGCACTCCAACCGCAAGGCGCGCTGGTGGTACCCGTCGGCGCCGAGGTGGGGGAGCAAGGCGCCCCGCTGGAGGCAACCGGCCTGGCGCTCGGTGCGGCGTTCGGCGATGCGCTGTCCGGTGCGGCGCTTCTCGGCGACGCGATCTTTCTCGACGGCTATGGCCGTCCCTATGCCATCGACCTTGCGCCGGCTGTGAGGGTCCGTCACTCCGGCGTCGATCTGGAGCGGTGGCTCTCCGGGGACGGTGAGGTCCGGACCGCGCAGGCCGTGCTGGCGCCGCGGATCGCGGCGAACTTCTCCTACGAGGCGATGGATCGAAACGACCCGGCCGCGGACGCCCTCGGCGGCACCGGAAACCGGACCGTGCGGCGGTTCGCGATCACGACGTCACTGCCCGCGCTCTCGACGGAACTCACGGCCAGCCATGGCTATGGGCTGAGCTCCCAGTTCAGCCTGGGGGCCCGGCCGGAGGCGACGGGCCTTCTCGGCGAGCGGGCGCTGGTTTCGCCTTATCTTCGGCTGGCCGGCGCGGGCGACGGCCTCGTTCTTGGCACGAGCGGCGGGGACGGGCTTTCCGTTCGCTTCGGCCTGACCGAGGATGACTCGATCGGGGGCGCGTCGGAACACGAGATCGAGCGCCGGGCCTATGTGGGCGAGCTGCGCCACGACTGGGGCGAGGGCAGCCATCTGGCAATCCAGGTCGGCCAGCTGATCGAGCGCGGCAGCGCGCTGGACACGGTCGGCGATGGCGCTTTCCTCCTGGGTGCCCGGTCGGAAACCCTGTTCTTCGGCATTTCCGGCGGCCTGTCGCTGACTGGCAGAACGGAGCTCTTCGGCGCCTATGGCATCGGAAGGACCCGAATTGGTGCCGACGGCGGGCTCCTGCGCGACATCTCGACGGTTCGGAGCAGCGCCTTCGGCGTCGGCATCGCCGGCCGCGGTGTCCTCCGCGAGGCAGACCGTCTGGCGCTGTCGCTATCCCGGCCGCTCAAGGTCACCGCCGGGTCGGCGGTCCTCGACGTGCCGGTCGGGCGGACCTTCGAAGGCGCCGTCCTACGGCGCGCCGAACGGGTTGACCTCGTTCCTTCGGGCAACGAACTCGACGCCGAGCTGAGTTATCGCGTAGGCCTTTGGGGCGGCCACGATCTAAGGCTGAACGGAGCCGTGCGGTTCGAGCCGGGCCACGTCGACGGCGCCGACCCGGAAATGGTTGCCGCCGCGAAATACCGTCTGGCCTTTTGATGACCTCGATTGGGACCATCCGGAGGATGTTGATACTCAGGCGATGCCGACCCGATTCCGGTCCGGCATCGCGGCACGGGCGGCCGCCACCGCCCGGCCGAGCTGCTGCGGGGTGTAGGGCTTGAAGAGGTAGCCCACGGGCTTCGCCGCGGCCGCCCGCGCCATGGTCCGGTGGTCGGTATGGGCGGAGACGAACAGGACTGGCAGGTCGAAACGCGCTCTCAGCTGCGTCGCCGCGGTGATGCCGTCTGCCTCTCCGTCCAATGTGATGTCCATCAGCACAAGGTCCGGTCGCCTCGTGGTCGCCGCGCGCAAGGCGTCATCGGCTGTCGCGGCGATATCGATGACTTCGTAACCAAGTTCGGCGAGCGTCGCCGAGGCGGCCAAGGCGGTGAGAATCTCGTCCTCGACGATCAGGATGCCGATTGCTTCGGATTCAGCATGAAGAATCGGCTCTTCCACATTTTGATGCATACCAAAATTGCCTGGTCTGAGGGCGCCGGTTTCGGCGACCACAAGATTGACACATGAGTCAACACCGGCTCACGCAAAGAGTTCAATCAGGGATGCAAATTCCTGTAGGGGCGCCATCCTCCGGCGCCGTCCTCGGGCGTTGGCCGATTGGCGCGCGGGTTTCCAGAGGCTTCTTCGAGATCGGAGCGTCAGATCCTCTCGACGTGGGTCAAGTGGGCCTGTCAAGTCATTGATGCGATAGAGATCATGGGGGAGTTCCGTTCGGCGCTCTAAGGCGATGATCGGTGGCCTGTTGGCTCAACGAGCCGGAATCGCGCGGAGCATAGGGCCGCTTGAGCTGTTTTCGCAACGTCTTTCCTTGGAAGGTTGATGCGCGGTCAGAAGACGGAGAAAGCAACGTAACTTGGAATATTCCTAAACCAAAGAAGATATTGGTGTCGTGCAGCTTTGCGCGATCGTTTCTCATGCGGATTTACTGTAGACGAGGGCGCTGACCGGACGCATTATTGCGCCCCGTCTTCTTGCGGTGGCGAGGGGAAATGCGGGCGGTGACTGAGCCATCCCGGATGTCCTCCGGCATACCAAGCGCGCCGCGCATGGAACGGCCGGACAACAGGCTGGGGGAATCGTCGTCGACTTCTCGCGAGGTCGATGCGGCTGTGCGCATCCTGATCGTCGAAGACGAGGCGATCATTGCCTGGGAATTGTGCAGCCTGGTCGAGGAGTTCGGCTACGAGGTTTGCGGCGTTTCCGGCAGGGCGTCGGAAGCGATTCGGCTCGCAGAGCAGGCGGAACCGCATCTCGTGCTCATGGACGTCTGCCTGGCGAGGGGCGACGACGGTGTGACGGCGGCTGCGCAGATCAAGGCCCGTCGTCAGGTTCCGGTCGTGTTTTGCACCGCGTTCGCGGATTCTCAAACGGTCGCGCGAATCGAGGCGGTCGGCGCCGCGGGCTTGTTGCGGAAGCCGGTCTTCCCGCAGGAACTTGAATCCGTGCTTGCGCGCGTGTTGTCCGATTCGACGCCGGGCTGACGCTGTCGGCCTGCGGGCCGTCGTCAAACCGGAAAGGTGATGGTCGCCCGCGTGCCCGGACCCTCGCCCCATTCGATCGTGCCGCCGACCTGCTCGACGAGGCTGCGGATGAGCTGCTGACCGAGCCCCGGTCGAGGAGAGGCCTCGTCGCTTGCCTGCGCGGCCTGGCCGATGCCGTCATCGGCCAAGGTGAGGTGCGCCTTGTCGGGGCCGACGCGCGCGAGGGTCACGCTGATGGTCCCGCTGCGGCTCGGAAACGCATGCTGCATGCTGTTCGTGATGAACTCGTTCGCGATCAGGCCCAATGAGGAGGCCAGATCGACCGGCACCACGACCGGCTCGAGCCGCAGGTTGAGCCTGATGTCGTCGGAACCGAGATCGGCGGCGGTGATCAGGTTCGAGCAGAGCTCTTCGAGATAGCTGTTGAGCGCGAGGGCGCGCGTTTCCTGACGAGCGTAGAGCTGCTTGTGCACCAGGCTCAGCGCGGTGAGCCTGTTCATCAGCGTCTCGAAGCTCCGCTGCGCTTCCGGGCTTCGCGACAGCGCCCGCTGGATCCGCACGATCGAGGTGATTGTCTGCAGGCTGTTCTTCACTCTGTGCTGAAGCTCGCGGAGCAGAAGCGTCTTCTCCTCGGCCGCTGCCCTCAACTGCTGGTTCGTGCGCAAACGATGAATGGTGGCCGCGAGAAGGTTGGCGTAACCTTGCAGGAAGTCGACGTCGGCCTGCGTGAACCGGCGCCGCTCGTCGCTGTCGATCTCGAGGACTCCGAACGGCCGGTCGACGCCCTTGATGATGACATTGACCACGCTCTTGATGCCGTGTCGCCGCAGAATCTCCGGTATCTCGAACCGCGTTTCGCGGTCCAGGTCTTCCGAAATCACCGGCTTGCCGGTGAGCAGCGCGTAGCCAGCCCCCGACTTCCGGCCTCCGCCGACCGTCGTTGCCCCGACCACGCCCGGCCCCCACCCGATGCCCGCGCGGACGAAGAGTGTCTCGCCGTCCTCCGTCAGCTCGAGCACCTTCGACCGACCGACGTCAAGGCCCTTCGCCGCAAGCTCCGCGGCGTCCTGAAGCAGGACCTGAAGGTCGTCTACGTCAAGCGCGCGGTCTCCGAATCGCGCGATCGCTGCCATCCGCTCAAGGACAACGTCGTGGTCAGAGCGTAGGTCCTGGCTCACCATCTCCTGCGCACCGTTTGGACGAGAAGCGAACGACCATGCCCGCAGCCCCTGCATCCCGGGCCATGTGCCACGAACTTTCGAAGCACCAAGATCTTGGGCCAACGGCCCCGAAATGCAATGGCCGGTCGCCGCATTGCCAAAATTTGTTACGGGACCGATCTGGGCCACGCAGACCGGAAGGACGATGCATCGTCCGGGTGTTCGGCCGCCGTCCTCCGCTCAGCGTTCGCTCGGTGTGGTGGTGCCTGCCCAGCCGGGGGGCGGGGCGGGAGCGCTACCGCTGCGGATGGCGTAGACGGCGGCCAGAATCATGTCCACCTCCGCATCGTTTGCAGAGAGCGGAAGTGCCAAGATCTGGACCCGCGCACGTTCGCCTCGGATGACCACCTGACGGTCGAAATAGACCGGTTTTCTCTCGCGGCGCACCTGATCGTAATCGCCGGCGATCAATGGCTGGCGCGCCGACGCGAAGTGGCTGACCGCTTTTCCCGTCAGCTCGTGCCCGAACAGATCGACCAGCTTCGTACCGTAGACCCTGTAGCGATAGGATGCGCCGCCCTCGACCACCTCGACGAGGATGAGGTCACCCAGCCATTCCCGCAGCTCGATCGTGTCGATGTCCCGCCGTGCCGGCATGGTGCGGCCCTCGCGCCGCCGATTCCACAAGTCGAAAAGACGGGCGAGCTTCGGGTGCTGAAGCGGATCGCGGTCGAGCACATCGGCGGGCATGGCAGGACAAACGCTTGCTATTGTCCGGTGTTCCAAAGGACGCGGCCGTGACATGGCTGCAGGCCGAGGGGCCGAGCATCGCCACGCCCCTCCGCGGCTCGCAAAGGGGTGGACGCGACTCCAAATCCCCCTTTGGCCATAGCCGTCGACCGATTTCTATACGGAATTCTCCTGACTCTCGGGGCCGGTCCGCCCATCGGTCCCGGCCGTCCGGCACTCGATCTTGCCGCACTCCCTGCATTGTTGCGCGCGGTTATAAGCGGAGTCCCGGATTCGTTGCAAGCGGCGGTTGTGCCGCGGCGGCTTCGGCCGGTCGGAAAACCGCGGCGCGGACCCGGGCAAGCCGGCCGGCGATTCCTCATGGTGCGTGTCCCGTCGCCGTCGAGGTCGCGGTCCCCTGTTTCGCCCTTCATGCCCGATTTCACCGACGGGAGTCCCTGTGTGCCCGGCGTCTGCCTTTTCGCCCCCGGCCTCGCGAACATCCCGTCAGCCCGGCGCGGGGCGCCTTCCTTGGCATTTTCAGCCGCAGGGCGCTGGTGCCGGAGTCCCGGCGCAACCAGTCTGCTTCTGCATCTGTTTTCGTCCTTGTCGGCGCGGCCGACGCTGGCGTACGGCTTGGACGGAGGAGCGCCTCGTGACGGCACGCCGGAGGCAGACCGGTCGCGCATGGCGACTTTCGCCAACACGGACGGCCTTGTGGCCCTGGCCGCGGCCGGAAGGCGAAGGGAGGGAGGGACCATCATGTGCGGACGCTATACCCTGACGACGCCGCCCGAGGCGCTGCGCGATCTGTTTGCCTTTGAAGGGCCGTCGCCCAACCTGGCGCCGCGATACAACATCGCGCCGACGCAGGACGCGCCCGTGGTGCGCCGGCGGGAGGACGGCGACGGCCGGGAACTTGCCTTGCTCCGCTGGGGCCTGGTGCCGTCCTGGTCGAAGGAGCCGAAGAGCGGCTACAGCACGATCAACGCCCGCGCCGAAACGGTGGCGGAGAAGCCGGCCTTCCGTCGGCCGATGCGCTCGCGCCGCTGCCTCGTGCCGGCGGACGGCTTCTACGAATGGCGGCCGGCGGGCCGGCGCAAGCAGCCCTACCGCATCGTGATGAAGGATGGCGCACCTTTCGCCTTCGCCGGGCTGTGGGACCGCTGGCGCGGCGGCGATGGCGAGACGATCGAGTCCTTCACGATCATCGTCACCGAGGCCAACGCGCTGCTACGGCCGATCCACGACCGGATGCCCGTCATCCTTGATCCCGCCGACTACGCGGCCTGGCTGGAGGCCGGGCCGGAGGCGGTGCCCTATCTGAAGGATCTGCTGCGGCCCTACCCGGCGGAGATGATGACGGCCTATCCGGTCGATCCCAGGGTCGGCAATCCCCGCCACGACGACCCGGCGCTGATCGAACCCCTGAGCGATCCCGTGGCGGGCGACCTCTTCGCGGCGGGGCCGGGGTGAGCCCGAGCGCAATACGCGCCGCGCCCGGCGATCGTCCGGCGTGAGCGTCGTGCCGTCCCGCATCCTTTATTGTGGCGACCCGCACGGGCATTGGGACCCCGTTCACGAGGCCGCGGCGCGGTGCCGGCCGGAAACGGTCGTGCTGCTCGGCGACTACGACCTCGACCGGCCGCTCGAGGAGGCGGTGCGGCCGGTGCTGGCTGCCGGGGCCCAGATCTACTGGATCGCCGGCAATCATGAGGGCGACCGGGACGCGTGGTACGACCACGCGTTCAACTCCGCGCTCGCCGACCGCAACCTGAACGCCCGCGTCGTCGAGGTCGATTCGCCCGAGGGGCCGGGGGACGGGCAGTCGGATGGCGGGCAGACGCGCCGGCAGCTGCGGATCGCCGGGCTGGGTGGCGTCTTCCGCTACAAGATCTGGCATCCGGCGCGGGAGCCCGTCTGGCGGTGCCGGGCCGACTTCCTGGAGTCTCTGGCGCCGCGCGAGCGCTGGCGGGGCGGGCTGCCGCGTCGGCACCGGGTGACGATCTGGTACGAGGACTATGCGCGGCTTCTCGGGCAACGGGCCGATGTCCTGGTGTGCCACGAGGCACCGACGACCATGCGGCGCTTTGGCCGGCCGCTCGGCTGGGCGGCGATCGACCGGCTTGCGGAGGCGATGGGGGTCCGCACCGTATTCCACGGCCATCACCACGCCCACTACACCGCCCGCCTGCCCAGCGGCATCACCGTTCACGGGGTTGGGCTCGGGGCCGTCGTCGACCAGGACGGCGCCACGGTCGTGCCGCCGATCCGGACCTGAGGCAATGGCCGTAGCCAAGCCCGAGGGCGTCAGTGCGCGGCGGTCGCCAGGCCGGAGGGCTCGAGCCGAGCGATGGCCTGGAATCGCCGCCGATAGGCGCCGGGCGTGACGCCGACCCGCCGCCGGAAGAGCCGGCGGAAGAACGTGTCGTCATAGCCGACCGCGGCCGCGATCTCTTCGACCGGCAGATCGGTGGTCTCAAGCATCTGCTTGGCCTCTTCCAGGCGCAGGCTCTGCACGTATTCGATCGGTGAAAGGCCGGTCACCTTCTTGAATCGCCGCTTGAAGGTGCGCTCGGGCAGGCGGCTCCGCGCGACCATCGCGGCCACCGGATTCGCCGCGCGGTAGTTGTCCGCGAGCCATTCCTGGCAGGTGCCGATCACCTTGTCGTCGTGCTGCGCCGCCCGGGTGAGGCTTGCAAACGGCAACTGCCCTTCCGCATGCCACTGCAACAGATGGACCTTGGCGATCCGGCGCGCCTCCTCGGGCCCGAAATACCGCCCGATGAGGTAGAGCAGCAGATCGTTCCAGGACGATGCGCCGCCGGCCGTGATCACGCGGTGTTCGGGCCCGGACGGCACCAGCACGCGCTCCGGCCGGACCGTGATCGTCGGGTAATGCCGGCGCAGGGTCTCGCAGAATCCCCAATGGGTCGCCGCTTCGGCGCCGTCCAGCAGTCCCGTCTCGGCCAGCAGCAAGGCCCCGGAGCAGACCGAGCAGACGAGCGCCCCGTCGTCGAAGCAGCGGCGGATCCAGGCGACCGTGTCGGCGTAGCGCCCTTTCGGCGGATTCATCGGATCCAGGTACAGGTCCGGAATGCAGATCACGTCCGGCCGACCGACGTCGTCGTACGACCCGTCCGGCTGGATCCACGCGCCGTTCGGCCCGCGGAAGCCTTTCCCGTCGGGAGAGGCGAGGCGCGTGACGATCCGTGGCCGGTCGTCCGCCGGTTTGGTGCCGGTCAGCATCTCCCAGTCGCGGCCGACCGAAGCCAGCACGTCGACCATGCCGAACAGGGCGGATGCCGCGGCCTCGGGCACGGCAACGAGGACGAACCGGAGGGGGCGGCCGTCAGCGGCGTTCGGCATGGCTGGCACAAAAAGCATGTTCTTGACCGAAGTCACTCTAACCGCCGGGGCCGGATGGGTCTACCGTCCATGCCGCGGCGGACGCCCGACCGGCTTTCGATGCCGAGGGTTCGGATCGCCGCTCGTCCATTTGAATCAACCATGCCTGACCCGCTCCAAACCGGGTGCTCCGCCTGCCGAGACACCCGCCGGGGCGCATGGGCAACCAGTCAGACGAAGGGACATGACAATGACCGTGCAATTGCAGACCGCACCGGCCGCCTTCGACGCGGACCGTGCGGAACGGTTTGCCGAGCGGATGGCCCAGGCGATGAATGACGGGGCCCTCATGATCATGGTGTCGATCGGTCACCGGACGGGCCTGTTCGACGTCATGGCGAAGCTGCCGCCCGCCACGAGCGACGACATTGCCAAGGCGGCCGACCTGATCGAGCGCTATGTGCGCGAATGGCTCGCCGCGATGGTGACCGGCCGCGTGGTCGAGTATGAGCCCGCCAATCGCACCTATCGGCTGCCGCCGGAACATGCCGCTTGGCTCACGCGCGCGGCGAGCCCGAACAACCTGGCCGTGACGACGCAGTTCGTGCCCTTTCTCGGCCGCGCGGAGGACATGATCCTGGCCCGCTTCCGCGAAGGCGGCGGCACATCCTACGAGGACTATCACCGCTTCCACGAGGTCATGGCGGAGGATAGCGGGCAGACCGTCGTCGCCGCGCTGTTCGACGTGATTCTTCCGCTCGTTCCGGGACTTGAGAAGCGGCTGGAGGCGGGGATCGACGTTCTCGACGCCGGCTGCGGGTTCGGCCGCGCGCTGCACAGCCTGGCGGAGCGCTTCCCGCGGTCGCGGTTCGTCGGCTACGACCTGTCCGCCGAGGCGATCGAGCGGGCCTCCGCGGTCGCGGCGGCGAAGAATCTCGGCAATCTGCGGTTCGAGGCGCGGGACCTGACCGACTTCAACGAGCGGGCGGCCTATGACCTGATCCTGACCTTCGATGCGGTGCACGACCAGAAGGACCCGGAGGGGCTGCTTCGGGGCATCGCCGGGGCGCTGCGGTCCGGAGGCGTTTACCTGATGCAGGACATCGCCGGGTCGAGCCGGCTGGAGAACAACCTCGACCACCCCTTCGGCACGCTGCTCTACACGGTTTCCTGCATGCATTGCATGCCGGTGTCGCTGGGGCAGGGCGGCGCCGGCCTGGGGGCCATGTGGGGCGAGGAACTGGCCGAGACAATGCTGCGCGAAGCCGGCTTCCGGTCGATCGAGCGGCGCCGACTGGAGCACGATCCGCTCAACGTCTACTTCATCGCACGGGTCTGGTAGGGAGGGGGATCGATGCCCGGTTGCCCGTGCGGCGTCCATGCCCCGCTCGGGCGGGCCGATCGCGCGCCACGGTGGTCGGGTCCGTGAAGGCGTGCGAAGATGCCCCTTCACGGACCCTACTCTCATCGACGCAATACGAGAGGTGACTCATGTCGAGAGCGCTGCCGTTCGTAACCGCCGACGTGTTCACGGACCGTCCCTTCGGCGGCAACCCGCTGGCGGTGTTTCTCGATGCGCGCGGGCTCGACGACGCCCTCATGCAGGCCATCGCCCGCGAGATGAACCTCAGCGAGACCGTGTTCGTCCTGCCGCCGCAGGACGCCCGCCATACGCGGCGGCTGCGCATCTTTACGCCGGCGACCGAGCTGCCCTTTGCCGGCCACCCGACCGTCGGGACGGCGGTCGTGCTCGCCGAAACCGGCGCGCTCGGCGGCGCCGCCGAGCGGATGGTGCTGGAGGAAGAGGTCGGCCCGGTGGAGGTGACGATCGACCGAGGAGCGGACGACCGAGGGGCGGGGCGGGCCACCGCGGCGGTGCTGACCAGTCCGCGGCTGTCCGCGGCCGGTCCGGCGTTGCCCGAACCTTCGACGCTGGCCCGCGTTCTCGGCCTGCCGGTTTCGGCGGTCGCCGAGGCGGGCGCCCCGCCGGGCGGGTACGAGGCCGGGGTGCCGTTCGCGATCGTGCCGGTCCGCGATCCCGCGGCGCTGTCGGCGATCCGGTTGGATCTTGCGGCCTGGCGAGACGTTCTGGCCGATGCCTGGGCGCCGCATCTCTACGCGGTGACGATGGAGGATTGGGCGACCGGGCGCGAGATCCGTGCCCGGATGTTCGCCCCCGCCATGGGCATCGCGGAAGATCCGGCGACCGGTGCGGCCGCTGCGGCGCTGGCCGGCTTTCTCGCCGACCGTCAGCGCCTCGCCGACGGCGAAGTCCGATGGACGATCCGCCAGGGCGAGAAGATGGGGCGGCCGAGCGAGATCGCGCTCGAGGCCGACATCTCCGGCGGGCGGCTCGCGCGTGTCCGCATCGGCGGCAAGGCGGTGATCATGAGCCGCGGCGAGTTCGTCCTGCGAGAGCAGGCGGGATGACCTGCGTTCCGGTGCGACGGGATCAGAATCCCAGCTTCTTCAGGGCGGCGATCGACTGCTCCGCGCTCAGATGCAGGATGAAGATGCCGCCCGCGCGCTCCCAGGCGGCGCGGAGGCTCTCCCGGTCGTCGACGAGGACACGGCCGGGGCCGGAATACCGGTGCTTGTCACGGCTCAGGCAGGTGATCACGCGGACGTCACGGCCGAGCATGTTGGCGACCCAGCGCCGCTTCTGCTCGGGGGCCCAGTCGCCCAGCGGCAGGCCGGTGAGGATGATCGGCTTGTGGGGCCTGCAGAAGTCCCAGAGGACTTGGGCATCGTGCATCATCTCGAGGGTGCCGTAGAAATCCGGCGCCTGCTCGAGGGCGCGCCACATCGCCTTGCGGGGCAGCTGGTCCGGCCGCTTGCCGGTCACGGCCTTCACCCCACGGTCGAAGTCGGCGAGCACGCCGTCCAGGTCCAGGAACAGCGTTGTGGCCGCCCTGGCCGGCGATCCGGACTCGCTCCCCATGCCGCACTGCCCCGCTGATCGTGACCGTCCAGGGAATAACGGCAATCAGGCGATTTTGTGCCGATCGGACGCCTGGCCGAGGGCAAAGGACGGCCGGCGGTCTGTCCCGGAGCCCGCGGCAGGAGCGTCCATCGTCGAGGGCTTTGGTCCGCGGTCGCCGGTTGGCACCCGTGTCATGGATTTCCATAGCGGGTGCGGCACAAGTATCGGGTCAAGGAGAGGTGCTGGGCAGCTCTAGGGCCGACAGGGAACATCTCTGATCGATCTTGTCTTAACTTCAATATTGCCCCGCCCAAAGCGTGGTGGTTGACGGTCGCTCCCGTTGGAGATTGAGGGCGCTTTCGATGTCCTTACCGGCGACTCTGCGGCGGAACCGAACAGCACGTCCCGATCTGTCAGCCGCTTTCGGCGGCGGGCGTTTGCGTGGGGAAGAGGAGCCGAGCTGGCCCTTTTTGGTGTATCTTTTCCCTCGGCGCGGAACCGGCATGCTTTGGCAACTACGGAGCAAGGGTCGCATAGCCTGCCGCGCTGCCTAGAATGCGCACAAACATCACCAACCCTGCCGAATCGACAGCGCCGAACCTGGGGTCGGCAGCGCTGTCTGCCTCGGCCCGCGAGCTCAGCATCGTTGTGCCGCTGTTCAACGAGGAAGGAAACGTCGGCCTTCTGGTTCGGCGGCTGACCAAAACGCTGTCCAACGAGAAGGCAGGACCCTACGAGATCGTCCTCGTTGACGATGGCAGCCGCGACGGGACATGGGATGCGATCCGCGAGGCCGCGGCCGGCGACGATCGCATCCGCGGCTTGCGTCTGTGCCGAAACTTCGGGCATCAGGCGGCGCTTCTGGCCGGACTCACGGAGGCGCGTGGCAAGGCCATCGTAAGCATGGACGGCGATCTCCAGCATCCGCCGGAGCTGATACCGGACCTGTTGCGGGCCTACCGGCAGGGCTGGAAGGTTGTCGAGACGCGGCGCCGCTACGGCAAGAGCGCCAGCCTGTTCAAGAAGCTCTCGTCGAGCCTGTACTACAGGATTTTCTCCTATCTGGCCGAATACGAGCTGGAGGAGGGCCGCTCGGACTTTCGCCTTATTGATGCGCAGGTTCGCGACGAGTTGATCCGGTTGCGGATGGCCGACTTGTTCCTGCGCGGCGCGGTCGGGTGGATGGGCTTTCCGACCAGGGTCGTCGATTTCGAGGCCGATCACCGGCACTCCGGCGCGAGCAAGTATTCGCTTGGGCGAATGCTCAGGTTCGGGCGCGGCGCGATCGTTTCCTTCTCCTTCAGGCCGCTGAAGATCGGCATCGCCCTCGGGCTCGTGACGAGCGCCTTCGCGCTCCTCGAGCTGATTTACATCATCGTGCAGTATTTTTCCGGTAACACGGTCCCCGGCTGGGCATCGACGCTTGGCGTCATTTCCCTGTTGTTCGGGATCCTGTTCGTGATCCTCGGCATCGTCGGCAGCTACATAGCGCGGCTATGCGTGATCCTGCAGAACAGGCCGGCCTTCATCATAGGCGAGAAGACCGACGGGTGAGGGCAGCCGTCAAACGCGCCGGCGGTCCGCGGCTCGCCAGATACGGCCGGTTCGGCCGTTTCGTTCTCATCGGGCTGAGCAACACGGCCGTTTCCTATGCCACGTTTCTGGGCTTGTTCGCGGTTTTCCCTGAGGAGGGCTGGCGCACCGAAGCGTCCCAGACGGTCGCGTATCTTGCCGGGATGGCCTGGAGCTTCTTCTGGAACAGGCGGTGGGTGTTCAGCTCGACCAATCGCGCCCTCGCCGATGCGGTGCGGTTCGCGGTCGTGCAGCTTGTCCTTCTCGGTTTGAGCGTCGTCCTGGTTTCCGTCTTTGTCGACGAGCTGGCGCTTGGACCGGTCCTGGGTTGGGTTGTGGCGATGGGCATCGTCACGGTGACGAATTACGGCCTGCTCCGCAGCGTCGTCTTTGGACAGAGAACATGAGCTGGACGCGTCTGCTGTTTCACCCCTGGCTCTGGGTCTGGGGGTGCTGCGCTCTGGTGGCCATTACGTTCGGCTTCTCCTGGTCGAACGTCGCCAATCAGGCGCAGTACATGCTGGCGCCGATGAAGGCGATCGATCCGTCCTTCATCCCTTCGGACTGGCTGACGCACGAGACCTATCACTATCACGAGAACTTCGTGCATCTGGCCGTTCTGCTCAACGCTCTGGGGCCGTTGCCCTGGATGTCGGCGCTGCTGAATCTGGGCCTTATACTCCTCGGCTTCTTTCTTCTGTTCTCGCTTCTGAGGAGCCTCGAAACGCCGCACCTCGCTGCGGCAAGCCTTCTGCTGGTCGCCTTGGTATGCGCCGACAGGACACGCACCGTCGCCGACAGCTACATCTTTGCCAGCGGTCTGCAGCCTTCCGTCGTTGCCGCCTCCTTCTGGCTCGTCGCGATCGTCGCGTTCGTCTCGAACCGGTTTCTCGGATCGGGCCTGGCGCTGGCGGCCGGCGGCTACTTCCACATCAATTTCCTGGTGCTGGGATTTCCGGCTTTCGGTCTGGCCCACCTGATGCTCGGACGGCCGGACTTCATTCGCCGCTGCCTGATGCAGCTTGTCCCGAGCGCCGTGGTTCTGATCCCCGAACTGCCGACACTGCTCGCTGCCGGCGTCGGGCCCGACGCCGGCGTGGCACGCGAGATCATGCAGTCCATCCGCGCCCCGGCGCATTACATCCCGCTGAGTTACATCGAGGATTTCGTGCCGTATGCGTTCTGGATCGCAGCCGGTCTGTTTGCCACGGCGTGGATTTCTCATCGCGACGCACAGAGAAGGGTCCGGGCGCTGATCGTGGGATTTACGGCTCCCGTGGCCGTGGCCACGGCCCTGACCACCATCGTCTTCGTTCCGCAGGTATCCCAGCTCTTCTTCTGGCGCATGGCGCCCTTCGGGATGATCATCAGCCAGATCGCCGTGATCCACGCCATGATGACGACGGTGCCCGACCACTCGGCATCCGAGGAACGGGGGAATCTCAAGCTTCTTGTCGTCGTTCTTGTGGCCAGCCTCGTCGTCTGGTTGAGCTGGTATGGGCTCGGCTATGACGAACGGTCTCGCCAGGCGATCCTGGTCATGGCCTTGGCCGCCGGCCTTATCCTTCTTCTGCCGCGGCTTCCGGAGTCGTGGGGCGGTGCCATCGCGGGGCGCGCGAAGGCGCGACTCTGGGCCGCCGTCGTCCTCTCCTCGCTGTCCGTGCTTCCCGCACTCGGTCACCAGTTCTACATGACGGTGTCGACGTCCACGATCCTGCCGACCAGCAGCCGGGACGGCCAACAACGTCTTTATGACTGGGTGCGGACCACGCCGCCCTCGGCACGGTTTCTCACCTCACCCGATCTGGGAGGTTTCCGGCTGAGGGGGCAACGGGCCATCGTAGCGGACTGGCAGTCGACGCCGATGCTGGCCTCGGAACTGATTGCCTGGTATCGACTGATGGAGGACATTTCGGGCCGACGGAATGTCGGCTCCTTGGACGAGGCGGTGCGCGGCTATGCCTGCATGACTCCGGAACGGCTGGAACGCCTCGCCGAGCAACACCGCTTGGACTATGCCGTCTTCAGGACGCCGCTTCCGTCGACGCTCGAGTCATACCCGGTCGCCTACAGCAACGAGAGCTTCGTCGTCCTGGATCTTCGTCATGATCCCGCTGCGGCGCGCCGGGATGAACGGGTGAACGTTCAACCCGAGGGGCAGAACGCCGAAGGGCAGAACGCCGCGACGGGGTGCGACCGCAGCGGGTGAGGCCCGACGCTGGAGGGAGAGCCGACGAGGGCGACGTTCTGGTCTTCGGAGCTGGACCATCCGGTGCCGCAACGGGGGCTCGCAGGCGTTCCGGTTTGCGGCGACGAACGGGCCGGCCGCGCGCCTTGAGAGACAAAGCCGTGCGACAATTGGTCCTAGCGTTCCGCGGCGATTGAGCGTTGCGGCTCCACGATGCGCTCCATACAGTTTTTATCGGTAGCTGGCTCCTGACAGGGTTCCGGGGGCCGCCGAAAGCTGCCGGCCTCTGACAGGGTTCCGGAGGCGTCTCTGTCCTAAGGACTTACAGGCGCTGAGTGCGAGGGGACCCGGCATGCCCGATCCTTTCCGTCGTCTTCACACCGGCCGCGTCACCGCGGCGCGGGCGCTCGCCAGGCATCGTACCGATGCCGGGCCGTCGGACCCACCCGTACGCCGACCGTCCGGGACGTCCTAGCCGTCGTTGCTTGATTCGATCGAAGCGGAGGGAAAGCGGATGAACATCCACGAATACCAGGCCAAGAAGCTGTTGCGCCGCTACGGTGTCCCGGTGCCGGAGGGCGAAGTCGCCCACACTCCGCAAGAGGCGCTGGCCGTTGCCGTCGAGCTCGACGGCCCGGTCTGGGTGGTGAAGGCCCAGGTGCACGCCGGCGGTCGCGGCAAGGCCGGCGGCGTCCAGGTGGTGCGCGCGGTCGGCGAGGTCGTGACGGCGGCCGAGCGGATGCTCGGCATGCGCCTGGTGACGCCGCAGACCGGCCCGGACGGCAAGGAGGTGAGGCGCGTCTATGTGGAGGAGGGCTGCGACATCGCGCGCGAGCTCTACCTTGCCATGATGATCGACCGCCGCACCGGCGGCGTCGCGGTGATCGCCTCCACCGAAGGTGGCACCGACATCGAGGAGGTCGCGGCGCGGGCGCCGGACAAGATCTTTCGGCTGACTCTGCCGCCGGCCACGGAGCTGCAGCCGTTCCATGCCCGCCGCATCGCCTTCGCGCTCGGCTTGCGCGACCAGCAGCTCCAGGCGGCGACGAAGCTCCTGATGGCGCTGAACAACGCCTTCGTCGATCTCGACGCGGATCTCGTCGAAATCAACCCGCTGGTCGTCACCCGGTCCGGCGAGCTCGTCGCCCTCGACGCCAAGATGAGCTTCGACGACAACGCCCTGTTCCGCCACCCCGACATCGAGGCGCTGCGCGACGACGACGAAGCCAATCCGCGGGAGGTCGAGGCCGCAAGTCACGGCCTCAACTACGTCAAGCTGGACGGCGACATCGGCTGCATGGTGAACGGTGCCGGTCTCGCCATGGCGACCATGGACATCATCAAGCTTTATGGCGGCGAACCGGCGAACTTCATGGACATCGCCGGCGCGGCCACCAAGGAGCGGGTCGCCACCGCCTTCCGGCTCCTTGCCTCCGACCCCTCGGTGCGCGGCATCCTGGTCAACGTCTTCGGCGGGATGATGCGGTGCAACGCCATCGCCGAGGGCATCGTCGAGGCGGCGCGCGAGGTCGGGTTCGACAAGCCGCTGGTCGTCCGCCTCGAGGGCACCAACGTCGAGCTCGGGCGGCAGATCCTGTCCGAGTCCTCCGTGCCGATCGTGACCGCGACGACTCTGGCCGACGCCGCGCAGAAGATCGTCCAGGCCGTGCGCGCCGCCAAGCCCGCCGCGCCGGCTCCGGCCACGCGTGTTCGGGAGACCGTGTAATGGCCGTTCTGATCGATTCCGAAACCAGGGTGATCTGCCAGGGCTTCACCGGCACGCAGGGCACCTTCCATTCCGAGCAGGCGATCGCCTACGGCACGCGGATGGTGGGCGGCGTTACGCCGGGCCGGGGCGGGACCACGCATCTCGGCCTGCCGGTCTTCGACACCGTCGCCGAGGCGGTGGCGGAGACCGGGGCCAACGCCACGGCCGTCTACGTGCCGCCGCCCTTCGCCGCCGACGCCATCCTCGAGGCGATCGACGCGGAGGTGCCGCTGGTCGTCGCCATCACCGACGGCATCCCGGTGCACGACATGGCGCGGGTCCGCCGCGAGCTGGCCCGGTCGAAGACGCGGGTGATCGGCCCGAACTGCCCGGGCGTTATCACCCCGGGCCAGTGCAAGATCGGCATCATGCCGGGCTACGTCTACACGCCCGGCCGGATCGGCATCGTCTCGCGCTCGGGCACGCTGTCCTACGAGGCGGGGGCGCAGACGACGGCCGCCGGGCTTGGCCAGTCCACGGTCATCGGCATCGGCGGCGATCCGGTCAACGGCACCAGCTTCATCGACTGCCTGGAGCTGTTCCTGGCCGACGACGACACCGACGCGATCATCATGATTGGTGAGATCGGCGGCACGTCGGAAACCGAGGCGGCCGAGTTCCTGAAGTCGTCGCGGCGGAAGAAGCCGGTGGTCGGCTTCATCGCCGGGGCCGCCGCCCCGCCGGGCCGCCGCATGGGTCATGCCGGCGCCATCGTCGGCGGCGGCGGGGAGAGTGCCGCCGAGAAGATGGAGGCCATGCGCAGCGCCGGCATCGTCGTCGCCGAATCACCGGGCGAGATCGGCGCAACGATGAAGCGCGTCCTCGTGCATTGAGCCCGGACGCGCTCGCCAGGACCGTCAAACAGAGGACCCGCAGGGACCATCACCGGAAAGGAGGGGAAACGCCATGCCACGGCGCGCCGCCCGGCAAGATCGAGCCGAACCCGCCGCCATTCAGCGAACCGCCGCCGGTGGCGAAACCGATTACGGGGCCTTGCTCGCCGCCGGTGACCGGCCGCTGCTACCGGCGCCGGTCGCCTGCTTTCCCGACCGCGCCGACACCGAGCACGCGGCGTTGCACCGCCAGCTTGCCGATGCGCTGGTCGCGTTCAAGCAGCAGACCGAACGCGACCCGCTGAGCAACCCGATCCAGCTCCTGGCGCTGGACGTGGTGCGGCGGCTCGAATCGGGGGAACTCACCTACGCCGCCGTCGAGCAGGTGATCCAGCGGCTGACGGCGATCGCCTTCTTCGCCCGCGCCGAGCGCCTGGGCAATTATCTCGGCGAGCGGGACCCGGAGGCCTGCGCGGCGCGGATCCGGACGCTGGTGCGCCGGCTCGCGCTCGGCGACGAGAACGGCAGAGGCATGAAGCGCAAGGGAACGGAACCGCGGCCCTTCGCGGCGTTCCGGGCGGCGGTCGAGCGCGAGCTGTTCGGGATCGTCGTCACCGCCCACCCGACCTTCAGCCTGTCGGCCGGGCTGATGCGGATGCTTGCCGAGCTCGCGATGGGGCGGGGCGCCGACGGCGCGCCGCTCGCGCCCGAGCAGCGCCGCGCGCTGTTCGAACGGGTCATCCAGTCGGAGCACCGGCCGGAGCGAACGCTCGACCTCCTGACCGAGCACAATCTGTCGATCGAGGCGATCGCCAACATCCAGGCGGCCTTGCGCCGGGTCTACGAGATCGTCTTCGAAGTGGCGGAGGAGCTCTATCCGGAGGAATGGACCGCACTGTCGCCGAAGCTGCTGACGGTGGCGAGCTGGGTCGGATACGACCTGGACGGACGTTCCGACATCAAGTGGAGCGACAGCCTGTTCAAGCGCATGCGTCTGCAGGTCCTGCAGCTTACGCACTACCGCGAGACGGTGCGCGACGTCCGCCTGCGCTTCGCCCTCTCCGACGAGGCAACCGACCTGCGCCACACGCTGGAGCTCGTCGAGTCGCGGCTGGCGCTGGCGATCAAGGAGGTCGGCGACGAGATCGAGGTGTTCCAGGGTGGCGGGCCGGGCCAGTCCCCGGACACGGCCGACCGGGCGTCCTGGCCCGAGCAGGTGCGCCGGATCGCCAAGCGCATGCATGACGGTCGCGCCCTGCGGCTGATCGACTCATGCCGGCTTCTCGACCTGATCGACCGCGCAGTGACGTTGAGCGCGGAGCCGGCGGCCAAGCGCACCCTCTGCATCCTGCGGGCGGAAATCGCCAACCACGGGCTGGGCATGGCTCACACCCATGTCCGGCTCAACGCGCAGCAGCTCCACAACGCCATTCGCAGGACGATCGGCATGGAGGCGGCCCCCGACGACCCCAGCCACCGTCGGTCCTACCTCCACGCCGTCACGCAGCTGATCGGCAGCGTTCGGCCGGTGCAGATAAACTTCGGCTCGATCCTGGCCGAGAAGGCGTCGGCGAAGCGCCTCTTCATGCTCGTCGCCCAGATGCTGAAATATGTCGACGCGACGACGCCGGTTCGCTTCCTCATCGCCGAGTGCGAGACCTCCTTCACGCTGCTGACGGCGCTCTACTACGCGCGGCTGTTCGGGGTCGAGGACAAGGTAGACATCTCGCCGCTGTTCGAGACCACGAGGGGGTTCGAGCGCGGTGCCGCGGTCATCGACGAATGCCTGCAGAACCCGCATTACGGCGCCTATCTGCGCAAGCGCGGCCGGCTCTGCATCCAGACCGGCTTCTCCGACGCCGGCCGCTATCTCGGCCAGACGGCCGCGGCGGTCGCCGTCGAGCGGCTGCGGATGAAGCTGGGTTCGCTCCTGGTCGAGCGCGGCTTCGGCGACGTCCAGCTCGTCATATTCGACACCCACGGCGAATCGATCGGCCGCGGCGCGCATCCCTCCAGCTTCGCCGACCGGCTGAGCTACGTCGCTTCGCCGGCCAGTCGCCGCCAGTTCGAGCGGCAGGGCGTCATCTGCAAGGAGGAGGTGAGCTTCCAGGGCGGCGACGGCTACATCCCGTTCATCACCCCGGCGATCGCTTTCACCACAGTGTGCGGCATTCTCGACTTCGCGCTCGAGGGCCCGACGGAGCCGGAGGAGGATCCGTTCTACACCGACGTCGATTACCTGGCGGAGTTCTTCATCACGATTCGCCAGTTCAACGACCGGGTGATGGCCGACCCGAACTACGCCGCTCTCCTCGACGCCTTCGGCACGAACATGCTCTATCCGGCCGGGTCACGCGCGCTCCGGCGCGAGCACGACGGCGGCGGCGCGCGGATCGATCTTGCCCATCCCTCGCAGCTCCGGGCGATCCCGCACAACAGCATCCTGCAGCAGCTCGGCATGCTGGCAAACACCATCGGCGGCGTCGGGCAGGCCATGAAGAAGGACCCGGAGCGGTTCCAGAGGCTCTACCGCGAGTCGCCGCGCTTCCGGCGCCTCTTCGGCATGGTCGAGTGGGCGCTCGAGTTCAGCGACCTCGACGTGCTGAAGGCCTACATCGACGTCCTCGACCCCGGCCTCTGGCTGCAGCAGGCGGCGCACGAGTCCGGCGCCGGCCGGGTCGAGGCGTTGCGGCGCGTCTCCGAGTATCTGGAAGAGGCCGGCAATCACGAGAGACTGGTGAAGATCTACCGCATCCTGCAGAAGGACTGCCTCGACCTTCGGGCGGAGATCGCCGCCTGCTACGCGGAATCCGCGACCACGGAACGAGGTGCGGTGGGCATCGGCCGGGACGCGCGCCACAACTTGCACCTGCTGCATGCGCTGCGCATCGCGCTGATCCAGCGCATCTTCCTGCTGGCGACGCAGATCCCGGACTTCAGCGATCAGCACGGGATCACCCACGAACAGCTGATCGGCCGGATCCTGCACCTCGACATCGAGACGGCCGTCCGGATGCTGTCGACGATCTTCCCGAAGGTGGACAGCCCCGACGACGCCGACGATTTCGGCGAGCCGGCCACCTACCGCAGCGACGAGAACCAGTCCTACGAGCAGGAGCACGCCCGCATCTTCCAGCCGATGGCCCGGCTTTACGAGCTGGTCCGCCGCGCCGGCGCCGGCATCATCCACACGGTCGGGGCGTTGGGGTGAGGGGGCGCCAGGGATTGTCCCCGTTGTTGGCGGGGTTTTCGCGATCGAGCGTCCAGCGGAGCGGATTGTCGGCGATATATTGGCGAATGGCCTGCAGCTCCCGGTCGTTGCGTATCACGCGTTCGTAATAGCTGCGCTGCCATACGGGGTAGCCCGGCGTCGCCCTTTCCGCGTTGATGCCGCGCGACGAGAAAGTCTTGAACGCGCGGACGATCTCCGGCAGGCCGTGTTTCGCACCACACGCGGTAGGGGCGGGTTTCAAACCCGCCCCTA
>CAZKCM010000010.1:0-36543 GCA_964551315.1 uncultured Rhodospirillaceae bacterium | reverse complement strand
GGCAGGCCGTGTTTCGCACCACACGCGGTAGGGGCGGGTTTCAAACCCGCCCCTACGTCCGTCAGCACGATGATTCCATGCACGTGGTTCGGCATCACCACGAACGCATCCATTTCGATGTGCCGGTAATGCCGCGGCAATTCCTCCCAACACGCTTGAACAATTCCGCCGAATCCGTTCAACCGCATTTCCCCGTCGATGATTTCGCCGAACAAATACGCCCGTTCCTGTACGCACACGGTCACGAAATACGCTCCCGGCGTGGCGTAATCGTAATGGGGCAATCGCATCGACCGGCGGCGGGGCGGGGGTGCAGCGTCGTTCATGCCATGACTGTGCCACCGCGCGCGTCATGTATCCATACAATATTGCAATTGCGGGGCGCGCCCGGTTGCCAATAATTGGTGTCCATGCCCCGGTCCCAGCTCTACGGCTGGCTCGTCGTCGCGGTCTGCTTCGTCGCGCTGAGCCTGTCCTTCTCGGCGCGCTCGGTCCTCGGACTGGCGATGCCCTATGTCGAGGCCGATCTCGGCTGGTCGCGCAGCTTCGTCTCCGCGGGCGGGGCCGTGGCACTCGTGCTGATGGCCGCGGCCGCGCCGGTGTCCGGCAACCTCGTCGACCGGTTCGGGCCGCGCGCGCTGCTGTCGGCCGGTCTCGCCTTTGTCGGGATCGGCATGGTGCTGACGGCGGGCGTTTCGGCGTCGTGGCAGTTCCTCCTCGCCTTCAGCCTGGTCGCCGGCCTCGGCTTCGGCATCGCGGCGACCCACGTCGTGTCGACGATCGTCAGCCTGCAGTTCGAGCGGAACCGCGGTCTCGCGGTCGGCGTCGCGACGGCGGGATCGACGGCCGGCCAGCTCCTCGTCATTCCCATGCTGGCCAGCGTGCTCGCGACGACGAGCTGGCGCTGGAGCTACCTGACGCTGGGCCTCGCCAGCCTGGCGCTGATCCCCCTGGTGCTGGTGCTGATCCGACGGCACCGCAACGGTACCTCGGCGAAAGAGCGGCCGGCGACGGAATCGCTCGGGGCGCGCCTTGCGCTGCTTTGGCGCAGTCCGGTGTTCCATCTGCTGTTCTGGAGCTTCACGATCTGCGGATTCACCACCGCCGGGGTGATCGAGACGCACCTTCTGCCCTACGCCGCGGCCTGCGGCTTCCCGCCGCTGCAGAGCGCAACCGCCTACGGCGTGCTGTCGGCCTTCAATCTCGGGGGAATGGTGCTGGCCGGCTATTTCACCGACCGCATGAACCGGCCGTTCCTGCTCGGCGGCATTTACGTGATGCGCGGGCTGTCCTTCATCCTGCTGATTCTCGCGGCCAACGACCTGTCGCTGCTGTTCGTCTTCGCGATCGCCTTTGGGCTGTTCGACTATTCGACGGTGCCGCCGACCGCCAGTCTCGTGGCCAGCCATCTCGGCCTGCGCGTCATGGGCCTGACCATGGGTCTGCTGTCGGCGGGCCATTCGCTCGGCGCGGCCGTCGGGGCCTTCCTGGCGGGCTATCTGTTCGACCTCTTCGCCCGATACTACTGGGTCTGGGCCGCCTCGATCGCCCTCGCGCTCGTCGCCGGGCTGCTCGCCTTCTCCATCCGCGAGACGCGACCCGGGCGCGGCAGCGCGGCGTTGGCCGGCGCCGATTGAAGCCCGTGTGCCCGCCCGCCCGGATGGCTTCGCCGTCTTCGGCAATGTCACGGTCACCCTGGCGTCCTTCGTCATCGACCGCGACGCTGAGAACGAGAGGACAGCGGTGGCCGGTGCCCGCTTCCTCTAGGTTGAGGTCCGAGTCTTGCGCGCCGCGTTGCGTCAGACGTTGCCGCCGTCGTAACGGCGGTTTCAATTCCGGTCCAAGCTGCTAAGAAAGAAGCGGTTTCCTGCAACGGGGGAAGTCGTGAAGATCGTGTTTCGAAGCACGGCGCCGGAAGGGGCACCGGTTGTTGCGGCGGGCGTTCTGCCGGAGCGCCGGCTCGCGCCCGGGGCGGCGGCGCTCGATCGCGCCACCGACGGCGCGCTTGCCCGCGCGCTGCGCAACCACCGCTTCGGGGCGGGGCGCGACCAGGCGCCGCTCGACGTCCTGGCGCCGGCCGGCTTCGACGGGCGACGGATTGTCCTTTTCGGACTTGGGCGCGCGACCGAGCTCGACCGGCCGGCCTGCGAAGAGATCGGCGGACGCCTCGCCGCGCATCTGGCCGCGGAGCACCAACCGGAGGCCGCGGTAATCATCGACCGGCCGGAGGAGGCGCCGGTCGATGCGGTGACAATGGCGGCGCATCTCGCCCTCGGCGCCCGGCTGCGGACCTATCGCTTCGACCGCTACCGGACCCGGCCGCGCGAGGACGACCCCGCACCGCTGCGCCGGCTGACGATCGTCACCGAGGCGGCGGGGGCGGCGCGTCGGCTCTTTCAGCGGCTCGACGCCGCGGCCGCGGGCGTGGCGCTCGCGCGCGACCTGGTCAACGAGCCGGGCAACGTCCTCTATCCGGAAAGCTTCGCCGAACGGGCGCGTGCGCTCACCGAGTTCGGCGTGGAGGTCGAGGTGCTCGACGAACGGCGCCTGCGGCGGCTCGGCATGAACGCGCTGCTTGCGGTGGCGGGCGGCAGCGCGCACCGGCCGCGGCTGCTCGTCATGCGCTGGCGCGGCGGGGAGGGCGACAGCGGCGGCAAGGGCCGGCGCGGCGCGAGGCCTTTTGCCTTCGTCGGCAAGGGCGTCACCTTCGACACCGGCGGCATTTCGATCAAGCCGGCCCGGAACATGGAGGAGATGAAGGGCGACATGGCCGGCGCCGCCGCGGTCGTCGGGCTGATGCGCGCACTGGCGCAGCGGAAGGCGGCGGTGGATGCGGTCGGAGTCGTGCCGCTGGTCGAGAACATGCCGTCGGGCACCGCCTTCCGCCCCGGCGACGTCGTCACCACGGCGGCCGGCCAGACGATCGAGGTGATCGACACAGACGCCGAAGGGCGCATGATCCTTGTGGACGCGCTGCATTACACGGTGAAGCGCTTCCGGCCGCGGGCGATCGTCGATCTGGCGACGCTGACCGGCTCGGTGGTCCGCGCGCTGGGCCATGTCTATGCCGGCCTGTTCGCCAATGACGACGACCTGGCCGAACGGCTGATCGCGGCGGGGCGGTCGGTCGGGGAAAAGCTGTGGCGCCTGCCGCTCGATCCGGACTACGACGCGCATCTCAAGTCCGACATCGCCGACATCCGGCAATGCGCGCCGGACGAGGACTCGGCCGACGCCATCCATGCGGCGCAGCTCCTCCAGCGCTTCGTCGGCGACACGCCCTGGGCCCATCTCGACATCGCCGGCCGCGACTTCAACAAGAAGGACCAGCCGACAGGCCCGGCCGGCGCCACCGGATTCGGTGTCCGCCTGCTCGACGCCTTTCTCGCCGACCAGGAGGGATAGGCTCTTCCGCGGCCGCACTCCGCCTGGCTGCGGCCGAGCCCGGAACCGGTGAAGACGCCGCGGGCACGGCCCCGGGTGACGGCGTGCTCGAGGATGAAGCCGGGGTCGACAGCCGGCCGGAAGTCGATCGCCCCGATGCGGAAGAGATCATTCCCGGCGGCATTACCGGCGGCAAGACGGATGCCCACGGCACGGGCGGTGCGACCGGCACCGATCGCCATGTCTTCCCCGGCGACGCGCCGAGCAGCCAAGGCAGCGGCACGGGCGATTGAGACCGGGGCAGGCATGATCGGAGACATGCCGGCTCTTCGTGGCGCATCCGGAACTCCGGCATAGGCGCGTTGTTTGCGATGCATTCGCTGCGTGGTGCGCCCCGGCGCCGGCAAAGTTCGGGAGAAAGGTACTGTCGCATGCAAAGGACATTGGCCGTCGCATCGGTAATTGCGTTCGCCTTGTCGACTCCCGCTTTCGCGCAAGGGGTTGATCGACTCCGGGAAGACGACGCGGTTTGGCAACGGGAACGGATCACCGATATCGACAAGCTCTCGGCGGAGGCCGGGATCAGGCAGCCGCCCGGCGAGCGCGAGCGCTATGGCGCGAGAATCGGTGGGCGCGGGGCCGACGACGACCGCCAAGCCGATGATCCCCTCTCGGGCCTCGGAGCCGGGATCGCGGATGACGGGATGCGTATCCAGCGGGAGATGATGCAGCCGGGCGGAGGGATAACCGCGCCCGGTGCCGGGACCGGCGCCGGCCGGACCGGCTTCGAGGAGCCCGGCTCTGCGGCTCAGGGTCCGGGCGGCATGGGTATGGGGGCCGGCGGCGCGGGCGGCGCTCTCGGCGGGGCTGGCGGCGGAGCCGCCGGTGCTGGAAGTTCGGCATCAGGCGGATCCGGAGGAGGTGGCTCCGGCGGCGGAGGCTCTGGCGGCGGCGGATCCGGTGGCTGAGCCGGAGAAAATTCGGATCGGAGACGCCCGTAACGTCAAGCGGTATCGGGGAGGGGCCGAACGCCAGCATGGCGACTGCCGGCCTGCCCCGCGATACCTGCGGCCGGCCGAAGGCGTTCGATGGCAAGGCCGGAGCGCCGGTCGGCCATATCGGCCGGGGTTCTGCCAGGCTTGCGGGCCGGGACCCGGCAGCCGCGATCGTCGGCACCTGTTGTGCTCTTCGGCCGAGCGGCAAGATCGCCGCTTGATCCGTCCCTAACGGCCTGCCGTGAACGCGACCTCCGCGCTCGCGCTGCTTGCCTTCGTCGCCGTCTGCTTTCTGGCGGCTCTCACCGGCGCGGTCTTTCGGCCGGGGACATGGTACGACCTGTTGGCCAAACCGTCCTGGCGGCCGCCGAACTGGCTGTTTGCGCCGGTGTGGACGGTCCTTTACCTGATGATCGCCGTATCGGGCTGGCTGGTCTGGCGCGAAGCCGGCGTTGCCGGCGCGAAGATTCCGCTGACCGTTTACGCGATACAACTCGTTCTGAACGCAGCGTGGACGCCGATCTTCTTCGGGCTTCATCGACCCGATCTCGCCTTTTTCGAAATCGTGCTGATCTGGCTGTCCATCGTGGCGACCATCCTGCTTTTCTATCCGATTCACGCGGGCGCGGCGTGGCTGTTGGTGCCCTATCTGGGCTGGGTGACCTTTGCCGCCGCGCTCAACTTCGCGATCTGGAGCCTCAATCCCACAACGACGCAGGGGCGGTGATACGGTACGCGGCCGCGGCGTGCTACGCGCCGGTCGGCGCCCGAGCGACCCCAAATCCTGGGCGCGCGCGCGTCTGGCCCTCCAGGACGTGAGGCGACGCGATCGGAACGACCTGCCGACGCGAAGATTTAACAAAACGCTCACGATATCTCCGTGTCGCCGTGATGAATCTTCCGGTGCTGCCCGAAGAGGCGACGGAGGGAACGATGAGCATCGTCGACGAGATTCTGGATCTGTATTGCCGCCGAGGCGACGCGACCTATGGCGAGGGCGTGACCCAGAGCGTCCATGCGCTGCAGTCGGCCTGGGCGGCGGAGCGGGAGGGCGCCACGGCCGCGCTCGTCGCGGCGGCGCTGCTGCACGACATCGGCCATCTGCTCCACGGCCTGCCGGAGGACATTGCGGAGCAGGGCGTCGATGCGCAGCATGAATCGGTCGCCTCAGCCTGGCTCTCGCGGCATTTCGGGCCGGCCGTGACGAGCCCGTGCGCCTGCACGTCGAGGCCAAGCGCTATCTTTGCCAGGCCGAGCCCGGGTACTGGGACCGGCTGTCGGAGGCGTCCGGGCGGAGCCTCCGGCTGCAGGGCGGGCCGCTCACGGCGGAGGCGGCGGCGCGCTTCGCGGCCGGACCCCATGCCGAGGCCGCCCTGCGCCTGCGACGGTGGGACGACGAGGCCAAGGCCGTCGGCCTCGTCACGCCGGACTTCGCGCATTTCCGGCCCTGCCTGGAGGAGGTGTTGCGCGGGTAAACCGCCATCTACCGCTTGACCCATTCACCGCGCCTATTCTGTGATCCGTGGGGCCGGAACCCGCGACGCGCTGTCGCCCGACGAGTCGGTCTCCAACGAAGGCGCCGTGTCGATGTCGTCGCTCGTCAGGCCGCGCAGGATGAGCACCTCGCCCGTCTCGGGTGTCGAGCGGACTTCTGCCTGGTCCCAGGCCACGCCGACCTCTTTGATGCCCATCCCGAGAAATCCGCCGACCGCCACGACGACGCCGCGCACGCGCCTGTCCTGATCGACGATCAGGTCCTCCACGTCACCGACCTGCTCGCCGTCTTCGGTCAGCACCGGCAGGCCGATGACCCGATCTGCCAGCGCGCCGGCATTCTCCGCCGGCTTCGCCACGGCACGCCCGGTCTCCCACGCGCCCGACGTCGGCGAGGCGGTTGAGGTCGTGCCCTGGGCTATCTTCTGCCCGGCGGGTGCTCGGGGCGTCGCGCCGTCGGTAGTGCCTCTTCCGTGGTCGGGCTGCGCCCAGGCGGCGCCCGTCATCATCATCGCGGCGGCCGTGGCGGCGGCGGTTGAACGCAGGTGTCTCAGCATCTTCTCCTCCTGGCATCGGATTCGGGTCCGTCCGTCGATCAGCGGAAACGCAGCAAGCGTGCCGGCGTTCCATGCCGTTCTGTGTAATAAGTGAGGCAGATGGAGGCCCGTTCTGAATAGCCGCCGAGAAAATGCGTCCAAGTATCTGGGAGGTTGAGAGATTTATCTCGCGCGACACCGTTTGACATCTTTTTGTCCTGTTGTTGACACGGTACCCACGGTTCTTTGTGGCAAATTTGTGTTTGTGATGTTTTGGGGTTGTTTCAGCGACCAATCGGCGCGACATCCTCAGAAAAAGGGTCGGATAAGTCTTATGATCGACGGAGGCGTTACATGCAGAAGGATCCGGCTCGTCCATCGACCGGCGCCATCGAAGCCCAACTTCCCTTCATTCGCCGTCACGCGCGCGCCCTGGTGCAGGACAGGGACGCGGCCGATTCCCTGGTTCGCGCTTGCCTCGAACGGGCGGTTTCGGGACGCGGCTCGGTTCAAGAGGATCGGGTGCGCGGAGAAACGGACCTGCGGATCTGGCTTTTGCGGCTCTTGCACGAGGAACATGCCCACCGCGCGCCCGAAACGGTTCCGACCGCGACGTGGCCCGATGGCGTCGAATCCGCCGAACTGCGGCGCTTCCGATTGGCGTTCGACCGGCTGCCTGCGGAGGACAGGCAGATCCTCCTCCTGACCGGCCTCGAGGGGCTGACGACGGAGGAATCGTCGAAGGTTCTCGGAATCGATACCGCCACGGCCTGCCTGCGGGCTGTTCGGGCGCGCAAACGGCTGCGCCTGCTGCAGGGCGAAATGGGGGCGCCGATGCCGGCCGACCGGGCGGGCGACCCGGGCCTCGCGGTCGGTTCCGCCGCCTGATCCAACGCAAGCACTCAGGCGACCCAAGGAAGGGGCGGGTTTGAAACCCGCCCCTATGCGTTTGGGCGCGCAAGACCGGTGTGCCGGCGCTCTGCCGCAAGCGAAAAGCGGGTGCCTCGGGAGTCGCTCTCGAGCCCTCGCTCAGCGCCGGGCCGATGCGACCGCGCCGGCCGCGAGGCTGAGGAGGAACAGCGCGGCCGCCGCGACGACGACGGAAGGACCGGAAGGCGTGTCGAACCGCAGCGAAGCGGCGAGGCCGCCGACGACCGCCAGGCAGCCCGTCAGGCTCGCCAACGCCGCCATCTGCTCCGGCGTCCGCGCGAAGCGTCGGGCCGTCGCCGCAGGGATGATCAGCAGCGAGGTGATAAGGAGGATGCCGATGATCTTCATGGCGATGGCGATGGTGATGGCGATGGCCAGCATGAAGACCAGTCGGATCGCGATCACCGGCACGCCCTCCGCCCGGGCGAGTTCCTCGTGCACGGTCATTGCCAGCAGCGGCCGCCAGATCGCGGCCAGCACGGCGAGCGCCGCCGCGCCACCGCCATAGATCCAGGCGAGGTCTGTCAGGCCCACGGCAAGGATGTCGCCGAACAGATAGCCCATCAGGTCGATCCGCAGCGTCTGCGCGAAACTGACGGCGACGAGGCCGAGCGACAGCGCGCTGTGCGACAGAATGCCGAGAAGGGTGTCCGTGGCGAGCCGCCGCTGCTGCTGCAGCGCGACGAGGATCAGCGCAAGCGCCACGCAGGTGGCGATGACGCCGATCTGCAGATCGGTACCGAGCAGGAAGCCAAGAGCGACGCCAAGCAGGGCGCTGTGCGCCAGCGAGTCCCCGAAATAGGCCATCCGCCGCCAGACGACGAAGGATCCCAGCGGTCCGGCGACGAGCGCCACGCCGACGCCGCCGAAGAGTGCGCGCCACAGGAAATCGTCGATCATGGCTCGCCTGCCGCCACCCGCCGCCGGTCGTCTTCCGGCGGGCAATCGACCACGGCGCCGCCGAGGTCGTGCCGGTGGTCGTGGCTGTGGGTGTAGACCGCGAGCCGCTCGCCGGCCAGCGGACCGAACAATGCGCGATACTCGGGATGCGCGCTCACCGCGTCGGGGCGACCCGCGCAGCAGACGTGGTGGTTCAGGCAGATGACCCTGTCGGTGGCCGCCATCACCAGATGCAGATCGTGGGAGACCATCAGCACGCCGCAGCCGCGGCGCGTCCGGATGCGCGTGATCAGGTCGTAGAGCTCGATCTGCCCGGCGACATCGACGCCCTGGACCGGTTCGTCGAGCACCAGGAGATCCGGGGCGCGAAGCAGCGCACGGGCGAGGAGCACCCGCTGCGTCTCGCCGCCGGAGAGGGCCTGGAACGGATGGTCCAGAAGATGCCCGGCGCCGACCTCTTCCAGCGCCGCGGACAGGTCGCCCGGCCGGCCGCCACGCGCGAGCGACAGAAAGCGGCGCACCGTCATCGGCAGGCCCTCGTCGATCCGGAGGTGCTGGGGCATGTAGCCGATGGTCAGGCCCGGCCTCCGCACGACCCGGCCCTGGGCGGGGCGAACTAGGCCGAGGACGATCCGGACAAGGGTGGACTTGCCGGCGCCGTTCGGCCCGATGAGCGTGACGATCTCGCCGGGGTGTACGCTCAGATCGACGCTCTCAAGAACCACGTTGCCGCCGAAGCGATGGGTGAGGGCCTCGACCCGGACCAGCGGAAGGGCACCGCTTCCGGAGGGTTCGGGGGCGTCGTCATTCGGCATGGCCGGACACATCGGTAGGGCTCGATCGCATCCGCTCGGCGCAGGGCGCGCACAGGCCCCGCAACTCGATGGTCAGCCGGTCGACCGCGAACCCCGCGGCGGCGGCGCTCTTCGTCAGGACGGGGCGGATCTCCGTGCCGTCGATCTCCGCCACCGCGCTGCAGGCGGTGCAGATCAGGAACTGGCTCACATGCGTCTCGTCGGGAGTCGGGCAGCCGATGAAGGCGTTGAGCGACTCGATCCGGTGAACGAGGCCGTGGTCGCGCAGGAAATCGAGCGCGCGATAGACGGTGGGCGGCGCGGCGGTGCGGCCGTCGCGGCGGAGCTGCTCGAGGATGTCGTAGGCGCCGATGGGCGCGTGGCTGCTCCAGACGAGTTCCAGAACCCGCCGTCTCAGCGCCGTCAAGCGCGCGCCACGCCCCTCGCACAGGGCAGCCGCCGTCTCCAGCGCCCGGTCGATGCAGCGTTGGTGGTCGTGATGCCCGTGAAAGAAGGGGCCGCCATCGGCCCGTCTCGCCGTGTTGGTCGTCGCCATCTCGTCTCCGTCGGCCTTGACTCCGATACGTTATAATGTATCACTCGGCGTAACAGTATAACATTTCAAGAGGCGCCGATCCACCGGGCCGGTGGAGGGCCCTCGCTTCACCTCGCGAAACGGAGCGGTCGATGCGCAACACCTTCTCTCTTCCCATGCTGATGCCCGTTCTTGCCGCCGCCTGGCTTGGGGTCGTCGGCCCGGCGGCGGCCGAGCCGAACGTGGTGGCGAGCATCAAACCGATCCATTCGCTGGCAGCCGGCGTGATGGAGGGCGTCGGGACGCCCACGCTGCTGGTCGAAGGCGCCGGCTCGGCGCATGGCTATGCCATGCGTCCCTCCGATGCGCGGGCGCTTGCGCGGGCGGACGTCGTGTTCTGGGTCGGTGAAGGCCTGGAAACCTACATGGTGGGACCGCTCGCGGAGCTGGCCGGCAACGCGCGCGTCGTCGCGCTGGCGGAGGCGAGGGGCGTCGCTCTCCTGCCCTTGCGCGAGGGGATCGCCTGGGAGGTGCACGATCACGAGCATCACGGCGAAGCGGCGGATGAGGACCATCATGACGCGGACGGGCACCACGGGGAAGCCCACGACAATACCGATCACCGCCGCGCCGGCTATGATGCCCATATCTGGCTCGATCCGGACAACGCCCGCTGGATCGTTGCGGCGATGGCCGAGACGCTGAGCGAGGTCGACCCCGAAAACGCCGAGGTCTATCGGGCGAATGCCGATCGGCTTGCCGGCCGGATCGCCATTCTCGACCGGGAGCTTGCGGCGCGCCTGGCGCCGGTCGATGACATCCCCTACGTCGTTTTCCACGATGCCTACCAGTACTTCGAGGATCACTACGATCTGGCGGCGGTGGGATCGATTACCCTCAGCCCGGAACTGGCGCCGGGGGCCCATCGCTTGCGGGAGATCCGCGAAAAGATCGTGACCTTGCGGGCGCGCTGCGTGTTCAGCGAGCCCCAGTTCGAGCCGGCCCTGGTCGAGACCGTCCGCAAGGGGACCGCGGCCCGGACGGGTGTCCTCGATCCGCTCGGCGGCGCGCTGGAGGACGGGCCGGATCTCTACTTCGAGCTGATGCGGAGCCTCGCGGGGTCGCTCCGCGCCTGTCTATCGGAAAGCAGCTAGCAGTCGCCGATCGCGGCGAATGCCGCGCGGGCGCAAAAAAAGAGGGGAGGGCGTTCTCGCCCTCCCCGCCGAGTGAGCCACGGCCCGCCATCGGGCCGCTCGGGAGACCTATCCGTTCATGCCGTCGTCGGTCGGGCCGGAGGCCGCGCCCAGCAGCTCGACCCCGCCGGTGTCGAAGACCAGGCTTCCGTTCCAGGAGATCTTCTCCCGGCCCGCGAGCGTCTCTCCGTTGCTGCGTTCGTAGACCGCGTCCTGGGGCTGCAGCCGCGTCCCGTCGATCTCGATGTAATCGACATAGAGGTTCCGGTCCGCGCTGGACGATCCGCCCCAGGCGTCGTTGATGAAGCGAATGGCAACCTCGTCCGGTCCGTCGGCGCCGAAGTTGCCGCTGAAGTTGAAGGTCTGCCACTCGCCCTCGCCGTGATCCGCCGTCACCGTCTTGGTGCCGATCTTGCGGCCGTCGACATACAGCTCGAACTTCGGATCGCCCTTGTAGTCGTCGCCGGAGATCCGGACCGACAGGTTCGTGTCCGAGGCGCCCGGTTCCGGCTCGGGCTGCGGCTCGGGCTGCGGCGCCGGCTCGGGTGCCGGTGCCGGTTTCGGCGCGGGGGCCGGAGCGCCGACGTGGGAGAGATCGTCGTAGACCGTGTTGCCGCTCTGGCTGTTGGGACCGGCCGCGACCGTGTCGACGTTGTGGAAGGTGTTGTTCTCGATGCGCACGGTAATCGGGGTTTGATTGCGTACGGCAGTGCTGTGGTCGGTCTCGTAGTTGATGAACTCGTTGCCCTTGATCAACAGGCTGCCGGAATAGCTCTTCGCTTCGCCGCCGTAATGTACCATCGTCCGGTTGGCGCCGTTGTTGTTCTGCTCGATCACGTTATCGCGGATCACCGCGACCCCGGCCTCCGGCAGGTCGATGTTGTAGTCCGTTCGGCCGTCGCCATCGATCAGCCGGTTGTTGATGATCTCGGTTTCGCGCGCCCGGCTCTTGATGTGGTGGCCGTCCCGGGAGTCGTGGAAGTAGCTGTCACGCACCTCCAGATGGGCGATCCGTCCGGCGTAGAGCCCGTGGGTGTAGCTGTCGCCGCGCCCGTTATGGGCGAATTCGCTGCCGATGACGGTCAGGCGGGCGTCGCCGATGTTGGCGGCCAGGAGACCGTTCTCGTTATGGTGGAAGTAGCTGTTTTCGATCCGCAGTTCGCCGCCCTCGAAGCGGATGCCGGCGCCGTTGCCGGCCGACACCTTGGCACCGGAGAACTCGAGATTCTCGATCTCCACGTCGTCCCGAACGACGAGGATTGCCTTGCCGTTGTCGATCGCGGACTTGGTGTTCTTGAAATGAGCCTTGCCGCCCACGCCGACGATGCGGACCGAGGTGTTGATGACCGAAAAGTCGTTCTCGTATACGCCGGCTCTGACATAGATCGTGTCGCCGTCCCGCGACGCCGCGATCGCGTCCTTCAGACGCCCGTACTGTTCACCGCGGCCGACCCATAATTCGCGTCCGGATGCCTTGAATGCCATTGCTGTCTCCCCTGCTGGTGAATGGCTTGTTGAATGTTGACTCGGGGCCTCGAAGAGGCCTCTCCCCCTGCCGACAGAGCCGACGATTGGGCGCTGAAGTCAAAACACAGCGGTCCTGTGTGCTCCAGTGTCATTAAGGGGGCAAATTCAGGGCAGGAAAGACACCGACGCGCGTGCGCTTGCGCGACTATTGCGACGATCGGTTCATTGTCTTCGATGACGGAGGATCGAAAGAGGACGCCACGGCAAAAACTTGTGTTTTTGAGAAAAGAGCAAAGACTGAAAACTGCGCCGCTACCCGCCGATCCGTCCGCCGTCGAGCCGGGTCACGGCGACCACCGAAGGACGTGGCGGCATGCCTTCGATGAAATCGGGCCATCGCGTTGCCGGCGCATCGAAGGAAGAGCCATCGACGTCGCCCGGATGCTGGATGGAGAGGAAGAGCGTCCTGCCGTCGGGGGTGAAGGACGGGCCGCAGATCTCGGCCCCGATCGGGGCGCGAAAGAAGAACCGGGGCGTCGCACGCCCGTCGCCGTCGACGTCGGTCGCCCAGACACCGTCGCAGGTTCCCGTCCTCGCGGCGCCGCCGCCCTGGTCGGTTGTGATCCAGAGGCGGCCCTTGCCGTCGATCGCGGCGTTGTCGGGGCAGGCGAACCAGCCATTGGCGCCGGTGCCCGCGCCGTACAGCGTCGTGCCCGAGGCCGGGTCGCCGGCGATCAGGAAGATCCCCCAGCGCGCGTCCGTCGCGGCATGGTCGGCATCCGGGCCGCGACCGCCCGGCGGCACGATCTCGATGATGTGGCCCGCCCGGTTCTCCGGGCGGGGGTTGGCGGCATCGACTTGCTCCGGCCGGCGCTTCTTGTTCTTGGTCAGCATCGCGTAGACACGGCCGTTCACCGGGTTCGGCTCGATGTCCTCCGGCCGGTCCATGGGGGTGGCACCCAGGAGGTCGGCGGCGCGACGGGCTTCGATCAGCACCTCCGCCTGGTCGTGGAACCCGTTCTCGGGCGTCAGCGGACCGTGGCCGAAGACGAGCGGCAGCCATCGTAGCCGGCCGTCCTCGAAGAACCTGGCGACATAGAGCGTGCCGTCGTCGAGCAGGTCGCGATTGGCGGCGCGGAGCCTCGGATCGTGGCCGCGGGCCGTCACGAACTTGTAGATGTATTCGAAGTTCTCGTCGTCGCCCGAGTAGATCACGACGCGGCCGTCCCTGTTGACGATGCACTGCGCCCCTTCGTGCTTGAAGCGGCCCAGCGCCGTGCGCTTTACCGGGATCGAACGCGGGTCGTAAGGATCGAGCTCGACGACCCAGCCGAACCGATTGGGTTCATTCGGTTCCTTGGTGACGTCGAATCGGTCCTGGTAGCGCCACCAGGTGTACTCGCAGTCCGACGAGATGCCGTAGCGGCGGTAGGCCTCGGCCTGCGGCGCATCCTTCGGAACATTGCCGAAATAATCGCTGAAGTTCTCCTCGGCGATCAGCACCGTGCCCCAGGGCGTGCTGCCGCCGGCGCAGTTGCTCAGCGTTCCGATCACCTCGCGGCCGCTCCGGTCCGCGCGGGTCCGCAGCCGTTCGTGACCGGCCGCCGGGCCGGCGATCCGCATCCTGGTTCCGTTTGCCGTGATGCGGCGGTTGTACGGGCCGTCGGCGACGATCCGCCACGTGCCGCCGTCCTTGCGGATCTCGACGACGGAATGGCCGTGTGCGGCCATCTGGATTTCCGCCTGCTGCCGGCCGGCCGGCTCGGCGTCGCCCTCGCCGGGGAACATCAGGGCGGTCGAGACATATTCGTGATTGACGCAGAGCAGCCCGTGCTCCGAATTGCCCGATCCCGCCGGCAACGGCATGTAGGCCGTGAAGTCGCAGTTGTAGCCGAACTGCTTTGCCTGTGCCGCTGCGCTTTGGGCCCGTGGATCGAAGGCCGGCGCATCCTTTGCCAAAGCATCGCCCCAGCGGATCAGGACTTCGGCGGCGTGGCCGGGTGCGACGTGGTGCGTCCCGTCGATGCCGTGGGCGATCTCGGCGAAGCGAAGGCTCGAAGGATCGTCCTTGCCCCGGGCGACCCGGCCGAAGAGGCCGCCGGCGAGTGCGCCGGCGGCCACCCCTTTCAGCAATCCGCGACGGCTCAGCCGGGCTTCGATGAGTTCGCGCATCGGGCGGGCGCCGGTCGGATTCGGTCCTTGGTCGTCGCCGTCCTTTGCCCCGATCGTCCGGCATCGTCGGTGCGAGCTCATGGCGTGCCTTTTCCGCCTGTCCGTGTGCAACCGGCCTCTTGGACCGATCGAACGTTACTCGGACTCGGTGATCCCGCGGTGAGTGTCCCGTGACGGGCGCGTTAAATCAACAATTGAACCGCGGCGTGCCGCGGTCTGAAAGCGGCGAATGACGTCGGCATGAATGGCTGCGGTTAGGACAGTCGGCGCGCGCGCTTCACAGCGCCGCCTCGATCTCATCCAGATCTATGGCGGTGAACCAATCCCGAAGGAGGTCCTCGGGCGTATCGCCGCCGCCGAGCACCTGGACCAGGGCCGAGCCGCTTCCTTTCCTGAGCACCGCCTGCATGGAGCCGTCGTCGGACATGTACAGGACCTTCCTGCCCTCAACGATCAGCAGCTTTCCGGACGCGCCCACCATCATCGGATTGTCGATCACGACCGTGAGGGCCTGCACCATGGGCGAATTGACCATGATCGAAATCTCGATCGCCCGATCGTCCTTGCTGTAAAGCCGCGTCGCAAGCGTGCCCCCGCCAAGGACGGGACCGGTCTCGATCTGCGGGTCCTCCGCCTCCCAGCCGGACAGCGGCTCGGGCAGGAATCGGGTGAGCCGGGACCCGTTCTTCCGACGGATAAGCTGGCCCGCGCTGTCGAGCGCCTTCTCGGCGGCGGCGAGATCGCCGGCCTCATAGGACCGGCGCGCTTCGTCGATTCGGTCCGTCACCTCGTCCGACAGGGTGGGATTGGCGAGCGCGAGCGCCAGGATGGCGCCAAGAATCAACCGTTTAGACATGATTCATTCGAATTGGAGACGACTGGGCCAGAATAGCCACCCGCCGCGATATCGTCCATCGGATCACGTGAGTGCACGCCCCCGCTATGCGACGCGACGACCCAGGAGAAGCAGGGGGCACCGCGGGCGCGGCGGGCGCGCGGCACGCCTGCCCGGCACCCGATCGCAGGAAAATCCGAATCCGGATCGTCCTCGATCTTGCGGGATCGGGGCGGATGTGATTCACCGTCGGCGTCCGATTGCATCAGGATGACGCTTCTGGATGGGAGAGACTTGATGACCGGAGCAAGGGGGGTCGCGTTCGCCGTCGCCGCGCTGCTGTCCATGATCGCGACGGCGACTGCGGACAGCGTCGAGCAGTGGCGGGCCGAGTGGCCGAAGACGGACTTCTCGCAACGCGCCGTCAACCTCGACGAGATCATTCCGGCTGGGGTGCCGAAGGGCGAGATCCCGCCGATCGACGCTCCGCGCTTCGTGCTGGCCAACGCGGTCGAGAACCTTGTCCCAACCGAGCCGGTCATCAGTCTCGTCATGGACGGCGAGGCACGGGCCTACCCCTTGCAAACCCTCATTTGGCACCAGGTCGTCAACGACGTTGTCGGCGGGGTGCCGGTCGCGGTCACCTACGACCCTCTCTGCAACGCGGCGATCGTGTTCGATCGTCGGATCCGCGGCCGTGCCTTGGTGTTCGGCGTGACCGGGAAGCTCCGGAAATCAAACCTCGTGATGTATGACCGCGAGACGGAGAGCTGGTGGCAGCAGTTCACCGGCGAGGCGATCGCCGGGGCGCTGACCGGAGCGCGGCTCGAAATGATTCCGGCGCGGCTCGAATCCGTCGCGCGCTTCAAGGAGCGGGCGCCGGGCGGCCGCGTTCTCGTGCCCGACAATCCGGACTTTCGGTCCTACGGCACGACACCCTATGTCGGCTACGACAGCGCCGCCGCGCCGTTCCTCTTCATCGGTGAGCTTCCCCGGAAGGTGCCGCCGATGAATCGGGTTGTGGCAGTCGGAGACCGGGCCTGGGCCCTCGATCTCCTGCGACAGGAGGGGCAGATCGAGACGGGGGACCTCGTGCTGTCCTGGTCGGCCGGCCAGAACTCCGCGCTCGATACGCCTCGCATCGCCGATGGCCGCGATGTCGGCAACGTGATCGTCCAGCGCCGCGACGAGGAGCGCAGGCTCAAGGATATCCCCTATCGAGTTGTCTTCGCCTTCGCGTTCCGCGCCTTCGAGCCGGACGGCGTGCTGCATACGATCGCCGGTCCGGTCCGCCTGGACGAGTAACCCTGGGGTCCGGGGCTCGTCACGGCCGTAGTCGGAGGCTGCGTATCCGCGTCCGGCCGATCAGATGCGCCGTGAAGCCATCGCGGAACAGGCCGGCGATCACCGGGTTGCGCGCGTCCAGGCCGCCCGCATAGGCGCCGAAGGCGGGGAGGATGACGCGGCGTCCGTCCTCGACGAAGCAGCGCCCGCCGACCTGCCGGCCGCGCACCGACAGGCCGATCTTGGGGTGGAAATGTCCGGACACCTCGCCGGCCACCGGCCCCGGTGCGGCCTCGTGACGAAACCGGAGCGCGCCGATCGTCTCCTCTGCGGCCGCCCGGCCGCCGAGCCCGGCCGGCGGCGCGGGGTCGTGATTGCCGCGGATCCAGATCCAGTCATGCGCCGCCGTCATCCGACGCAGCGTCGCGCGGTCGCGCGGCGAGAGACGGTCGCCCGCCTCCGGGTCGTGGAAGCTGTCGCCGAGGCAGACCACCCGGTCCGGCCTGTACCGGTCCAGCACCGCGGCGAGGTTGGCGAGCGTCGCGCGCGTGTCGTAGGGCGGCAGCGGGCTGCCCCGGCGGGCGAAGCCGGAACCCTTCTCCAGATGCAGGTCGGCCACGATCAGCGTGCGCCGTGCCGGCCAGACCAGCGCGCCGGAGAGATCGGCGAGCAGCTCGACGCCGTTGAGCCGAAATGCGGCGGTCGCCTTCGCGGGTTCCGCCGCGGTCTTGGGACCAAGAGCCGTCATTGCCGGGCCTGACCCGGCAATCCGGGAGGCGGCGCCTGGATGCCCGGATCAAATCCGGGCATGACAAGAGGACTTGAACGATTGTCGATCATCGACGGGTTACAACGGCAGTTGCGGTGCCGGGTCCTCGCGCATCGCCTCATCGATCAGCGCCTCGGCCGCCTCGTCTAGCAGATCGTCGAGCGCGGCGCCATAGACCGCTTCCTTGCCGATCTCGAGCAGCACCGGAACGGCGAGCGGCGAGACGCGGGGCAGCCGGCGGTGCGTGATGCGGCCTTTGACGCGCGCCAGCATCGCTCCCAGCCGGTGCACATCGGTGAGGCCGCCGGCGGCTTCAGCCCGCGTGGCCCGCAGGAGGATGTGGCCGGGCTCGTGCCGGCGCAGCACGTCGTAGATGAGGTCGGAGTTGAAGGTGATCTGGCGACCGGTCTTCTCCTGCCCCGGGTGGCGTCGCTCGATAAGCCCGGCGATCACGGCGACGTTGCGGAAGGTCCGCTTCAGCATGCTCGATTCGTCCATCCAGGCCTCCAGGTCGTCGCCCAGCATGTCCTCGTCGAACAGCCCGTCGATGTCCCGCGCCGGACGCAGGCTCCAGACCGCCAGGACGTAATCGCTGGCGACGAAGCCGAGAGGCCCAAGCCCGGCGCGCTCCATCCGCCGCGTCAGCAGCATGCCGAGCGTCTGGTGCGCGTTGCGGCCCTCGAAGCAGTAGGCGACCAGATACTCCTTGCGCCCGCGCGGGAAGGTCTCGACGAGCAGCCCGTCGCGCGGCGGCAGGAGGGACCGACGCCCCTGCAGCCGCAGCCATTCGCGGACGTCCTCGGGCAGCGAGTCCCAGCGGTCCGGCTCGGAGAGCATGGCGCGGACCCGGTCGGCGAGCTGCGTCGTCAGCGGCAGCCGCCCTCCGGCATAGGCCGGCACCTTCGGCAGCTCCCCGGTGCCGCGGCTGACCTGTACCGTGGTCTCGCGGATGCCCTCGAAGCGCAAGAGCTGCCCCGCGAAGACGAAGCTGTCGCCCGGCACCAGCCCCTGAACGAAATGCTCTTCGACCTCGCCGAGGACCGGTCCGCGGCGCAGCCGAACCTTGAGCATCGGCGCCTCGACGATCGTGCCGACATTCATCCGGTAGCGCCGCACCACGGCGGCATTCGCCGCCTTGTAACGGCCGGCCTCATCGCGCGTCAGCCGGCGCCAGCGCTCATAGGTGCGCAGCGCGTAGCCGCCGGTGGCGACGAAGGCAAGCGTGTCGTCGAAATCCTCGCGCGCGAGGCCGGCGTAGGGCGCCGCGGCGGTTACCTCAGCGTAGAGCTCGTCGGCGTCGAAGGGGGCCGAGCAGGCCATGCCGAGGATGTGCTGGGCCAGCACGTCGAGGCCGCCGGGTCGCGGCGGAGCACCGTCCAATTCCCCGGCGCGGACCGCCTCCAGCGCCGCGCGGCATTCCAGCACCTCGAAGCGGTTGGCCGGGACCAGCAGCGCGCGGCTCGGCTCGTCGAGCCGGTGGTTCGCCCGGCCGATCCGCTGGATCAGCCTGCTCGCGCCCTTCGGCGCGCCGACCTGGATGACCAGATCGACGGCGGCCCAATCGACGCCGAGGTCGAGGGAGGAGGTGGCGACGACCGCGCGCAGGGCGCCGCGCGCCATCGCCGCCTCGACCTTCCGCCGCTGCTCGGCGGCGAGGCTGCCGTGATGAAGCGCGATCGGCAGGTTGTCGTCGTTGATCCGCCACAGCGCCTGGAAGACGAGTTCCGCCTGCGCCCGCGTGTTGACGAAGACGAGGGTGGTGCCGGCGGCGCGGATCGCGTCGTAGACCTCGGCCATGGCGTGGATCGCCATATGGCCGGACCAGGGCAGCCGCTCGGCGGTCGCGAGGATGCGCAGCTCCGCCGCCCGGCCGGCGCGGCCGCGGATCAGCCGCACAGGCGCATCCTCGGCGCGGCCGGTCGGCGAGAGCCAGGCGACCAGTGCCGCCTCGTCCGCGACCGTCGCGGACAGCCCGACGCGGCGGCAGCCGGGCGCCAGCCGTTGCAGCCGCGCGAGGCCGAGCGCCAGAAGGTCGCCGCGCTTCGTGCCGGCGAGCGCGTGCAGCTCGTCGACGACGACCCGTTGCAGGCCGCGAAACAGCGCCGGCGCATCGGGGTAGGAAAGGAGCAGGGCGAGCGATTCCGGCGTGGTCAGCAGGATGTTCGGCGGCTTCCGCCGCTGCCGCTGGCGCTTCGCCGCGGGCGTGTCGCCGGTGCGGGTCTCGGCGGTGATCGCGAGCTCCATCTCGGCGATCGGCGTCTCCAGGTTGCGGTGGATGTCCACCGCCAGCGCCTTCAGAGGCGAGACATAGAGGGTATGCAGCCCGTCGCTCGGGCGTTCCCAGAGATCGACCAGCGTCGGCAGGAAGCCCGCCAGCGTCTTGCCGCCCCCGGTCGGTGCGATCAGCAGCACCGACCGGCCCCCGGCGTCTGCTGCGAGAAGGTCGAGCTGATGGGCGTGCGGCGTCCAGCCGCGCGCCGCGAACCATGCGGCGAAGCGGGGCGGGAGGGCAGAAGGCGGCGTGCTCTCGACCGTCATCCGCAGCGCGGCCGATGGCCCGAATAGACGGCAAACTGCCGAGGCTTGAAGGGGCAATCGGCCCGATCGAACCCGGCGGTCCCGCCGCCAAAAGCTCGCGCGATCGGCGATTCGAACATGCGCATCGGAACGCTCCCCGTCGAACGGGCCGTGACTAGGTGACCCGGCACGTCATTCTTTTACTCGCACTGGCTTTTACTCGCACTGGCGGCGCATTACGATGCTCGCGGCAAGAGACGGGGAGGGATCGGTGCCGCTGACGCAAGCGCCGCTCGGCGTGATCTGCGCGATGCCGGAGGAGATCGAGCATCTCGGCGCCGCGCTTGACATCGACAGGACAGAGGAGGTCGCCAGGCTGGTGTTCCGCCGCGGGCGGCTCGACGGCCGTTCGGTCGTGCTGGTCGAATGCGGCCTCGGCAAGGTCAATGCGGCCCTGGTCGCGACCCTGCTGCTCGATCGGTTCGGCAGCCGCGGGCTGCTACTCTCGGGCGTGGCCGGCGGGCTCGACCCCGATCTCGGCATCGGCGACGTCGTGGTCGCCGAACGGCTGATCCAGCACGATTACGGTGCCATGCTGGACGGCCGCCTCAAACCCTTCCGGCCCGGCACGCCGCCGCTGGGCGAGCCGCGCGAGCCGATCGCCTATGAGCTCAACGCGGCGTGGCGCGACGCCGTGGCCGGCGCGCTGGAGGGCTTTGCCCTGCCGGCGCTTCCGGCCGCCGCCACGGGCGGCACGGCGCGTACCCCGCAAATCCGCTTCGGCACGGTGCTGACCGGCGACCAGTTCGTCAATTGCGAGGCGACGCGCCGACGCCTGTTCGACGACTTCGCCGCCCAGGCGGTGGAGATGGAGGGCGCCGCCATCGCCCAGGTCGCCGAGCGCTACGGCGCGCCCTGGCTGGTCTTCCGCTCGCTCAGCGACCTCGCCGGCGCCGACAGCCATCTCGACTTCGCCGCCTTTCTCTCCGCCGCGGCCGAAGGCGCGGCCCGCGTGCTGCGGCGGGTCATCCCCGTGCTTTAGCGGTTTCCATCGACCCGGGAGCGGCGGGTCCCCGTCATTCCGTCCGGCCGGACCAGGCCTCTCGCTTGGCCGCGAGCTTCTTGCCGAACCGGTCCCAGGCGACGACCATGCGTTCGTGCCGTCCCTCGCCGATCGGGTCGACCTCGTCGCGCGCCGAGACGCGCCAGGCGACGCGCCGCCCCTCGACGGCCTCGACCGTCGCGGTGACGGTTACCGTCATTCCCGGCAGCGTCGGCGCCGTGTGAGTCACGTCGATGGCGATGCCGAGGCTGCCTTCGCCGGGCTCCAGGCAAGCCCGCAGGTGGTCGATGCAGGCCCATTCGATGAGCCCGACCATGAAGCCAGTGGCAAAGACCTCGGGCATGGCGGTGAAGTCCGGCGATTCGCCGTAGAGGAATGGCACCGTCTTCTCCCGCGGCACCCGATAGGAGAAGACATGCTGATCACCGACATGCAGAACGGGCTTCATTGCGACCTCCGGGCTGTTCGGGCTGCCCGGCCGAGAGCATGTTCCGGATTTCCGCGCCGCGCAGCTTTGCGAGCCCGCATAATAGCCGACTGTGGCGGCCGGACCAGGACGGAGCGGCCTGACGCCTGGATCCCGCTCAGGCGGGCGGGTCGAGCCGGTCGGCCAAGGCGCGCAGGAGCGCAGCGCCATCGCCTTGCCAGGCACTGCCATGCATGCAGGCGAGCGTGGTCGGCCGCGTTCCGGCGAGGCGTTCGAGCATCGCGCGGCCGTTCCGCGTGTGCGAGTAGTAGTCCAGCGCCCCGCGGAACGCCTCGCTCGGCCCCAGGATGTCTCCTTCGGTGAGCGGCGGCAGGTCCGCGCCGCCCTGGGTGAACAGGTCGCCGCAAAGCAGCGTCCGCGTCCGGCTCTCCATGAGGAAGCCGCACTCCCAGGCATGCGGCAGATGCGGCGTGTCGAACCAGCGGACGCTATGCGCGCCGAGGGACAGCGCCTCCCCGTCGGCGATCGCCCGCGGCGGGCGGTCGGCGAAGTCGCCGACGGATACCATCGCCGCGATCTGGCCGCAGAGCGGTTCCGCCTCCGGCGCGGCCGCGAGGAAGGCGTTGAGGGCGCCGCACTCGTCGGCCTCGAAATGGGAGAAGGCGATATATCGCAGCCGCTCCACCGGCATGACATGCGCCACCGCCGCCTGAGTCAGCGGGAACAGACGCCGGGGCCCCGTGTGAAACAGCAGCGGCGCGTCGTCGAGGACGAGATACTGGTTGAAGCTGAACCCGCCGGGAACGACGGAGGGCGGGACCGGGGTCGAGATCCGAAAGATGCCGTCGGCGATCTCGTCGACGGTCGTGCCGGACTCGCGATTGACGATCGGCATGGCGGAGGACTCCCTGTGCCGTGAAGGCGAAGAGAACTGTAAATCACGGGAAGGACCGGCCGCGAAGGCAAAATCGGTGCCAAGCGGCGTACCTCGAAAAGCTGTCTTCCCGAAGGAAGCCTCTCCTCCCTTGCAAGGAGTGTCTTATGGGCCGAGCGCTCGCCGGAATGCCCCGACGCGCTCGCGCAGCTCGTCCGGCGCGTAGGGCTCCGGCGGCGTGCCCCAGACGGGTCGCGGCCAGGCGGGGTCGTCGGTGAAGCGGGCGATGACGTGGAGGTGCAGCTGCGGCACGAGGTTGCCGAGGGCCGCAACGTTGATTTTCGCCGGCCGCACCGTATCTTTCAGGGCGCGGCTGGCCCGCGCCGTCTCCTCGATCAGCACCGTCCGATCGGCCGGCGGAAGGTCGTCGATGTCGCGCAAGCCCGGCCGCCGCGGCACCAGAATGAGCCACGGCCAGCGGCGCTCGTTCATCAGCAGCACGAGCGACAACGGCCAGCGCGCCAGCTCGACCGTGTCCGCCGCCAGCCGCCGGTCCAACGCAAACTCCGGGAGACCGATCTCCGACGCCATGCCCGCTCCCCGCCCCAGACCCGAACAGTGGCTCAAGGTAACGCCGCGCGGCCTCTATTGCGAGCCCGGCGGCTTCTACGTCGATCCGGGCCGGGCGGTCGGGCGCGCCGTCGTCAGCCACGGGCACGCCGACCACGCGCGGCCCGGCCACGGGGCCGTGCTGGCGACGCCGGGCACGTTGGCGATCATGGCGGCCCGCTACGGCCCCGACATGGCGGCAGCGACGCAGCCGCTCGCCTACGGCCAGCCGCTGCGGGTCGGCGAGGTGACGGTCCGTCTGGCGCCCGCCGGTCACATCCTCGGCAGCGCCCAAGTGGTGTTGGAGTATCGCGGCAGCCGCGTCGTCGTCTCCGGGGACTACAAGCGGCGGCCCGACCCCACCTGCGCGCCTTTCGAGCCTGTGCCCTGCGACGTCTTCGTGACCGAGGCGACCTTCGGCCTGCCGGTCTTTCGCCATCCGCCGGACGCGGAGGAGATCGGCAAGCTCCTCCAGTCCTGCCGCCTGTTTCCCGAGCGGGCGCATGTCGTCGGCGTCTACGCGCTCGGCAAGTGCCAGCGCGTGATCGCGCTTCTGCGCGCCGCCGGCTATGACGGGCCGATCTATCTCCACGGCGCGCTGACGGGCCTGTGCGATCTCTACGCGGAGCAGGGCGTCGAGCTGGGCGAGCTTCGCCCCGTCACCGCCGCCGCGAAGGACGAGATGGCGGGCCGGATCGTGCTGGCGCCGCCTTCCGCGCTCTCCGACCGCTGGGCGCGGCGGCTGCCCGATCCGCTGGCGGCGATGGCGAGCGGCTGGATGCGCGTGCGGGCGCGGGCGCGCCAGCGGGGCGTCGAGTTGCCCCTTGTGATCTCCGACCACGCCGATTGGGACGAGCTCACGCAGACGCTCGACGACGTCGGCGCACCGGAGGTCTGGGTGACGCATGGCCGCGAGGAGGCGCTGATCCATCACGCCGCGGCCCGCGGCCATCGCGCCCGGGCACTCGCCCTCGTCGGCCGCGAGGAAGAGGAGGGGCAGTGAGGGCCTTCGCGACGCTGCTCGACCGGCTCGCCTTCACCCACGGCCGCCTCGCCAAGCTGCGGCTCATCGAAAGCCACTTCGCCGAGGCGCCCGATCCGGACCGCGGCTATGCGCTGGCCGCGCTCACCGGCGGGCTGGACCTGCCGAACGCCAAGCCGGCGCTGGTGCGCGCGCTCGTCGCCACGCGGGTCGACGCCCCGCTGTTCGAGTGGTCCTACGACTTCGTCGGCGATCTTGCCGAAACGGTGGCGCTGATCTGGCCGCAGCGCCCCGGCGCCAACCGCGAGCCGGAGCTGAACGAGGTGGTCGAGCGGTTGACGCAGGCGAAGAAGGCCGAGGTGCCGGCCCTGCTCGAAGGCTGGCTCGACGCGCTGGATCCGACCGGGCGCTGGGCCCTCCTGAAGCTCATCACCGGCGCCCTGCGGGTCGGCGTCTCGGCGCGGCTTGCCAAGACGGCGCTCGCCCAGTTCGGCGCCCGCAACGGCGTGACCGTCGAGGTGACCGAGATCGAGGAGGTCTGGCACGGCCTGGCGCCGCCCTATGGACCGCTTTTCGCCTGGCTCGAGGGGCGGGCGCCGCGGCCCAGCGTCGACCACCTCGCGACCTTCCGGCCGCTGATGCTGGCCAACCCGATCGAGGCGGAGGAGCTGGCGGGCCTCGACCCGGCCGACTACTGCGCCGAATGGAAATGGGACGGCATCCGGGTCCAGATCGTCGCCCGCCGGCCGGGCGGCGAAGCGGGGGAGGGCGGCCGGAGCCGCCTGTTCTCCCGCGCCGGCGACGAGATCGGCGCCGCCTTCCCGGACCTCATGGAGCGGATCGACTTCGACGCCGTGCTCGACGGGGAGCTGCTGGTCTGCCGCGACGGCGCGGTGGCGCCGTTCAACGACCTGCAGCAACGCCTCAACCGGAAGACCGTCACGGCACGGATGCTGGACAACTATCCGGCCTTCCTGCGGATCTACGACATCCTGTTCGAGGGCGAGGAGGACCTGCGCCCGCTTCCCTTCGCCGAACGGCGGCGCCGTCTGGAGGCGTGGCACGCGGCGACGGCACCGCGCTCGCTGATGCGCGACCGCATGGACCTTTCGCCGCTGGTGCCGTTCCGAAGCTGGGAGGAGCTGGCCGAGCTGCGCGACGGGGCGCGGGCGGCCGGCATCGAGGGGCTGATGCTGAAGCGTCGCGACAGCCCCTATCTGGCGGGCCGTCCGAAGGGTCCGTGGTTCAAATGGAAGCGCGGCGCCCTGACCCTCGACGTGGTGGTGATGTACGCACAGCGTGGCCACGGCAAGCGGTCCTCCTACTATTCGGACTATACCTTCGGCGCCTGGCGCGGCGACCCGACGAGCGGGGCGGCGGCGCTGGTGCCGGTCGGCAAGGCCTATTTCGGCTTCACCGACGAGGAGCTCCTGCGCCTCGACAAATGGGTGCGGGACAACACGGTCGACCGCTTCGGGCCGGTGCGGCAGGTGCGCCCCGGCCTCGTGCTCGAGGTGGCCTTCGACAGCGTGCACCGTTCGACCCGCCACAAGTCGGGGCTCGCCATGCGCTTTCCGCGCGTTCACCGCATCCGCTGGGACAAGCCGGCGCAGGAGGCCGACCGCATCGAGACGCTCGCCGCGATGGTCGTCGAGTGATTGCGGGGTCGCCGGGCCTGCCGACGCTTCGCCCTGTGATTGGGGTCACAGCGCGTCCTTCCGTCCCGTGACACAATTAACCAACGTCTATTGGCCAAGGCACCTGACAAAGGGAGCCGGAAATGAAACGGGAAGACAGACCTGTGGCGCCGAGCGCGACGTGGCGCGACGTCGCCGCCGCCTGGACCGTCTGCGCCGCCTTCGCGGCCGGCATGCTGCTGCTCCAAACGGTGTTCTGACCCGGATCGGCGAATCCGCAGCGGGGCGCGGCGACCGCGAACCATCGGAAAACCGCCTTCGGACGAGCTCCAAGCTCGGCATGGGCTTTGCGCCCGGTATGCGAGGCCTTGGCGCGGCCGGAAGGCGATGCCCGGATACGGCGCGAATTTTCCAGGCTTGCAACCGAAAAGAGAGGAACGCTTAAGGCCGGTCGTGCAGAGTGCCGCGGGGGTCCCGGGAGGGGGACGGTCGGCATTGGGGGGAGATCTCGATGACCGATGCGGCCTTTCCCGCCGAAACGGCGGGGTTTGGCGCCGAGCACGACACCGTGCGTTCGCTGTCGGCAGAAGAGCGCTATCTCCGCTACACCGGGCGCGGCGGCGAGCTGTTCTGGATTTATGTGAAGAACATCCTGTTCTCGGTGCTCACACTGGGCGTCTACCGATTCTGGGGGAACACGCGGATCCGGCGCTATCTGTGGTCGCATCTGCTGTTCCTCGGCGAGCCGTTCGAATACACCGGCACCGGATGGGAGCTTTTCCTTGGCTTCCTCAAGGCGATGCTCGTCCTGGTCCCGCTGTTCCTGGGATTCGGAATCCTCGAGGTCGTGCTGTTGCAGGTCGCCCCGGGGTTTGTCCTGATCGTCCCGATCCTGCAGGCGATCACCGTCTTGGGCCTGACCTATCTCGGCCTTTACGCCGCGCGGCGCTATCGCATGAGCCGGACGCTCTGGCGCGGCATCCGCTTTCAGCAACGTGGGTCGGCCTGGACCTATCTCGGGCTTGCGCTCCGCGGGCTTCTGCTCACCGTGCTGACGCTGGGCCTTTACCTGCCTTTCTTGGATGCCCGGCTGCGGCGCTACGAGATGAACAATCTTTCATTTGGCACCGAGCCCTTCGCCTTCGACGGCGAGGGCCGCGATCTGTTCAAGCCCTTCCTGGTGGCTTGGCTGCTGGCGATCCCAACGTTCCTGATGTCGATGTTCTGGTTTGCGGCGCGGTCCCGTCGCTACTACGCAAGCCGAACGAGCTTTGGCGGTCTGCGGTTCGCGATGCCGGTCACCGGATGGCAGGTCGCGCGGCTGCATATCGGAAACGCCTTGCTGACGTTCATCAGCTTCGGACTTCTGTATCCGCTGGTCGTCCGGCGGATGGCGTCGTTCTGGTGCAACAATCTCGCCGTCAAAGGCCGCATCGATTTCTCGGCCATCGCGCAGGCGGAGCGGGGGCCGGAAACCGGCGAGGGGCTGGCGAGCTATCTCGGCCTGGAGACGATGGGAGTCTGAGTGCGGTCCGACTATCGCGGCCACTTCAACGACGGGAAGACGGCGGCGAGGCGCGCCGTCGTCGTCCTGGCCCCCTCGGGCCTGGAGATCGCCGATCCCGAGGCCGGCGACGGTCCGCTGGCCATCTGGCCCTATGAGGATCTCCGCGTCGTCGAACCAGCCCGCCCCGGCGCGCCGGTCCGGCTCGCCCGGGATATGTCGGACGAGGCGCGGCTCACGCTCCCCGACGGCTCGATCCTGACGGAGCTCGCGGATCGCGCGCCGGGCCTCCTGGCCCCGCGCCGACGGCTCTCGCGCAAGGCGGTCCGTCGCTTCGGCCTCGCCCTCGGCGGCGCCGCAGCCGCGGCGGCGTCCATCTGGTTCCTGTGGCCGCCGCTGGCGGACGCCATCGCCACGGCCGTACCGTCCGCCTGGGAGGCCCGGCTGGGGCGGCAGATCGCGGCGGATCTGACCGCCGGCCACCGTCTCTGCGACGATCCGCCGGGCGTTTCCGCGCTCGATCGGCTCTCGACGCGTCTGGCGGCGGGGGCTGGGATCTCGCATGGGCTCGTGGTACAAGTGATCGACCTGCCGGAGATCAACGCCTTTGCCGCCCCCGGGGGACAGATTCTGCTGCTGCGGGGATTGATCGAGGCGGCCGAGTCCGGCGACGAGGTCGCCGGCGTCCTGGCGCACGAGATCGGCCATGTGGCCGAGCGCCACGGGATGCGATCGTTGGTCCGGCATCTTGGCGTCGCCTTGCTGTTCCAGGTTATCTCGGGCGGAACGGATCTCGGCCAGGTCGCGCCCGTCCTCCTGACGCTCGCCTACAGCCGGGAGTTCGAGGCCGAGGCCGATGGGCGCGCGGTCGAACTGCTCGCACGCGCCGGCCTGCGAACGGACGGTTTAGCCCGCTTCTTCGCCCGGCTTGAGCGGAAGGAGGGGGCGCTTCCCGCGGTCCTCGCCTATCTCTCGTCCCATCCGCCGACCGCGGATCGCCGGCTGGCGGTGACACGGGCCGCGGCGGACGGGGAGCCGGCGATGACGGCGGAGGAGTGGCAGGCCCTGCGGCGGATCTGCCCGTAGGCAGTCCGATCGATGGCTGCCTCGAGCGCGCTGAGCGGGCCGCGTGCGCCGGCTATGGAAAGTGCCCCACAGCCATCCCGCCCATTGGACCAAGGCGATCGTCCGCTGGAACCGGACGCCGGTCGACGCACGGCTTCGCCGTCCGGCTCGTCCGGGCGGCGAAGCGCAGGCCTGCCGATCCCGACGATTTCCCGCTGCTGCGGTAATCCAGGGCTCGATGGGACCGTCTGTCGCCTCCACCAAAAAGGAGGGCGCCCGGACGCTTGCGCCTGGCCCCGGAGTGGGGCAACAAGGGACCGGTCGCGGAGGATCGGAAATCAATTGTCTTCGGTCCTCCGCATAAATCAGCTGCTTGGGCTTGAGCCGAAGTACCGGCCTTTCGTGAAGGTTGGTGCGATGGGCCGATTGACCGCCTGGAGGGGCCGCCGCCGTGGTCGAAGCGCTCCGCTCCGTCGCCTCGCTGTTGCTGGGCGCCGGCATTCTTATTCTCGGCAACGGCCTGATCGGTATCACCCTGCCGATCCGGATGGGCATCGAGGGGCTGCCGCCCGAGGTCTCGGGGCTCGTCATGTCGGCCTATTACGGTGGGCTCGTCGGCGGCTGCATCTACGGCCCGCGGATCATCGGCCGGGTCGGCCACATCCGCGCCTTTGCCGCCTTCGCCGCCGTCATTTCTGCGGCGACGCTGCTCCACGCGCTGTGGTTTGCGGCCCTGCCCTGGGCGGTGCTGCGCGCGGTCAGCGGTTTCTGCATGGCGGGGCTGTTCGCCACGATCGAGAGCTGGCTCAACGTGCGCAGCAGCAACGAAACCCGCGGCCAGGTTCTCTCGCTTTACATGATCACGGCCTATTTCGGCTCCGGCCTGGGCCAGCTTCTGGTCAATGGCTGGCAGGTGACGGGCGTTGAGCTTTTCTGCCTTGCGGCGCTGCTGCTCAGCCTGTCGCTGGTGCCGGTCGTGCTGACGCATGTCTCGGCGCCGGATCTCGCCCAGATCCGGCCGCTTCCCTTCCGGGAGCTCTACGCGATCTCGCCGCTCGGCGTCGCGGGAGCCTTCGGGGGCGGGCTGATCTCCGGCGGGTTCTATGGCATGGGCGCGGTCTTCGGGCAGGCGAACGGCATGTCGGTCCTCAACGTCTCGCTGTTCATGGGGGTGACCGTCTTCGGCGGCCTCCTCCTGCAATGGCCGATCGGGCGCCTGTCTGACCGGTTCGATCGGCGGACGGTGCTCTTCTGGGTGCTGAGCGCAACCGCGGCGGTGTGCTTCGCCGAGTACCTTCTGGCGACGACCCATGCGGGGCTGTTCTGGTTGCTTCTCGGCCTGACCGGCCTGTTCGGCGGCTTCATGGCAACCATCTACCCGATCAGTCTGGCCCATGCCTTCGATTACGTCGAAAGCGACCGCACGGTGGCGGCGAGCGCCGGCATGCTGTTGGCCTGGGCGATCGGCGCCACCTGCGGGCCGCTGCTCGCCTCGTGGTTCATGGGGCAGCTCGGGCCCTCGGCCCTGTTCCTGTTCCTCGTCGTGGTCGCCGCGCTGCTCGCCGGCTTCGTCCGCTACCGCATGAGCCAACGCCCGGCGCTGCCGTCGGAGGAGCAGGGGCCGTTCGTCCCGCTTGGCCAGACGGCGCCGGGCCAGACGACCGTCGTTGCCGTTCAGCTCGACCCGCGTGCGGAGCCGATCGAGGAGACGCCGGCGGAAGAGGAGCCCGAGGAGCGGCAGACGGCGGCCGGTTGAGGCGCACCGCCGGGCCGCACCCCTATCGCTGCGCGGTCTGCCAGTTCGGCGCGATGTAGACGGGCACTTCGGCGCGCGGCAGAGGCGGCTTGCCGAGAATGGCGTCGGCCATCTTCTCGGCGATCATGATGGTGGGCGCGTTGAGGTTGCCGCTGACGATGCTCGGCATGATCGAGGCATCGACGACGCGCAGGCCCTCGACCTCGTAGACCCGGCCTTCCGTGTCCACCACGGCCATCGGGTCCGTCTCCACGCCCATCTTGCAGGTGCAGGAGGGGTGATAGGCGCTCTCTGCCTGTTCGCGGACGAAGGCGTCGATCTCCGCGTCCGACTGGACGTGGCTGCCCGGCGCCATCTCCGGCCCGCGATAGGGGTCGAACGCCTTCTGGGCGAAGATCTCGCGCGTGAGGCGCACCGCCTCCCGCATCTCCTGCCGGTCGCTTTCGGTCTGGTTGTAGTTGAAGCGGATGCGCGGATGTGCCCGCGGGTCGTTCGAGGCCAGCTTGACGTAGCCGGTGCTGGTCGGCCGCATCGGTCCGACATGCGCCTGGAATCCGTGCCGGTCCGGCTTCTTCCGCGCGTCGTAGGAGATGGCGATGGCCAGGAAGTGGTACTGCAGGTTCGGGTGCTCGATCCCCGCGTGGCTGCGGATGAAGCCGCCGGACTCGAACAGGTTGCTCGCCCCGATCCCCTTGCCGAAGAACAGCCAGTCGAAGCCGATCTTGAGCTGGTTCCAGGGCTTCAGCGCCGGATAGAGCGAGATCGGCTGGGTGCATTCGTACTGGACGTAGATCTCCAGATGGTCCTGCAGGTTCTCGCCGACGCCGGGCCGGTTCGCGATCACCGGAATGTCGAGCTTCCTCAGCTCGTCCGCGTTGCCGATGCCGGAGAGCATGAGAAGCTGCGGCGAGTTGATCGCGCCGCCGGAAAGGATCACCTCGCGGTCCGCCCGTGCCTGCACGGTCTGGCCCCCACGCGCGTATTCGATGCCGACGGCCCGCCGCCCTTCAAACAGGATGCGGGTGGTGAGGGCGCCCAGCTCGACGGTGAGGTTCGGCCGGTTCATGACCGGGTAGAGGTAGGCCTTGGCCGCGCTCCAGCGCCGGCCCTTGCGGACCGTCATGTCCATCACGCCGAAGCCTTCCTGCTGGTACCCGTTCATGTCCTCGGTGAACGGATAGCCGGCCTGGACTCCGGCCTGGATGAAGGCCTGGTACAGCGGGTTGTCCATCTTGGCGGTCGAGACGTGGAGCGGTCCGCTGTCGCCGCGATAGGCATCGCCGCCCTTCTCGCGAGTCTCCGCCTTCCTGAAGTAGGGCAGCACGTCGGCGTAGGACCAGCCCGTGAGCCCCGACTGCGCCCAGCGGTCATAGTCGCGGGCGTGGCCGCGGATGTAGACCATGCCGTTGATCGAGGAGGAGCCGCCGATGACCCGGCCGCGCGGGCAGTACATCCGCCGGTTGTTCATGTAGGGCTCGGGCTCCGACTCGTAGTACCAGTTGAACTTGTCGTTCGCCAACGGGTAGGCGAAGGCGGAGGGCATGTGGATGTAGATGCTGCGGTCCTTCGGCCCCGCCTCCAGCAGCAGAACCCGAACGGCCGGGTCCGCGGACAACCGGTTGGCGAGCACGCATCCGGCCGAGCCCGCGCCGACGATGATGTAGTCGTAGGATTTCGTCACCAGAGCCTCATCTCAAGAGAACCGCAATGGCACAGAGGGGAGGGATCCAATCCAGCGTCTTCCCTGCGTCTCCATGTCTCTGCGGCGACCGTCAACCCTCAATACGGCGCCTCGACGTCGCCGAGCTCGACATAAACGCTCTTCAACTGCGTGTAGTGCTCGATCGCGGCGAGGCTGTTCTCGCGCCCCAGGCCGGATTGCTTGTAGCCGCCGAACGGCATCTCGATCGGGGTCACGTTGTAGTTGTTGAGCCAGCAGGTCCCCGCCTGCAGCCGGGCGATGACCCGGTGACCGCGCTGCAGGTCGCCGGTGAACACGCCGGCGGCCAGCCCGTATTCGGTGGCGTTGGCCCGGGCGATCACCTCGTCCTCCTCGGCGAAGCTCAGCACGGACATCACCGGGCCGAAGATCTCTTCCTTGACGATCCGCATGTCGTCGCGGCAGGCGGTGAACACGGTCGGCTCGACGAAGAAGCCGCGGGCCAGCGCGGGGTCGGCGGGCCGGCCGCCGCCGCAGACCAACGTCGCGCCCTCGCGCTTCCCGAGCTCGATGTAGGACAGCACCTTCTCCATGTGCTCGGCGCTGATCAGCGCGCCGACATGGGTCTCCGGGTCCATCGGGTCGCCGATCCGCATTCTCTTCACGCGCGCGACAAGCTTGTCGAGGAAGGCGTCCTGGATCGCTTCCTCGACAAAGACGCGCGTGCCGTTCGAGCAGATCTCGCCCTGCGTGTAGAAGTTCGCCATGAGCGCCGCCGAAACCGCGTTGTCGAGGTTGGCGTCGGCGAAGACGATCAGCGGCGACTTACCGCCGAGCTCGAGCGTCACGTGCTTGAGGGTGCCGGCCGCATCGGCCATGACCTTCTTGCCCGTGCCGACTTCTCCGGTGAGCGAAACCTTGGCGATCCCGGGATGGCGGGTCAGCGCCCGGCCCGTCGCCGCGGCGCCCTGGACGACGTTGAACACGCCCGGCGGCACTCCGGCCTCGGAGTAGATCTCTGCCAGCTTGAGGGCGGTCAGCGGGGTAAGCTCGGCCGGCTTGAAGACCATCGCATTGCCGCAGGCAAGCGCCGGACCCGACTTCCAGCAGGCGATCTGGATCGGGTAATTCCAGGCGCCAATCCCCGCACACACCCCCAGCGGCTCCCGCCGGGTATAGGCGAAGGCCGAGGGCCCGAGATCGTAGTGGTGGCCGTGCAGCGAGGCGGCGACGCCGGCGTAGTATTCGATGGCGTCGGCTCCGGAGAGCACGTCGACGGTGACCGCCTCCGAGATCGGCTTGCCGGTGTCGAGGACCTCGAGTTCGGCCAGCTCGCGGTTGCGCTCGCGCAGGAGGCGGACGGCATTCATCAGGATCCGCCCGCGTTGCGCGCCGGTCAGGGCGGACCATTCCCGAAAGCCCCGCTCGGCCGCGGCGACCGCCCGATCGACGTCGGCGTCGTTCGCCACCTGCACCCGGCAGATGACGTCGCCGGTCGCCGGATTGACGTCCTCGAAGGTTTCGCCGGAGGAGGCGTCCTCGTAGCGGCCGTCGATGTAGAGCTTCTGTTCAGGCAGGTTCTTCATGACGCAACTCCCGGAGGTGGCTATCGAGATAGTCTCGCACCAGCGCCAGCGCGGATTTGGGGTCGGGGCCGCTCTCCTCGAAGGCGGCGCGGAGCCACAGCCCGTCGAGCAGGATGCCGAGCCCCATGGCGATCCGGTCGGCCCGTTCGCTGGGCACCTGCATCTGCCGCAGGGCATGAACGAGGTTGCTGTGCACGCGCCGCATGATGATCCGCTGGATACGGGCCAGCCGCGCCGAGGTCGGCACCTGTGACCAGAAGGCGAGCCAGGCCGACACCGCGGTCGGCGTGAACCGCTCCGGGTCGAGGTTGCTGTCGATCACGGCATCGATCCGCTCGCGCGGGCTGCTCGCCCGGGCGAGCCGATCGGTGGTGTCGCGACGCAGCTCGGCCGCGATCGCGCGCAAGGTCGCTTCCAGCAGGTCGTCCTTGCCGCCGAAATAGTGGTGCACGATCCCCGAGGACACGCCGGCCAGCGCGCTGATGCGGGACACCGTGGTATCGGCGAAGCCGTGCTCGTGGATCGCCGCAACGGTTGCGTCGATAAGCTGACGGCGCCGGATCGGCTCCATTCCCACCTTTGGCAAGGCAACGGCTCTCCGTTTGCTTTCGGATGGCCGGGGCGACGGCCGCGCGGGCGGCGCAACGCGGCATCGGCCATCCGTGACCCGCCCGTTCAATCGCTTGACAGCCATGATTAGCGGATTTAAATTGACTGATCAATTAAAAAAGATCAGCGGGAATCGCCGACACGCCGTCGGGTCCCGGTATCCGAATTTCCGCTTGATCTGCCGTCATGCGTGCGCGTTGATCGGATCGGACAGGGATCGCCGGTGGGCGAAGTGCCGGACAGGGTGGAGGCGTCTGCGGGTCGTCGATCCACCGCTTAACGGGGTCGAAAGGCCCGGCTGCAACAATCGAGGAGGGAGGCGTAAGCCTATGATTTTGCGAAACATTTTTGCGGCATCGGCCGCATCGCTTCTGATTCTGGGCGGCGCTGCGAAAGCGGCCGATCCGGCGGCATGCGAAACGGTCCGGCTCTCCGACGTCGGCTGGACCGATATCACGGCCACCACCAGCGGTTTTGCGTCGGTCGTGCTGAAAGGGCTGGGCTACAAGCCCAAGGTGAGCGTACTGTCCGTGCCGGTCACCTACACCAGCCTCGCGAATGGCGACATCGACGTCTTCCTCGGCAACTGGATGCCGACCATGACCGCCGACATCACGCCGTATCTGGAGGCCGGCACGGTCGTCACGCTGGAGGAGCCCAATCTGGTGGGCGCGAAGTATACGCTGGCCGTGCCGAAATATGTCGCCGACGCCGGTGTCAAGAGCTTCGCCGACATCGCCGAGCACGAGGACGAGTTCGACGGCAAGATCTACGGGATCGAACCCGGCAACGACGGCAATCGGCTGATCCTCGACATGATCGAATCCGACGCGTTCGGCCTCGGCGATTTCGAGCTGGTCGAGTCGAGCGAGCAGGGCATGCTTTCGCAGGTCGCCCGCGCGGTCAGGAACCAAAGGTGGATCGTCTTCCTCGGCTGGGAGCCGCATCCGATGAACGCCAATTTCGACCTGGTCTACCTGTCCGGCGGCGATGACTATTTCGGCCCGAACTTTGGCGGCGCGGAAGTCTACACCAACGTTCGTGCCGGCTACCTGGAAGAATGCCCGAACATGGCCACGCTCCTCCGGAATCTGAAGTTCACGCTTCAGATGGAGAACGAGGTCATGGGCAAGATTCTGGATGACGGCATGCAGCCTGAGGCCGCCGCGACGGAGTGGCTGAAGGCGCATCCCGAGGTCCTCGATCAGTGGCTGGCCGGGGTCGAGACGATTGACGGGAAGGACGGCCTTTCCGCGGTCAAGAAGCATCTTGGACTCACCAGCTAACGCTGCGGTCGGCCGGGCGACCGGACCGCACCGGCGCCCGGTCGCCGGACCGCATCGCGAACATGGCGGGCACTGGCGATGGAATGGCTGACTGATCTCCTGACAGAGCACAAGATCCCGCTGGGCCGGTGGGTCGAAGGGCTGGTCAACTGGATCACCGATAACTTCGACTGGTTTTTCGATGCGCTCTCCGACGGGCTCGGCTTTCTCATCGAGGCGCTCGTCGATCTCCTGGCGGTGACGCCGCCGATCGTGCTCATCCTCCTGCTCTGCGCCTTCGGCTACTGGCTGCACCGGAGTTGGCGTCTGGTGGCGCTGATCGCGGCGGGACTCCTCCTCATCCTCAATCTCGGCTTCTGGGAGGAGATGACGGAGACGCTGGCGCTGGTGCTCTTCGCCACCTTGATCTGCATTGCGTTGGGCATCCCGCTCGGCATCTATGCGGCCCGGCGGCCCTGGTTCTATGCCGGCCTGCGGCCCGTCCTGGACATGATGCAGACGATCCCGACCTTCGTGTACCTCATCCCGACGCTGATCCTGTTCGGCCTCGGCATGGTACCGGGACTCATATCGACCGTGATCTTCGCGCTTCCGGCGCCGATCCGGCTGACCTATCTCGGCATCTCGGGCGTACCGAAGCCGCTGGTCGAGGCAGGCGAGTCCTTCGGGGCGACGCGCTGGCAGCTCCTGTGGAAGGTCGAGCTGCCCCACGCCATGCCGACCATCATGGCCGGCGTCACCCAATGCATCATGCTTTCGCTTTCGATGGTGGTAATTGCTGCTCTCGTCGGCGCCGACGGTCTTGGCAAGCCGGTGGTTCGGGCGTTGAACTCCGTCAACATCGCGCAGGGGTTTGAGGCCGGCCTGGCCATCGTGATCGTCGCCATCATCCTCGATCGCGTGCTCAAGCAGGTCGAGCCCACCGGCAACGCAACGAAGAAGCGCTGACGCCATGGCTGCCGTTACCTTCGAGTCCGTCGACGTCGTGTTCGGCCCCGAGCCGAAGAAGGCGCTGGAACTCCTCGACCGCGGCGAAGACCGCGACGCGATCTTCCAGGCGACCGGCAATCTGGTTGCCGTGCACAACGCCTCGATGGCTGTCGACAGCGGCGAGATCTGCGTCCTCATGGGCCTGTCCGGGTCGGGCAAGTCCTCCTTGCTCCGGTGCGTCAACGGCCTCAACAAGGCGAGCCGCGGTCGCGTCCTGGTGCGCGACGGCGGCACGGATATCGACGTCGTGTCCTGCGACGCGTCGACGCTGCGACGGCTTCGCATGAACCGGATCTCGATGGTGTTCCAGCAGTTCGCGCTGATGCCCTGGCGCACGATCCGCGACAACGTCGCCTTCGGGCTCGAGATCCGGGGCATGCCGAAGGCCGAGCGCGAGAAGAAGGTCATGGAGAAGCTGGCGCTGGTCCGGCTCGACAAGTGGGCGCACAAATATCCGCACGAGCTGTCCGGCGGGATGCAGCAGCGCGTCGGGCTGGCGCGGGCGTTTGCGACCGACGCCGACATCCTGCTGATGGACGAGCCGTTTTCCGCCCTCGACCCCCTGATCCGCGAGCATCTCCAGGACGAGCTGCTGGAGCTGCAGCATCGGCTCAAGAAGACGATCATCTTCGTCAGCCACGACCTCGATGAGGCGCTCAAGATCGGCACCCATATCGCGATCATGGAGGC
>CAZKCM010000009.1:1541-93943 GCA_964551315.1 uncultured Rhodospirillaceae bacterium | reverse complement strand
CCCAGCCCAGCCCCCAGGCGCCGAGCGTCGGGCTCTCCCAGTCGTCCTCGACGAATCGGACGTCGTGGGCAAGCGGGTCGATCCCGAGGGCCCGGAGGCTGCCGAGATAGAGCTCCTGGCTGTCGGCGGGTGACGGCTTCAGGATCACCTGGAACTGGTAGTAGTGCTGCAACCGGTTGGGATTGTCCCCATAGCGCCCGTCCTGCGGCCGGCGCGAGGGCTGGACATAGGCCGCATTCCAGGGCCGGGGACCGAGCGCACGCAGGGTCGTCGCCGGATGAAAGGTGCCTGCGCCGACTTCCAGGTCATAGGGCTGCAGCACGACGCAGCCCCGCGCCGCCCAGTAGGATTGCAGCTTCAGGATCAGCGCCTGAAAGCAGGTCTCGGAGGCGGCCACGCGTGCCATCGGGTATCGCTCGGTCGTCGGCGGGGATTTGTTCATGGTGCAGCGCAACTTAGCCACGCGTTTCGGGATCAACAAGCCCCAGATTGCAGGCCTCCGAAGCGCCACTCCTCCGGCCGCCGGCCGCGGCTTCGCGCCCGAAGGCGGTCAGTAAGGGCAGTCCGCCCGCCCGCAGGACGTGGCCCCGGCCGCCGACACATAGGCCTCGCAGACCGGGCATTTCGTCATGTCCTGGATCTCGGCCGACCTAGCCCGGCCCGTCCGGGCCCGGCTCCGGCCGCCCTCGCCGCGGCTCAGGCGGGCCTCCTCCTTCCGCATCCGGTCAAGCTGCCCCAGAAGCCGGAACCCGAACCAGACCGCCAGCAGAATGGCGCCGAGTACGAGGAGCTTGCTCAAGCTGGGAAGCGTAAACATCGGGTCATTTAGCGGGTGGCGGAGAGCGCGGTCAAGCTCGGCCGAACGCCGATGGCAGATCGGAACAAGGAATCGGTGCACCGTGTTAAGTGGAGAGAACGGGATTGGACATCGGGTGGACCCCCTGATGCTGTGGAGCTTTGAACATTTGCGCGGCTATACGCTGCGTGCCACGGACGGGACGCTCGGCGACGTGCATGACGTTCTCTTCGACGATACGGAGTGGACCGTCCGCTATCTGGTCGTCGACACCGGAACCTGGCTGTCCGGCCGTCGCGCCCTGATCATCCCCGCGGTTCTCGATAGGCCGGATCCAGAGCGGCGCGAGTTCCCCGTTGCGCTGACCAAGGAGCAGGTCAGGAACAGCCCCGATATCGACACCGCCAAGCCGGTGAGCCGCGAGCAGGAAACCACCCTTTACGGCTATTACGGTTGGCCGAACTACTGGGTCATGCCGGCGGCCGAGGGCGCCGCCGTCCCGCCGGCCGCCGCCGCGCCGGAATCCCGGATCCGCGCGGAGCTGGAGCGGCGCGTCAAGGAGGCCGAGCACGCCGACCCGCATCTCCGCAGCGCAAGGGAGGTGAGCGGGTACTACATCGAGGCGCTCGACGGCGACATTGGCCATGTCGAGGACTTTCTGATCGACGACAATGGCTGGCGGATCCGCTATCTGGTCGCCGATACCCGGAACTGGCTGCCGGGCAAGCAGGTCATCCTGTCGCCGGACTGGGTGCTGCGGATCGACTGGAACGAACGCACGGTCCATGTCGACCACAACCGCGAGCAGATCAAGAACAGCCCGGAATACGATCCAAGCACCGGCGTAGATCAGGCCTTTGAGAGCCAGCTCTACGACTATTACGGACGCCGGCCCTACTGGTGACGCCCCGTTGGGCGGACGCCCGCACGCCCCGCTGTGACGCTGTAATCCTGCGTCCGCTCAGGTGCGGTTCTGGTCGTAACGCTTCAGAATTCGCAGGCTGACATAGCTGAGGGCGGCAGACGCCAGGAGGATCCAGAACCGTTGCTGTGGTCCGCTGTCATAAAGGATCAGTGCGGACCCGAAGATGTTCAGCCACAGCCAAACTGTCAAAACCTGAGCGAATGCAGTTGTCGACATTGATTTCCGGCGCCTGTGGAAGAGAGTTCCGACGGGCCTTTCGACGCGGACGACGCGACGCCGCACCGGAAGGGACGACCGCGAACATACGGTTTGGCACCGGAAGTTGCAATGGCCGGAGACGTCGCACGGGGCATCCGCCGAGCACGCATTCCGCCAAAAGGCGCGACTTCGCGCCGCGGGCGCTTGGTTACCGCCTGCGACGGCGCTCTGCGCGGCGGCCTCTGCCGCCGCGCAGAGCCATGGGCAGACCCGCGCGGCCCGGGGCCCCAACCCCGCACCGACGCATCGCCGATGTCGGCCTGCCGCCGATCAGGTCCGCGGCGCGGCCTCGGCCCGACGCGCGGCCATGAGCCCGAAAATCGCGAGGATCGCGCAGATGATGCCCACGATCACCGCGTTGCCCATGGCGTTGGCGTTCGCCGAAAAGCCGAGAATCCACGGCGAGAGGATGAGCCAAACGCCCAGCGCCAGGTTCACCCATTCCTCCCACTGCGCGAGCTTGGCGAGCGCCGCGATCGACAGCGCCGCGATCACGATCGCGACCACCCAGGCGTTCCACGCCGCGGTTCCGACGGCCGCGTACTGCAACACCCAAGGTGAGATGAACAGCCAAATCGCCAGCAACACGTTGAGCCAGTTCGGCCATTGGTATGATGACGGCATCGTTCCATTCGCCATGAGTCGCCCTCCTTTTGACAGGAGTCGCGGCGGAAGCCCCCGCCTGCACTGCGACGCCCAGCCGTCGCGATGACGCTGGGACTCCGCCTCGATTCTAATGCGATACAACGCCCGACCTCGACACAAGTTTCTTGATCGGGCGTTCTTTTGGAATGGTTCCAGATTCAACGGGGCCGCCAGCCACCCCTCGCGGCCGCAGCCAAGGGCCCCCCGCGAGCCCCTACAGGCCATAGCGCGCCCAAAGCGCGCGCTCTTCAAGGGCGGCGATCGTCTCACGCACCCAGTCCGCCGGGGCGTGCGGCGGCGAAAGGCGCAAGCGCCGCATGAGCCATCCTCGCTCGACCCCGACGAGCTTCAGCTTCACCTTGTCGCCGTATCGCGCCCGCATGACGGAGCGCAGATCGCCGATGCCATCAACGAGACCCAGTTCCAGGGCGCGCTTGCCGGTCCAGATATCGCCGTTGAACAGAACGTCCTCGCCGGCCCTCAGCCGTTGGCCCCGGCGGCTGCGCACCTGCGCCTTGAAGCTGTCGTATATGTCTTCCTGCAGGGCCTTCAGCCGGGCGATATCCTCCGGTCGCTCCTCCCGGAACGGATCGAGCATTCCCTTGCGCTCTCCCATGGCGTGAACGCGGCGCTCCACGCCGATCCGCTTCAGCAGGTCGGGAAAGCCGAACCCGCTGCTGATGACCCCGATGGATCCGACGATCGAGGTCTCCTCGGCATAGATTTCGTCTCCGGCGCAGGCCAACCAGTAGCCGCCGGATGCCGCCACATCTTCCGCGAAGGCGAAGACTGGAACGCCCTTCTCGGTCGCCAGGGCACGGATTCGTTTCGCGATCAGCGCCGACTGGACGGGCGAGCCGCCCGGCGAATTGATGACCAGGGCGACCGCCTTCAGGTTGGCGGCCCGGAACGCCCGCTCCAGAGTGCCGGCGACGCCGGCCAGCGTGATGCCGCCGCGCACCGGGCCCAGCGAGCCGATGACCCCGGCCAGCCGGACCACCGTCACGACCGGTGGCCGCTGGACCAGCGATTTCGGCAGCCAATCGACGATCGATCTGTCGTTCATGACACCAGCATAACCACCGAGCCTGCTCCTGCAAATCACGCGCGCCCGAGGATCCGCGCGCGGCCTGCCTTTCCCATCGCGGCTTACAGAACCAGCCCCGCCCCGTGCCGCAGCACCGCTTCGGCCGCTTCCGTGTAGCGCCCGTCCGGTTCGTGCAGGGTAAGCCCGGTCGCCAGCCGCATCGGTCCGGCAACGCTTTTGCGGGCTCGCACCAGAACGCGGCTCGCCGGCTTGTTGCCGCCGGGCCAAAGCGGGAATACGACGATCTCCCCGGCCCGTGTCCTGAGTTCGCTCAGCAGCGCGTCCAGGCGATCGGCCCGATGGATGAAGGTCACGCTGCCCTTCGGCCGGGTCATGGTGAGGCAGAACCTGATCCAGTCCGCCAAGCCGGCTTCGCCCTCGACCTGCGCGGCCGCCTTGCCGGGGTCTGGCGGCCGCGTGCCGTTGTCGGCCGGCAGAAAAGGGGGGTTCGCCATCACGTGATGGAACGAACCGGGCGCCAGCCGCGGCGGTGGCCGCAGCAGGTCGCCGATCATGATTTCGATTCGGCCGACGAATCCGTTCAGCTCGATGTTGCGGGCGGCAAGCCGCGCCAGATCGCGCTGCGGCTCTATACCGCGGATCTGGCAGCCGCGTTCCCGCCAGGCAAGACAGAGCGACACTGCGCCGACGCCGGCCCCCACGTCGAGCACCATGTCCCCCGGCCCGGCCGGCACCGCCGCCGCAAGGAAGACAGGGTCGATCGCCGCGCGATAGCCGGTCTGCGGCTGGAGCAGCCGAATCTTGCCGCCGAGCAGCGTGTCCGCGCTGACCGTCTTGGAGATGTCGTCTTCAGCCGTCACTCGACCTCGGCCATCACTTGTCCATCGATTCGCCGGCATCGGCGAGCACCCGCTGCGCCCGCTCTGCATCTGCGTCGTTAACCATCAGACGGCGTGGAATGGCGCCGATGCTCCCTTCGACAAGGCTCGTATGCGTGTCAAGGATAATGGATTCGATGCCTTCGCTGGCAAGGAGAGCAACGAGCCAGGACAGGCGAATCGGATCGTTGGTCCGGAGCAATTCCCTCACTGCTCGTTCGCGCTCCACGCCGCCTGTCGGCAAATCCGGTCGCTCCGGGGATCGGCCAAGGGTTCGGCGGCGCCGCAAATCCCACCGGGCTTGACCCGCGGTTCGATCCAATTATGCTCGCCGCTGTTGGACAGGGCGTCAAGCAAGCAGATCGGAAAATCGGTGGCGGTCATCGTCAATTTGGGCGCTGAGGAGCGCGGCAAGCAGCGCAGGCCGTCACTGGACGCGGTCGGCCGCCTGGTCGGCGAGGATTTGAAAGCCGTCAACGCCCTCATCCTCGAGAACATGCAAAGCCCGGTGGCGCTGATTCCTCAGCTCGCCGGCCATATCATCGCCGCGGGCGGGAAGCGCCTGCGCCCGATGCTGACCCTCGCTTCCGCGCGGCTGTGCGGCTATCGGGGAGACCGGCACGTCGCGCTGGCGAGCTGCGTCGAGTTCATCCACACGGCCACGCTGCTCCACGACGACGTGGTGGACGACAGCGACCTGCGCCGGGGCCTCGCCACCGCCAACTCGGTCTGGGGCAACAAGGCGAGCGTCCTCGTCGGGGATTTCCTGTTCAGCCGCGCGTTCCAGCTTATGGTCGCGGACGGGTCGCTCCGGGTGCTCAAGATCCTCTCGGACGCATCGGCCGTGATCGCCGAAGGCGAGGTTCTGCAACTCGTCACCAGCAACGACACCGAAGCCAGCGAACAGGCCTATTTGGACGTCGTCCGGCGGAAGACGGCGGCCCTGTTCTCGGCTGCCTGCCGGATTGGTGCCGTTATCGCCGACCGCCCGGAGGCAGAGGAGGAAGCCCTCGAAAGCTACGGCCTCAATCTCGGCATCGCCTTCCAGCTCATCGACGACGTGCTCGACTACTCGGCGCGCCAGGCAGAGCTGGGAAAGACCATCGGCGACGACTTCCGCGAGGGAAAGATCACGCTTCCGGTGATCCTCGCCTTCCGCCGCGGCGACGAGGAAGAGCGGGCGTTCTGGCGGCGGACCTTGGAGTCGCTGGACCAGCGGGACACCGACCTTGCCCACGGCATCGAGCTGATGGAGCGGCACAATGCCCTGCGCGATACGGTGGCCCGCGCCGGCCACTACGGCGCCATCGCCCGCGATGCCTTGGGCCTGTTTCCCGATGGTCCGGAGAAGCAGGCGCTGCTCGAGGTCATCGATTTCTGCATTCAGCGGGCCTACTGATACCCCTTGCGGGAAACGCCAAGCCGACCTACCTGCTTGCAGGCAATGGGCGATGAGGCTATAACCGCCCCGCTATCGGAGTGTAGCTCAGCCTGGTAGAGCACCGTGTTCGGGACGCGGGGGCCGGTGGTTCGAATCCACTCACTCCGACCAATATCGTGAACGCCCAAGGCGTTCGCGTCCGAAGGGCCAAGCGGAATGCTTGGCCCTTTTGCGTTTGGGGAGGGCCAAGCCAAGCGGTGAATTTGCGCGGCCCCCGTCTCGCACCGCCACCCGCCGACACCATCCGGTCCCCCCTCGGGACCAAGCGGCGCTCACCCGCCTCCGGAACCCAGCCTTCGCGCGGCGTGTTTGCTGATCCATAGCCCGGCGGCTGGCCGCCGGACGACATCAAGCAGGAGTTCGATCATGCCAAAGCTGTTGTCGGGCACGGCGCTTGCCCTCGTCCTCGCCGCCCCGCTCTGGGCGCTGGCCCAGACGGCTGATACGTCGGAATCGGCCGAGGAGGATCAGGTTCCGAGCGTTACCGAGTCGCAGCCGGGGGTGACCACCGGCGAAGAGCTGGAGGAAGAGGGGGAAGGCGGCGCCCAGACCGGCGCGACCGGTTCGACGGGCGGAGCCGAAGAGAAGAGTTCCGATGGAGATACCGCCGAAGGCGGCATGGGCGGTGAAACCTCGGGCGGATCCGGCGATTCGGGCGGCGGCTCCGGCGATTGAGCCGACGCGAAATCATCGAATTCGGACTGGCGCGGGCGCGCAGAAATGCGCGCCCGCCGCGATTCCTGCGGCGGTTCGCCGCTTCGTAACGCCGAGCCGGTCCCCCGCCCCCGATTGACACTCATAGTCCCACCGCCTAAACAGGACCCATCGCCTCTTCGGTGGGCGGCCCCGTCAGAGCGGAGGCCGCCGGCCAGTCGCCCGGGCCCGCCATCATCGTTAACCCTCCAGAGCGGGCGCAAGACCGGTGCGACCGTCCAATGGGTGCGCGAACGGGCCGGCCTCCCGGTTAGGCTCCGCGTCGCTCGTCCACGACCGTGAGCCGGCTTCCGCGTCGGTTCATGAACGAAAGCCAACAACCAAGGAGGAGGACGTTTTGAGAGACTTGGTGACCCTCATCGGATACGTCGTGCCGGATACGGGCGCGTTCGCGTACAGGGCCGTCACGCCGCAAGGCGAGTACACGGTGCAGGATCTCGGCGGCTATTGGGGCGCCGTCCTGCGGCCCGACGACTTCAGTTCCGCCGGGGTCACGTTCGGCTTCACACCGGAGGATGCCGTCCGCAAGGCGCTTGCCCAACGAGCGATTGCGGCCTGACCCTCTCTGATGCCGCTGCTGCGGGCGGCGGTATCGGCGAGGGGCCGGCCCGCTCTAGGTCCGCTCGAACCGTCCATCGGGCAGAAGCCGCATGAGGTCGCCCTTCTCGATATCGAAGTACAGGCCATGCAACGTGAGCGCACCGCCATCGACGCGCTCGCGAATCCACGGAAAGGTCATGAGATTGGCGAGGGAGACCTTCACCGTTTCGTGCTCGCAGACGCGCTGGAGGTCTTCGGGCCGATCGCCCGACGCCGCCAGCGCCCGCTCCCGCGCCGGCTCGGCGATGCGCATCCAGGCGGCGATGAAGTCGTCGTCCGGACGCGACGTCCGCTGGAGCAAGGCACCGACGCCGCCACAGCTCGAATGGCCAACGACGACGAGATGCTCGACATTGAGCGCGCGCACGGCGAACTCGAGCGCGGCGCTGGTGCCGTGGTAACTGCCGCTCGGCGCGTAGGGCGGAACCAGATTGGCCACATTGCGCACGACGAAGATCTCACCCGGCGCCGCCGAGAAGATGAGCTGCGGATCGACCCGGGAGTCCGAGCACGCAATCACCATCGCCCGCGGCGCCTGGCCATTGGTGGCCAGAGAATCGAAGGTCTCGCGGTTCTCTTGAAAATAGGTTTGACGAAAACGCCGGAAGCCCGCAACCAGACGGTCCATTGTTTCCCCCCGGCCTGTTCACTGTTCGCAGGGAAAAATGCCCCGCTGGAACCAGCGGGGCAAGCGTAAGGAGAGTCCACAGAAACGACCGCCCGCACCATAGCCGGCACGGGTGATCGGCGGCGATGCGACAAAATGTCGAATCCGGCCGGTGCCGGCTTGGGATCCGCCGGCCGAAACCCGTGCTCGCCTCACTCCCGCCAGCGCCGATGCAGCCAGAGCCACTGGTCCGGCCGCTCGCGCACCCAGCCCTCGATCATCGTCGTGATCTGTTGCGTGATCGCGGCAACGTCTGCCTGAGGATCGTCGGTCCGTGGCAGTTCGAGCGGTGGCGAGACCGTGACGCGGAACCGGGCACCGTGGAGCCGCTCGACGCGCGCACCGTGCACCGGGCAATCGAAGCGGCGCGCGAGCCGGGCAAAGGCGGTGGCCGTTCGAACCGGCCGGCCGAAGAAATCGACCGCGATGCCACGGCGGAAATGCTGGTCGACGAGCATCCCGACATGCCCCCCCTGCTCCAGCACCTTGACCGCGCCGATGATCCCCTGAATGCCGTTGCGCAGAAGTTCGCCCATGACGGCACCGCGGATTTCTCGCACCAGCCGGGCGGCAAAGGGGTTGTTCGGCGGCCGGTACAGAACCGCGACCGGCAGGTTGTGGCGCCGTGCCCCGACCGGCAGCAACTCCCAGTTCCCGAAATGGGCGGAGAAGATCAGGCCGGGCACGCCATCGTCGCGCAGGTTCATGAAATGCTCCGCACCGACGACCTCGACCCGGCCCTTCTTCCCGGGATTGTCGGGATCGAAGTCCCACAGCTCGTGGAGATGCGGATACTCCGCCATGAAGCGCCCGAGATTGTCCCAAACGCCGCGCAGCACACGCTCGATCTCGGCATCCGGCATCTCCGGAAAGGCGCGGCGCAGGTTGTCGCGGCCGACCTTGCTCACCGGCAGCCAGGGCCCGATGCTGCGGGCGATCAAGCCGCCGAAGGCCGAAGCCCGATCGACCGGCAGCGCGCGCGCCAGGGCGAAGAGTAGATAGAGCAGCGCCGCCTCGAGATGGTGCAGCAGACGCTTGAATCGGCTTGGAGGCCGCCGCAAGGTCAGTTGCCTCCCCGATCCGGTGAGCCGGATACTGCCTGGGCCGCCGTGGTCGCATGTGTCGTCGGCCGGCTGCCGTCCATCAAGGCGCGCAGACTCTCCCAGACGCGCCCGGGCGGGACCGTCGCATAGCAGGCCGGCCACAGTTCGCTCGGTCCGCGATAGCGACAGACACGGCTGCGGCAAGGCGAGCAGGAAAAGTCGGCCGTCAGGTGGATCTGGCCGGGTCCCGTTGTCCCGGTCAGCGCCGGATGCGTCGCGCCGTAGATAACGACGCCGGGGACGCCGAACGCCGCCGCGATATGGGCGGGCCCCGTGTCGCCGGCAACGAAGGCGCACGCGCCGCAGACCAGGGCGGCAAGGTCCTGCAGGCTGCCCGTGCGCGAAAGGTGGGCCCGCTCGCAGCCTTCCGCGATCCGCGCCGCCTCCTCCTTCTGCCCGGCATCGTGCCAGGGAAGGAAGACGTCGTAGCCGCCCTCGCCCGCCATCCGCGCGAGCGCCCGCCAATTGGCCTCGGGCCACCGCTTCGACGCCCAAGTCGTGCCGTGGAGCAGCACGAAATAGGGCCGCTCCGGCGGTGCCGCGGACGGACGGGGCCGGCTGAGCCCATAGTCCGCCTCCCCCGCCGGCATCGCATAGCCGAGCGCCGCGGCGAAGAGCTGCCGCACCCGGGTCACGGCGTGCTGGTCCCGGGCAACGGCGACGCGCCGTCGATAGGCCAACGCCGCAAAGGGTTCACGCGCCGACCGGGCGTCCAGGCCGCAGCGCACGCCGCGCGCGAGCAGCGTGACCGCCGCGCTTTTCAGCAGTCCCTGTGCGTCGATCACCCGATCGTAACGCCGCTTCCTGAGCCGTCGCAGGAACACCGGCGCTTCCAGAAGCGCCCGCCCTGGTTGGTGCCGCCAGCGGCGGATCGCCACCGGGATCACCTCCTCCACGGCCGGATGCCACGCAGGCACCTCGGCAAAGGCTTCTTCGACCACCCAGTCGAACCGTATGCCGGAAAGGGCGCGGGCGGCGTCGGTCACGGCCGGCAAGGCGTGAACGACGTCGCCGAGTGAGGAGGTCTTGACGACGAGGACTCTCACGGCGCGTCCAACGCCTCGAGGACGCGCCCCGGCTCGATGCCGCGGAGACAATCGTGATGGCCGAGCGGACAGGTCCGCCGGTGGCATGGGCTGCAGGAGAGCGACCTGGTGACCACGCGCGCCTTGTCGTTGAGCGGCCCGGTCTTGGCCGGGTCGGACGGGCCGAACAGGGCGACCTGCCGGCGACCGAGGGCGGCCGCGATATGCATCAGGCCGGAATCGTTGCTGACGACCGCATCGGCCAAGCCGATCAGCGCGACCGCTTGGTCCAGCGTCGTGTGGCCGGTGAGATCGACGCAGACCCCGCCGGATCCGCCCTGCACCTGCGCCGCGACCTCGGCGTCGCGCGGCGACCCCAGGATCCAAACCGCCCAGCCCGCCTGCGCCTTCCTCCGCGCGAGTTCGGCAAAGGACTCCGCCGGCCAGCGCTTGGCCGGGCCGAACTCGGCGCCCGGCGCCAGGACGAGGAGCGGCCGCTCGGGCCGGGCGAGGCCCAGCGCCGCGAGGACCGCCTCACCCGCACCGGTCGGCACGGTCAATTGGGGAACCGGTACGTCGCTTGGCGGCGGATCGTCGCGCGGCAGGGCAAGGGCGATGAACTGCTCGGCCTGTCGCGGCGTGCGCTTTGGGTCCAGCCGCCGCAGGTCGGTTAGCACGCCCCACCGCATCTCGCCTCGATACCCTACGCGCCGCGGTATGCCCGCCCAGAACGGCACCAGCGCGGCCTTGAGCGATCGCGGCAGCACGATTGCCAGATCGTAGCCCTTTCGCCGGAGCGCGCGCCCAAGCCGGTAGCGGACCCGCAGCCCGAGCTCCCCATGGCCGAGCGGAAGCTCGATCCCGTTGCGCACCTCTGGCATGAATCGCAGCAGCGGCAGGGTCCAGCGCGGCGCCAGGACATCGATCCCGCACTCGGGGTTCATTCGGCGAAGAGTTTTGAACAGGCTCTGCGCAATCACCATGTCGCCGACCCAGGCGGGGCCGACGACGAGAATGGATGTGATCGGCTCGGGCATGCCAGTTTCACGGGAGCAGGGACCGGCCGCCCCGTATAGAACAGGGCCCCGGGGAGAACAAGGCCTCGAGGAGAACATCCCCGGAAAGAAAGACCCCGGCATGGCGCGAGCATGACCGCAGCTCACCCGTCCCATTCGACGGAATCGGTTCGCCGAGACGGTCCTTCGCTCTCCTGTGCTTGGGCAGTCCGGGTCACGACGGCGGCGGTCACGAGCAGGATAACGAACTGCCCCGCGATCCAGCGCGTCTCCCAGGGATCGAAATCGGTGCCGCTGAAGATGAACCAGCCGACAAACACCGCCGCGGTCACGGCAAGCTCCGCGCGGCCAAGCCGGGACCGCAGCAGCATCCGCCAGAACGCGACAAACCCGCCCGCCAGGAGCAGGGCGCCCACGACCCCGCCTTCGAGCCAGACCTGCATGAAGGTGTTGTGCGGGTGGTGAAACCGCAACGGCATGGTGCGCGGCCGCCCGTCCTCGTAAATCGTAATGGGCGGCCCTTCGATGGTGCGCATGTATCGATGGAAGCCGGCCCCATGACCGAGCAACGGCCGCTCGGCGATCTGGTCGGCCGTCGCCTCCCAGATCACGAGACGATGTTGCCAGGAGGGCGGCAGGTTGGGGGCGAACGACCGGACCGCCGGTTGCTCCACGATGAACGCCGTTGCCTGCGGCGATATCAGCGCCGCGATCGTGCACAGCGTCGCAACGAACATCAGCCCGGCGCGACGTCCGAAATAGACCGCCGCAAACGCCACGCCGCCGCCGCCAAGTGCGACAATCGCCGCGACCTTGGGGTGGATCGCCAAGCCCGCCACCGCCAGTCCCAGAAACGGGATCGCCGCGGCGGCTCCCCAGCGGCGCCAGAGGACCAGCGTGAGCGGCAGGGCAGCACCGGAAAACTGGATTGCGGCGTGTCGGAGCGGTGGGGTGTCGCAGATAGTCCCGAGCGGCGAGAGCCAGGGAAGAACCTTGGACGGCGATAGCTGGCAACCGGCCATGCCGCCGAGATATAGGAGGGGAAACAGCACCGCGCTCCAGACCAGTGCCCGGTCGAGCGCGGCCCGGTCCGTCTCGTTTGCCGTGAGAACGAGCGAAAGCACCGTGAGCCCGGCGGCGGCCATGATGAGGGTGCGCAGGCTGCGCCAGAGGCCCTCGTCGACATCGGGCGACCACAAGGCCGTGACGCCGTACCAGATCAGCAGGCAGCCCAGCAGAATGACGACGGGCGTCCGGAGAAATCGGATGAATCGCCGCCGCACGGCGCCGGACCCGAAGGATAGGCCGGCCACCAGGAGCAACAGGATGACGCTTCCCTTCGGCTCCGCCACCGCCAGAACGGGGATCGCGAAGAACAGAACCCGGACGAGCTTGCTCTCGGACAACCGGCTTGGGCCCCGGAGCAGTCGCGCCGCTTGCGTCCCATTCTTCACAAAGCGATTCCCGCGCCGACCGAATCGGGGCCAGACGGATCGCTCGGGATATCGAACGCGCGGCGAAATGGCGCCCGGATCCGGTGACCCAAGCGCGATCGGGAGTTCAGCGTTGGCATCTCGGCTCGACGAAACGGTGCGATGCAGGCATTCTACAGGCGGTTCATCGGAAATCGACCCGATTGTTGACGGAGCGTCCGCAAGGGCCGCCTCAGACGGCTTGTGCATGAAGTTCGCGATCCTGCTGTTCAACTATTTTCCCCATGGCGGCCTGCAGCGTGGCTGCTTGGCCATCGCTCATTCCCTTCGCGATCGCGGCCACGCGGTAAGCCTTTTCACCGGATCGTGGCAGGGGCCGCGCCCGGACGGTATCGCGGTCCATATCCTCGGCCGACGCGGGCTGACGAATCACGGCCGCGCTCGCGCCTTCGCGCGCGACGCGCTCGGCACCGTGGGCACCGGCCGGTTCGATGCCGTCGTCGGGTTCAACCGCATGCCGGGATTGGACATCTACAACGCCGGAGACAGCTGCTTCGTGGCGCAAGCGCAGGAACGGCACATGGCGCTCTATCGGCTGACGCCCCGGTATCGCCACTTCGCCGCCTTTGAGCGGGCCGTCTTCGCACCCGAGGCCACCACCGAAATCATTCTCCAGGTAGAAGCCCAGAAGGAGGTCTACCAACGCCATTACGGCACACCGGCCGAGCGGTTTCATCTCGTGCCCCCGGGCATCAGCCGCGATCGCCGTCGCCCCCCCAACGCGGATTCGATTCGACGGACCGTTCGGGCGGAGCTGGGCCTCGCCGATGAGGATCGGCTGCTGCTGATGGTGGGTTCGAGTTTCAAGACGAAGGGGCATGACCGGGCGATCCACGCGCTCGCCGCCCTTCCCCCTCCCGTCGCGCGGCGCGCGCGCCTCCTGGCGATCGGTGCCGACTCGGCACGGCCCTTCGACGCCCTTGCCCGCCGGCTCGGGGTTGCCGACCGGGTCCAGGTTCTCGCCGCGCGCGACGACGTCACCCGTTTTTTTCTTGCCGCGGATCTGCTCCTGCACCCTTCGCGGGCCGAAAGCGCGGGCTCGGTCATCCTCGAGGCGATGATCTCCGGCCTGCCGGTGCTGTGCACGGGGATCTGCGGGTTCGCCGAACATGTTCGACGGGCCGAGGCGGGCCAGGTGCTGCCGGAACCTTTCCGGCAGGATCGGATGAACGCGGCGGTTCTCGACATGCTCACCTCCCCGCTCGCGCCGGTCTGGGCGGCCAACGGCGTGGCCTATGGCGAGAGCACCGATCTCTATAGCGGCCGCGAAGCCGCGGCCGCGACGATCGAGCGTCTCGCGGAGAAGATACGGCGGTGATGCCCTTCGGATCCGGACCGGCAGCCTCGCTGGCCATGGGCAAGCGGAAGGCGATCGTATGACGGGCACGGCGGCCAGGACGCACCAATGATCGGCCGAGCTGAAGCGTCGGAGATGTTCTTCGAGCCGGACTTCGCCGCTCTGCTGGCCGAGGACGAGCGAAGCTTCGACGCCATGCTGGCGATCGACGGCACGGTCTACCGGGCGCTCGAGGGGCGCCGGACGGTCCGCTTTCTCCGCGGCGGCCGCAGTTTCTTCATCAAACAGCATCGCGGCGTAGGCTGGCGGGAAATTACTAAAAATCTACTATATTTGCGCCTTCCGGTGGTGAGTGCCCGCAACGAATGGATGGCGATCCGGCATCTGTCCGCGGTCGGCATCGGCACCGCCCGGCTGGTCGGCGGGGGCGTCCGCGGACGCAACCCGGCGCGCCTCGAGTCCTTCGTGGTCACAGAGGATCTGGGCGACACCGTCTCGCTGGAGGAGATGACGAAGCCCTGGCGGGATGCGCCGCCGGACCCCGCGTTCAAGCGCCGCCTGATCCGCGAGGTCGCAGATATCGCCCGACGGATGCACCGCAGCGGCCTCAATCACCGCGACTTCTACCTCTGCCACTTCCGGCGCGAGCGCCACGGCGACAGGATCTGTCTCATCGACCTGCATCGGGCGCAGATCCGCGCTCGCACGCCGCAACGCTGGATCGTCAAGGACCTCAGCGGCCTCTACTTTTCGAGCCTCACGATCGGCCTGACGCGGCGCGACCTCTATCGCTTCATGACGGCCTATGCCGGTCGGCCGCTGCGGGACCTGCTCGCCCGCGACGCGCGGTTCTGGCGTCGGGTGGAACGCAAGGCGTTCCGTCTCTTTCGGAAGCTCAACGGCGTCGACCCGCCGTCGGCCGGCGGCGGGTGACGGCGCGCCGCCGCGCCGGTCAGCGATAAGGATCGTCCGCCGCGAGATAGCGGCGGACGTAGTCCGCGACGCCGTCCTCCAGGTCTGTAAAAGGACGCCGATATCCGGCGTTCCTCAGGCGCTCCATCGCCGCCTCGGTGAAGTACTGATACTTCCGCGCGAGCGTCTCCGGCATGTCGATATAGTCGATCTGCGGCTCCCGCCCCAGCGCGCGGAAGAGGGCTTGCGCCAGGTCGCGCCAGCTCCGCGCCTTGCCGGTGCCGAGATTGAACAGGCCGCTGACCTGCCGGTTGTCGAGCAGCCAAAGCATCACCTCGACGCAGTCCCGTACATAGACGAAGTCGCGCATCTGCCCGCCGTCGGCGTAGTCTGGCCGGTTCGAGCGAAACAATCGGATCGGTCCCCCGGCGCGGACGCGCGCGAAATTCTGCGCCAGGACGCTGCGCATCGAGCCCTTGTGGTACTCGTTCGGACCGTACACGTTGAAGAACTTCAGGCCGACCCATTGCGGCGGGACCGGACCGGCGCGCTCGACGATTCGGGCGATCCGCCTGTCGAAGAGGTGCTTGCTCCAGCCATAGGCGTTGAGCGGCCTCAGCCGCGCCAGCGCCTCCGGGCTGCCGTCGTCCTCGAACCCGGCCGACCCGTCTCCATAGGTCGCCGCCGAGGACGCGTAGATGAACGGCTTCCGCTCTGCGGTGCACCAGTCCCACAGCGCAAGCGACAGGCGGAAGTTGCTGTCGATGATGAGGTCGGCGTCGGTCTCGGTGGTTGAGCTGACGGCGCCCATATGTACGACCGCCTCGATCGACCCCTTGTACCGCTCGAGCGCCGCGAAGCACTGCTCCGGCGCCACCAGGTCGGCAAGCTCGTGCTTGGCGAGGTTGCGCCACTTCTCGTCCCGGCCAAGTCGGTCGCAGACGACGACTTCGGCGCCGCGCTCACACAAGGCCGCAACCGTGTTCGAACCGATGAAACCGGCACCACCCGTGACGAAGATCATCGCCCCACCAAAGTCAATCTCGCCCCGCCCGACCTCGATCATCCGGCGCCGCGGCCGATCCGGGCGATGGTGCCCGTCGTGCTGTTGTCCGGCACCAGCGGGACCAGCATGACGCGACCGCCATAGCCCTGGACGAAGGAGGCGCCGACGACCTGGTCCAGCCGGTAGTCCGCGCCCTTAACGAGCAAGTCCGGCCGAATCGCCTTGATCATGTCGATGGGCGTATCCTCCTCGAACGGCACGACCAGATCGACGGCGCCCAGCGCGGCAAGCACGACCGCCCGCTTGGTCTCGTCCTGGACCGGCCTGTCCGGTCCCTTCTGGCGGCGGACCGAGGCGTCGGTGTTGAGCCCGACGATCAGTCGGTCGCAGGCCGCCCGCGCCTGCTGCAGCAGCGAGACATGCCCCGGATGGATCAGGTCGAAGCAGCCGTTGGTGAAACCGATTCGCTCGCCGCGACCGCGCCAGAAGGCAACGCGCTCCAAGGCCGCTGCCAGGGTGGTGATCTTCGCGTCGCTCGACGCCGTCACCGTGCGCGCGTGAACCGCAGCGGCGAGATCGGCCGGGTGCACGAGAGCCGTCCCGAACTTGCCGACGACGATGCCGGCGGCAAGGTTCGCGAGTCGCGCCGCTTCCGGCAGATCGGCGCCGGCGGCCAGCATGACCGCCAGCGTGGCGACCACGGTGTCGCCGGCCCCCGAGACGTCGAACACCTCGCGGGCCTCGGCCGGCAGGTGCAGGGGATCCTCGCCCGATTGCACCAGCGTCATGCCTCGCTCGCCGCGGGTCACCAGAACGGCGGGGATGCCGCAGGACCGGACCACGCTGAGGCCCGCTTCGGCGGCGGCGCCATCGCCTTCGCAGGCAAGCCCGGTGGCGGCGGCGATTTCGTGCTGGTTGGGCGTGAGCAGGCGAACCCCGCGATAACGCTCGAACCGGACGCTCTTGGGATCGGCGATCACCGGCTTGCCCTCCGCCTGGGCCCGCTCGATCACGGCCGAGAGAACGGCATCGGAGAGCACGCCCTTGGCGTAATCCGAGAGGACGAGGAGATCGGCGGTCGCGATCTCCCGGTCAAACGCCTCCAGCAGCGCGCCCGCCACAGTCTCGGAAGACGGGTGCGCCTGCTCGGTGTCCGCCCGCAACAGTTGCTGGGCCCCGGCGACGAAGCGGACCTTCTGCGTCGTGAGCCGTCCCGCATCGACGACGAGATTCGCGGCGATGCGGGGCTCCGAGTCCAGCAAACGCTTGAGCACGCCGCCGGCGTCGTCCGCCCCGACCAGGCCGATGAGGGAGGCCCGGCCGCCGAGCGCGGCGATGTTGCGGGCCACGTTGGCCGCGCCGCCCGGCATTGCCTGCTCGCGCCCGACCTTGAGGACGGGGATCGGTGCTTCCGGCGATATGCGCTCCACCGCGCCATAGACATACCGGTCGAGCATGAGGTCCCCGAGCACCAGGATGCGGGCGTGGGTAATCGCCTCCAGGTGCAGGTTGAGCGACCCGGGTTCGATCATGACGGAGCGCCCGCCGTAGCCCCGGTTGGGCGCGAAGACTCAAGCGACGGACGCGAACCCAAGTTCGATCTCCAGCCCGGCGCAGAGCATCTGCCCGATGGCGATGTGCATTTCCTGGATGCGGGCGGTGGTGGTGGACGGCACGGCCAGCACCGGGTCCGCAAGCCCCTCCAGACGGTGGTCGCCGCCACCCGTGAAGGCAGCCGCAGACAGCCCCTTCCGGCGTGCCATCCGCAGCCCGGCAAGCACGTTTGCGCTGCGGCCCGATGTCGAGATTCCGACCGCCAGATCTCCCGGGCGGCCGAGCGCTTCGACCTGCCGGGCGAAGATCTCCTCGAATCCCAGATCGTTGCCGCAGGCGGTCAGCGCCGAGCTGTCGGTCGTCAGGGCGATCGCGGCGATCGGCGGCCGGTTCTTGGCGTAGCGAATCGTAAGCTCGGTAGCCAGGTGCTGGGCATCCGCGGCGCTGCCACCATTGCCGAAGAACAGGATCTTGCCGCCACCGGTGATCGTCCGGACCCAGAGCGCCAGCATGGCGGAAAACGGCTCGCGCAGCGACCGGCGGGTCGCTTCCGCGACTCGAAGATGTTCGTCGAACTCCCGCTCGAAGAATCCGCCTGAATCCATTGCCCCTCGGTTCCCCACCACGTTGCTGGCACCGTCCGCCCGACACCGGCCGTGCACCGAGGCCACTCATAGCACGCCTGTCAGCGACGGTCACCAGCCGAGCCCATCGCGGCCCCGCCAGAGTTCCATGGCGCCGGCACCGACCGGCGCGGTCCGGAACTTTGGCAACGAGGCGCTGTTACCAGGATTGACCGGGTTTCGCACCGGCGAATCCTGCCATGCGATTCGGGGCCCGTATCGTACTGCGCCAAGCCGCCAGCCGTAAGACCGTTGGATAAGGACCGGATGGGGGAAGAACTTGGCCGAAAAGGTCGTTGTCAGGAACCTATACAAGATCTTCGGGACGCGGCCGGAGGTCGCCCTTCGCATGCTGCGGGAGGGAAAGAGCAAGGACGAAATCTTCGAGCGGACCGGCCAGACCGTCGGCGTGAAGGACGCTAGCTTCAGTGTCGAGGAGAGCGAAATCTTCGTCGTCATGGGGCTCTCTGGCTCCGGCAAATCGACGCTGGTGCGGATGCTCAACCGGCTGATCGAACCCACCTCGGGCGAGATTCTGATCGACGGCCGCGACATCACCAAGTTTTCGAAGCGGGAGCTGATCGCGTTGCGCCGGCGCGACATCGGCATGGTGTTCCAATCCTTCGCGCTGATGCCGCACCAGACGGTGCTCGAGAACGCCGCCTTCGGCTTGGAAGTCTCGGGCGTCGCACGCGAGGAGCGAAATGCCCGGGCCCTCGAAGCGCTCGACGCGGTCGGCCTCAAGGCCTACGCGCGCAGCTATCCCGACGAGCTCTCGGGCGGCATGAAACAGCGTGTGGGGCTGGCCCGCGCCCTGGCGAGCAATCCGTCGATCCTGCTGATGGACGAGGCGTTCTCGGCGCTGGACCCCCTGATCCGGACCGAAATGCAGGATGAGCTGCTGCGCCTCCAGCAGGAGCACGCCCGGACGGTCATCTTCATCACCCACGATCTCGACGAGGCGATGCGCATCGGCAGCCGCATCGCCATCATGCAGGACGGCGAGATCGTGCAGATCGGCACGCCGGAAGAGATCGTCCAGCACCCGGCGAACGAGTATGTTCGCTCCTTCTTCCGCGGCGTAGACGTCAGCCAGGTCATCACCGCCGGCGACGTCGCCCGCCGCGAACAAGTGACCGTCATCGAGCGGCCGGGCGTCGGCGTGCGCGCCGCACTGGAAGCGCTGCGCGAGCACGACAGAGACTTCGGAATCGTCATCGACCGGGACCGCCGCTATCACGGCGCGGTGACCGTCGACTCCCTGATCAAGCACGTCGGAAAGGACAGCGCCCCCCTTCACAAGGATGCCTACCTGACAGAGGTCGAGCCGATCCGGCACGACCTGAACATTTCCGATGTGCTCGGAATCGTTGCGAACAGCCGGTGGCCGGTTCCAGTGGTCGACGACCAGGGGCGCTATGTCGGCGCGATCACCAAGACCGCGCTCCTCCAGGCACTGGACAAGGCGAGTTAGATCATGGACTTCAGGATCAACATCGGCGATTGGGTCAGCGCGGCCGTCGACTACATGGTCGTGAATTTCGGGCCGATCTTCGACGCGATATCCGGTGTCGTCGGCCTCATCGCAAACACCATAGAAGGCGGCCTGCTGGGCCTTCCGGCCTGGCTCCTGGCGTTGATCCTCGTCGCCCTGGGCCTCTGGCGAGTCGGCTGGCGGTTTGCCCTGTTCACCGCCGTCGCGCTCACCCTGATCATGGGCATGAATCTGTGGAACCAGTCGGTGTCGACGCTGGCGCTGGTTCTGTCGGCGAGCTTCGTCGCCCTGCTCATCGGCATTCCGCTCGGCATCGCCATGGCCAAGAGCGACACGGTCGCGACCATCGTGCGCCCGGTGCTCGACTTCATGCAGACGATGCCTTCCTTCGTCTACCTGATTCCAGCCGTGATGTTCTTCGGGCTGGGAAAGGTCCCCGGGACCATTGCCACGCTCGTCTTCGCCATGCCGCCGGTCGTTCGCCTGACCAATCTCGGCATCCGCCAGGTAAGCGTGGAGAACGTCGAAGCCGGTCTCGCCTTCGGCTGCACCGACCGGCAGCTGCTCTTCAAGGTCCAGCTGCCTCTGGCCATGCCCTCGATCATGGCCGGCGTGAACCAGACCATCATGCTGTCGCTGTCGATGGTCGTCATCGCCTCGATGATCGGCGCCGGCGGCCTTGGCGAGACGGTGCTGACGGGTATCCAGCGCCTCCAGGTCGGCCTCGGCTTCGAAGGCGGCCTCGGCGTCGTCATTCTGGCCATCATCCTCGACCGCATCACGCAAAGCTTCGGCCAGCGAAGTGGCGCCTTTGCAGCGTTGCGCAACTTCATCCGGCCGCGATGGCGTTCCGGCGACGAGGCCGAGGACACCGATCCGAACGCCCGTCGGCCGTCGAGTCCCCGGCGGGAAGCCCGGTGAGGGCACCGCGCTTCGTCCCTGCGGCGCAGCGCGCATCACGATAAAGAGCAAGAGAGGAGAGGGACATGCTTCAAACCGCCAAGAACCTCGCCGCCGCCACCATACTGGCAACCGGCACCCTGAGCGGCGCGGCGGTTGCTCAGGAGAAGACGATCAGGATCGGCTGGACCGCTTGGGCGGACGCCGAGGCCGTGACCAAGATGGCGGCGCAGATTCTCGAGGAAAGGCTCGGTTACAACGTCGAGCTCACCCTGGCCGACATCGCCATCCAGTACAGCGCCGTCGCCAGCGGCGACCTCGATGTGATGCTCATGTCCTGGCAGCCGGAAACCCACCGGGACTACATGGAGGAGGTCGCCGGCCGAGTCGTCGATCTTGGCCCTCTCTATGTGGGAGCAAGGCTCGGCTGGGCCGTTCCCACCTACATCCCGGAAGACCAGCTGAGCTCGATCGAGGATCTGAAGAACGAAGAGGTGAGGGAACAACTCGGCGGTCAGATCATCGGCATCGACCCCGGCGCCGGGCTGATGCGGCTCTCGAAGCAGGCGATTGAGGAGTATGGCCTCGACAATTACCAACTCGTCGCCTCCAGCGGCGCCGGCATGACCGCCCAGCTGGACCGCGCCGTCCAACGGAATAACTGGATCGTCGTGACCGCGTGGAACCCGCACTGGATGTTCAGCGCGTATGACCTTCGCTATCTGGAGGATCCGCTGGGCGTCCTGGGCGGCGCCGAGCACATCGACGCCATCGCCCGCCAGGGGTTCTACCAGGATTTCCCGGAAGCCGCGGCATTCCTGGCGCGGATGTTCCTTCCGCTCGAGGAGCTTGAGGCCGTGATGTACGAGGCGCAACAGACCTCCTACGAGGAGGCCGTGGCCAACTACATCGAAACGCACGAGGCCCGCGTGAACTACTGGGTCACGGGCGAGATCGGTTCGACCGACGACGCAACGGCCGGCGACTGATCTCGCGGCAGTCGCCGCGCAAGCCACGCCTGCCGCCCCGGTCCGCCTCGGCGAGGCGGGCCGGGACGGCGTATTTCAGACCGGCCGCAACCATCCTTCCATCCGACGGCCTCCACGGATCAGCCGATCGCTTGATCCGGGGCCGTGATTCACCGAAGCGATCCGGCCGCCCCCGCTGGCGCCGCGCCCTCGTTACGGAAGCCATCCGCCCCGCCACGGCTCCTTGACCGGGCGGTCAAGGCGCGCGAAGGGGAACAAAAAGCGAAAATCCGACGTTTAGCAAGCGGGCCTCGCGGAGGCGGCGGCGCATGAATGCGCCGCGGCGAGGTGACGTTCCGCACGCGGATCATCCCCGAACGGGTCGTTCACAGGCGACGAACGGGTTCCCATGGCAAGTCTCTCCACGGACCGCCCTTTCCCGGGACGACGATCCGACCGAAACCGCCGCTTCGTCATCGGTCTGGCCCGGGCGTTCGCCGGCGCGCTCATCTTCGCCCTTCCCATGCTGATGACGATGGAGATGTGGCATCTCGGGTTCTATATGGACCCGCTGCGCCTCATTCTTCTCCTGATCCTGCTCATCCCTCTGCTGACCGGCCTGTCCTATTTCACCGGATTCGAGGAAACGTCGCGGCTGCGCGACGATATCGTCGACGCGTTCGTCGCCTTCGCCGTCGGCTGCGTGGCTTCGGCAGCCATCCTGGCGATCTTCGGGATTCTTACGATCGGGATGCCGCTTTACGAGATCGTCGGCAAGGTCGCGCTGCAGGCCGTTCCCGCCAGCGTCGGCGCCATGCTGGCGCGCAGCCAGCTGGGCCGGCAGGAACACGGCGAACACGAGGAGCGGAAGGAGCATCCGTCCTACGGGGGAGAACTCTTCCTGATGTCGGTCGGCGCTCTGTTCCTATCCCTCAACGTGGCCCCGACCGAGGAAATGATCCTGATCGCCTACAAGATGGCGCCCTGGCAGGAGATTACGCTGGCCGCCCTGTCCCTGCTGCTCATGCACGCCTTCGTCTATGCGGTGGACTTCCGCGGACGGCCGGAGCTGCCAGACACGGCGACGTTCTGGAGCCTCTTTCTTCGCTTCACCGTCGTCGGCTACGGCTGCGTGCTGATCATCAGCCTGTACCTCCTTTGGTCCTTCGGCCGCACGGCCGGGACGTCTCCCGAGGAAATCCTGAGCGCCGCCGTGGTGCTCGGCTTCCCCGGCGCCATCGGCGCGGCCGCGGCGCGCCTCATCCTCTGATCGGGAAAGCCGATGAACAATTCGAAGACGGCGCAAGCGCATGTCCTCCGCACCGGCGGCCGGCTGCATCCTGCGGATCCGGCCTCGCCCTGGGAGTGGGCCGTCGCCGCGCTGGGCTTGCTCCTGATCGTCGGTGTCATCGGCTACATGACGTACTACGCCGCAACGGCGCGGCCCGGCCCGCCGTGCATCGTCGCCACCCACGAGTCGATCGAGCCCAATGGCGACGGATATCTGGTGACGGTCAGAATCGCCAACCACGGGACCTCCACCGCCGCGGCCCTGCAGATCGAAGGCAAGTTGCTTGAATCCGGAAGAACCGTCGAAAGCAGCGAAGCCACCGTCGACTATGTGCCCCGCCATTCCGAGCGCGAGGCCGGGCTGATCTTCTCTAGGGACCCCGCACGATATCGTCTGGTGATTCGTCCGATGGGCTACACCGAGCCATAAGCCGCCGCTGCAGTTTGCCCGTCACAGCTCCCATTCCCGAAGTCCGGCCGGCCCGAACGCCGCGCGCGTCCAGCGTTCGAACAGGATGGCGTCTCGCCTCTTGGAGATTCGGATCCGCTCGGCGTCGTCGAGTCGTGCCAGATGCCGGAGAAATCGCTCGGTCTCGGCCCGCCTGCGCGTTTCGATCGCCCGGGCCGCCGCTGCGTGAACAAGGCTCGTCTTGTCCATGATGGCCATGGCCGCCTCCGCAAGATCGAAAATGGCGTGACGCATTTCCTCCTGCGCATGACCGTCAAGCATCCTGCTCTCCCTCTCTTTCACGAACGCCATCATCGCTCCGCTCCCGGAGTCAATCCGCCCGCCGCTTTCGCTCTAACAGTCTCCCGCCCCAAGGGTTCCCCTCACCGGCGCGATTGCGCCGCTGCCCGACGGCGTCGGGAGCGGAGGTCCACCAGCGAAACCGGCCGGAAGTCCCAAACGTCCACGCCGACATCGATCTGCCGCGGCAAAGGGGCCAAGCCGCCATGGCTGTGGCCATGCAGATTCAGAGCCCCTTTTCTCATACCGTTCCAGGAGCGGAACGGATAATGGCAGAGGACCAGCCGCGTACCGTCGACCGTGATCTCGGCGTATGGCTGGACGCTCGCCCACCCCGAAAGGCGGAACGTATCTTCGCCGTCGTTGTTGCCGGCAACCAGATGCTTGCGCCCCGCGAGCGCATCGAGAAGCTCCGCCATGCGGGGCACCGGCTGCCGGATCGCGAAATCGCCGAGGTGCCAGATCTCGTCCTCGGCCCCGACCGTCTCGTTCCATCGCCGGATCAGGAACTCGTCCATCTCCGCGACTGAGGCGAAGGGCCGGCGGAAGAGCCCCAGGGCGCCGCCATGGCCGAAATGCGTGTCGCTGGTAAAGAACACCGTCATGGTCTGAGGCCTGCCGCCCCGCAGCCGGACTTTCCCGACCTAGTCCCGAAGCACGGTCGCGAGGCGCTGCATGTTCTCCAGGACATAGCCCGCACCGCGGACACCGCAGGTCAGCGGGTCCTTCGCGACATGCACTGGCAACCCGGTCGCGTGCTCCAGCAGCAGGTCGAGCCGGCTGAGCAGCGCGCCGCCGCCGGCCAGCACGATCCCCCGATCGACGACATCGGCCGCGAATTCGGGCGCCGTGTCCTCGAGGACGAGGCGCACGCCCCGGACGATGGCGCCAACGGAGTCGGCGAGACCGTCGGCCACCTCTCGCTCGTCGATAAGGACGCGCTGCGGCACGCCGCTGACCAGATCCCGGCCCCTGATCTCCATCATCCGCCGATCGCCGTTCAGCGGCGGCGCGGCGGAACCGATCTCCTTCTTGATCCGCTCCGCCGTCTCTTCACCGATCAACAGGTTGTGGGCGCGCCGGACATGGGCGGCGATGGCCTCGTCCATGGCGAATCCGCCAACGGGTAACGAACGAGCGTGGACGATGCCGCCGAGCGACAGCACGGCGATCTCCGTCGTGCCGCCGCCGATATCGACGACCATCGAGCCGACCGGCTCGGTCACCGGCAGGCCGGCGCCGATCGCCGCGGCCATCGGCTCCTCGATCAGGAAGGCGCGCCGGGCGCCCGCGCTCTCGGCCGCCTCGCGGATGGCGCGCCGCTCGACCGCGGTCGCGCCGGACGGCACCGTGACGATCACCCGGGGACGAACGAGGCTTTGCCGCCGGTGGATCCTGCGGATGACGTATCGGATCATCGCTCGGGCGACGTCGAAATCGGCGATGACGCCGCCGCGCATCGGCCGGATCACGCGAATGGCGTCCGGCGTGCGGCCGATCATCCGACTGGCCGCCTTGCCGACGGCCAGAATCGCAGACCTCCCGCCCCTTCGAACGACGGCGACCACCGACGGCTCGTCGACGACCACGCCCCGGCCCTTTGCATGGACCACGGTGTTGGCCGTGCCGAGATCGATGGCAAGGTCTTGCGAGAAGAGGCTCAACGACTTCGCCGGCACGGGCCACCTACCCGTCGCCAAGGCAACGCCGCGCCGTCCACCTGCACCGGCGCCAAACCGAGGCGGGCGTGCCGCCTTTAGGCCGCACCGCTGACAAAGCCTTGGCTTGAATGGCGGTCCCCAATGGCACCGATTGCGGCGTCGCTCACGCCGGAACGGCCACCGCGTCGGCGCGCTTCAGATGCATGCGGATCTTTCTCGCCACCCGCCGCGGCTGGGGTCGCACCTCGCCGCCATAGCCTCCACGGTCGAACAGTGTGCGCGCGTCTTCGCCCGTAAGCTCGAAGAACGCCGTCACCGCCGCCCAATCGGACCGGTCGCGGTAGATCGGACGACATTCCTTGACGCTCTCCACACCCTCGAGCCGCAGCCCCTGGGCCTTGAACCAAGGGTCGAGCGCCGCCGCCAGACCAACGGCGCAGCCCTTGTTGCCGTCGTACCAGCAGCAGAAGGTGAGCAAGTCCGCCGGAAGCTCCTCGACGAAGGCCGCCAGCCGCTCCAGCCGTTCCGGTCCCGTAGCGCAGTACGCGGGAATGTCCTTGCGACGTCTGTGTTCCATGGCTTCGTCCCTTGATGCCCCGCCCGGCGAAAACGTTCGTTGAGGGAACGTCTCTCGCCGGAGACGGGTTCCGCCGAAATCCACCTCGCCCGCTGTCGGTCAGGATGCGACGTCTTGCCGGAGGAGTCCACCCGACTGTGGGCCGCGCCCGCGGCCGCGTGGGTCGCCCTAATCGGCCGGGCCCGTGTAACGCTCCTCGATGGCACGCCGGATCGAGGATCGGCTCTCATCCGCGCCGTAAGCATCGCGCCTTTCAACCTCGGCGACGATTCCCGCCAGTTCGTCGTCCTTGATCGCATCGCGAATCCAGCGCGAGTAGTCTCCGGCACGGAGGTGATGCAGCCAGGTGGCGTCATCGACGCCTTCGGCGATCTGCACGAACATGTCGAGATTGTGTGCGCGAAGGTTGAGGGTGCCCGTCGGTCCGCGGAAGTAGAAGCTCTTGTCCTCGCCCAATCGCCCTTTGGCGTATTTGCGGATGTGCCGTTTGCGTTCACCGCGCGGCTCGATGGTGGTAACGAGCGTCTGGCATTCTCCGTTCTCGCGGCACCAGAGAATCGCCGCACCCGGCTGTCGCAATTGCGCTGCCTGCGGCGGCTCGACCCCGATGGTCCGGCAGAAGCCCGCAACGGTTTCGTCCGCGGACGGGCCGACCGCGATCAGCTTGTCCAACCTTTCCAGCACCGTCGGCAGGAGCTGATCCGGATGCACCGTGATCAGCAGCATCCGTGTCGGGTCCTGCGGCATCGCCGCCACGGCCGGCCCTCGCACCGCCGGCAGCACGTGGTGGGCCTCGTCAACGACGATCCAATGCGGCCGCGCGGTCCGTGCCCGCATCTGTTGGAGTTCCAGAAGCAGGTCAATGAAGAAGCTCGGCCGGTCCGCAAGCGGAATGGCAAGCGCGTTGACGATGACGTTGTGATCGGCGCGGCGAAGCAGAGAGAGCACCTGTGCAACCGTTGGCGGCCGGTCTCCGTCGCCGACAACGGTGGCACCTTCGAAGGCCTCGTAGTCACCCTCCGGATCGACGACGCAGAACTGGAACCCGCAATCCGAAAGCCGCTCCAGGAAGGCGGTGGTAAGGGTTGACTTTCCGCCGCCCGAACGACCGGCCAGCAGGAGGCTTTCCCCGCGCGGGGGAAGGGTGCATGCCCGCCCGTCCTCCATCATGCCGAGTGGAATTTCGTGCCGCTTGATCCGCAAGTCCGCCAGATCGGTCGCCACCAGCCGATCGGACAGCTCGGCCACGCCGGCGCCCCGCGGTGCAGCGGTGACGAAATCGACCTCCCGCTTGAGCGCGTCGAGCGCGTTCGCCACGGCGACGGCGCAGCCGCAGGCGTCGAGGAAGGCGTGGTCGTTCTCCGCGTCGCCCACGCCAACGACGTTGTGGGCCGACAGCTCCATCTCGCGGAGAGCGGCCGCCAGACCGCTCGCCTTGTTGACACCGGGCGGGAGGATCATCACCGCGCCCTTGTTGAAGGTAATCTGCAGCTCCAAGCCCTGCGCGCGGATGGCTTCGAGCACCACCGTCTCGTTCGGTTCCCAGGTGGCGACGATCGCCCGGCCGACGGAGAGCGGCCGGACCCCCAGCCGCCGGAGCCGATCGATGAACGGTTCGGGCGGCTTCTCCGCCAACAGGAGCTCTTCTCGATCGCCCGGCCGGTAGAGCAGCGCCCCGTTCTCGGCCACGACTCGCTCGAACAGGTCGAGGCGGGGAAAGACCCGCTCGAGATCGTCGAGCTGCCGCCCCGTGACGAGAATGAGCCTGCGACCGGATCGTCGCAGGCGTTCCAGGGCAGCAATGGTGTCCTCCCCCACCCGGCCGTCTTCCGCCAGGGTGCCGTCGTAGTCGGTCGCGAGCGCCATGTAGTACATCGCCGTGCTCCGCCAGCCCCGTCCTCGAAACGACAAGGACGCGCCGGATCTGCTTTCCCAATAGCCTCTTGGCCGAACGTCGTTCGTTCGGACACCACTCTCAACACCGCCCCCTCCCGGCGGTTGCACCAGGGCGTAACCGAATCGGCCGGAGCGGGCAGCCCAAAGCGAGAGCCGAGGCGATCGTCGCGCGGGCCCAGGCAACGAGGTCGGCGCCGACGGCCATCTTCGGCGGAAGGAGTACCGCCGCCCGCCTTCCGGCGCCTCGGAACCGAACGCCCACCCCGGGAGTTGGCGCATGAAAGACCTCTCGAACGCCGGAGGAGCGGCACCATCCCGCCTGATTCGGCGGAATCCGGCTCTCGCAGACGCCCGAACGAATGGAGTCGCCGATGAGGAATCACCAAACCAAGGAGTTCGCAAAGGAGCCCGGCCCACGGACCGACGACATGAATCCGGGCGACGAGGCCCCACCGGGTACGCCCGGAACTGGTGAGGACCTGTGCCGTGACTGCGCCGGCACCGGCCGGCGCGACGGCGCGAAATGCCCGACCTGCAACGGAACGGGCCTCATCATCGAAGGCATCGGCGGGGCCTGACCGCGTGGCGCGTCCGCCGTCGATACGGGCATTGCCGGCCTTGTCGGCGGTATTGGCCTGCGGCATGGCGGTCGGCGGGTGTTCGGAAGAGCCGGCGAGCGAACCGCTTTCGGAAAGCGACGTCGTCGTCCATCGCATCGACATCGCCCTGCCCCATCCGATCGATGCGCGCGGGGGCATCGTGGCGGTCGACCTTGATGGCGACGGAGCCCGCGACCTCGTCGTGACCGGGCCCAACTACATCGCCGGCTATGCGATCGCCGGTGGATCGCTCTGGACCACCGAGATCGACATTCGAGTGAGTTCGAAGGCCGAGGAGAACGGCCTGCCCGGCACGCACGCGCCGGGTATCGGAGTGACCGACACGGACGGCGACGGGCGACCCGAGCTTCTGGTGCTCACGCAAGACAACGAGCTGGCGGCGATCGACGGCGCGACGGGTGCGGTCGAACATCGCGTCGCGCTGGGCACGCCGCCCGGGGCCGAGCGGTGGGAGCATCTGGTCGTCGCCGACTTCCGCGGGGCCGACAGTCGCGACCTTCTGCTGCAGGCGACGACGGCGGAGAGCTATCGGTTCGGCCGCTTCCTGGCGGCCTACGCCGTCGAAGATCTCTTAGCGTCGGGTGCGGCGGCCGAACCGCTTTGGACGCGGAACGACTTCCTCCCCACCGCGCATGCGGGCGCCCGTGTCGCCGACCTCGACGGCGACGGCCGGGACGAGGTGCTGGGCGGCACGATCATCGGCCCCGACGGCGCATTGCTGGCGGCGACTCCGGTACGCGGACATCTCGATGCGGTCGCGGTCGCTGACGTTCGGCCGGATCTTCCGGGCCTGGAGGTGGTCGCGCTGGAGGAACGCGGCGGCAATCGCGTCTTCCTTTATCACCCCTACGGCATGATCTGGGAGGCCAGCCACAGATGGCGAGAACCGCAGAACACGGCGGTCGGCGAGTTCGATCCCAATCGGCCGGGATTGGAGATCTGGTGCCGCAGCCGCTACGACGAGCATCAGAAGCCATGGGTCTTCGACGCCCGGGGCCGCCTCATCGCCGCATACGAGATGGACCAGGTCGCGCCGGAAGGGTGGACGGTCGCGGGGGTGGAGGAAATCGCGACGATCGACTGGACCGGCGGCGAGCGCCAGTTCGCTGCCGCCAAGGAACGCCACACAAGCGGGGACGTCGCGATCTTCGATCCGATCAGCGGAACCTTCCTCCACCGGTTCGACGAACGGGCGATGCGCCTTTACGTGGCCGACGTCGTGGGCGACTGGCGCGAGGAGCTCATCGTCCTCGCCGAGGACGCCATCCGAATATACGAGAACAAGGCCTCGAATCCGCGCCCCGACCATCCGCGCCTCTGGGAGCGGGATGATTACAATCACAGCAAAACAACCTGGAATTACTACAATACTTGATACGAAATCCGCTTTTATTTGAGACAACGAGCCAACGCTCCCTCTCCATACGGCGCTCAGAAGGAGTTGGTAAGGTTTTCGTGCTGTCCTTCACCGGCGCAGAACTTTTCCAGCGACGGGAACGGTCATGGACCAGGAGCGGCTGCTGCGCGCGCTCGAGAATCACGCGAAATGGCTCTCCAACGCCGGGGGCGCGCAGGCGGACCTCTCGCGATCGATCCTGAACGGCGTGCGACTGTCCGAAAGGCCGCTCCAGCGCGCACGCTTCGTCGGCACCGGCATGGTGGGATGCTGCGTCATCGACTGCGACATGTCCGAGGCCGACCTCTTCGGCGCGGACCTGACCGATGCCGCGCTCGTGCGGGTGAAGCTGACGCGCGCCAACATGCAGGGCACCCATCTCGGCGGAGCGGAACTCGTCGCCTGCGAGATGTCCGAGGTGAACCTGCAGCAAAGCTCCTTCGCCCGCTGGGAAGGCGGCGACCTCATCAAGCGATCCCGGATCCCGGCGAACCACATCACCATCAGCGACTCGAACCTGATCCAGGCCAATCTCTCCGGCCTTCGGATGGAAGGCGCAACGATCGCCAACTCCGATCTCACCGGCGCCAACCTGTCCGGCGTACTGCTGCGCGACGCCATTCTGACCGGGACCGTGCTGCGCGGAGTCGACCTGACCGAGGCGGACCTGACGGGTGCCGACCTCACCGGCGCCGATCTAACGGGGGCGAAGCTGAGCCGTGCGCAACTGTCCGGCGCGAAGCTGGTCCAGACGGTTCTGGCAGACGTGGACCTGTCGGATTGTCTCTTGACCGATACCGACCTGTCGCAGGCGATCCTCGTGCGCCCTTCGCCCGAACCGGCAGAGGTTGAGGACGCCCTTCGCAATCATGAGGCCTGGGTCAAGAGCGGCGGCCGGCGCGGAAGGCGGGCCGAGTTCGAAGGCGCGGACCTGCAGGACTTCGACTTCGCCAAGCGCGAGCTTAGCGCCGCATCCTTCCGCCACGCCTGCCTCCGCGGTGCGAAGTTCGACGGAGCGCGGCTGCGCTTCGCCTGTTTCGACGCGGCCGATCTTTCGGGTGCCACGCTCGTCGAGGCCGACTGCGCCGGCGCCTCGTTCCGAGGCACGCGACTCGATCACGTGAATGCGGCGGCGGCCCGGTTCACGGCGGCCGCGGTTGTCAACGAGAACGGCGGTGGCGCCGAACGCCTGTGGCCGGTCGATTTCCGCCGGGCCAATCTGCGGCACGGATGCTTCCGCGGAGCCGACTTCACCGACGCCAAGTTCCAGCTCACCAACCTGGAAAAGGCCGACTTCACGAACGCCCGAGGGCTCCCCGGTCCCCGCCTCGCGCCGTAACGGCAGCCGTCCCGACCTACGGACCCGCCCGGGCCGCCGCCAGATGTCGCGCGGCTTCGGACACTGCGTGCGCGAGCCGGCGCAGCACCGCTTTCGTCTCTTCCGGCAGGTCCCGATCCAGGGCGTCGGCAACGCGCCGGCCGATCTCTGCCTCGGCGTCCTCCCGCTCCCGCAGCAGCGCCGCCCGCTCGTCGCTCGAAAACGCGGCCTTCAGATGCGTCACGAGGCGCTCGATGGCTTCCGAATCGGCGTCCGGTGTCCGCGGCAGATCACCCAGCCGCCGGATGTGGTCCTCGAGCTCCGCGGCGAACTCGCGCCGTTGCCGTCCGTATTCGCTAAAGCGCGCCGCCAGAGTCGGATCACCGATCAGCGTCGCGGCATCGTCGTAGCCATCGGCCGCTTCCTTGCAGGCCACGATTACGTCGTTGAGCGCGGCCTGCCGTTCATCCCTGAGCACGACCGGCCTCCTTGCGCGCGCGCAGATAGCTCTCGGATACGAATACGGACAACGCGCCGGCAATAACGCGGAACTCCGCCGGGGTTCGCGTGGTCAGTTCGCCATCCGTATTGATGCGCATCGGCCGGTCCGTGTCGATCCGGATGTGCTGGCCATGCAGCACGTCGACGCCGGGCCACTGCCCGTGGCGCCCCGAGCGCATCGCGGGAATGAGTCTTATCAACTTCCAAACGCTCTGCGGCTCGAGGCTGTAGAGATCCAGGCGCGCATCATCGATGGCGGCGTCCTCTGCAACGGTCAGCCCGCCCCCGTAGTGGCGCCCGTTGCCGACGGCGATCTGGATCGACCGGAACCGATGATGTTCCCCGTCGCAGGTGATGCTCGCCCGAAAGGACCGGCTCGCCTTCAGGGCGTCGACCGCGCTGATCGCATAGCCGAGCACACCCCAGCGCCGCTTGACCTCGCCGGTCAGTCGGCGGGCGCATTCCACGCTCAGCCCCATGCTGGCGACGTTGAGGAAGTACTTGCCGTTGACCGAGCCAAGATCGACGGCATGGAGAACACCTTCGGTGATGATTTTGCACGCGTCCGGAAGGGCCGTAGGGATCCCCAGCGTACGAGCAAAGTCGTTGGCCGTTCCCATCGGCAGGATTCCCAGCGGAAGACCAGCCTCGGACAGAGCCGCGGCCGCTGCGTTGAGCGTCCCGTCGCCGCCGCCGATGATGACGCAGTCAACCATCTCCCGATGACGACGGATGATCTGTGGAATCTCGCCGGCGTCGAGCGTCGATCGCTCGATCAGATCGAAATCATGCCGCCTCAGGAGGTCGACGGCGGTCACAAAGTCGGCCTCGCCTCGCCGGCTCTTCACATTCACCAGCAGCAAGGCCCGACGCTTGGGCACACCTTCTCCGATAGCGCAGTCAGGCACCGTGCACATAACATCGGCGAGACCGAATCGTTCCGATGCTGCCGCACATGGGCGCGCGTCGCTGGCGACTCTGGTCGACCTTGGGAACCTTCTAAAATTAATAATCGTTAACAACGTAGCGATCCGCCCGTGTCCGTGGCGGTTGCTGCTTCCCCTGGCAGCGAGTTACGGCAGCCTCCCTGTCGACTGGCCGGGGCTCCTGCAGCCCCGGCTTTTTCTCCTTCTCCATCGAAGGAGGACGGTGGATCAGATGTGGTGGCTGCGCCTAAGAGACGTGGGACGTCGCGTTCGGGGAAGCGGCGCGGATCGGGACCGCAAAGGTATCTGACTGCCGGAACGGTACGCCGCTGGCAGCCGACGATGCCGGGCAGGCTCTCACCCGGTCCGCCCCGGACCTGTGAAGAGCTCGATCGCAGCCACCTGTGATCGACGGACTCTCGACCCTTGACACCCGCCACGCGGTGCAGGTCACGCCGCGAGTTGCTTGAGCTTCCGCAACAGGAATTCGAGATTGTCGAAGCCGACGTTCTCGCACTGCGTCAGGATGCGCTCGATCATCCGCGAGACGTAGCGTTCGCGGTCCCGCTCGCCGCCGTCGTAGTCGGTTTCGTGCGCGACGTCGACCGCGACGCGGAACGCCGGATACAGCTTCTCCGGAAGGCCGGCGCGCAGATAGATCGATCGCAAGCCCAGCGGGCCGGGATCATGAATGAGCGTCCGAGCGTTGACGATCGGGGTTTTCGCCAGGACGGCCAGGCTGGCCTCGAAGAAGGCGAGATCGCCCAGACACAACGAGCGCAGGATGAGCGAGGGCGTGAGCCGCCCGTTCGCCTTGAGCTGCCGCACGAGTTCCTCAACGTCGGGCGCCCGCGCACCGGATGGAAGCAGCCCGACCGTGGCGCGCTCCCGACTCTCCAGGATGAGGTCCGAGGCAAGCACCGGAGACAGCTCGTGATGCGTCACGAGGTAGTCGCGAAGGTTGTCGGAAACCGTGGCGACCAGCCTTTCGGCCACCGTGATGGGCAGCGAGGCACGGTGCACGAGCGAATCCTTGATCTCGTCGTTGTCGCCATAGGCGTCCAGCACCCGCTGCAGCGCCGTCTCCGACAGGTTTGCGCCCTCGTTGCCGACCAGCCGGGCGACCGCGTCATCGTTCTTGCTGTCGATCAGTTCCTCGGCGACCGGCGCGGAGACGGAGGCCCGCCCGGCGATGGCAACCTGCTTGGCCTTGGCCGAACTGCGGATGATCTCGATCAGGTCCTCGTCGGTGAGAACGGCGGAATGTTCCAGGATCGGAAGGGCCACCGATTCGACGTCGCGCGCCAGCGCCAGCGCGACGTCGCGGGGCAGATCGGCGCTTGACTTCAGATTCGCCGAAAGGGCCTCGCGCACGCGTCGGGCGGCGTCGCGCGTCATGATCCGGAAGATGTCGATGGCGATCCGGCGCTCGGCTTCGTTGAGTTCGGCCCGGTCGAACTTGTGGGCGATCTTCGCGGCCGTCTCCGCCCGGACCTCCGCCGACGGATCGTTCAGGAGGCGGGTGACATCGGCTTCGGTGAGATTGCTCGTCATGCCCCAGCTTGGCCTTCCGCTTGGGCCACCCGGCCGCCGGTTCCGGTCGGGAGACCTCCGCCGCCTGCTGGCAGTATGCCACGGTCGGGTTAAGCCGCCATTAAGATGAATACCCGCCGTGAGGCGCCAGGTCCCGCCGCCCGGGGTCCGGGCCGCCGTCCGAGGGCACCGCCCCGTCAGCGCCACCCCCGCTCCTCGTAGTAGCGGAGCGCCCCGGGATGCAGCGGGGCGGAGTTTCCGCTGCCGATCATCTCTTCCGGCGTCAGGGTCGCAAAGGCCGGGTGCAGGGCCTTGAACCGTTCCAGGTCGTCGAACACCGCGGCGACCAGCCGATAGACGATTTCCTCGTCCTGCCGCGCCGTGGTGACAAGCGTCGCCCGCACGCCGAAGGTCTGGACATCCTCGTCGTTGCCGGCGTAAGTGCCGCCCGGGATGACGCTCTTCGTGAAGTACGGCGTTTCCGCAACCAGCTGATCGATCTCCGGGCCGGAGACGTCGATCAGCGTCGCGCCGCAGCCCTGGATCGCCTGATGAATCAGGCCGTTCGGGTGGCTGGCGGGAAAGACCAGGGCATCGAGCGTACCGGCGCAGAGCGCTTCCGGCTGCTCGTTCGGATCCTCCTCCGAGACCTCGGCGAAATCGTCGAGCGCCCAGCCGAGCGCCCCGATCAGTGCTTCGGCCATCGCGCGCTGGCCTGACCCGGGAGGACCGATATTGACACGCTTTCCCTTGAGGTCCGAAAGCGTCTCGATCTCCGACTTGGGCCCGGCCACCACGGTGATCGAATCGGCGTGGATGGCGAAAACCGACCGCAGGTCCTCGAACGGCCCGTCTTCCTCGAAAGGCCCGGTACCCTCATAGGCACGGTGCTGCCAGTCGGACTGGGCGATGACCAGGTCCATGCGGCCGTCGCGAAGCGCCGCAAGATTCTCGACGGAACCGCCAGAGCTTTCGACGGCACAGCGGATGCCGTTCTGCTGCCGGCGCCGATTGACCAGGTCGCAGATCGCCCCGCCGGCCGGAAAGTAAACCCCGACGACGGGCCCGGTACCGATGAAGAGGGTGTGCTCCGGCGGTGGCGCGGCGGCCGGGTCGGAGGCGGGCTCCACCGGTTCTCCGCGGCTTGGACTCGATCCGAGGAGGATCGAGGCGAGGAGCGCGACGGCGACGACGATCGAAGTGGAAATGCGCGTCATGATACTGCGTTGTCCTTGGATCGGGCGACGACGGCCGCCCGCGATGGTCAGTCTTGGCAGAACGGGACCGATGAACCGGGAGAGCGCGATCGGGCGTCAGCCGCCCGCCCCCGATCCGGAATGCCGAACGGCGGCGTCGAGCGCCGCATCGATCGCCGCTTCGAGCTTGTCGACGATCTCCTGCGCCTGGTCCGTCGTGAGAATGAAGGGCGGCGCCAACAGGACATGATCGCCGCGCGCGCCGTCCACGGTCCCGCCCATCGGGTAGCACATGAGCCCCTGCTTCATGCCCTCCCGCTTGATCCGGGCATGCAGTTGCAACGCTGGATCGAAAGGCGCCTTGGTGTCCCGGTCGGCAACGAGCTCGAGGCCGAGGAACAGCCCGCGGCCGCGGATGTCGCCGATATGGGGATGTTGCGCAAACCGCTCTTCTAGCAAGGCGCGCAGGCGGGCGCCTTGCTCGCGGACGTTGTCCAACAGGTTCTCTTCGCGGATCGCCTGCTGGACCGCCAGGGCGGCGGCGCAGGCCGTGGCGTGCCCCATATAGGTGTGTCCGTGCCGGAACTGGCCCGACCCTTGAGCCACCGCATCGTAGATGGCACCGGATACCAGGAGAGCGCCGATGGGCTGGTAACCGGCCCCAAGCCCCTTGGCGATGCTGAGCAGGTCCGGTGAAACGCCGTCCTGCTCGCAGGCGTACAGCGTTCCGGTGCGGCCCATGCCGCACATGACCTCGTCGAGAATGAGCAGAACGCCGTAGCGATCGCAGATTTCGCGAATCCGCTTGAAGTAGCCGGCGACCGCGGGGACCGCGCCGAGCGTCGCCCCCACCACCGGCTCGGCCACGAAGCCGGCGACCGTTTCCGGGCCGAGTTCGAGAATCGCCGCCTCGAGCTCATCCGCTGCGCGACGGCCATACGCCTCTTCGCTTTCGTCCGGCCGGCGCTCGCGGTAGGCGTAGCATGGCGCGATGTGGCTTACCTTCATAAGCAGCGGCTCATAGGGCCGCCGGCGGTTGACATTGCCACCGGTGGCCAGAGCGCCGAGCGTGTTGCCGTGATAGCTCTGACGCCGTGCAATGAAGTGGCTACGCTCCGGCTGTCCGATCTCGAGGAAGTACTGACGCGCGAGCTTGAGCGCCGCCTCGTTCGCCTCCGAGCCGCCGGAGATGAAGTAGACCTTCTCGAGACCTGCAGGGGCCCCCGCGATCAGGGTCGCCGCAAGTTCCTCCATCGGCTCATTGGTAAAGAAGCCCGTATGGGCAAACGGCAGCGTCGCCACCTGCCGCTGGATCGCCTCCACCACCCGGGCGTGGCTGTGTCCAAGGCAGGACACGGCCGCGCCGCCCGAGGCATCCAGATAGCGTCGGCCCGTGTCGTCGATGAGATACACCCCCTCGCCGCGCACCGCGGTCGGGAGCGTCGTGCGGGTATCGCGATGGAAAACGTAGGTCATCAGATCGATCGGCTGTCTGGAAGAGTGGTCGTCACGGCAGTCAAACTCCTTCTCTTGCCGGCGTCGTGAGCGTGAACACGACGATGTTCTTGAGCACGGTACCGAGCGCCTGGTCGAAGGCGTCGATCACGTCCGGGAAACGCCTGCCCCCTGCCTTCACCCTCTGCTCGAAGGTTTCCGAGGCGATGATGCGCCGATCCGGCATCTCGACCAGCTTTGCGTTCATGCGAACCCAGACGGTCGGAACCGCGTCGCCTTCCTGATAGACCGCCTGGAATTCGCGCAGATCGGTCTTCAGGATGTAATCGGGCCGCAATCCGATCGCCTCGCGCCCGACGGCGACGATGCTGCCCGTGCTCTCGAAGGATTCGATCAGCAGTGTCTGGATCATCGCCGGCGCATTGTCGGTCCAGGTCGCGCCGGCGTAGTACTCGATCGTGTAGGGCGATCGGGCGAGCGCCACCCTGGCGGTGTCCAGAGCGGCGGCCGCGTTGGGTGGATCGACCACCAGTTGCCAATTGGCCTGCGGCAACGGCTCGGCGTAAGTGGTCTTCGGCGTCAGGGTGTAGAGCGTGATCGGCTTGTCGACCTCGGGCAGGACGCATCCGGACAACGCGCCCAGGATCACTCCGGCGATCACCCCGGCGGCGGTGCGGCGTCGGTCGGACGCCCCCGGCAATCGGTCAAGACCGTTTCGCAGAAACGCGAAGAGCGTCATTCCGCCTCGAACCCCCGTTGCCGATCGCCGAAGAAGAAGCGCGCGGGGTCGCGCTCGATCTGGGACGATACACGCGAGAGAGACGCGACCAGAAGGCGCGTTTCCGTGATCAACTGGGTGAGTTCGTAAAGGCCGACCGCGGTGAAATCCCGAACCGGACCGCGGCTTTCCTCGACCAGCGCGTCGAGTTCGTTCGCGACGGCCGAGAACGCCTCGGCGGCTTGCTGCAGCTCGGACATCGCCGCCGCGGCGTCCTTGCCGACACCGGTCACCTGACCGCGAATGTCGCTGGCCAGCCACGCGAACTCCGCGGCGGCACCGCGAATCTGGTCGGCCGCCGCAGCGCCGTTGTCCAGGGCCTTGCTCAAGCTGCCGCTGTTGCGCGCCACGGCATCGGTCAGCGCCCGAAGGTTCCGGAGGGTGGCTTCGATCGCCTGCCGGTTCTCCTCGCTGAAGAGAACGGTGGCGCGCTCCACCAGCGCGTTGAGGCCGGTGACCAGATCCGGTGCGCCCTGGAACAACTCCTCCAGGCTTGACGGCCGCGAGGCGATGAGGGGATACGGCGGCTCGTCCGTCTTCGGCAGCGGGTTGCCGGCCGGTGAGCCGCTCGTGAGCTGAACATAGGCAACGCCGGTGATGCCTTGAATCTCAAGCGACGCCACCGTATTCGTGCGAACCGGCGTGTCGGGCCGCACCTGGAGGGTCACCCGCACGCGATCGATGTTGTCGTCGTCGATGCGCATGTCGACCACGCGACCGACGGCGAGGCCGCGGTACCGGACCGTGCTGCCGACCTGCAGGTTCGTCACCGCACCCTCGAAGAGCACATCGTAGTAGGCGAAGTCGTCGCGGCCCTGAAACTTGCCCAACCAGACGACGAACGCCACCAGCCCGACGATGAGAAAGAGGACAAAGGCGCCAACGGCGACATAGCGCGGTCGGGTCTCCATGACGCACCTAGCCGGAAAACGCCGCGCGGGCGCGCGGCCCGTGAAAATATTCGCGAATCCACGGGTGGTCGTCCTGCAGAAGCTGCTCCACGGTGCCGGTCTTGATCCGCCTGTCGACGAGAACGGCGATACGGTCGCAGATCGTCCGCAGGCTGTCCAGATCGTGCGTGACCATGAAAACGGTGAGCCCGAGGCTTCGCCGAAGATCTCCGATCAGCTCATCGAAGGCGGCCGCGCCGATCGGATCGAGGCCGGAGGTCGGTTCGTCGAGAAACAGGATCTCGGGATCGAGCGCCAGCGCCCGGGCAAGCCCCGCCCGCTTGCGCATGCCGCCGGAGAGTTCCGCCGGGTACTTCGCGGCGGCATCGGCCGGCAGCCCGACCATCCCGATCTTGAGGGCGGCAAGTTCGTCCATCAGCCGCCGCGGCAGGTCTTTGTGCTCCTTCATCGGCACCTGGATGTTCTGCGCCACCGTCAGAGAACTGAACAGAGCGCCATTCTGGAACAGGACGCCCCAACGCTCCTGGAGGCGGCGCCATTCCGACGACCTGAGCCGCCCGACTTCGTTGCCGAGAACGGTGATGCGACCGGCGCGCGGCCGGTTCAGGCCGACGATCGTGCGGAGCAGGACCGACTTTCCGGTACCCGACCCGCCGACGACGCCCAGCACCTCGCCGCGCCACACATCGAGATCGAGATCGTCGTGCACCACCTGCCGGCCGAACTGGTTCCGAAGCCCGCGGATGGAGATGACCGGTGCCGCCGCGCGGTTCAAATCCAGACTCCGTCGTTCTTACACCTCCAGGCCCCTTTTACACTCCCATGTAGGAAAACAGCACGGAAAACACGGCGTCGAACACGATGACCAGGAAGATCGACTCGACGACCGACTGCGTCGTGAGTCGCCCGACGCTTTCGGCGCTGCCGGTCACCCGTAACCCCTCGAAACAGCCGACCATGGCGATGATAAAGGCAAAGACCGGGGCCTTGCTCAGACCGACCCAGAAGTGGGACAGAGGCACCATGTCCCGCAGCTGCTGCGCGACCTGCGGAAGCGTCGCGTCGATCAGCAGGACGAGCATGAGGCTGCCGCCAAGCAGCGCCATGGCGTCGGCAAAGAACGTCAGCAGCGGAAGCGCGACGACAAGGGCCAGGATCCGAGGCAGGACCAGAACCTCGATCGGGTCCAAGCCAAGCGTCCGCAGCGCGTCCACCTCTTCGTTCACCATCATGGTACCGATCTGCGCGGTAAAGGCGCTTCCCGACCGGCCGGCGACGACGATCGCCGTCAGCAGGATGCCCATTTCGCGCAGAACCGCGATGCCGACCAGGTCCACCGTATAGACCTCTGCGCCGAACTGCCGGAGCTGGTCGACGCCCTGATACGCGAGTACGATGCCGACGAGGAACGAGATCAGCCCCACGATCGGCAGGGCGTTCATTCCGACCCGTTCGATGTGGCTGACGGTGGACACGATTCGAATGCGCCCGGGATGAAGAATCACCCGAAGGCCAGTGACGATCACCAGGCCGAAGAACCCCACGAGATCGCGCGTCTGGCGCAGCGCGTCAACGGCCCCCTCCCCGACCGCCGCGACGAAGTCAATGATCGGCCGCCGGCGGACAGGGGCGACGGGCGGGAGCGCCCCCGCCTCGCTGATGCGGTGCAGGAGCCGGGCATGATCCGGACGGGCGCCGCCGATCGTCACGGACACGCCGGCGGAGGCGAGCGCACGCCGCGTTCGCTCGATCAGCCAGGCGCCGGCCGTGTCCAGTTCCTGCAGCCCCGTCAGATCGAACCGGGCCGCGGCGATCCCGGTGGGGGAGAGCCGGCGCAACGGCGAATCGAGCCACTTCACGGAGTCGACGGTCCAACGGCCGCCGATGGACAGAACGAGCTGCCCGTCATCCCGCGCGGTATCGAACCACCCTGCGGCCGTCGTCATTCGGATCGCCCCCTACCCGGTGCGCTATATTACTTGCGGGCCGGTCGAAGGCGACCGGTTTGTCGGCAGGTCGAAAAGACCCGGTCGCCCGAACCATCCGTCTTGCCCGACCTCGTTCCCGGCGGTATCGAAGACATTGGAGATCAAGGGCGGGGGCTCTGAAGGCGGCCAGCCGACCGCAACAGCGCACGGAAGCGATCCATGCAGATCAAAGATCATATCCGACAGATCCCTGACTTTCCGAAGCCGGGCATTCTGTTCTACGACATATCGACGCTGCTCGCGCATGCCGATGCGTGGCAGCAGACCGTGCGCCTCCTCGCGGAAGCCGTGGAGCCGTGCCGGCCGGACCTCCTGGTCGGCATCGAGTCGCGGGGCTTTCTCGTTGCGGCGCCGCTGGCCTACAAGCTCAGATGCGGGTTCGTCATGGTGCGGAAGAAGGGCAAGCTGCCCGGCGAGACGATTCCCTACACCTACGAGCTCGAATACGGCACGGACAGCGTCGAGATTCAGGCCGACGCGATACGGCCCGGCCAGGGCGTCGTCGTGCTCGACGATCTGCTGGCGACGGGGGGGACCATGGCCGCCTCCATCAACCTGCTCCGCAAGGTCGGGGCCGATGTCCGCGCCGCCGCCTGCATCATCGAGCTCGCCTTCCTGAACGGCCGCTCGAAGCTCACCGTCCCCTTCCACTCGATCGTGTCCTACGAGGCTTAGGGCGCCCGGCGGATCCTTCCATTGTTCGCACCGTCACCGGTGGCCGCGGACGATGGAGGCGGCCTGATCGCCGCTCATAGGCCGGCCAAGGTCGACCATTAACCAAGCCGTTACCCGTTCTCGCCGACCATGTAGAGTGGCGTTCCAAAGCGCCTGCTTCCCGTGCGTGCGAGCCTTCGGGGACGCTCATGCCGTTGCCGCAACGACCGCGTCAGGCCATCCATGCCCGTTGATCCAGCGATCACTCCCGGAACCAAGGCGCCGGGCCGGCCGAATTGGTTAACGTCATGAGCGGCGGCGCCGGTCAGCCGCATTCCGCCAGGGAGGCGCTCCTGCTCCAGCTGGTGGACGGCCTGCCCTGCGCCTTTGCCCTGTTCGATCCAGCGGATCGTCTGGTCCTCTGCAACCGAGGCCTCCTCGAACTTTGCTCCGGCATCGCCGATCTTCTGACGCCCGGACAGCGTTTCGAGGACCTGATCCGGCTCAGCGCCGCCCGCGGCATCTATGCAGGTTCGCCGCAAGAGGTTGAGGCCCATGTCCGGTTTCGGCTGGAGATGCACCAGAGGCGGCAAGGAGCACACGAACAGAGGCTTGCCGACGGCCGATGCCTTCAGATCGTCGAGCGCCCGTTGCCGGACGGATCGACCCTTGGAGTCTGGACCGATATAACGGATCTGCGGCGTCAGGAGGACGCGCTATCGATTATCGTCGGGCACCGCTCGCTGGGAATGTGCTTCCTGACCGCCGCGGCACGGGCGCTGGCGGTCGGCCTCGGCTGCCGCTGGGCAGGAACCGCTGAACTGCTGCCGGGCCTCCACCAGGCCAAGCTTCTCTCCTATTGGAGCGACGGCGCGCCGGGTGAGCTGTTCACCTACGATCTCGCCGCGACGCCCTGCGCCCAGTTGTATAAGGGCGAGCCGTCGGATCAGCGATACTGCGTCCATCCGGACGGCCTCGCCCGGCTGTTCCCGGAAGACGAGATCCTGAAAGAGATGGGGGCCGTGAGCTATCAGGGCGCGGCCTTTCTCGACGAGGCCGGCAACCGGATCGGCCACGTCTTCGCCATCGACGACAAGCCGGCCGCGCCGGGCGAGCGCGGCGAACGCTTCGTGCAGCTCATTGCCGATTGGGTCGGCATGGAGCTGCGGCGACGGCGCGCGGAGCAGGCCCTGCACGAGGCCAAGGATGAGGCGGAACGGGCGGATCGCACCAAGAGCGAGTTTCTGGCCAATATGAGCCACGAGCTTCGGACGCCGCTGAACGCCATCATCGGCTTTTCCGAGATCATGCGCGGCGAGGTGCTTGGTCCCCTGGGCGGTTCGCGGTACCTCGATTACGCCGACCACATCTTTCAAAGCGGCAACCACCTGCTGGCACTCATCAACGACATCCTCGACGTCTCCAAAGCCGCGGCGGGAAAGATCACGCTTCACGAAGAGCCGATCGATTGCGTCGCCCTGGTCGAGGCCTGCCTCTGCCTTGTCGAGAGCGGAGCCGCCCGGGCCGGCGTTGCCCTGACCCGGGAGCTGCCGTCCGCGCTGCCCCGCCTCCTTGCCGATGAGCGGCGCCTGAAGCAGGTTCTGCTCAACCTCCTGTCAAACGCCATCAAGTTCACGCCCAGGGGCGGGCGCATCCGCATCTCTGCCACGGCGGAGGCAAGGGACGGCTTCGTCTTCACGGTATCCGACACCGGGATCGGGATCGCCTCGGCCGATATCGAGCGCGTCCTGCAGCCCTTCGGGCAGGTCGATTCCGCGTTGAGCCGTCGATCCGAAGGCGCCGGCCTCGGTCTGCCCCTGACCAAGTCGCTGGTTGAACTCCATGGCGGCTCGCTACGGATCGACAGCGAGCTGGGGGGCGGGACAACGGTGACGGTGCGCCTGCCCGGCCGGCGCATCATCCCGGCGGCCGTCGCGGAATAGCCCACCGCCGCACGCCCCCCAGGACCCCGGCCCGGCGCGGTCGCAGCCGCTGGACGCGTCATCGGAATGACGCCATCAATGTATAAGAGACGGGAAGATTGCGGGGCCAGCCCGAGCAAGCCCAGAGAGGTCGTCGACCGCGATGCTCCTTGCCCAGATCAGCGATCCACACGTCACCGCGGCCGACGCGCCGTCGTTCGGCCGCCTCGATACGGGCGCCTATCTCGCGCGGGCGATCGATCATCTCAACCGCCTTCGGCCGCGCCCCGACCTGGTGCTGGCAACCGGCGATCTGGTTGACGGCGGCACGATCCCGGAATACGAGCGCCTCCGCGCGCTGCTGACGGCGCTCGAGCCGCCCTGTCGCCTGATGCCGGGGAACCACGACCGTCGGGAGAACCTGATCGCGGTGTTCCCCGATCACGCCTACCTGCCGAGGGACGGTGGGTTCCTCAGCTTCGTGGTGGAGGACCTGCCGCTGCGGATCATTGCCCTCGACACCGTCGTCGCGGGCAAGAGCGGTGGTGAGCTATGCCGGGAGCAGCTCGGCTGGCTCGAGGCGCGCCTGGCGGAGGCCCCGGACCGGCCGACCTTGCTCGCCATGCACCACCCGCCCTTCGTCAGCGGGATCGCCGAGATGGACGCGATCAACTGCGCCAACAGCGCCGCATTGGGGGCGGTCGTCGCCCGCCACCCGCAGATCGAGCGCATCGTCTGCGGCCACATCCACCGGCCGATCTGCGTGCGCTGGCACGGCACGGTGGTAACCTCATCGCCCGCGACTGCCCATCAGGTGGCGCTCGACCTCGCCCCCGGCGCGCCCGTGTCCTGGATCCTGGAACCGCCGGCCTGCCATCTGCATTACTGGCCCCCCGACGGCAGCGGCGGCCTCGTCACCCATCTGAGCTACATCGGCGACTACGGCCCGGCCCACCCCTACGGATGAGGCGGCGCATCGGGTCAGATCTTGATCCCGTCTCCTTTTCGGGGCACCGATTCCGGAGCCGGCTTGGCATCCGGCTCGCGCTTGCGACGGATGATGATGTCGCCGTCATCCGTAATCACCGGCGGCTCGTATTGCGGGATCGAATCGATGAAGAGATCGAAAGCCCGGAGGAGCTTCTCCAGACCCTCGGCCGCCAGGGCGCCCGGAGACCGCTCCTGAGCCTCGGCCTCCCTCGCATGGGCCGGCGCGATCGCCAGCGCCGTCGCCAGCATCGCCGCCGCCATCACCTGTCGCATGCCCTGGTCCTCCCAAGCTCGCGTCTGGCTACAGCATATAGGTGCGAGGCCGCTCACCGCCAGCAACATCGACTCGGCCGGATCGAGGCAACCGATACGCATCGAGGGGCTTTGCACCGCGCCCCGCGCATGGAGTAGTCTCTCGGCCGACAACGCATCGACGGAGACGCACAGCGCCCCGCGCGGGGCCGCCGGCGTCCGGATCTGCCGCAGGAGACGAAGGATTATGGCGAAGACATTGCATCATTTCATTGGTGGCGCGCGGGCGGAGGGCGCGAGCGGCCGGTTCGGCGACGTGTTCAACCCGGCGACCGGCGAGATCGCGGCGCGCGTGCCGCTGGCCTCGACGGCCGAGGTCGACAAGGCGGTGGCGGCGGCCCGCGCCGCCTTCCCCGGCTGGGCGGCGACGACGCCGCTGCGCCGGGCGCGCGTGCTCTTCGCCTTCAAGGCCCTGGCCGAGCAGCACCTCGACGAGCTGGCGGCGCTCGTCACGGCCGAGCACGGCAAGGTTCTGGGCGACGCCAAGGGCTCCGTGCAGCGCGGCCTCGAGGTCGTCGAGTTTGCCTGCGGCATCCCGCAGCTGCTGAAGGGCGAGTTCACCGAGAGCGTCGGCACCGGGGTCGATTCCTGGTCGGTGCGCCAGCCGCTGGGCGTGGTCGCCGGGATCACGCCCTTCAACTTCCCGGCCATGGTGCCGCTGTGGATGTTCCCGATCGCGCTCGCCTGCGGCAACACCTTCGTGCTCAAGCCCTCGGAGAAGGTGCCCTCGGCCAGCCTGCGCATGGCCGAGCTCCTGAAGGAAGCCGGCCTGCCGGACGGCGTCTTCAACGTGGTCAACGGCGACAAGGAGGCGGTGGACGCGATCCTGCACCACCCGGACATCGCGGCGGTGAGCTTCGTCGGCTCGACGCCGATCGCCGAGTACATCTATCACACCGGGGCCGCGCAGAATAAGCGCGTGCAGGCGCTGGGCGGGGCCAAGAACCACATGGTGGTCATGCCCGACGCCGACCTCGACCAGGCGGTCGACGCGCTGATGGGCGCCGCCTACGGCTCCGCCGGCGAGCGCTGCATGGCGGTCTCGGTGGCGGTCGCGGTCGGCGACGCGGTCGGCGACGCCCTCGTCGAGCGGCTGACGCCGCGCATCCGCGCCCTCAAGGTGGGCCCCGGCACCGACCCCGAGGCGGAGATGGGCCCGCTCGTCACGCGGGCGCATCTCGAGAAGGTCAAGGGCTATGTCGACCTCGGCGTCGAGGAGGGCGCGACGCTGGTGGTCGACGGCCGCGACCTCCGGCTCCAGGGCTACGAGAACGGCTTCTTCATGGGCGGCTGCCTGTTCGACCGCGTCACGCCGGAGATGCGGATCTACAAGGAGGAGATCTTCGGCCCCGTCCTCTCGGTGGTGCGCGCCGCCAGCTACGACGACGCCGTCCGGCTGGCGAACGAGCACGAGTTCGGTAACGGCACGGCGATCTTCACCCGCGACGGCGACGCCGCCCGCGACTTCGCGAGCCGGATCCAGGTCGGTATGGTCGGGATCAACGTGCCGATCCCGGTACCGATGGCCTTCCACAGCTTCGGCGGCTGGAAGCGCTCGCTGTTCGGCGACCACCACATGCACGGGCCCGAGGGCGTGCGCTTCTACACCCGGCTCAAGACGGTAACCTCGCGCTGGCCCACCGGCATCCGCAAGGGCGCCGAGTTCGTTATGCCAACCATGCGGTAGGAGGGGGAATATACCCCCTCCCCGGAATTCGAACAAACAACCCCATGCAAAGGAGGCCGCGGCCTGAACATCAGCAAGACCGTTGACGAGCCGCTGCTTTCGAGAGCATAATAGGAAATTATTCTCTGGGCCTTTCGTCCGCGCCGCCGGACGAAAGGCCTTTTCTTTTGGCCGCCCGCCTGGCGCAAACAGCCGCGGCGCGTTCTGCGCGCCGGGCGCGGCAGTGCACGTCGTCAATGCGTCCACCAACCTCAACGAGGAGACCAGCGATGCATCAAGGCCCGTACCGATCGCTGCAATCCGGCTCGCTGCAAAGGGCGGCAGACCGGATCCGACGTATTCTCGAACGCGAGGAGCGGCAGCAAGCCGGCAAGGTCATGACGTCTTCGGCCGCTTCAGAGCCGAACCGCGAACCCGATTTCCTCGATGCACGCTTCCCGGTCGGCAGCACCGGCTGGGCCGCCCAGAAGATTCGTCGAATCCTGGATCAGGAGGAAGGCTTCACCCCGATTGCCGATGCCCCGTCATCGCCGTCCACAGGATCCGAGATCGAGCAAGACAACCGTTACGGCTACATGGATCTCGCTTGGGATGCGGCACGGCAGCTGCTGGACGGCGAAATCGACGTTTTCGAAGCCCTTGAAAAGGAATACCAAGGATATGTCGGAGCACGCGCGGCACTGTCGGAGATGGTCGGCTCGCAACTGCCAGGGCGCGAACGCGGCCCCGCGGATGCTTATCGCCACATCCTGCTGGCGGCCGAGCTTACGCGCCGATTCGGCGAGCAGCGGGCGCGAGAGTTTCTCGACCTGCACGAGCGCGAAGGTAACATTCGGGGCCAACCGGCGGATGAATACGCCATGGATCTCAACAACAACGAGATTGGCATCCGAATTGGCACCTTCGCCCGGGACTTCAACGACGTGGTCAGTGCCGCGCGAAAGGTGATCAGCGGCAGCACCGTGGATGGCAGCGGTGCCTGGAAGTCCGACTACGATCCGACATCGACGCTGGCTCCCCATGCAGCGCGTTGGCTGCCGGAAGACGAGTGGGCCAACAATCCGAAATTCGATCCGCCAGCCGGGCAGGCAACTTTATCGCGAAAGCCAGCCGAGGAGATGCCGACGGAGCTGACCAATTGGTACTCAAACCCCGATCGGCCGAACGGTCCGGACTGGGCCGGTGGCTATGTGGCCGATGCATACGAATATCCCTATCCGGCACCACAGCACGCGACCGGTTCCGGAGATGCGAACATGCTGCGTGCGGCCGGAGCGTACCGCTTCCTCGTCGAAAGCCCATGTCTGGTGGCTCTAAAAGAGTGGCTTGGTCGTCTGAAGTGACGTGCCGGTTGGCCGGTTCCCGGCCGTGGCTTGCCCGATGCGGTCGCTGGAAGCGGACCTCGGACGGGCAGAGCTTCCTCGACGACTCTATCAAGATCACCGGTAAAGCCCCGCCCCGACTGCAGGCGCTGCCGAACCGGATGGGCGTATCGCCGCTCAACGGGATGCCCGTCGCCGTCCTCTGATTGCCTGCATCCATCCTCTGGTTGCCTGAAAGAGGAGCCAAAGGCCCAAGACCGGATAGAGGATGACGGGCACCCACGTGAACCCAACGTATTCCAAGACGCCATGCATCGGGAAGAACTCGTATGGGTTGTCGAAGTTGGCGAAATTCAGCCGCCGGAGTTGATACGCGCCAAGGAACATATGCACGCCGGTGACGAACACGGCGGTGGTAAAGCCGGTAAAGAAGCTCAGCATCAGCAGGCTTTTGCACAAACCGCACTGCCGCTTCGCGGCGCCGGCGGCGATAAGGCCGGCAGAGCCCACGGTTGCCAGGATCGCGGCGACCGGGATCGTGAGGAGGATTGGATATCCTTCGTTTCGGCCGATTTCGCCGCCCGGCGAGAAAAGCCATAAGACGAGGAAGCTTTCGCCGAGATACCCGTCCTCCTTATAGTACCGGCCGAAATCCCACGCATTGTGATACCGATAGTGGGACAGGAGAGCGATTGAGACGAACTGTGAATAGGCCGTAAAGCCCCCGGCCCAGAGCACCGCCTTTCGGACCCATCGCGGCAGGAAGTATTCGCTCTTCACAGTACTGCATGTTTCACTCTCATGCCGCCCGCAGCCTGGCGCCGCCGGGCCGTTGTCTTCCCCGAGTTGACTCATTCTCCCCCGCCGGCACCTTTTCTGCTTGCTGTGACGCCACAATGTACAACTTATAATTGCATTCGGCAACACGGTACGCCTTGGAAGGGTGCGGGCGGTCGGCTCACCTCACATCCGGCGGCTCGATGCTTGGCTCTGCCATTCAGGAGCCGGCACTGTCCCTCGCTTCCAGCGCGCGCCGAACACCGTAAGACATTGAACCCGGCCGGCACGCATCCGCGCCAGAGCCGGTCAATCGGCGGCGGCTCGAATGGCCGGCATCGCGGGCCGCGCTCAGCCTCCGGGAGGCGGCGGCAGCGGCATCCAGTGCGTCGGCTTGCCGATCAGGCGGGCGTCCTCCGATTCCCAGCTGCCGTGTGTCCAGCGCGCGACCTGGTAGGGGCAGAGGGCGCTCACCTCGTCGCCGGACGCCGCGAAGAGCAGCAGGAAGGTTCCGTCCCGCGGTGCTGTGTCGATCGGGCGCCATTGGGTCACGGCCATCCTCCCTCGGCTCGTTTGGGCAGGCTGAAACGGCGGCTCAGCGGGGCACGGCGGCGGCTGCCGCTTCGCCGCCGCTCTGGCCCATATAGATCTCCATGAGCTGCGCATCGTCGCGCACGTCCTGCGGCGTGCCCTCGAACCGCGTCTCCCCGGCCGCGAGGATGTAGAGCCGGTCGGCGATCGGCAGCGCTTCGCGGATGTTCTGCTCGACCATCAGGATGCCGATGCCCTGCGCGGTCAAGGCCTTCACCCGGTCCAGGGTCTGCGACACGAGGGCGGGCGAGAGCCCCGCCGACGGCTCGTCGAGCAGGATGAAACGCGGCTCGGAGACAAGCGCGCGGGCCAGCGCCAGCATCATCTGCTCGCCGCCGCTGAGCGACCCGGCCGCGACCGTCGTCCGGCGCTTCAGCGAGGGGTATTCCTCCAGCAGCGCCTCGATGCGCCGCTCGACCCGGCGGGCGTCGGCAATGGCGTAGCCGCCCATGCGCAGGTTCTCCAGCACCGTCAGTCGCGGAAAGACGCCGCCGCCCTGCGGCATCATCACCAGCCCCTCGCGGACGATCATATGCGCCGGCAGGTTGTCGATGCGGCGGTCGTCGATGCGCACCTCGCCGCGCCAGACCGGCAGCGCGCCGGCGATGGCCTTGAGGAGCGTCGACTTGCCGCAGCCGTTCGGCCCGAAGATGCAGGTGATCGCGCCGCCCTCCGCGAAGAGCGAGACGCCGTGCACGATCTCCTGCTTGCCGTAGCCGGTGACGATGTCGCTGGCGATCAGTCGGCTGCTCATGCGCGGCGCCCCAGATAGGCCTGCATCACCTCGGAATTGCTGGCGATCTCGTCGAAGGTCCCGGTCGTGATCACCTGGCCCGCGTCCATGACGATGATCCGGTCGCAGACGTGCCGCACCAGTTCCATGTCGTGCTCGATCAGGAAGAAGGTGGTGCCGCGCGCGCGCAGATGCGCGACCGCGTCGAGGATGATCCGGCGGATGTTGGGGTGGACGCCGGCCGTGACCTCGTCGAGGAGGACAAGCGCGGCGTCGCGCATCATCACCCGGCCGAACTCCAGAAGCTTCTGCTGACCGCCGGAGAGGTCCATCGCCCGGTTGTCGCGCACCGCCTCGATGCGCAGGAGGCGCATCACCTCCTCGGCACGGTCGCGGGCACCCGTCCAGTGGCCCTCGGCGGCAGCGGCGAGCAGGTTTTCCAAGACGGTCATGTTCTCGAACAGCGCGGGGATCTGAAAGGTCCGGGCAAGACCGGCGCGGGCGACGCGATGGGGTTTCCAGCCGGCGATGTCGCGGCCGCCGAAGAGAATCTCCCCGCCCTCCGGCCTGATCGCGCCGGACACCAGGTTGAACAGGGTCGACTTGCCGCTGCCGTTCGGCCCGATCAGGCCAACGATCTCCCGCCGCCGGATCTCCAGGTTGACATCGTTCGCCGCCTTGATCCCGCCGAAGCTTCGCCGAAGCCCGCGCACCACGAGGATGGGCTCGTCGGGCGCCGTCTGCTGCCCCTGCCCCACGGGCTGCGTCGCTGCCGTCATCGCCCGCCCCCCGGTCGGCGCGTGAGGGAGCGCCACAGCGCGCGCCCGGCATGCTGGGTCGAGCCCGGGGCGAAGAGCCCCGCGATGCCGTTCGGCAGGAACAGCACGACGCCGATGATGGCGAGGCCGAGAATCGCGATGTAGACCGTCGTGTCGCCCCAGGTCATCCAGAAAAGGCGGTTGACGATGAAGAGACCGACGGCGCCGAGCGCGGGCCCCCACAGGCTGCCCAGCCCGCCGAGCAGGACCATCACGACCATCTGGTCGGTGATGTCGCCGCCCAGCACGCTGCGCGGGTTGATGAAGGTGACCCAGTAGGCGTAGAGGCTGCCGAACACCGCGGCGATCGCGGCGCTGAGCGCGAAGGCCTGCAGCTTGACCGACGCCGTGTTGATGCCCATCGCCTCCGCCGCCTCTTCGTGGTCGCGCAGCGCCTTGACCTTCAAGCCGAAGCGGGACCGCTCGAACAGGAGCCAGGTGAGCGCGTAGGTGGCCGCCGCCGCCGCCAGCATGGCGAAGTAGAAGAAGCGCTCGTCGAGGAAGGGCGGCAGGCTCAGGCCCGCGGTGCCGCCGGTGATCTCGAGGACCGTGGCCAGCTGCAGCAGCACTTCGGCGAAGGCCCAGGTGGCGATCGCGAAATAGGCGCCGCGCAGCCTGAGCGTCGGGCCGCCGATCACCGCGGCAAGGCCGGCGGCGACGAGCAGGCCGACGGGAATCGTCGCGGCGAAAGGCCAGCCGAACGCACCGCCCATGAGGATCGCGCTGGCATAGGCACCGATGCCGAAGAAGGCGGAGTGGCCGAAGTCGATGTAGCCGGCATAGCCGCCGATGATGTTCCAGGAGCAGGCAAGCCCGGCCCACATGAGGGCGCCGGTGGCGATCCGCAGCCAGTAGGCGTCGATGAGCTCCGGCAGCGCCAGGGCGAGCGCCGCGCCCAACACCAGCAGCAAGAGGCGCGGCCAGCGCCGCGATCCTGGGGCGCTCCGCGCGGGAACCTCGTTGCCGGCCGCGCTCATAGGCCCCGCCTCAGGATACCGCGCGGCGACACCAGCAGCACGAGGTAGAGCATCGCGAAGATCGCGAGATGGGAATAGCTCGCCCCGGCATAGATGGTCACGAGCGATTCGAGAACGCCGAACAGCAGCGCGGCGATGATCGCGCCGCCCACCGATCCGAGGCCGGCCAGCACCGCGACGAAGAAGGCGAAGAGGGTGTAGCGCAGGCCGACCTCCGGATTCACCGAGTAGATGGCCGCCATGAGAACGCCGGCCATGGCGGTGACCCCGGTATAGAGGCCATAGACGTTGGCGCTGAGCCGCTGCACGTCCACGCCCATCAGCCCGGCGTTGTGGCGGTTCTCCGCCGTCGCCCGGATCGCCAGGCCGTAGCGCGTGCGGTAGAGGATGAAGAAGAGCGCGGCTGCCACCGCGGCCGCGAAGGCAAAGGCGACGACGCGCAGGAGCGGCACCGCGACCGGCCCGATGATGAGGCTCTCGCCGCTCAGCACCGTCGGGACGCTGCGCGTGTTGAACCCCCAAAGCGTCAGCGCCCCGCCGCGCAGCAATGTGAAGAGGCCGAAGGTGAGCGCGAGAGCCATCAGCTCCGGCCGCGCGTAGCGGCTGTTGCGGACGCGATAGATGACCGGACCGATCAGATAGCCGACGAGGCCGAAGACAATGAAGGCAACGGGCAGCGCGAGAAAGCCGTCGACGCCGAGCAATGTCGACATCCAGTAGGCGAGATAGCCGCCCAGAACGACCCAGGCGCCGACCGCGAAATCGATCACGTGCAGCACGCCGAAGGTGAGCTGAAAACCGATCGAGAACGAGGCGATGATCCCGCCGATCAGGATGCCGTTGATCAAGGTCTGGAGAAGCAGCTCCACCGGACCGGCACCTTTCTCAGCGATGAATAAACGGCGCGCCGGCGGCCGAAAGGCGCCGCCGGCGCGACAAGACTACTTCCATGCGGGCAGAGGATAGGTGAGCTCCGCCTCCGCCGCATCCTTCGGCCCGACCGGGACCGAAGTCCCGTTCTTGATCTGGATGAGGACAGGGACCGGCTGGATGTTGTCGTGGTAGTGGTCGCCTTCCCTCTCGAACTTCACCGGCCCGTAGAAGGTCGTGATGTCGGTCTCGGCGATTGCGTCCTTGAGGGCGATCTTGTCCTCCTGGCTGAGCGGCGGCGCCTTGCCCAGGCGCTTGAGGGCGTCGCCCAGGACGAGCCCGCTCGCCGAGCAGGCCGCCTCGGTGTAGTCGGGGCGGCTGCCCCAGCGGTTGTAGGCGCGCTCGTCATAATCCTTGGCGGAGCCGAAGACCTCGTCCCGGTAGGGGACGGAGGGCAGCCAGACGGCGATGCCGCAGGTGCCGTCGGCGTCGGCGCCCAGCTCCTGGGCGAAGGCCGGGTTCGTCACGCCGTAATGCATCACCAGGCCCTTCGGGCGGAAGTTGAGGGACTTTGACGCCTTTACGGCGTTGATGAGCGGCTCCTCATGCCCGCCAACGGCGACCAGGTCGGGTCCGAGCGCCGCGATCTTCGAGATGGTTGGCGTCAGGTCGGCCGAAGCCGGGAACAGTTCGAAGGCGACCACCTCAAGGCCGGCCTCCTCGGCGCCCTTGCGGAAGCCTTCGGCCGTTTCCTTCGAGAACGGCTCGTTCACCCCGATCACCGCGATCTTGGTGGCCTTGGGCTGCGACATCTCGGCCAGCACGCCGATCGACTTGCCGGCAGAGGTGTCGACGGACGGGATCATGCCGAAATTGAACTCCGGCTTTGCCTTCCAGACATTCGGGGATTCCGCCGAACCGGAGATCATCGGCACGCGGTACTTCTGGCAGATCGGCTGCACGGCGAGGGTCACGCCGCTGGTGTAGGGACCGAACAGGGCATCGACCTCCTCGCCGACGATCAGGCGCTCGGCCGCGTCGGCACCGGTGGCCGGATTGCTCTGATCGTCGCCATAGAACATCTCGACCTTGTAGCGCTCGCCGCCGATCTCGACGCCGCCCTGCTCGTTCATCACCTCGGCCCATAGGTCGTAGCCGCGGCGCGTCAGGTTGCCGCCGAAGATGTTCTCTCCGGACAGCGACGTGATGACGCCGACCTTCAAGGTCGGCGCCTGGGCGCGCGCGGTGCGCACGAAAGGCGCGCCCAACGCCGCAGCGCCGACCGTGAGCGCGCCGTACCGGATGACGTCGCGCCGCGAGACGCGCCTTGTTCTGCGTGCCATGACTGCTCTCCCTCTCTTTGTTCTTGATGATCGGGAACCGACCGAATCTCCCATACGAGCGTCAATCTGCCAGAGCGGGGGGAGACAGACAAGGCCGCGACGCGCCGCGCGCCCGGCGAGTTTGGACAAAGGCATCAATTGCCTAGGGAGCAGGCGGGGTCGGCGGTGACCGGTGCGGGATTCCTTTTGACCGGGCCGCCTCGCACGTCTTAGCCTTCGCAAAAAGAAGAGAGCCTCGCGAGTGCGCCCATGTCCCAGCTCTTCCCCCATCTCTTCGAGCCACTGACCCTGCGCCACAAAACGCTGAAGAACCGCATCACCTTCGGCGCGCACACCAACAACATGAGCGTCGAGGGGCTGCCGGCGGAGCGCACGCTCGGCTATTACGTGGAAAGGGCCCGCGGCGGCGCCGGGATGATCGTGGTCGAGCCGGTCCCGGTCCACCGCACGGCCGTCCTCACGCGCGGCAACTTCCGGCCGGAAGACGATTCGATCATCGCGCCGTTCCGGCGCATCACCGAAGCCTGCAAGGAGCACGGCACGGTGATGATCCAGCAGCTCTACCACGTCGGCGCGCATGGCGACGCGGACAACTCCTTCGCGCCGAACTGGTCCCCCTCCGGCCTGCCCTCCTACCACGACGCCGACGGCAGCCACGCGATGACAGAGGCCGAGATCGCGGAGATGATCGAGGCCTTCGCCCAGGCCGCCCGCCGCGCCCGCGAGGCCGGATTCGACGGCGTCGAGCTGTTCGCCGCCTACAACGCCCTCATCGACCAGTTCTGGACGCCGCTCACCAACCGGCGCGACGACCGCTGGGGCGGCTCCTTCGAGAACCGGATGCGCTTCTCGGCCGCGATCATCGAGCGGATCCGCGCGCTCTGCGGGACGGACTTCATCCTCGGCCTCGCCGTCAGCGCCGACCCCGACGTGCCCGGCAACCTGTCCGTCGCGGACCTGCAGGAGATCGTCGCCTGGCACGACGAACGGGGCCTCATCGACTACGTCACCTGCGGCACCGGCAGCTATTTCGCCTTCGACAAGATCATTCCGCCCTCGCCCTACAACGACATGCTCGGCGCGCCCTATGCCGCGGCGCTGAAGGAGGCGGTGAAGCACGCCCGCGTCCAGGCCGAAAGCCGGATCACCACGCCGGAAAACGCGGAGGCCGTCCTCGCCGGCGGGATGGCCGACATGGTCAGCCTCGTCCGCGGCCAGATCGCCGACCCGCATCTCGCCGCGAAGGCCGCCGCCGACCGGCCGGAGGAGATCCGCCCCTGCATCTCCTGCAACCAGCTTTGCTGGGGCCGCCGGTCGCGCGATTACTGGATCTCCTGCCTGGTGAACCCCTCGGCCGGGCGCGAGTTCGAATGGGGCGGCGACCGCTTCGCACCGGCGGACCGGCCGCGCCGGATCCTCGTGGTCGGCGGCGGCGTCGCCGGTATGGAGGCGGCACGTGTCGCCGCGCAACGCGGCCATCGGGTGACGCTGGTCGAGCGCGACTCGCGCCTCGGCGGGCTGTTCCGGCTTGCCGGCGAGCAGCCGACCCGCGACGCCATCAAGCGGCTGATCGCCTGGTACGAGGGCGAACTGCGGCGGCACCAGGTCGAGATTCGCCTGAACACCGCGCTCGACGCCGACGGGGTGCGCGCGGCCGACGCGGAGGCCGTGGTGCTCGCCACCGGCTCCCGGCCGGCGCGCACCGGTTTCCAGCGCGCCCTGCCGAACGTGGAGCGCCTGCCCGGTGTCGAGAGCGACAACGTCTGCGAGGTGGCAGACGTGCTCGCCGGCCGGGCGCGGCTCGGCAAGCGGGTGCTGCTGCTGGACGACCTCGGCGGCTGGCCCGGGGTCGGCACGGCCTTGCTTCTCGCCGAACGCGGCCATCCGGTTGCCGTCCTCACCCGCGATCCGGTTCTGGCCAAGGGGCTGGAGCACCCCGCGACGCAGGGCGCGCTGCGCCGCCGCCTGGCGCAGGCGAAGGTGGAGGCGCTGACCGACACAGTGCTGCTTGCCTGGGAGGCGGCGGCGGTCGAGGCGACGGCCCGGATGCGGAGCCTGCTCGACGGGCGCGAATGGTACCGGAACTTCGACAGCCTCGTCCTTGCCACCACGAACCGCGCGAATGATGAGCTGCAACGGACCCTCGCCGACAGCGGCCTGGAGATTCACGCCATCGGCGACTGCGTCGCCCCGCGCCGCGCCAGCCTGGCGATCTACGAGGGGCGAAAGCTGGGGCTGGCGTTGTAGCTCGCGCTAGTACCCGCCGCCGCCCGACCCGCCGCCGCCGGACATACCGCCGCCGGTACCGTTGCCGCCGTCGTCCTCGTCCCCTCCCCGCTGGCCGAATCGCTCACCCTGCCGGCACGCGCCGAGCGCAGGGAGGCCGAGCAGCGCAATGATCCACCCGATCAAGCTCCGCCGTTCGATCGCCAGCGTCATGGGCGACCGTATGATGGGTATCCGTGTCATGAGCGCTTCTCCCTGATCCAGTCTCGCGCTCCAAGGGTGCGCGGCGATGCGCGCTCCACAAGCTTACGGAAGCACCGTCGGCGGCGGCAATTGTCCCGTTCTCAAGTCTTCGTGAATCCGCAAGAATCGCAAAACAGGCCACGAACAGCGGAAGGATCCCCTCATGCGCGTCGTTAACGCCGAAGACGTCCACCGTTTCCTGGACTACCCGTCCCTTGTCGAGGCCTTGCGGGATTTGTTCCGCCGCGGCGTCGACCGGATGGAGCGGATCGACCTCGCCGAACCTCTGCCGGACGGGCGGCGCAACGACTGGCTCCTCCTCCCGGCCTGGCAGTTCGGCCGCCATTTCGGGGTCAAGCTCGTCAGCGTCTTCCCCGAGAACGCCGGCAAGGGCATCGAATCGGTGCAGGGCGTGTATCTTCTGTTCGACGGGGCGACCGGGCTGCCGCTCGCCGCCATCGACGGGGCGGCGCTGACGCTGCGCAAGACGGCGGCCAACTCAGCGCTCGCGGCGACCTATCTCGCGCGGGAGGGCGCGCGGTTCCTGCTCATGGTCGGGGCCGGCGCCCTGGCGCCGCATCTGGTCCAGGCCCACGCCGCGGTGCGGCCGATCGAACGGGTGCGCGTCTGGAACCGAACCGCCGACCGGGCCCGTGCGCTCGCCGCCGCGCTGGCAACCGAGGACTGGGCGCGCGGCCTTGACATCGCCGCCACGGAGGACCTCGAAGGCGCCGCGCGCGAAGCCGACGTGATCTCCTGTGCCACCATGGCCACCGCGCCGCTCATACGCGGCGATTGGCTGAGGCCCGGGACTCATCTCGACCTGGTGGGTGGCTTCCGCCCCGACATGCGCGAAGCCGACGACGAAGCGGTGCGGCGGGCCCGGATCTTCGTCGACGCGCGCTTCACCACGCTCGAGGTCGCGGGCGACATCTGCCAGCCGCTCGCGGCGGGGCTCATCGCCGAGGCGGACATCACGGATGGCTTTCAGCTTGCGCGCGACGAGCGGCCGGGCCGCCTGTCAGAGGACGAGATCACCCTGTTCAAGTCCGGCGGCGGCGGCCACGAGGACCTCGGCACCGCCCAGCACCTGATGGCTAAGCTGTCGGCGGGATAGTGCGCCGCTGGCCGGCGCGGACCAGGCTGAACAGCAGGAAGGCGACCGAGGCGGCGCCGACGGTGACGACGAGACCGTTCCGGCCGATGAGATCCATGGCGAAGCCCGAGGCGACGGGCCCGGTGACGCTGCCGATCTCGTAGAACATCACGAAGGCGGTGTTGGCCGCGGCCAGCTGCGCCGCCGGGAAGCGCCGGCCCAGGAGCGCAAGACCGGTCGTGTAGAGGCCGAAGGTCGTACCGCCCCAGACGAACAGCATGATCCAGAGCAGCGGGCCCTGCGCCAGCAGGAAGGGCAAGGAGGCGACGCCGACCACGCCGGCGGCGGTGCAGCCGATCAGCACGGCACGCGGATTCGTCCGGTCGGCCAGCCAGCCGAGCGGGATCTGCAGCACCAGGTTACCGGCGATGAACACGCTCAACAGCTGAACGGTGACCGCCCGCTCGAAGCCGGCGTCCAGCCCGTAGAGCGGCAGCATCACGAACAGCGCCGTGTCGGTAAATCCGGCGGCAAGCGCGCCGAACATCACGGTGGGGGCATGGGCGAAGAGCCGCAGCAGCCCCGCGTTCTGCTTGTGCCGCATCGGCGGCGCGAGATCGCGCGCGACCAGGAGCGGCAGGGCGGACAGCGCGACGAAGACGGTGATCAGCGCAAAAGGCAGCCATCCGTCGATGCCGGTGAGGCCGATGATCAGCGGACCCACGGTGAAGCCGGCGGCCAGAACGGTCGCGTAGACGCCCATGACCCGGCCGCGGTTCCGGTCCGTCGCGACCATGTTGACCCAGGCCTCGGTCACCACCCAATGCACCGCACTGGCCAGGCCGATGACGAAGCGGAGCAGGAACCAGACCCAGAGGTCCGGCAGCGCCGGGAACAACAGGGTCGCCGCCGCGGTGATTCCGATGGCGAGATACATCGACCGCAGCGTCCCCAGCGCGGCGATGATGCGCGGCAGGAACGGCCCGATCGTCAGCACCGCGATCGGGAACATGGCGGAGTTGAGCCCGATCAGCGCCGTCTCGACCCCGTCGCGCTCCAGGCGGAGCGCGATCAGCGGAATAAGGGCGCCGAACGCGATGCCGACGCCGAGCACGCCGGCGATCGGGGCGCTCAGACTCAGCCAGCGCTGGCGGTCCGTCAGAACGTCGGTCGACATGATGACACCGGTGTCGCAGGGTTTCGGGGCGGTCCCCGGGGGCCGCACTCTACAGCGACGAGCGTCGAACGCGCCAGCCCCGTCGGGCGTTCCCCTCCCTCCCGCATGAGGAGGGAGCCGCAAAGGCGAGAGCGCCGTCGCTCGACAAACCGGGCCGCACCGTGCCAGGAATGGATCCCCGCACAGCACGCAAGAGGAGGTGCCGCCCGTGTCCCGAGACATTGCCCTGATGCCGGCCACCGAGCTGCTGGAGAACTACCGTGCCAAGCACCTGTCGCCGGTCGAGGCCACGCGCGCCGCGCTCGACCGGATCGCCCGGCTGAACGACGCGCTGAACGCCTTCTGCCTCGTCGACGAAGACGCCGCCTTCGCCGCGGCGCGCGAATCCGAACGCCGCTGGCAGAAGGGCGAACCGCGCGGGCGCGTCGACGGCGTGCCGGCCACGGTCAAGGACCTCGTGCTCACCAAGGGCTGGCCGACGCTGCGCGGCTCCAAGGCGGTTTCGCCGGATCAGCCCTGGAACGAGGACGCGCCGGCGGTCGCGCGGCTGCGCGAGCACGGCGCCGTGCTGCTCGGCAAGACGACCACCCCGGAGTTCGGCTGGAAGGGCGTCACCGACAGCCCGCTCACGGGCGTGACCCGCAACCCGTGGAATCCGGAGAAGACGCCGGGCGGCAGCAGCGGGGGAGCGGCGGTCGCCGCGGCGACTGGCATGGGCGCCCTCCACATCGGCACCGACGGCGGCGGCTCGATCCGCATCCCCGCGAGCTTCACCGGGATCTTCGGTTTCAAGCAGAGCTTCGGCCGGGTGCCCGCCTATCCCTTGAGCCCGTTCGGCACCCTCGCTCATCTCGGGCCGATGACCCGGACGGTCGCCGACGCGGCGCTCATGCTGACGGTCCTGAGCGAGCCCGACCCGCGCGACTGGTACGCGCTGCCGCCCGACGGGCGCGACTATCGGGATGGGTTGGAAGAAGGCATCAAGGGCCTTCGCATCGCCTTCAGCCCGACGCTCGGCGGCGTCGGACCGGTCGATCGCGAGGTGGCGCTTCTGGTCGCCGAGGCGGCGCGCACCTTCGAGGAACTCGGCGCCCGGGTGGAAGAGGCCGACCCGCCGCTCGCCTCCGGCGCGGAGATGGCCGACGTGTTCTCCCGGCACTGGTTCGCGGGGGCCGCCGCCGCGCTGCGCGCCTTCGGGCCGGAGCAGCGGCGGCTGATGGACCCCGGCCTTGTCGAGATCGCGGAACTGGGGGAGCGGATCTCGCTGATGGACTATCTGGACGCGGTGAAGCGGCGGGAAGCCATGGGCGTGGCGATGAACGGCTTTCACCAGACCTGGGACCTTCTGATCACCCCGACCATGCCCTTGCCCGCGTTCGACGCCGGGCAGGAAGCCCCGGTGACGGCCACCGGCGAGCGCTGGGTCGACTGGACGCCGTTCACCTACCCGTTCAACCTGACCCGCCAGCCGGCGGCGACGGTGCCCTGCGGCTTCACCGCGGCCGGGCTGCCGGTGGGGCTGCAGATCGTCGGGGCGCTCTATGACGACGCGCGGGTGCTCCGCGCGGCCCGCGCCTTTGAGACGGCCCGGCCGTTCAGCATGCCGAGAATCTGACACGCCCGTGGCGCGGCGCCGCGCCGCAGGTGACTCGGCGCCGCAGAACGGCTACATTCGCCGCCCTCAGACGATGTGAGCGAAACGATCGTGACCGACCCAGAGATTGCACCTGCCTCGCATGGCCCCGCGCCAAGCTGGCTGACCTGCCTGCTGCACGGCTTCCGACGCCGCTGCCCGCGCTGCGGCGAAGGCCGGATGTTCTCCGGTTACCTGTCGGTGCCCGAATCCTGCGACCATTGTCGGCTGGCCTTCGGCCCGATCCGCTCCGACGACGCCCCCGCCTACTTCACCATCTTCCTCGTCGGCCACCTCGTCGTGCCCGGACTCTTGCTCGTCGAGCAGTGGTTCGCGCCGCCGACCTGGGTTCAGATGGCCGTCTGGCTGCCGATGACGCTGATCCTGACACTGGTCCTGCTGCCCTACATCAAAGGCGGCGTCATGGCCGCCATCTGGTCCTCCAAGGCAACGGGCTGACGCGACCGCCTCCCCCGACCGCCGCCATGCGGCAGGGGAACCTCGGCAACGATCAGGGCTCTGCGCCGATGCAGGCCGTCAGGCCGCCGTCGATCGTCAGCGTCGCGCCGTTGATGTAGCCGGCCCGCTCCGACAACAGGAAGCCCACGGCGGCCGCGACTTCATCCGACCGGCCGTATCGCCCGGCGGGGATTTCGGACTCGAGCTTCTCCCGTTGCGCGGCGTAGGGTTCGAGCATGTCCGTGTCGATGAAGCCGGGCGCGATGTAATTAGCGGTCACCCCCGCGCGCGCCACCTCTTCGACGATCGAGCGCATGTAGCCCAGCATGGCGGCCTTGCTCGCCGCATAGGGAGCGTTGCCGCGCGTCCCACGCAGGGCCGTAAGCGCGCCGATGAGAATGATCCGCCCCTCGCCGCGGGCCGTCATGCCGCCCACGACGGCTTGGAGCAAGCGCACCATCGACCAGAAGTTCACCTGCATCACCTCTTCCGCCGCGGCGAGATCGACGGCCGCCGCGCGCGAGTCGTAGCTGGTGCCGGCGTTGTGGACGAAGCCGTAGTAGCCGCCTTCAACCTGTTCCAGGTCGTGCGCCAGCAACTCGACCGCATCGGGATCGGCGAGGTTGCAGGCCCGCCGCCGCAAGATAGCTTGCGGTTGCAGGGCCTTGATGTCTTGCTCAAGCTCCCGGGCGGGTTCGGCCGAGGCGTGGTAGGTAAAGTCCACGGCGTAACCCTGATCGACGAGTTCGTGGACGATCGCGGCGCCGATGCCGCGTGCCCCGCCGGTGACGAGGACGCGGCGCAAGCGAAGGATCCTGGGCGCCATCAGCCCGGCCCTCCGCGGACCGCGATCGCGGGCCTTGTCCGGCCGCGGCCGAGCAAACCGGCAACGCCGTCCCCGACCGCCCACCGGTCCGCAGCGTCGCTCCTGGACATGACCTTCGACTCGAATACCATTCCGCCAACCCAAGGTCCGCGGGAGGGCCGCCCCCAGCCGCGCCGATGCGCCCAACCCGCCATCCGCAATCCGGTTGACCGCGCCATGCTCACCGGCAAGGAGCATCCGGCGTCGGCAGCCGTCATGCGCCGCTTGAGACAGGAGATAGTAAGGTTCGGGTCGTGAGGAAGGCGGCTTCGGTCAGCTCACCGAGCGCGAAGGGCGAGAGGTAGGGACGGCGTTGCCTTGGATCGGCGGGGGCCCGTCCGGCGGCATCACATGCCCTTTGCGGCGACCAGCTCGTCGATCCGGTCGCACAGATTCCTGAGGATGAAATAGCGTTCGACCGCGCAGACGCCTTCGTTGACCTCCTGCATCCACCGTTCGACCGGCAGCCTGATGCCGAAGCGCTTGTCTATGGCAAAGGTGATGTCGAGAAAATCGAGGCTGTCGACGCCAAAATCGTTGATCGTGTGCGAATCCGGATGGATCTCCGAACGATCGACCCTGCAGACATCGGAAATAATCCCGACGACCACGTCGAACGTGCTCTCCATTCTATTCCGTTCCAGCGAAATACTTCAAACGTCCTAGGGGCGGAGTCTAGACATCTCGCCGCAACGGCGCAATCGTTCTGCCGTGGCGCGTCGGATACGCTCCGTCGTCTGGCGCCGCGTACCGCCGGCGAGGACGCGAACCGCGAATCCGGCCCACGCCTAGGGCGAAATCGATGGCGCGCGAAGGGCGATGGCCGCGCCGATCAGCGCCGGATAGTCCGAGACGATGACCCGCGTGGGAATGGCCGCAAGGTAATCGGTGAAGCGCCCCTTCTCTTCGAAGCGGCGGCGGAACGCCGACTCGTAGAAGAACTTGCCCAGCTTCGGCACGATTCCGCCGCCGATATAAACGCCGCCTCGGGCGCCGAGGGTGAGCGCGAGATTGCCGGCCGCGGTGCCGAGTGCCCCGCAGAAGACGTCGAGTGCCTCACCGCAAAGCGGGTCGGATCGATCCATGCCCCGCGCCGTCACCTCCGTCGGCGCGAGCGGTTCCGCCGTCCCGCCGGCAAGTTCCGCCAGTGCCTCGTATAAATTGACGAGGCCAGGGCCCGACAGCAGGCGCTCCCACGAGACGTGGCCGTAGCGGCGCCGAAGGACGCGCGCGATGTCGATCTCGCGCTCCGTGACGGGCGAGAACGAGGCATGGCCGCCCTCGCCCGAAAGGGCGATCCACCGGTCGCCGGCCTTGATCAGGCCGGAGGCACCGAGCCCGGTACCTGGCCCGATCACGGCGAGTGGCGCGCCCGGCGCCGCCTCTCCGCCTCCGAGCTGCACCAGATCCTCCGCCGGCAGCCACGGAAGCGACAGCGACAGGGCGGTGAAATCGTTCAGGATCTCGAGCCGTTCGAGGCCGAGCACGCGCCGCGCCTCGGAAATGGAGAACGACCAGTTGAGATTCGTCAGAGCGACGCGGTCGCCGACCGGCGGCGCCGCGACGGCGATCGCCGCGACACGCGGCCGCGGCCCGCCAAGCTGCGCAAGATAGGCTTCGACGGCTTCGACCAAGCCCTGATGCTCGGCGCAGGGCAGACGCGCCGTCTCGCGAAGCTGCACGGCGCCGTCATCGACAATGGCCAGCCCGAACCGGGCATTGGTGCTTCCGACGTCGCCGACGAGCCACGGCGCATCGTCGATCGAAGGAGTCGAAGCCATGAACAGAAGCCTCCGGAATCACGCATCGACGATCCGCCGACATAAGCGGCCGCGAACCGGATCGTCCCGACGGTCGGATCCGCAGCCACGAACGTCGCGCGGCACCGGATATCCGGGGATTTGACGCGCGGTCCCGCCACTGTCAAGGCATGCCGCCCGAGCGGCGGCGCAAATTCCGCTTTGCCCCTGGTCGGTCGACCACCTACCTTGGAGTATCGTCGACCATCGTAGGAACGTTCAACCGGCCGAAGCCGTGGCGCGGGCGCGGCTCGTCGGTTCCCCACGCGAGAAACGGAGGAAAGGAGACAAAATGTCCGCGCTGACCCAGTCTTCCGCCTGGCAGGCCCTGCAAGCGCATTGCAAGACGATGGCGCGGGTCCATATGCGCGATCTGTTCGCCCAGGAGCCGAACCGCTTCGAACGGTTTTCGCTTCGCGTCGGCGACATCCTGCTCGACTACTCGAAGAATCGGATTACCACCAAGACGCTGTCGCTTCTGCTGGATCTCGCACGTCAGGCGGAGCTGCCGGATTGGATCGACCGCATGTTCCAGGGCGAGCGGATCAACAATACGGAGGGGCGCGCGGCGCTCCACGTCGCGTTGCGCAACCGCGCCAACCGGCCGATCGAGGTGGACGGACAAGACGTCATGCCGGCGGTCAACGCGGTCCTGTCGCGCATGCGTGACTTCAGCGAGGCGGTGCGGTCCGGCACCTGGAGCGGCCACACCGGCGGGCGCATCACCGACGTCGTGAACATCGGCATTGGCGGCTCGCATCTCGGGCCGGAGATGGTCTGCGAGGCGCTCAAGCCTTATTGGTCGCCGGATCTTCGGCTCCACTTCGTCTCCAACGTCGATGGCGGGCAGATCGCCGAAACGCTGCGGAGGCTCGACCCGGCCTCGACCCTGTTCATCGTGACCTCCAAGACCTTCACCACCCAGGAAACTCTCGCCAACGCGCGCACGGCGCGCGCCTGGTTCCTCGAAAACGGCGGTAACGAGGCTGCACTTTCCCGCCATTTCGTCGCGGTTACGAACAACAAGGCAGCGGCGGCCGAGTTCGGCATCGACGTCGATCGAACCTTCGAGATCTGGGATTGGGTCGGCGGGCGCTACTCGCTGTGGTCGGCCGTCGGCCTGCCGATTGCGCTCGCCGTGGGGTTCGAGAGGTTCACGGAGCTGCTGGAGGGCGCGCACGCCATGGACGAGCATTTCCGGTCGGCGCCGCTGCCGGAGAACATGCCGGTGCTGCTGGGTCTCATCGGCATCTGGTACGCCGATTTCCTCGGCGCGGAGACGCTTGCAATTCTCCCCTACGACCAGTCCCTTCATAGGTTCCCCGCCTTCCTCCAGCAGCTCGACATGGAAAGCAACGGAAAGCGCGTCACCCGGGACGGCGAGCCGATCGACTATCCGACCGCCCCCGTCGTCTGGGGCGAGCCCGGAACCAACGGTCAGCACGCCTTCTTCCAGGCGTTGCATCAGGGCGGCAAGCTGATTCCGGCCGACTTCATCGCGGCGGCAGAGAGCCCGTATCCCATCGGCCGTCACCACGCCATGCTGCTTGCCAACTTCTTCGCCCAGACGGAGGCGCTGATGCGGGGCAAGACCGCCGCGGAGGTCCGGGCGGAGCTCGAAGCCGCCGGTATGGAGGGCGCGGCACTGGAGCGGTTGCTGCCGCACAAGCTCTTCCCCGGCAATCAGCCGACCAATTCGATCCTGCTGCGGAGGCTCGATCCGCGCGGCCTCGGCGCCCTGATCGCCCTCTACGAGCACAAGGTCTTCGTGCAGGGCGTGATCTGGCGGGTCAACTCGTTCGATCAATGGGGTGTCGAGCTGGGCAAGCAGCTTGCATCCGTCATCCTGAAGGAGCTGGAATCGGACGCCCCGGCCGTCGATCACGATTCCTCCACCAACGGCCTGATCAACGCCTTCAAGGCGTTCCGCGGTCCCGCCGCCGGCCCCTGAGAAGGCCGGGTATCGACAGGCCGCCTGCCTTTCCCCTGCGGAACGGGAGGCGGTCGAATGCGTCGCTCTACAGCCAGCCGGCCCGCCGGAATCGGTAGTAGAGATAGCCGCAGGCGACAGCGATCGCGGCCATGATCAGGGGGTAACCGAAACGCCAGTCCAGTTCGGGCATGTGGCGAAAGTTCATCCCATAAACGCCAGCGACCGCCGTCGGCACGGCGAGGATCGCCGCCCACCCTGCCAGCTTCTTCGTTACCTCGTTCTGGCGCAAGGAGGCGATCTGGAGGTTTGCCTCCAGGGCGGCCGTCAGGATGTCGCGCAGGGCGTCGATGCTCTCGTCGATCCGGATCACGTGGTCCTGCACGTCGCGGAAATAGGGGTGCGTGTCCTGGTCGATCATCGGCAGATCGGGCCGCACCAGGCGGTTGCAGACGTCCACGAGCGGCGATACGGCGCGCCGCAGGGTCATGAGCCGGCGCCGCAGATCGTGGATGCGCTCGATGTCCTTACGCTCGAACGGGGCCTTGAAGACACCGTCCTCGATCTCGTCCACCTCGGCCTCGAGGGCATTGACGACCGGAAAGTAGCTGTCGACGATGAAATCGATCAGCGCGTAGAGGACGAAGTCCTCGCCCTTGCGGAGCAGCTTCGGTGTGCTCTCGCAGCGGGCCCGTACCTGGGTATAGGGCATCGGGGGGCCATGGCGGACGCAGATCACGTAGTCCTTTCCCACGAAGATGTGGGTTTCGCCGAACAGAATCTCGCCGTCGACGAGCTGCGCCGTGCGAATCACCAGGAACAAGGATTCGCCGTAGACTTCGAGCTTTGGCCTTTGGTGCGCCCGGTGCGCGTCCTCGATCGCCAGGTCGTGCAGCCCGAACCGACGCTGCACCTTTCGCAGCAGCGCCTCGTCCGGCTCGTACAGGACGATCCAGACGAAGCGGCCGGTCGAATCGGCCGGCTTGTCGATCTGATCGATGTCGAAACTGCCGATGCGATGCCCGTTCTTATAGGCGGCGCAGTCGACGACCGCATCCATGCCCGGCGGCTCCCGCGGTTCCGCGATCAAGTCGGAGTCATAGTAGCATGCGGCCGGCTTGGACCAAGCCGGCCGCCTCATAGACCGGGCCGAGCGCCGCGGACCGGTGCGACGCCCCCCGTGGACGGGCCGTGTTCGGCGCTCTAAGCTGCGGAAATGCCTGTGTCACCGGCAGCAAGAGGGAGTCGCAGCATGTTCCGGTGTTCTCTCCTGCCGCCGCACAGCCCGGGTTGGACCAATTGATGCCGGAGACGGGAGCAAGCTCCGACCGGGCCGCGCGCGCCGCCTCGGGCCAGATGGCGTTCTCGCTGCGGCCGCTCGACGACCCGGCGACGCTGGAGCCGCTCTGGATCGATCTGGAACGCCGCGCGGAGCCGTCCTTCTTCCTGTCCTGGCAATGGATCGGCAACTGGCTCCGCACCCTGCCGGCCGGCATCCGCCCCTGGCTCCTCAGCCTGCGCGACGACCGTGGGGCCATCACCGGCCTGGCGGTACTGACGCCGCGACGCGTGCGTCGGCTCGGGGTTCTGAGAATCGGGCAATGGTGGCTGCACGAGACCGGGGATCCGGGCCTCGACGCCCCAACCATCGAGGACAACGGGATTCTGCTTGCGGGCGGGCCCTCGGCCAAAGCCGACCTCGCCGCCCGGTCGCTGCGGTGGGTCCTCGACAACGCGCCCGATTGCGACGAGTTGGTGATCGGGGGAATCGGGCCGGAGCTGACGGCCGCGCTTCGACGCGCCGCCGGCCCCCGCCACTCCGTCCGCCTGCGTCAAGAGACGATTCGCCCCTATGTCGATCTCGGGTCGGTGCGCGCCGCGGGCGGCGATTATCTTGCTCTCCTCGGCCGCAACACCCGGCAGGCGGTGCGGCGCGCCGTCCGCCTCTACGAGGAATCGGGCTCGCTGCGGCTCCGGATCGCGGAGGATCCGGACGAGGCGCTCGATTACTTGGCCCGATTGAAGGCGCTTCATCAGGCCCATTGGGTCCGCCGCGGCCAAGCCGGCGCGTTCGCTCCCCCTTACTTCGAGCGGTTTCACCGGCGGCTGATCCGCGATCATTTCGCGACGGGCAGCATTCAGCTCTGCCGGATCGCCGCGGGCAGCCGGGAGATCGGATATCTTTACAACTTCGTCTGGCGCGGTTGGGTGCACGCCTATCAGAGCGGCCTCGCCTACGACGACGACAATCGCCTGAAGCCGGGGCTCGTCAGCCACTATCTGGCGATTCGCCGTGCCCTGGAGGACGGTCTCGGTACCTATGATTTCATGGCGGGGGACGGGCAACACAAGCGCAACCTGTCGACGCACGCGGCGCCCATGGCGTGGCTTACGCTGACCGGGGATCGGCTGCCGCTGCGGATCGAGGGCTCCTTGCGCCGGCTAAAAACTCGACTCGCCGGCAATAGCGAGCGTAAACGTCATGGATTCGCCGCGGGCCGATGCGCGACGCTTGACGAAAACGACAACTAATTCATAACTAGAGGATAACTAGAAAAAAAGATTCAGAGACAATTGATTTCCGCCATCCGGGCGGACTCGGCGGAGCGGCTGGAGGACTTGGGCATTGGCGGAAAGATCGCTTGAAGAAATCATGGTGGAGGTCCGGCAATTGACCGGGAGCATAGCCTCTGCCCAGCTCGCCGGAACCGATGACCAGTCATCCGGCCCCGGTCCCGAGCGGTTGCGCGCGCGGGCCGTGCGCCTGATCGAAGACTCGCTGGGCGGCCATCTGCGCGAGGCTCTGGCGCGGATCGAGACCGAGCATCGGAAAAACCTGAACGATCTCTGGCGTGAGCAGGCGACGCTCCTCAACCGCCTCTGCGACGAGATCGAGCAGGTCCTGCCGCTCCGGCAGGCAGACGAACGGGCCTTGCAGGAACGGGCCATCGAGACCACGCTGACTGCCGTCGAACGGAGATTGATGCCGGAAATCGACGAGCTCCGGCTGCTGCTGCAACGTCGGCTGGAGGACCTTTCGCAGCAAACGGCGCGGCCTCGACTGCTGTCGTCGGTCACCGCCGCGTGGCTCGCCGGCCTCATCGTCGCTTTCATTGGAGGCGCGCTCCTCGCGCCCGAACTCGGCCAAGCCTTGGAGGCCGCGGTCAGTGCCCTTGGATAGCCGGCCGGGAGATGCAGCGTCGGCGGGTTCGCAGGCCGGCAAGCGCGGTGCGATTCCGCCGCTCGCCGGATCCGTCCTCAACGAGCCGATCCGTGCGTCAGAAATCTTTACACTCTTTTGCCAAAGATGGTACAAATTAAGGAATTCTCAAGATTCATGAAGGCATTGCTGGATTGGCGCAGAAATTGCTTAGGATAGATTTGATGGGTTTTGCGGCAGGGGAGGCCGCGGTGAGTCCGCTTCGTCCGAGGGCACGACATGCCGAACACAGATTTGGCTAACGAGGCACTCGCCCAGGAGCTCTCAGAGAGGTGGGTGAAGCAGCTGACGGATAAGGACTGGAAGAAACGTCTTTATCTCATCAATGACCTGTATGAGTACATGCGGGACACCATACCGGACTTCGATGTCTTTTGTGACGTCTTCCCGAACACGATAGCCAGAATCCTTTACAAGCTCGGCCCGTCGGAGATCACCTGCGCGGAGCAGGCACATATCTTTGCCAACTCCGGCGACCCTCGACACCGCGAGCAGGCCGGCACATGGTTTCGGCAACAACGCCCCGAATCGCCGGAATGACGTCCGATGCGCCGCGTAACACCCGGGATGGGACTTGCATGTCTGTAAAGAACCATGACGGATGCCGGTGCGCTCACCGCAGAGTCATCGCCGCAGAGAGCTCATCGGGGTCGGCAATGCCACAGAGATAACACAGCCTCGGCATCTTGACCGCTGAACATCCGGAAGCCGACTATAATCCGGTACGAACGAGAATAAGGGGGCGCGAAGATCGGGGAAACAAACTGCCCGAGCTTCGTCGTTCCGGGCCACAAGAATAAAAAGACTAGGGGTTGGAGAAATGCGCCAGAGAGGGCAGATCCGAGTTCCATCAGAGCATGAGCCTGTTCCCGCCGTCATCTGCGCAGACCGGGAGTTTTCGGTCTGGCGCAAGGTAAAAGGGGCACAGTTCATTTCGGCGGTGGCACTGCTGTTCTGGTGCGTTCTGTTTTTCGCATTTTTCGTCTGACTCTGCCCCTTCGGAACTCCCGTCCGCGGGGCCGGCGGTACCGCCGATTTTGACCGTGGCCGGCAGGCAGCGCGACGAGCCTTTGAGGCGACCGCTGGTGTTTTTCTACGACGCGTCAGGTCATTGTCGGTCGACCACGGTCAACCGGTCCCGCCAGAATCCGCGCGTGTCGATCACGATCTTGTTCAGAAGCTGTCCCGCCTCGATCGAGCGAAAGGCCGCATGGTCGACCAGCAGAACGACGATGTCGGCCTGCTCGAGGGCGGTGCGGACATCGGCGAACTGCAGCCCGTCCCGCTTGGCGAGTTCCGGCGGCAACGCCTCGATGTGAGGCTCGACGGCGATGACCTTGCCGATACGCTCGGTGACCAGCTGCGCCACGATTTCGACCGCGGGGCTTTCGCGCAGGTCGTCGATGTTCGCTTTGTAGCTGAGCCCCAGACAGGCGACGATCGGATCCTTGAAGCGCTCGGCGTGCCGCCGGATCTTCTCGATGACGTGATGCGGCTTGTCGTCGTTCACCGCGCGCGCAGTGCGGATCAGCCGCGCCACCTCGGGAACGCTGTCGACGATGAACCACGGATCGACCGCGATGCAATGGCCGCCCACGCCGGGGCCGGGCTGCAGGATGTTGACGCGGGGATGCCGGTTCGCCAGCTCGATCACCCGCCACACATCGATCCCGAGCCGATCGCAGATGACCGACAGCTCGTTCGCGAAGGCGATATTGACGTCCCGGTAGGCGTTCTCCGTCAGCTTCACGAGCTCGGCGCTGCTCGCGTCGGTCAGGAAGCACGCCCCCTTGACGAAGCTCTTGTAAAGCTCATCCGCCCGGGTCGCGCAGGCGGCTGTGAGCCCGCCGATGATGCGGTCATTCTCGACGAGTTCGAGGACCATTCGGCCGGGCAGAATCCGCTCCGGGCAGTAGGCGATGCGGATGTCGGACCGGTCGCCCGCCTGATGCGGAAAGGTGAGATCCGGGCGCAGCTCGGCGAGACGACGGGCCATCTTCGCCGTCGTGCCGACCGGAGAGGTCGACTCTAGCACCACCAGATTGCCGGCTTCGAGCACCGGCGCGATCGACTCGGTCGCCGCGTCGATGTAACTGAGATCCGGCCGCTTGTTATCGGCGAGCGGCGTCGGCACCGCGACGATGAACGCTTCCGCCGGTTCCGGCGTCGTCACCGCCCGCAGCCGGCCGGTTGTGACCGCGGCACGGACGAGCATGTCCAGGTCGGGCTCGATGAAGTGGACTTGGCCCTGGTTGATCAGGGACACCGCGCGCTCATTGACGTCGACGCCAACCACCTCAATGCCCCGGCTGGCGATCGTCGCGGCCGTGGGGAGACCGATATAGCCGAGGCCGATGACGGAAATCTTACTGAAGGGATGCCGCACGAAGAAGCTCCTTGGCTATGCGTTCGCTGGCGTGTCCATCGCCATAGGGATTGTGTGCTCGCTGGACGCGCTGATACGCCTCCGGGTCGTCGAGCAGTTCCGACGCCGCGCCGACGATCCGATCGACGTCGGTACCGACCAGCTGCACGGTACCGGCCTCGACCGCCTCGGGCCGCTCGGTGACTTCCCGCATCACGAGCACCGGCTTGCCGAGGGAGGGCGCCTCCTCCTGAATCCCGCCGGAATCGGTGACGATCAGGTAGGACCGGTCCATCAAATAGACGAAAGGCAGATAATCCAACGGTTCGATCAGATGCACCCTCGGCCGGTTCCCGAGGATGCGGTGAACCGGTTCGCGGACGTTGGGGTTGAGGTGTACCGGGTAGACAACCTCCGTGTCCGGCCGCTCGGCAAGCCGGGCGAGCGCGGTGCAGATCCGGTGGAAGCCGTCGCCGAAGCTTTCGCGCCTGTGCCCCGTGACGAGGATGAGCCGCTTTCCAGGGTCCAGGAACGCAAACTGCTCGGCGCAGCGGGCGGCTAGGTCGGGCTCCGCGCGCAGCCGCCCGACGGTGTGAAGCAGCGCGTCGATGACCGTGTTTCCGGTCACCAGGATGCGCCGATCCTGCAGCCCTTCCCGCAGCAGGTTGGCCCGCGCGCCCTCCGTCGGCGCAAACAGGAGGTCGGCTATCGCATCGACCACCTTGCGGTTCATCTCCTCCGGCCAGGGCCGGGTGAGGTCGCCCGTGCGCAGGCCCGCCTCGACATGCCCCACGGGGATCCGCTGATAGAACGCGGCGAGCGTCGCCGCCATGGCGGTCGTCGTGTCGCCGTGGACCAGGACGCGATCCGGCCGCTCGGCCGCAAGCAACGGAGTCAGCCGGTCGAGCACGGCGACGGTCACGTCGCTCAGGCTCTGGCCGTCCCGCATGATGTTCAGGTCGTGATGCGGGGTGATTTCGAACAGGTTCAGCACTTGGTCCAGCATCGACCGATGCTGGGCCGTCACGCAGATGCGGCTGTCGATGGAAGGGATGCCGTCCAGCGCCCGAACGACCGGCGCCATCTTGATCGCTTCGGGGCGCGTTCCGAAAATGGTTAAGATTTTCATGTCACATGGTTGATCGGGCTAGAGCATCCCTGCCGCTCGAGGCGCCGGCCGCGCCTGGCGGTTCCGCCGGGAGCGTGATCGGAAGACGCCGAAACGTCAAGACGCTGCTTGCTCGGGCGTCTCGCCGTCCGGGCCGGCGAGCGGCCCCAGTACCTCCGCCAACCGCCCGCCGTGCAGCCAGTGCCAGACCCGCCAGTGAAAGAGCAGCTTCATCGCGGCCTTAGCCACCGGCCCCTCCGCGGCGAGGTTGGCCGAGGGATCGAGGAACGGATCCTCCGGATCCCGCAGGAGCGCCATGTCCAGAAACCGCGACGGCTCGAAGGAGAATAGGAGATCGCCCGGCGGGACCAGCCTGCGGGCGAGCCGGGGATGCATCGCCGCGCGGCGCGCGGCGGTAACCAAGAGCCGGTTGACGTAGTAGCTCGCCGACCAAGGGGATGGTCGCACGAGCGTGTTGCCGGACAGGACCGGCACGGAGAGCGCGTCCGGAAAGTGCCGGCGCAGGAGCCGCAGATAGAACCGGTTGTTCCGGCGAAGCTCATAGGAGAGGGTCCCGGCAACGTCCCAGTACGCCTTCGTCATCCCTGGCGTAAATGCCCGGGCGCGGTTCTCGTAGACCTTGTAGGGATTGATCGACGTCCGGTTGCGCATCCGGTTCCGCACGATGAACTCCGAGACGCCGTACCCGTCATCGGCGTATCGGTCCATCTCCCGCCGCAGGTCGGCCTGAAAGCCTTCGTACATCTCGGCATGAACGTCCTTGCGGAACAGAAGCGCCGCAGCGCGCCAGATCTCGGAGTCCGGTCCCTTGCATTCCTGCGCGAGATAGGCAGCGAACCCGCCCGGCGGCTGGTGCGGCACCGTCAGCGTATAGCCCGGCACGACGCCTTCCCAAACCGCCCCGGCGCCGATGAACTGGGCGATCTGAGAGACGAAGAGGTAGAGGCTCGGCGTCGCCGCGTCACTCGCCGCGAGATAATCGAGAAAGGCATGCGAGGAAAAGAAATCCTTGCCGGAGACGACCCGCGTGTGCGGCACGCCGGCCCGCCTTGCGATCGCCGCCGCAAACCGCCCGTCGGCATCGAAGAACTCGTCGCGATGCGAGACAATGGTTGCCTTCGCCGCCAGCCCGGCCTCCTTGAGCAGGAACAGGATCAGGCGCGAGTCGAACCCGCCGCTGAGCAGCACCGTGCCGGGTTCGCCGTATCTGGCGTACTCGGCGACGCTATGGCGCAAGGCGCCCACCAGAGCATCGGTGTCCACCGCGTTCTTGGGGTTGGGCCAGCGCCAATAGTGCTCCTCTTCGAGGTGATCGGTATCGCTGTCGTAGACGAGGATCGAAGCGGGTCGCACCCGCTCCACCCCTTCGACCAGGGTGCGGTCGCCGATCGTATGGCCGAGGGCGATGAAGGCGCCCCACGCCGCCAGGTCGGGCGGCCCCGGAATTGCCTTGGTGTCGCTCGACAACCGCAATTCGCCGGGTCGCCGATGCAGGTAGAGTGGTTTGAAGCCGAGGTGATCTGTCACCGCGACGAGCTTACGGTGCGTCTCGTCCCAGTAAACGGCCGCAAAGGCCCCGTTGCATTCGGGCAGAACCCGCATCGCGTCCCGATAGTCGCGGATGCTTGACAGATCGGGCAGGTCGATCGGGGTACCGCTGACGACGAGGAGGTTGCCGTCCCGTTCGTGAACGATCCCTCCCGGAAGCCAGCCGATGCCGCCGCCGGTCACCGATCGGAGGGAAGGCGTGCTCGCCGTCAGATTCTGGCGCGCGAGCATGCCTTCGGCATCGCTGCCTCCAATATGGACGGCGATCTTCATCGGCGGAACCGTCGGGTCGTGCTCGGCGCGGACCACCCCCGTTCATCGGAAGCACAGGCGGCGTAAGGATTGTTGATCCGCTGCGGCCGTAGCATATTTTTCGCCCCCTTGGTCAGCAGTTAAGCCTTGAATTGCGTTTGCCTTCGGAGAAGGACGGACCCTTTGCATCGTCGTCCCACATTCCCATGGGCTAAATCGTGATTCCAAATCGGTCGCAAGCGCACACACCCCCAGTTACCGTCGTTCTGCCGGTCTATAATAGGGAGAAGCTCGTTGGAGACACGCTCGAATCCATCCTGTCGCAGCGGTTCGGCGATTTCGAGGTGATCGTCGTCGACGACGGGTCGACGGATGGAACCGCGGAAGCGGTCAAGGCGTTCGCCCAGCGGGACGGGCGTATCCGATACGTCTTCCAGAACAATGCCGGACCGGGCGCGGCCCGGAACACCGGGATAACCGAGGCGCGCGGAGAGTGGATCGCCTTCCTCGATTCGGACGACCTGTGGGAACCCGGCAAGCTCTCGAACCTCCGGAGGCTCATCGACGAGACGCCTAGCCTGGACTTTGTGCACACCAATTGGCAGGCCCTCTACCTCGACGGAACCAGGAGCAAACCGCGCGATACCGGGAATTTCGAGTTACTGTCCTCGAAGACCTATCTGTTAAGCACGTTTTCGCTGAAAACATCGACGATTGCGATCCGGAAAGATCTCCTCGACAGGATCGGGGGATACTTCTACACCGACTCGCCGCTTTACGAGGACTTCCACCTGTTCTGGCGCGCTGTCATGAAGGCTCAAGCCATCGGATATGTTCCGAGCTGCGACACCGTCTGCGTCCAGACCAAAGGCAGCCTTGGGCGATCCATGACTCCGGAGGTCAACGCCCGGGCGAAGATCTTCGCCATGGACAGGACCCGCCGCTGGATCGAGGAAGGGAACCTGCCGCCGGACTATGAGCGGATTTTTCGGATGCGGATCTATCGCGAATTTCAGAACCTGTTTCGGCTGCTTATCCGGCGGCGGGGGCTGGCCGACATCGGCAGGGAGTTTGCCAGCTGCTCGCGCCTCCTCTCCCCGCAGAGGGCCGTGCGGGCGCTCCTGTCTTCGGCCATGGACGAGATGCAGATGCGAGCGTGACGGCCACACCGGCGTCTATGCCCTGCTCACCGTTCCCTTTCGCCGGATCGGGCCGGCGATTGCAATCGGCTCGGATGCCTGTCTCACCGCGGCCTTTCACCTGCAGATCACGACGGCAATCGGCCTCCTCGGCATCGCGGCATGGGCCGCCTACGACCTCGCCATGGTTCGACGCCGCCTGGACGTCTCCCGCCGGGCGACACGGGTTCTCGTGGCCGTCGCGGGCGCGCTGGTGCTGGTGCTCGCCGCGGCGCTGGTCTTCAGCGGGACGGCCGCGGAATTGTGGCGCACCTACCGGGCCACGGCTTTCTGGAACCGCGGGATCGGCGATTACGCCGGATATTATTTTTACCTTTTCTTGGAACAATATCCGGTGCTGTGGTCGCTTCTACCGGCTGCGACGCTTTACGCGATCGCCGATCGGCCCCGACCGGCACTGTTCGCAACAATCGTTTTCGGAACCGCGTTTCTCGCACATTCCTTCGCCGGCAACAAATTGGAACGCTACATCTATTACGTCATGCCGTTCTTCTTCGTGATCTGGGGAGTTGCTCTGGCCGGCCTCTTCCCCACGATGCGGCGCTGGCTCGCAGGCGTCACCGATCGCGGGCTCGCAGAAGCCGGAATCCGGGTCCGGCCGGAGCTGCTGCGTTGGGTTCGGCAGGGAGTGCTCGTCGCCGCACTGCTGTTCCTGATTCTCGCGACCCCCGCGGCCCGCATGCTCGCCGCGCAGCTGCAGCCGATCGGAGATGAACGCACGGCCCTATGGCAGAAAACGCGAGTGGCCCCGCAACCGCACCTGGACAGTGTCGATATTGTCGTGACGACGGACGAGTTGCGTACGCTCTACTTCCTCGGCCGATACGACGTATTGGTCAGCCGCAGCCGCCTGCTGGAAACGGGGAACAGCAAGGAATTTGTTATCGATTCCCGCACCGGGCGACCGGTGATCAGCACCGCCGAATCCCTGAGCCTGCTTCTCGACTGCTACCCGACCGGCCTCGTCGTGTCGCGCAATGGATTCTGGCGACGTGATATCGGGATCGACGACAGGGCCGCGGATATGCTTGAAGCGCGCACGCAGCGCATCGTATTACCCGATGGATACGGCATGCAGGCATATCATTGGCAGACATTCGTGTCGCCGGACGCGGCCAAATGCGTAACGCCGCGCACCGCCCTCGATCGACACGGCCATCGCAACGGGTGAGCCGCGCCCGCTCTGCCATCTCAAGAGGTCCCACAGTCCAGTGAGCAAAGACCGTTTCAGGGAAACCCTCAGTCGCGCGACGCTCGGCGGAGACCTGCGTACCGGCCAGCGGATCGCCACCACGACCGGAACCGTCCGGCAGACCCCGGGGTGCCTTCCGAACCGCGTGATCATTTCGAGCAGCGTCCACCGACGCAGTCCGGACAGGCGGAGCGGCGATGGCTCCCGTTGACCCGATCGGGCAGCGGCCGGAGGAAGGGCGTAACCTCCCCGGCCGATCGGCGGCCGGCATGGCGTTGAGCGATCCCGACGATCAGAAGCCCACCGAAGTGGCGATGCGGCCCCATATCATCCGGGGTTCGATCTGGATGGTGGCGATGCGGTGGAGCATCCGCGGCATCGGCCTCGTCAGCACGATCATCCTCGCCCGTCTGCTGACGCCGGCAGATTTCGGCCTCGTCGCCATGGCCATGCTCTTCGTCGGGCTGATCGAGGTGTTCGGCGAGACCGGGCAGCAGATGGCGCTCATCCGATTCAGCAGCCCGACACGGGAGCATTTCGATTCGGCGTGGACCGCGCAGATCCTCGTCAGCCTGCTGCTCGGGACGCTCGTGCTTCTGGCGGCGCCCCTGGCCGCCCTCTATTTCGACGAACCTCGGGCCACGACCCTGGTCCAGGTGCTCTCGATCCGTGTCTACGCGATCGGCTTCGAGAACATCGGAACGGTGATGTTCCGCCGGGAACTCAATTTCGCCAAGGAGTTCCGCTACGGCGTCTACAAGAAGCTCATCGGGTTCTTCGTGGTCGTCGCCCTCGCCGTGGCGCTGCGCAACTACTGGGCCCTCGTCATCGGGGTCGTGACGAGCCAGGTTCTCGGCGTCGCCCTCAGCTATGTGATGCACCCCTACCGGCCGCGACTCTGCTTCAGCAAGATCAAGGAGATCTGGTCGTTCTCGATCTGGATGCTGGTAAGCGGCGTGGGGGGATATTTCAACGGGCGGATCGACCAATACATCGTCGGCGGGCTCGGCAACCCCAAGGTGCTCGGGCACTACACCGTGGGCGCGGATCTCGCCTTCATACCGTCCGCCGAGGTGATCTTCCCGATGTCGCGGGCGTTGTTCCCGACCTACGCCAGACTCGGCCGCGACCCGAAGCAGCTCGCGAACGCCTATCTCAACGTTCTCTCCGTCATCGCGATCGTCGCCGCTTCCACGAGCGTCGGGCTCGCCGTCGTTGCGCAGGACCTGGTCTTCGTGGTCCTCGGCGAGCAGTGGCTCGACAGTGCTGACTTCATCTTCTGGCTGTCGCTCGCAGCCGGGGTCGTCGCCTGCAGCAACAGCGTGCTGCTGGTGCTCCAGGCCGTTGCCGACCCACGGATTGTCGCGATGCAGTCATGGACCCGCGTTCTCGTCACGATCCCGCTTCTCGTCGGCGCCGCGCAGCTCACCGACGCCGCGGGGATCGCGGCGGCCCGCTTCGTCGCGATTCTGATCCTCGTCCCGACCTTCTTCTATCAGCTCATGCGGGTCGTGCCGGTGTCCGTCTGGGAGCTTCTCGGCGTCACCTGGCGGCCTTTCGTCAGTGCGGCGGTGATGGGCGCCATGGTGACCGGCCTGTCCGCGCAGATGCTCGACCTCGCGCCGGTGATGCGGCTGGCCATCGAGGTGCCGGCCGGTGCGATCACCTTCATCCTCGTCCTGGGCCTCCTTTGGCTGGCGGCCGGCCGGCCGCCGGGCGCCGAACGCGCGGCCCTGCGCTATCTGCGCGGCCGGCTGTCGCGGCTCACTCCCCTGACCGAGGCCGCCCGCGGGCCTAAGGGCGTGCGCGGGTCCTCCGACCCGGTGGATTGAGGCATTGCGCGCCTTCCGCCCGAAATCCGCGTCGCCGGGTCATCTCCGCCAAGCCCCCGCCCTTGTGCTCCGCAGCGGACCTAACTAGCAATATCGAAGGTCAAGATCGCAAACCAGAGCGGGCGAAACGATCGCCCACCCCCCGCGTCCGAAACACTAAGACAGCATAGTTCGGAGCGCCCATGCCTTGGACGAGGCTTGACCTTTCTTCCGACCGGCATCGCGCCGATTCAAGAGCGCTCGTCGAGTCATTGCTGGCGCAAGCCGGACGCTTTCATCTGCAATACGATATCGGCTGGATCAGCGCCACGATCGGCTGGGACAAGATCCTTCTCTTTGCCGAAGGCAGCGGACGCCCAAACGACTGCCGGGGCTGCGCGATCCTGTTCCGCCAGAATCGGCCGTTGAAGTTTCAGCTCGGCGAGATCACGGTCTATCGCAAGCCGCTTGTGCGCTGGGAGATGTGGGCGCAGCCCGTGCTCGCCGGCTTGGACGAATGCGCAGCGGAGCAACGGGAGATGCTCGGCGCGTTTCTCTCCTCGGTGCACGCCGAGATGAAGCCAGACGAGGCGATCAACATCCAAGGCGTCCCGACACGCAGCATCTTCCATGACCTCCTCGTCAACAGCCCGTCGGCAAGGCGCGACTTCGTGGTGCTGCCGCTTGGCAAGCCATTCGACCATCAGTTCATCGAACTTCCCGAGACATTCGAAGCCTATCTCAAACAGATGTCCAAGCGCTCTCGCAAGAGCGTGCAGTACAGCCAGAGAAAGCTCCGTCGCGACTGCGACGACGCGGTGACCCTGTCTTGCTTCGAAACAGTGGATTCGATCGACCGCTTCCTCGACGACGCCATCGCCGTGTCGAAAAAGACGTACCAATGGACGCTGCTCGGCCTTGGTCTTCGCAATCGCGAGGCGCTCAGCAAGCGTCTCCGGTACGCCGCCGATAACGGCTGGCTGCGCAGCTATCTTCTGTATTGCCGCGATGCGCCCGTCGCATTCATGCTCGGCTACCAGTATCATGGGCGTTTTTACTACATCGACGTCGGCTACGATCCGGACTGGGCGGACTGGTCGGTGGGATCGGTGCTGCAGATGGAAGTTCTCGAGGATCTGTACGCCAGGCCCGATCGGCCGGCGCGCTTCGATTTCTCGACCGGATACGGCCCGCACAAGGCGCGGTTCGCGAACGCCTCTCAGGAAGAGACAAACCTTCTCCTCCTGCCGAACACGCCGAGCAACCGCGCGCTTGTCGCCGCGTTCCGGGCGACCGACGGCGTATCGAACCTTGCCGCGTCGACACTGCAACGCCTGGGCCTGAAACAGACGCTCAAACGAGCGATAAGGCGCATGTCGCGGGAACAGGACTAGCGGGCGCGCGATGAACCAAGGCGGCTACCTGGCGCTCCGTCTGCGGACGCTTTGGCTTTCCCGTGGACCGGTCGGATTCCTCCGCTTCGTCTTGTCGCGCGTGGTACGGAACACACGCGATCTGGTATTCGAACATGATCTGGATGCGGATACCGCCGGTGCGCCTGAACCCGCAGTCGGCCGATTCGTCGATGTCGACAACCGGAACATCGACGATCGGGCACTTGCGCCGTTGCTGGATCAGGTGCTGCGCGGCGAGGGCGAAATCTATCGCCCCGGCCTGCGGCACGACGACCGATTGTTCCTGATCGCCGACGACGCCGGGAGGGTGCTGCACTACTCCTTCGTCCAGTTCGAGTCGCGCTACAAGACACTTCTGGGCGAGAATGGCGCGGTGCCGATGTTCACACGCTGCTGGACGGCGCCCGCAGCGCGGGGAAAACGGCTTTACCCGTCGACGCTTCGGCACGGCAGCGCGGCGCTCGCGCAGGACGGCTTTCGCCGCGTGCTGATCACCTGCGACCCGGCAAACACCGCCTCGGTGCGAGGCATCGAACATGCGGGATTCCGACTCGCTCGCCGGATCTCGAGCATGATTTTCCTCTCGCGCCTTGCCTTGCAGCGGATCAGCGGGCCGAACGGCGGTGTGCGGTGGCGGCTGGTGCGACTGGTTGTCGCCACCAGGGCCGTTGCCCGACCCGACTGAGAGGAGCGGCCGGCAACGCCGCGCCCATGCCGGCATCTTCCGGTCAGTACCACCAGAGTCGATCGTTGGTGACGTTGTGCGCGGCCCGCAGGAAGGTGAAGACCGGCGACACGCTCAGGCGCGGGTCGTCACAGCCGTCGCTCGAGAGCCAGCGGTCGGCACCCTCCCGGAACGAGCAGCCGACGAAGTCCTGGTCGTTCTCGCGCAGAAACCGGCATAGATTGACCAGCCGCCTTTGGTTGATCCGATTGCGGCGGATGTCCTCGTAGCGGAAGTTTCGCTTCTTGACGTACTCGAACGGGTGCGTGAGGACGACCACCGGCGAGACCCCCGCCCTCCGGGCCTGCCAGAGCAGTGTCTTGAATTCCGGCCAGGAGCTGCCCGTGACGGTCAGCGTCCGGCAATGAGGCCGGGAGCCGATCTGAAAGTCGCGGTAGCTCAGGATCGGCAGCTCGAGCACGCCCTGGACCCAGTGCCGTCCGCCCCAGAGATGGAGTTCCGGCGCCTTCGGGCTGTAGATGCTGAGCCCGATGTTGGAAGCAATCGGAATGCCTGCATCGGCGGTAACGCGGTACAGCATCAGGTCGGCGTGCAGGCCGCCGGCCCGAAGCGCGATCGGCTTCGGCAGGCCCCATCGTTCGAAGGCCGCCAGCCCCTCCCCCACGATCTCGGCCAGTTCGTTATACGATCGCCCGGCGCAAGAATCGTTCGGACGCGCGGTCTTGACCATCTGGTGCCACTGCGGGTTCCGAAAGGTGAGCCAGCAGGGATGGAGATGGAGCTGCACGTTGTGCCCCGCCGCCAGGATCCGACGCGCGATGCCTCCCATCGGCCCGTCGCCGAAATAGGCCACATTGAGTGCCTCGACGAAGAACGTCCCCGATACGCCGGTCTTGGCGAAGGTCTCGAGGATGAACCCCAGGCCTTCGTCGCGCCCGTTGACCGGGCAGTCCACCACCCGTTCCGCCAGAGGCGTGTATCGATCCGGGTAGGTAAACGCACCACCGATGTTGAACTCCGTGTCGATGGTGATGCAGACTTCGGTGCGCACGCCGTTCCCCGAGAATATTTCTCGCACTGAGGTGGCTCGCCCCCGGTCCGGCCGCCGAGGCGCCGTCATAGCCCGATGCAGTCACCGGTACCGTTAACCGCGACAGCGACTTGGGCCGAGGCAATAACACCTGCCTCGGTCGCGGGTTCCCGTTTCCGGTGGTCGCCAAGTGCCGATGGCGCGGTGTGGCTACTGTTTGCTGGAGGAGCAATCTTGGGATCGGATGCGTTGGGTGATCGCCGACTACGGCTGGCGCTTTGAGCGGTCGCCGGCTGGCCGGTCAGATCCGAACGTCGCGCCCGATGGCCGCCGGTGAGCCGCCCGGAGCGTGACAGCCGCCCACGGAGCCGCGGACCAGCCCCTTCAGGGCTCGGGTTGACGGGCGCGCCCCGAGCGGGTGCCGTCCTCGGCGGACGCGATCGGCCGGCTGGAGGTCGCGCCCATGCTCCTGATCCATCCCCACGCCCGCCCCACCGCGGCCGCGCGCACCGAGATCGCCCACTCGAGCGAGCCCGCCCGGCACTACGGCGTGAGCACCGAGACCATACGCAGATGGCCCAAGCGTGCCCGGCGCGGGAAAACCGGCACCCCCGCTCAGGATGCGGCAGCGGCAAGATCCTCCTGCTCGATGGGAGATCGGATCTCCTGCTCGAGCAGGCAGGCATCCACGAGAAACTTGCACGCCCAGTTAAGGTATTCGTAGCGTCCGTAATCCCCGTGTATGGGGAAGGAGCCCTTGACCGCGCCCCGGATCTCCGGCGGGCCGTCGACGCGGACCGTCCGCCGGACATAGCGGAGGGCGGCAAGCCCGGCATCGCGGTAGCGCGCGTCCCGAGTCTCGCGAAACAGCAGCAACCAGCAATGGGCGATCTGCGCGGTCCCTGTCAGGCACGCCCAGGGGACGACGCCTCGCCAGCGGGAATCCAGGCGACCGGGCAGGAAGCCGTCAGGCCGCAACGCCCCAAGAACCCCGTCGGCCGTTCGACGCGCGGCGTGAAGGAAGGCCTCGTCCCCGGCGAACAGATACGCCTCGATGACTCCGCGAAGCACATAGCCGATGGTGTGCGTCAGCGGCCGGTCAGGATCGGTCAGGCAGCATTGCGCGAACCAGCCGTTGGTCTGCTGATGCGTAAGCGCCCAGCGAACGTTCCGCAGCCCCGCCGCACCGTAGCCGCGGTTCGGCAGAACGCGGTCGGCTTCGAACAGCCCCCAGGCGACGTGTGTCTCGTAAGTCTTTTCCCCCGGCTTCGCAAAAGGCGTGGGATGCTTGCGCCAGCACCCGTCGGGATCCATCGTCGCTGTAAGCCAATCGGCGGCGGCTGTCGTCGCCTCCTGGTACCGGTTGAATTCGCGTACGCCGGCGGCGAGCCCCATCAGGATCTGGCCGGTGTTGAAGGTCACCGACACGGCGGGTTTCGCATCGATCGTCCCGCCCTGGAATCCGCCGTCCGGGCGCTGGATCCGGACGAGCCAGTCGAGCATGCGGCGGGCGCGTTCGCGGCTGGACGAAGCGCCGGTCAGCCTCGCGTGTTGCAGCAAGGTCGGGATGATATAGCCGGTCGTCTCCGGATAGGATGGCCCCCAGCCCCTCAGCAGCGAATAGTGTCGCGCGACGCCACCGTCGGCTGTCGTCGAATGGTCTTGTGCGCGACAGATCCAGCCGATGCCTTCCTCGATGACGCGACCGGGTCCGGGATCCTCGGCGGCGGAAGAAAACGCATCGCGGAAATACTCTCTCCTGGCCGGAGGCGGAAGGTGCAGGAATTCGAGCACCCCGCTGCCCCACAGGCGGGCCTTGCGCAGATTCATGTCGTTCCCCCCGACACGGTGCTATGCGGCCCCGCGCCCCGTGCCGTTCTCCCCTCGACTTGTTCACGCGTGCTGTAGATCGTGACGCCTTGCGCGAGCAGGGCCTCGAGCCCGCGATACATGTCGCGCGCCGAGATGGTCCAGGCGCGGCCCGCCCCTACCTTGCCCCATCGCAGGCCACCTTCGGCCTCGAGGTAGTCGGTGACGTAGCGGCGGATCCATTCGCCTTCGGGGCGATCGATCCGCGTCCGGGATACCGTTGGGTCGTGCGCCATGACGCGCAGCCGAACCTCGCGCCCGTTCTCGTCGCGGCACACCGCCTCGATCGGCGAATCCGGCGTGTAGACCCGGAACGGAAAGTCAGGCCGCAGGTCCTCGAGGACATGGTAAAAGGTCACCGTTCCCAGGCCGGTGCCCAGACCAAGAAGCTGCCCGCCGGCTTCCAACAGCCGCGCCAGCGGCGAGCCTTCGCCAAAGGCACCGACGCAGCGATGATGTGCCTCCAGCAGCCATTCCGCCTGCCGTCCGAGAGCGGCCACCGAATGCGTCGGATGCAGGCTTCGGCGCACCCCCGGCTGTTGGCGGAACAGCTCCGTTATGGCACCGACACGCGACGGGCTGGTGCGGCAGCAGAAGACTTCGCCGGACCGCAGGGTGTCGTACATGCCGCCGCTACCGGTGAAGGTCGGCATCGCCAAGGTGCCGCCTCCCCGGTCGACGATGACGGTCCTGAGGGCATCGACCACCGTAGCGGCCCCGCCCTCGACATAGCCGAGCGCCTTCAACGAGCTGTGAACGAACACGATGCTGCCGGCCGGTAGCGCCAGGGCCTCCAGATCAGCGATCAGCGCATCGCGGCTTACGCGGGGGCGGCTGGCGCGGATCCGCGCTTCTGCACGGCGACGCAGCAGCGCTTCGACCGGCCCTCCGGCCACGCCGATCGCCCGATTGACACCGCGCTTGACGCCGCTTGGAAGATACCGGCTGGCGCAGCCGAGGAGCGCCGGCGGCACAACGGCCTTAATGAGCCTGAAGGTGCGCTCGCGGGTTGGCGCCATGGTTCCAACATCTGACATGGTTAACTGGAAGCGTATTGCGCGCAAAGGTTAACAATATGCGCGCGAATTACTTATATAATATCAGTATATTCTATCTATTTGCAAGAACCGTTGTCGCCATGCCGCTTTGGCGATTTGGTGTGGCACGCCCCGCTTCGAGCGCAGGCTCGAAAATTCTTTTATGTCTCTTATCGAGCGGCCGCTATCCTTGCCCGACCGTGCGGAGGGAGGTGTTTTCTGGGGGCGCTGAAGCGGCTTTCGGGCGGTGCCAATGGGGTTTCTCCACCACGGATCGGCGCGCTGGAGCGGACTCCAATCCCTCTGTCGCGACGCTCCGGGTCACCGAATCGGCCCCCTAGGGCAACGGCGAGACCATCGGCGGGACGACAAAGGATCGCGTGAGAACAGCCGGCGACGGCGCGGGATGGGCGACCGATCGACTGAAGATGTTAGCTGGAGCCGGTCAAACGGCCTTTTACATCGCGCCGCGCCCGACCAGCGGCGCTCAAGGCGCCCGCTGCGGCATGACGAACCGTCCGCCGCAAGCGCGCCAATACTTGCCGAAGAGTTCGGCCCTCGATAGGACGTAGCCGTAACTTCCAAGGCCCAGCCTTGTGGACCAGCGGACCAGCGCGAGGGCCAGCCTGTCCAGGAGGGGATCGGGGAATGGTGTGCCGGCCAGAACCAGGTCCAGGCTTCTCAGCCGCTGGCGCGCCAACTTCCGCTGCCATCCGCTTTCGCGCGACTTCGTCCACTGGTCCCGAATGCCGTCCGGCAAAGGAAGCGGACAGGGCCGGTGTCCCGGATAGGTCTGCCAGGGGACGGAGGTGGCCACCGGCGGGAATTCCTTGAGCCAGGCATGATAGAAGTCGTGGTAGAGGCAGTCGTCGATCGCCACCGAATACATCAGGGCCATGAACTCGCTGTCGTAGAACGGCGTCTCGAGCTCGACCCGGGTCTGGTCGATGCTCTCGTAATGATCGTTCAGGTGGCGGCTCTGGTAATCGATCAGATCGAAGATGCTGATCGCGCGGCCCGCATCGGCGCATTCGAAGGCACGCAGGCGCTCCTCGAGGCCCCGTCGCGGAAGGTCACTGATGAGGTCGGCGACGGACCGGGCGAAGAGCTTGCGGGGCAGGCGCTGCCGCTTTCCCATCAGGAATTTTTCGGCTGCGGCCGAGATGTGCCCCTGCCGCAGAAGCGCCACGACCTCGGCCGTCTGGCCGACGCATCCGATGACGCCGCTCCCCCCCTCCCCCGACCAGATGACGCGGGGGCGTTCCGGACACGCGCCCGGGTCGAACTCCGTGGCATAGAGCAGCGGCAGCACGTTGTTCAGCGGCGAGAAGTCCCGGTCCGGCGTGACCGGAACGTGACGGTGGATGGAACCGATGGCTTGCGCATAGGCCTCCGCCAGAGGCTTGTCGAGCGTGCCGTCAAACGCCACGCTGTAGGTGTAGAGCGTCGCCCCGGCCTCTTTCAGCGCGGTGACGATGCAGCGCGAATCGAGCCCGCCGCTGAGGAGCGCAATCGCCGCCCGGTCGTCGCCCAGGCGGAGCCGCACCGCTTCGGTGAACCGGCGGTAGGCCTCCTGCCGCAACTCCTGCTTCGGCGCGCTTGCCGGGGCGATGGTATCCCAGCGCCAATAGGTATCGATCGATCGCCGGTCGTCCGAAAGGCTGAGGATCTGCCCGGCCTTGAGCAGCTTGACGTCGGCATAGGGGGTCCGGTCGGCGAGCGCGATCCGCATGGCCGCCATTTCCGCCACGCCCTGCACGTCCATGCGGCGTTCAACGAATCGGCACCCCTCGAGCACCCGCAGGACCGACGCGAAGACCACGTATTCGTCCGACAGGTGGTAGTACAGCGACCGGAGCCCGAGCTTGTCCGCGACGAGGTCCAGGCGGTGCGTCGCCGGGTCGAACTGCGCGAGGCAGAAGGCGCCACGCGTGGCCCGGAGGAGCGACCGGTCCTGCCGCCGCCAGCACCGATGGAGCTCCTGAAGATCTTCGGACCGGGGCCGCTTGCGTCCCCGGCCGGCCGCATCGAGCAGCGGTTCGCCGGCGAGCAGCGAGACGGCGCCCGTCTCATCCACGTGGAGGCCGGGGGCGCCGAACGCGCCGATGTCGAACTTGGCGAGGTAGTGCCGCGGGCCGCGCAGTTCGTGCACCCGTTCGTCCGGGTGCCGGGACATCGCGGCCCGGATCTCCCGGCAGGCGCCGTCCGGAACGGAGAAACCGGGCCGCAGGCTGACGATACCGGCAATCACCGTCATGCCGTTATACTCCGCCCACCGTATGCCGCTGACCTCACGCGTAATCCTCCCATCGGCTTCGCCAGACGGCGTCGAGCCGTGCGAGCATTTCGTCGCAAAGCGCCCGCACGTCGCCGTCGATGTCGGGGCTCGGCCGCTTGCGGACCGATGCCGGCGAGATCAGATCGACCATCGAGCGCCGGCATTCGATGCCGGCGAAGCGCGCGATGGCCGCAACATGTTTTGCCGGATCGGTGACCATCGATTCGTAGCGCACCAGCATGACTCGGTCGTTCCGATCGAACCCCTGGTCAAAGAAGAGCTGGTTGCGGTAGTACCAGAACAGCCCGAGCGCCGAGGCATCGTTCATCTCCGGCCGATGGTGCCGGCGGATGATGGCATGCGTCTCGTCGGTCATGCCCCGCCCGCGCCAGCCCGCGCTGTCCCGGTCCCTCACGACGTCCTCGATCTGATTGCGGCCACCGGGCCAGGCCACCATGTTGGAATTGATCATGTCGTCGTAGTGGCGGTACATCCAGATCGCCCGAGCCGGCGCAAAATCTGCCATCAGCTGCGCCACCTCATGGGCTTCGCACAGCGCCTTGATCACCACGGTGCGGGACGGCGAGGCCTCGACGAGGCGGCGGATGATCGGGCGCTCCCGCATGAGATAGTTGTCGAAGGCCCGAGGGTCGGTCTCCATGAATACCTCGGTCTCCCAGCTGCGCTCCAGGACCTCCATCAGCATGTTGGTGCCGGAGCGCTGCACGCCGGAGACGAAGACGACCTCGCGGTCCCTCGCACCCTCCGCTCGAATCTGCCTCCGCAGCCGCTGCCGCGCCTCCTTTATCCGGAGAAAAGACAAGCGGCGGAACTGCTGGGATACGTTAGCCATTCTCGGGGTCGCTGGGCGTTGATGGGAACAAGACGACGAACGCCGCCCAGGCACCCGTGTTCCATCCGGATCGCGAGCCACCTCGGATCGAGGGCGTCTTCCCCGCCCTGGAACGCCTTTCCCACCCCCTAACGTCGCGCGCCGGCCCTCCGCGCTCCGGCGGATGCAAGGCACTCGCCAATGAAGTGCTCGAGCTTCTCGAACTGGACCGCCCTGGAAAGACCTTCCCGGGCTTCGGGGGGCAAGGACTTAATGAAACCATTCCGTTCTTTTTCCGCCAGCCAGCTGCGCAATTGGGCAGCAATAAGCGTCGGGTCATTGGAAAAAAAGCCGGCCGAGCGCTCGCGAATGAACTTGGCCGGAACGCCGTCCTCGAGTCCGAGGCCGAGGATCGGCCGCCGCACCGCAAAATACTCGAAAAGCTTTGCCGGACAGTTACCCTGCTCCTTGGGATCATTCCACTGCAGCAGAAGCAGGACGTCGGCGGCCCGCTGCAGCTGGATCGATTCCTTGTACGGCACGGGCGGGTGCACCTCCACGAGGTCCCCGACCCCGCACCGCTCCGCCACCGGCCGGACAAGATCGGGGGCCGAGCCGTAGAAGACGACGCGACACCGCTGGCGGTCCGGTCCAAGGAGCTTGAGGGCCTCGAACAACGGCGAGGGATCGCGCCGCCCGGAATAGATCACCCCGGTATAGGTAATCGTCAGCTTGTCGGACGGAGGCAGGATGCCGTCGTCCGGCTCGAAGGCAAAGTCCTGGGGATCGTATCCGTTGTAGATCGTGGCCACGGGCTTACCGAACTTGGCGCGGTAGAACTCCGCCCAGGGCTCGGAAACCGTAACGACACCCGTCGCGCTCGCGACGACGCGCCGCTCGAGCCGCGCCAGAAGGTTGGTGCGCCATTGCGGGTAATCGTTGTAGGGGTCGTCGACCCAGCGATCGCGAAATTCGGCGATCCAGGGCACCCCGGTCTGGCGGCTGACCAGATGCCCGGCCAAAAGGCAGGTAAAGGGCGGGCCGCTCGCATAGATCAGGTCCGGCCGTAACCGACGGGAGATGCGCTTCGCGTCCCGGACCGCCCAGGGCAACCACCCGATGCGATTGTCGGGCAGATTCAGCGCGTGCGTGTAGAGGTCGCTCAGGCACCGGAGGCTCGACGTTAAAGGGCTTGCCTCGTCCCGGCCGCCAGCCGGTCCCGTGGATCGCGCGGGCGCGGCCTGCGGCGCGGCACCGCCCGCCAGGCGATCGTACAGCCGCCGAAGAACGTCCCTCGGCCAGTTTATGTCGGTGAAATTGGAGTAGTGAACCCGGTCCGCCGGAATCTCAAGAGGCAAGGTTTCGGGCAGGTCCCAGTGGCGACCCGCGACCACGCGAACGTCGTTCCCCCGCTCGTGAAGATATTTCGCAAGTTTACCGACACGAATCGCCCCGATCGTGTTACCCGGCGGAAAATACCAGGATAGCACCAATATCTTCATCCAGTACCCTTGCGCCTGATATTTCCACTTAGCGTCGGTGACCGATCCGAACGGACCGACGGCCATTCGCCGCGTCTTCGGGATGATCGGATGCCGCGCCGCTCCGTGGCGTTCGGGCCCGGCAGTCTACCGTTCGGTGGTCTATGGCACGAAACCTCAGTCGTTTCAATCCGTGCAGGCCTTACCGGGCGATCTCCGCTGTCCGCTCCCTAGCCCCTTCCCGCCTTTCGGGCGACGCAAACGAGCCCCAGCGCCGAATAGACCGGCGAGAAGGACACGACCCGGTCGCGCAGACGGTTGGGCAGAGACCCCACGACCCCTTCCAGGAGGGATTGCAGGAGGTTGCCGCCGGGCAAGCGGCGGTACCGGCCGGCAAGGCCGGTCAAGGCCCTTACATCGGCAAAGCCGACCTGGCGAAAGACCTGACGCAGTTCCGAAAAGACATACTCTTTGAGATGAAAACCTCTGGCGATCTCGTCGAAGTATCGGGACACATCGTGCGGTCCGGAAAGGCGATTGGGTGTGACGCAGAGATAGAGCCCGCCGGGCGCCAGAGCGGCATGGATGTTGCCCAGTTGCTCCATCGCGTCGTCCGGATGCAAATGCTCCATCAGCTGATTGCTGTAGGCAACATCGACCGAGCCTGCCGGCACGGGAATGCTCGTGCCGTCGGACAGAATGAAGCGGACGTTGTCCTTGAGCCCGACGCCCTGCGAGATCCGTTCGCTGACGTCGACCGCGTAGACGAGGCGGAAGTGATCCGCGATGCGGTTTGACAGAGCGCAGTCCCCGGCCCCGATTTCCAGAAAAACCCCGTTCCCGTCGAAGAAGCGCCGAAGCAGCCGTAGCTGCGAGGCGATCTCCTGCTCACGATAGGCCGGATCCTGCTTCTTCTGGATCTGCGGATGGAACGGCACCCGGCTGAAGAGCTCGTCATAGAGCTCGTTGTACAGAACGCGTCGATCGTCGCGGCCGGCGCTTAACAACCTTTGTGCGAGTTCCCGTTCCACCAGGTAATGCGCACGGATCTGCTCTGGCGTTAAACGACCCCGGCTCGGAGGCGGTCGCAGAAATGGCACCGTGCGGTCCACCTGTCCCGGGTCCTTCAACGCCATTCGCGGAAACCTCCCGCCCTCTCCGTCCGTCCGCGTTCAAGCGACTTGGTGCCCCCGGCGCCGCCGTCGGCGAGCGCCGGGCCCGATGTCGAGTGCCCCGTAACGGCCGCCGAACGCCGGCCGCTCATCGGAAGAGGTCGGCGAGCGTCCGCTCCAGCCCGCCCTCCAGTGAAGTCGTCGCGGCGAAGCCCAATCGCCGACGCGCCACATCGGGATCGCCGATCGAGGCCCTGATGTCGCCCTCGCGAGGCGGTCCGTACTCGATGGCCGAACGGCGGCCGGTGAGCCCCAGAATGATGTCCGCAAGCCGCCGAACCGAGGTGGCGACGCCGGTGCAGACATTCATCACCTGCGGTTCGGGCGGCTGGCCTCCGGCTGACTGAAGCCGCTCCATGCCTTTGAGCAGGCATTGCACGACGTCCTCGACATAGATGAAATCGCGCGTTTGCTCCCCGTCCCCGAAGATCGTCAGCGGTTCTCCGCGGCTGGCCTTTCCCGCGAAGATCGAGATCACGCCCGAATAGGGCGAGACCGGATCCTGCCGCGGCCCGTAAACGTTGAAGAAGCGGAATCCGATGGTTGGAAGCCCGTGGACGATCGCCCCCGCCCGCGCGTGGAGCTCGCATCCCAGCTTGTCCGCACCATAAGCCGACAAAGGCAGGGTTCGCACCGATTCCCTGAGGGGCAGCTCGGGACTGTCGCCATAAACCGCGGCCGAAGACGCGTAGACCACCGGTATGGGAGGCCGCGCGCCGTCGGCGCACGCCGCTTGGAAGACGTTGATCGTCCCGGACAGGTTCACCCGGTGGGCGCCCGCCCAATCGTCGTTGCAGCGCGCCACCGAGGCAATCGCGGCAAGATGGAAACAGCCGTCGACGCCGGCCATGGCCCCGGCAACCGTGCGCGGGTCCGCCACGTCCCCGACCAGAATCTCCGCCGATTCAGGCGCGTTGGCGCGTCGGCCGGTCGACAGGTCGTCGAGGATTCGCACCGCGTGCCCGGCCGTGACCAGCGCGTCCGCCAGATGAGACCCGATGAACCCGCAGCCGCCGGTGACCAGGTATCGCGCCATCATTCCCCTCTACTGCCGCGGTGGCGGCGCCGTCCGATCACCGGGCGGCTGACCTTCCAGAATTTTCCGGAAGAGGTCAAGCTGCCCCTGGGTCGTTGCGTCCCATGAGAACCGTTCGGCATAGGCCCGGGTGGCCGCCCGGTCCGGCAGGGCGCTGAACAGGCGCCGGACGGCATCGGCGATTCCGCGCGGCGACCGTTCCTCCACAAGGGTTCCGGCGGCGGCCTCGGCCACGACCTCCGGCGTTCCCCAGACATTGGTCGCGGCGACCGGCGTGCCGCAGGCCATCGACTCGAGCAGTACGTTCGCCCAGCCCTCCCGGCTCGAGGCCAGAACGAGCGCATCGGCCGCGCCATAGATTCGCGCCAATTCGTCGTGCGGCAGGGCGCCCAACAGCCGCACGCGGTCGGCGACCCCGCACCGCTGGGCCAAACGCTCCAGCGCCGGGCGCTCCGGGCCGTCGCCGGCGATGAGCAGATCCATCCCCGGCAGGTCGGCCAGGGCCTCGATCACCAGGTGATGCCCCTTTCGCTCAATCAAATGCCCGACCGAAAGGAGGGTTGGGCGCGTGAGGCCGAGCGCGCGGCGCGCGCCATCGCGGTCCGGCACCGGCCGGAACTGCTCCAGATCGACACCGTTCCGCAGGACGGTCACCCGGTCGGCCGGCACCCCAAGTCCAACCAGGACATCCTTCAGCGCCTGACACACCGTGATCAGGCCGGCGGCCCGGTCCGCCGCCCAGCGGATCATCTGGCGCGGCAGCGCGTGACGGGGGTAAAGGTTCAGGTCCGTGCCCCTGGCGGTGATGACGACCGGCTTACCGATCCGCTGGCCGAGCAGGGCGGCGGCGACACCATCGGGATAGAAGAAATGGGCATCGATCAGATCGAAGCAAACGCCCGACGCCAGCAAGGACCGCACGTGACGGTATAGCGCTGCGTACAGAAGGGCCGGGGCGACGGTCATCCCCACCTTCGGAATCACCGGATAGCGCGGATGCGTGACAACGATGCCGTGACGGTGCTCGCGGACCGGCGCCCGTGCGAACGTCGCATAGCGGCCAAAATGGGCGGAACGGAACGGGAACCAGGGAACGGGGGCAACGACGCGCAGCGCGACCTCGTTCGTGGCAACGAGATGCCGCAACCGGTTCTCGACGAAGATGCCGTGCGAAGGCTGCGCCGCGTTGGGATAGAGCGTCGTCATCGACAGGACGCGGAGGAGACGTCGCCCGGGTTCGGATCTCGGCCCGGCAATCGGGCAGGAGGCGGAACGCGCTGTCGACACGGGACGTTTACTGCGGGGAAGAGAACATGCCGGAAGCCAGATGTCCGATTCAACGCCCGGCCGGGGCGGCCTGTTCCGTATCAAGCGGGAACCGGGTGCCGGAATCGCCGGACTCGCGCAACACTCCGCTCTTCTGCGCCACAAAGAACAACTGAGCAGCCAAGTTCCTCGCCCCGATAAAGTACAAGAGAAGATCGTAGGCCAGACTTATGACGAAGAAAGGCACAAAAAAATCATAATACATGGATTGAAAATATCTAACACGGACCTCTATGACCTCGAAACCATGATTTTTTAACAATTCCATTACTTTACTAAAGTACATTCTATCATAAAATGCCTTGAATCCGCACTCACCGCGGAAGGTCGGGTAGATGTAAAAGAGTATCGCCCTCGCGATCCGGTTCGGGAGCATCCGGTTCAGTATGGAGAACGGAGAGAACCGGCACGGGAACACATTGATGAAGTAGCCGCCCGGGCGAAGGCACTGGCTCGCCTGGGCAAGAAACCCCTCGATGTTGGGCAGGTGCTCCATCACCGACCGGCTCACGATCAGGTCGGCCGCATTCGGAGGAAAGGGAAGCCCGTTGACCGCGTCAGCAACGACACGATGGGAGACATCCTCGTTCAGCTGCAATTCCTCCGGTGATATGTCGACGGCGATCAGCATCGCATCCGTCGGCTCCAGATGCTTGGCGAAGTGGCACCTGCGCCCGCCGCCGACATCGAGCACCAGGGCGCCCGGGATCTGACGGATGAGGTCCGGCACGAGGCGATCCTGCACCAGCTTGAGGTCTTCGCCGAGCCAGGCACTCGGAAGCGATCGGCGAATATGATACGAAAGGCGCTGGTTCTTTTTGATGAACCACCTTATGAACCGCATGCGGCGTGCTCGTTCGCTATTGGCACGTTGGCTCCGGGATCGACATGCCGCATTGGCGCCGTCGAGTCCGATCGGGGTGTCGTGTGGCCGCCAAGAGAC
>CAZKCM010000009.1:0-1441 GCA_964551315.1 uncultured Rhodospirillaceae bacterium | reverse complement strand
CCGCATGCCGGCGTGCTCGTCTGGTCATTTTTCTCCTTCATGAGCCCGCATCGCGAGGTCTGGATCCTCCGGGAGGTCATTCCGTTTGTGCAGGTCGCCGCGATCGCGACCGCGATCGCCTGGTTCTGGTCGCGCGAGCCGAAGCGTATTCCAATCAACGCGACGACCGTCCTGTTTATCCTGTTCGCGCTTTGGATGACCCTCACCACCCTCGTCGCGCTGGTGCCCAACATCTCCTGGCCGCTCTGGGAACGGCACATCAAGAACTTGGTCCTCGCCGTTACGATCGTGGCGCTGATACAGAACCGCACGCGGATCGATGCCCTTATCGGCGTCATCGTCCTATCGCTCGGCTATTGGGGGGTCAAGGGCGGGATCTTCGTGCTGCTGACCGGCGGGCAATGGAGGGTCTTGGGGCCCGAAGACAGCATGATCCACGACAACAATGCCCTGGCCCTGGCCCTGGTGATATGCATTCCCCTGGTCAACTATCTGCGGATGACGGCCGAAAATCGCTGGTTCCGCAGAGGGTTTGCCGCGGCCGCCGGCCTGATGTTCATTTCGGTCGTCGGCTCCTACTCGCGCGGCGGCTTGATCGCAATGGTCGCCATGGCCCTGTTCCTGGCATGGAAATCGCGACGTAATCGACTGGCGATAATCCTTCTCGCCTTTCCGGTGACCCTGGGGGTGATATTCTTCTTGATGCCGGAGCAATGGCACGAGCGGGCAGGCACCATCGCCGAATACGAGGAGGATCGGTCGCTCCAAAGCCGGTTCGAGGCGTGGGAAACGTCCCTCAACATCGCCCTGGCCCGACCCCTCGTCGGGGGCGGGATCTCGGCGATCGAAAGCGGCAGCGTCTATTCGCGGTTCAACCCCGATGCGCTCTACACCCGGGGTTTTGGGCGGGCCGCCCACAGCATCTACTTCCAGGTCCTTGGCGACCATGGATTCGTCGGGCTCTTCATCTTCCTCAGCATCCTTGCGGTCGCCTGGTGGAACGCGAGCCGGGTGATCGCTGAGACCAAGGACAACGAGGATCTGGCCTGGGCGAACAACCTCGCACGCATGATCCAGGTTAGCCTGGTCGGCTATATGGTCGGCGGCTCCGCCTTGTCCCTTGCCTATTACGACGTGACCCTCGCCCTGTTCGCGATTCTGGCGAGCCTTCGGGCGGTGGTCCGGAAAGCCGTCGTGACCCAGAAGGAGCCGGTCGGCACCGGCTGGCGGAAGCAGGCTGCGCTGAAGCCTCGGTTCGGCCCGGTCCGAACGGATCACGCCGTCCGCTCCAAGTCCGGTTAGGACCCGGCGCGCATATTCTCCCCGCGACGGGCCTGATCTTCTGTAAAGACCCGGCCTTAGGAGGCCGTCTCGACCGCGTCCGCCGTCAGGTCGTTCGGATCGATTCCGATGAGTGTGACGGTAGCGTTTTGGGCGAGGT
>CAZKCM010000008.1:0-94184 GCA_964551315.1 uncultured Rhodospirillaceae bacterium | reverse complement strand
TCGCTCGCAAACGAACGGCGGCTCCCCCGCGGGAGCCGCCGCCTTTTATGCTCGGACGAGCGGCGCCGACCGCCGCTCGTGATGCGCCGGCATCTCGGGGCAGAGAAAGCTCCTATAAGGGTGCCCGTGACGCATGCTCGTCCTCCGACTGCGACGGCACCATGGTCGGCGCCGTCCCGGCGAGGTCGAACTTGGTTCGCTGCTCGGGCGGGACCGGCGCACTGCGCTTCATCCGCCAGACAACGAACGCGCCGAGCGCCAGGTGGGCGGCGCCCGTGGCCAGGAACATGCCGTTGGGTCCGACCCAGCGCATGATGATCGAGGCGACTAGCGGACCGACGACGGCGCCGAGGCTGTTGGCGAGAAGCAGTCCGGATGACGTCTCGACATAGTCGGACCGCTCGACGAGATCGAAGGCGTGCGCGGCCGCGATGGCATAGATCGGCATCGCCGCTGCGCCGAAGACCGCGGTCAGGCCGGCGCCGGCATAGCCTTTCCCGACGTCGAACAGGACGAAGCACCCTGCCGCCAGCGCACCCACGCCACAGGCGGCGACCAGGACCGCGCGACGGTCGAGGCGGTCGGACAGGCGCCCGATCGGCCACTGCACCAGGGCCCCGCCGAGGACGGCGATCGACATGAAGATCGCGACTTCATTCGCATCGGCGCCCACGCCGATCGCATAGCTCGGCCCGAGCGACCAGAACGCACCCGTCGCCATCCCGCCCATCAGGACGCCGGCCATGCCGCTGGGCGAGGCGCGATACAGCTTGCCGAGCCGCAGACGCACCTCCGCGACCGGTTTCGGTTCCGACGAGCGCGTCAGGGCCACCGGCACGGCCGCGATCGACACCAGGATCGATGCGACCGCGAACAGCGCGAACTGCGAGGGGGCGGCGAGCGTCAGCATCATCTGGCCGACCACGATCACGGTCAGGTAGACCATCGTGTAGATGCCCATGACGAGCCCGCGATTCTCGTTGCCGGCGCGATCGTTGAGCCAGCTCTCGATGACCAGAAACAGCCCCGCGAAGCAGACGCCGGTTACCGCGCGCAGCGCGGCCCAGGCGAGCGGGTCGATGGCAAGCACATGGATCAGGACGACGGCCGCCGCAATCGCTGTCAGGGCCGTGTAGGTCCGAATATGGCCGACGCGCTGAACGGCCCGACCGCCATAGAAGCAGCCGAGCGCGAAGCCGACATAGTACGACGATCCCATCAGGCCGATCTCGGTCGTCTGGAAGTTTTCGAGGCTCGCCCGGACCGGCAGCAGGGTCGACTGCAGACCGCTGCCCATGAGGAGAATCGCCACCGACAGCAACAGCGCCGAGATCGAAGCTACAGTCGCGTGCATGAAGGGCGGGCCTTGATCGAATCAGCGGAGGATGATGGCCGGAGCAACGCGTCTTGCTGCGCTGAGCGACCGGGCCTGGTCCGGCTTCGACAAGCATGGACAAGGTGTCCGCCGACTCAGGGCACAGCCAACATGGCGCTATGCCTCAGGCTCGGTCAAGGCCGACCGGTACGGTCGGCAAGGCGGCAGGTCCACCGGGTCAAGAGGCCTGAAGCACGCTCGGCTTGGAGATTGCGAGACCGACGGCAACCGCCCAACCCAAGGCGATCGTGTCCCGTCGCCCCCTTGCATTCGGCCGGGCATGCATCAGACTCCTCGTATGCGGGGAACCCTGACGCCCAGTTGTCGGCCGGCGGATTGATTGCGGGACAAGGTGGTGGAGATTGGAGATGACGACCGGACCACAGCCAACCTCGCCGGCGGCGGCTGATGCAGGCCAATGGCAACGCATTCTCGACGGAGACCGAGAGGCGTTCAACGCCGCCGTCCGCCCGTATGTTCCGGAGCTGTCGGCTGCCATTGGGCGCGAGCTGCGCTATCATCGGGCTCTTGGCACCCTGGAGCCGGACAACCCGACGGTCGAGGAAGTGATCGCCGATGTCCTGGACCGGGCTTGGCGGGACCGCCACCGCCGGCCGACGGGGCTCCACCTCAGGGTGTGGCTGCTCGGTTTGACGTTCCGGATGCTGGAGCGATTGGTGCAGCGCGAGGAACGGCGGCGCGCGGCCGCCGCGGTTTCGCTCGAGGAGCCGGTGCCGGACCAGCCGGGCGAAGACGACGAGACCTTCTGGGAGTGGTATCAGCCCGACGAGACGGTACGCTGGGAAGACGTGATTCCGGCGCCGAACGCGTCGCTGCCCGACGAGATCCTGGCCGATGTGGAGGCGGCGTCCCGCCGGCTGCCGGCGCAACACCGGCGCGTGTTCCTCTTGCGGATGTTTCATCGGCTGCGGCTGGTCGAGGTGGCGGCGGCGCTCCGCCTCGCACCGGATGAGGCGAGCCGCCTTCTGGCGGACGCGCAGGAGATGATCGCGAGCGCTCGGACCAACGGGCCGTCGTGACCGGTTTGGCCCTCGGGCTTGTCCAGTCTCATGGGCCCGCGCCGGAGCACGGCGCAATCTTCGGATCGGAGATGCTCCCGGGCCGGCACTCCGCAGGAGTTCCCTGCCATGGTCGAAGCCGCGTTCTGGCGCGGCGGCGGACGACACCATGGCCCGCCGAGTCACCGATGCGGTCTCATTGAGCTGTGCCCTGCGCCGTTGCCGGTTCCAGGAACTCGACCTCGACGAAGATCAGATCGCCGTCGCCTTCGTTGATGACGTTGTGAGAGATCCCCGCCTGACGAAAGTAGCTGCGGCCGGGCTCGAGTTCGGCGTGGGTTACGGTGCCGTCGGACATTTCCAGCCGCATGCGGGCGCGGGTGACCGGGACGATCACGTAATCGTATTCATGGGTATGCGGCCCGGTTTCGGCCCCCGGCGCGAAGCGCCATTCGGTCACGCGGGTGCGGCCATTCTCCACATGCTGGTGCGGGGTGGCTCTGGGCCTGGTGAATGAGTCGGTCATCTGTGCGGTCCCCGTTCAGGTTATGACAGACGGGCGGCGGCGGCTTACGAATCCCTCAAGGGATCTCGTGAGATTGGCGGCCGGATGATAGACGCCAAATTCCGCTCCAGGATCGGTACCGCCGGAGGTTGTGCCACCCAATGGCACTGAAGCATTGATTCACCGGGCCTGTCATCCGTTGCGCTGGTCTCCGGCCGGCGAGACCGTCAGAATGTCGCGGTCGGAGCCGGTGGTCATGCCGGCGCAGTGTCGAGGAATCCGCAATGGGCGCGAATGATGGGACGACGGATCTGATCGAACGGTTTCTTGCGGGCGGCCGCGCCTTCGTGAAGATGCACGGGCTGCGCAACGACTTCGTCATCGTGGACGGCCGCGAGCGGCCCTTTCGTCCGGACGTGTCGGAGATCGTCTGGATCTGCGATCGGCACGCCGGCATCGGCGGCGATCAACTACTGGTCCTCGAGCGCCCCCGCACCCCCGGTAGCGATGTTTTCCTGCGCATTCTCAATGTGGATGGCCGCGAGGTCGGGATGTGCGGCAACGCGACGCGTTGCGTGGCCTGGCTTCTGATGGAGGAGACCGGGCGGCCGGACGTCGTCCTGGAAACCCTCGCCGGCCGCTTGCGCTGCGTGCGGACCGGCCCGATGTCCGTGGCCGTCAACCTGGGGCCGATCAGGACAGGCTGGCGGGACGTTCCTTTGAGCGAGCCGCGCGACACCCTTCACCTCGGGCTGGAGGCGGGCCCGCTGCGAGACCCCGTTGCCGTGAACGTCGGCAACCCGCAGGTTGTGTTCTTCGTCGACAACTTCGATGCGGTGGACATCCCGGCCCACGCGCCGGCCATTCAGAACGACCCGCTCTTTCCCGAGCAGGCCAACGTGGCGGTGGCACAGGTCCTGGACGATCGGACAATCCGGCTGCAGGTCTGGGAGCGCCCGGGCCTCCTGACGGAGGCGTGCGGGTCCGGCGCCTGCGCGGCCGCCGCTGCCGCACGCGCCCGCAAGCTGATTGCCGCTAACGAGGTGGAGGTCCGCATGCCGGGCGGGACGGTGCGCGTGACACTCCTCGACGATGGCTCGGTCGTCATGGACGGCGAGGTCGCGGTGGCCTTCGCCGGACGGATGCCCGACCCCGCTGCGGGCTCCCGATCCGATGTCCACTCTTGGAGTCATTCTCGCCCCGGCCCCTGAAGCCGGCCCCGCCGTCGAAGTCGATGTCCGGGGCCAACCAGCCGGGGCTAACCGTAAGTGCGGGCGCTTAGCGGCTTGGCATCGATGGCCGCGCGCAGGGCCGCAAGCAGTCCGTCCTCGGCACGATTCAGATGGGCGTGCGGATTCCACACCAGGTAGATGTCGATGGCCGGCGGAGAGTCGTAGGGGGGCAGGCGCCACAACACCCCATCGCGAAGGTCGCGCTGAACCACGTGGATCGGCAGCGGTCCTATGCCGAGGCCGGCGATGATCATACGGCGCACCTCCTCCAGGTGAGAGGAGTGCCCGACCACCAGGTCGTCGAGGTCGTGCTGGGCACGCAGCAGGGCGACCGGCCTCAGCGCGTCGGCGAGTTGGTCGGTCTTGAAGGAGACCGAGGCATGGCCCTTGAGGTCTGCCAGGGTGAGGCCCTCGCGTCCGAAAAGCGGGTGCCGTGGACCGCAGAAGAAGCCGAAGTACTCGCGGTAGATCGTCTGGTATCGGAGGCGCGGCGAACGCTTGTGCACCAGGCAGAGCCCGAAGCTGGCCGACTTCTCCAGAACTGCCCTGGTCACCTCGGCTGACGTATCCACCTCGATCTCGTAGGTGGCCTTGGGGTTGGCGGCGTGAAAGGCGGCCAGCACTTCGTCGAAGATCGGAGAGACCACGTGGCTGGCCATGGCAATGCGCACATGGCCGGTGATCTCGTCCTTGATGTCGCGCGTCAGCACCGCCACGCGGGCGATGTTGCCGTAGATCTCGACGCACTCGCGGTACAGCACCTCACCGGCCGGCGTAACGCGGAAGGTGGTCGGCCCGCGCTCGATGAGGCGCTTGCCGAGCCTGGCCTCCAGGCGCTTCAGGGCGTGGCTCACCGTCGGCTGGCGCCGGTAGAGGCGCCTGGCCGCGCCGGTTACGCTGCCCTCCTGCACCACCACCATGAAGGTGCGCAGCAGGTTCCAATCCAGCTCGCGCGCCAGGCGCTCCCCGCTGTCCTTCGGAAGGGAGGTTCCCATTCAGCCAAACTCATAGATGACATCTATAGTCGGTATAGTACTTATCTATTTGCACAATAAAGGGGGAGGGAGAAGACTGCCGCATCGAGCCGGCAGCCCATAAGCCGGCCCGTTCGGGGAAGTACGCAGAAGCATGGGAAGCAGCGACGCCGAGGCGCCGGGCGCGCGCCCTTGGATCCTGATATCACCCGCCCTCGGCGCGGTCGGCCTGCTGTTGGTGGTGCCGCTCTGCTTCATCGCCGTCTATTCCTTCTGGTTGCGCACGGCGACCGGCTCCGAGCAGCCGGGGTTCTACCTCGACAATTGGATCGAGGTCCTGACCGACCCCTTCTACCGAGACATCCTGGTGCAGACCCTGCGCATCGCTGCGGTCTCGACCCTCTTGTGCATCCTGCTGGGCTATGTACCGGCCTACTTCATCGCGCGCTCGACGACGCGCCACAAGACGGTCCTGATCCTGCTGCTCATGCTGCCCTTCTGGATCAGCTACATCATCCGCACGATGTCGTGGATCAACATCCTCGGGGTCAGCGGTGCGCTTAACGCGTTCCTGCTTTGGCTCGGCGTCATCTCGGAACCTCTGCAGATCCTCTACAACGAAGGCACGGTGATCCTGGGGCTGGTCCACTTCCTGCTGCCGTTCATGATCCTCAACATCTATGTCAGCCTGGACGGCATCGACGCCAACCTGGTCGAGGCCGCGCGCTCCCTCGGCGCGACCGGCTGGCAGGCTTTCGTGGAAGTGACGCTGCCGCTGTCGCTGCCGGGGCTGGCCGCCGGCAGCCTGCTCTGCTTCGTGCTCGGTGCCGGCACTTACGTGACGCCGATGGTGCTGGGCGGACCGCGCGACGCGATGTTCGCCAATCTGGTGTTCGAAGCGGTCATCACCCAGCTCGACTGGCCCCTTGGCTCGGCGCTCTCGCTTGCCCTGCTGATCGTGCTCGGCGCGGTGGTCATGCTCTACACGCGCTACGCCGGCATCGGCCAGCTGGCGAGGAGCTTCCGATGAGCGTGGTAGCGAAGAGCGCGGTGGAGAAGAACGCGCCGCTGGATGTCGGCGGACTGCGGCGCATGGCGGGTCGCCTGGTCTCCGGCTGGAGCCTGATCCGCGCCTTCACCGTGCTGGTCTACCTCTTCATGTTCCTGCCGGTCGCCGTGGTGGTGCTGCTCGCCTTCAACGCCAACCAGTTCGGCAGCTTTCCGATGGAGGGGTTCAGCGTCCGCTGGTTCGTCGCGCTCTGGCACAACGACGCGATCGTGCGCGCCTTCCGGACCTCGCTTCTGCTGGGCGGGTTGACGGCACTGCTCTCCACCACCATCGGCGTGCTCGCGAGTCTCGCGCTGGTGCGCTACGACTTTCCTGGCAAGGTCTTGATCACCACCGCCCTGGTGGCGCCGATCCTCGTGCCGGAAGTGGTGCTGGCGGTCGCTCTTCTGCTGTTCCTGCGCTGGCTGGAGATGCCGAAGAGCTTCCTGCTTCTGCTGCTCGGCCATGTCATCTTCACGCTGCCCTTCGTCGTCCTCATCGTGCAGGCGCGGCTCGTCGCCGTGCGCCGCGACTACGAGGAGGCGGCCATGAGCCTCGGCGCCAACGCGTTCCAGACCTTCCGCGAGGTGACCCTGCCGCTCATCATGCCGGCCGTTTTCGCCGGCATCATCTTCGCCTTCACGATCTCCTTCGACGACATCACCGGCACGCTGTTCTGGAAGCCGGGCGGTGTGGAGACGGTGCCGACGCAGATCTTCGCCATGCTGCGCAATTCGATCAGCCCGGAGATCAACGCGCTGGGCACCGTGATGGTCGTCGCAACCGTGGCGGTGCCGCTGGCCGGCGCCGCCATCGTGCGCCGCATGGCGGCGGGATTGCGCTAGGGAGCGCCAGCAATCAGTGGCAACGAACCGGAAACCAGGGAAAGGCATCGCAGATGGATGACACCACACGCTATCGACGACTGCTCGAACGTTATCGCAACGGCGACATCGACCGCCGCGGCTTCCTGGCGCTGATCGGCGCCGCCAGCCTGACGGCCGGCCTGACCGGCGGGCCGCTGAAGGGACTGCAGCGACAGGCGCTGGCCGCCACGCCGGAGAGCGTGCGCTTCGACGGCTGGGGCGGCGTCGTTTCGGAAGCCTTTCGCAAATACGCCTTCGATCCCTACACCGCGGCAACCGGCATCAAGGTGATCGACGGCACCTTCGCGAGCGGCGACGAATATCTGAACCGCGTGAAAGCCGGCCAGGAGGGCGAGTACAACATCTTTCACGCCAGCGGCGTGTTCGACTACGCGCGCTACGTGAACCTGGGCTATGACGTGGCGCTGAACGAGGACAACATCCCGAACCTGCAATACGTCATGCCGGCCCTCATGCAGCCGTTCCGCAAGGTCACCGGCGGCAAGTTGTCGGCCGCGCCGTACGACTACGGCACCACCGGCCTCGCCTACAACACCGAGAAGATCAGCAAGGAGGAGATACAGGAGAAGGGCGCCAGGATCCTCCTCGATCCCAAGTATGAGGGGAAGATCGGCGGCTGGGCCGACTGGCGCACGAGGATCTGGTACGGCGCCCTGGCGACCGACCAGGATCCCAACGACATCCAGGACATGGATGCCGTGTGGGACGCCATCCGCGCGCATCGCGACCTGGCCCTGAAGTACTGGGGGTCCGGTGCCGAGCTGATGAGCCTTCTGGCCGAGGGCGAGATCTACGTGACGGAGGGCTGGTCCGGGCGCATCGCGGCGCTGCAGCAGCAGGGCCATCCGATCGGCTACTACGACCCGCCCAACAGCTACGCTTGGCAGGAGTGCCTGATGGTGCTGAAGGGCAGTCCGCTGGAGGCCTGCGAGCAGCTCCTGAACTTCATGCTGGAGCCGGAGGTCGCCATTGCGGTCGCCGAGGGGCAGAACTACCCGCCCTCGCTCGATCCCACCAAGGTCGATCTGGGGGAGAAGATCCCTCAGCTGCCGGCCTTCGATCCGACCGGCAAGCTCGCCAACCTCACCTTCGCCGATCCGGCCTACTGGAACGGCAACGAGGCCGAGTGGTCGAAGGCCTTCGGCCGCGTGCAGAGGGGCTACTGAGGACGGTGCGGCGGGCCGGATGCCGGGCAAAGCCCCGGACGCCGGCCCGCCGCACCGCCTCCGCGACATGCGGCAAACCACAACGATGAGCGAGCGACAGCCGATCGTCGAGCTGCGTCAGGTGACGAAGCGTTACGGCGCCTTCACCGCCGTGCAGCCGATGGACCTCCGCGTCGAGTCCGGGGCCTTTGTCACCCTGCTCGGCCCGTCCGGCTGCGGCAAGACGACGACGCTGCGCATGGTGGCGGGCCTCGCGCAGCCGAGCGCCGGCGACATCCTGATCAAGGGCGCGCGGGTCAATGACGTGCCGATCCACAAGCGCAACCTCGGCATCGTGTTCCAGAACTACGCCCTCTTTCCGCACAAGACGGTTTTCGACAACGTCGCCTTCGGGCTCAAGTACCGCAGGGTGCCGAAGCCCGAGATCGCCGAGCGCGTGAAGCGTGCGCTGGCGCTGGTGCAGTTGCCGCAGATGGCCGAGCGCTATCCGAACCAACTGTCCGGCGGGCAGCAGCAGCGCATCGCGCTGGCGCGCGCCGTGGTGATCGAGCCCGACGTGCTGCTGCTCGACGAGCCGCTGTCGGCGCTCGACGCCAACCTGCGCGAGGAGATGCGCGTCGAGCTGAAAAGGATCCAGCACCAGCTCGGCATCGCCACCCTCTTCGTCACGCACGACCAATCGGAGGCCCTGGCGATGTCCGACAAGATCGTGGTGATGAACCAGGGCCGCATCGAGCAGCAAGGCACGCCGGAAGACGTCTACACCCGTCCGACCTCCCTCTTCGTCGCCCGTTTTCTCGGCAATTCGAACCTGCTGGAAGGGCGCGTGGTCGGGCAGGCCGACGGGCACTTGCGCATCGCCGTCGACAGCCTCGGCGAGGTGCGGGCCGAGCCGAACGGTCTGGCGGCGCGCGAGGGCGACAGGCTGCGCCTCGTGGTGCGGGCGGAGAGGCTGCGTCTGGCTGAGCGGGCCGCCGAGGAGCCCGGCACCATAAGCCTCGCCGGGCGCATCGAGGCGGTCGATTATCAGGGCCAGTCGGCCCGCTACTTCGTGACCGTCGGGGGCCACAACCTGCAGGTCATCAACCCGATCGACCAGCGACCGCTTGCCCAGGGCATACAGGTCTCCGTCCAATTGCGGGCGCGCGATGTCGTTCTGCTGCGGCCCGATTAACCGTTCCCCCAACAGTCGCTCCGACGAGAACAGAACCAGATGAGTCCGATCACCGCGACCGCCGCCGAGACGCGCGAGCCGTCGAACCTCTTCTACCAGACCCGCAGCCGCCGTCCGCTCGTGGGGCGCGCGGAGGGCATCTATTTCTGGGACCGCGCCGGCAAGCGCTACATCGACGGTTCCAGCGGTGCCATGGTCGCCAACATCGGCCACGGCAACCCGCGCGTGCTCGCCGCCATGCGCCGGCAGATGGAGGAGGCGACCTTCGCCTACCGTCTGCACTTCGAGAACGAGGCGGCGGAAACCCTGGCACGGCGCATCGCGGCGCGCATGCCGCCCGGCCTCGATCGCGTCTTCTTCGTCTCCGGCGGGTCGGAGGCGGTGGAATCCTGCGTCAAGCTCGCCCGCCAATACGCCGTCGCGACCGGCCAGGCCAGCCGTTACAAGATCATCTCGCGCTTCCCCTCCTACCACGGCGCCACGCTCGGCGCGTTGGCGCTTACTGGCTACACGCCGATGACCTCTCCCTTCGCGCCGATGATGCAGGAGATGCCGAAGATCCCGGCGCCGACCTGCTACCTGGACCGCGACGACCTCGATTGGGAGGCGCGCGGTCGGCGTTATGCGGAAATGCTGCGCGAGGAAATCCGCCGCCAGGGCGCCGATACGGTCCTGGCCTTCATCATGGAGCCGGTCGGCGGCGCCTCGACCGGCGCCCTGGTTGCGCCTCACAGCTATTACGCACGCATCCGCGAGATCTGCGACGAATACGGCGTGCTCCTCATCCTCGACGAGGTCATGAGCGGGGTTGGCCGCACCGGCCGCTTCCTCGCCGCCGAGCACTGGAACCTGAGACCCGACATCGTCGCGCTCTCCAAAGGTTTCGCCGCCGGTTACGCACCGCTCGGCGCCATGGTCGCCGACCGCCGTCTGGTCGAGCCGGTGCTCGAGCAGGGCGGCTTCGTCCACGGCTACACCTACGCCGGCAATCCGCTTGCCTGCGCCGCCGGCCTCGCCGTGCTGCAGGAGATCGAGAGCCGCGATCTCATGGGCAACGCGACCCGCATGGGCGCTCTGCTGAAGCGCGGGCTCGAAGGGTTGATGACGCGCTTCCCGAACATCGGCGACGTGCGCGGCCTCGGGCTGCTGCTTGCCTTCGAGCTGGTCGCCGACCGCGAAACCATGCGGCCGCTGCCCGCGGCCATGAACGCGCATAGCCGCCTCGTCGACCTCGCCTATGAGCGCGGCCTCATCATCTACTCGCGGCGCACCCGGGGCGGGCTCGAGGGCGACCACTTCATGGTCTGCCCGCCGATGATCGTCGAGGAGGAGCAGATCATGGAGATCCTTTCCCTGGTGGAGAGCAGCCTCGCGGCCTACGCCGCCGAAGCGGGACTTGTAGGCGCATGAGCGGCGTCATGGCGCGCCAGAAGGTCATCATCACCTGCGCGGTTACCGGCTCGATCCACACGCCGTCGATGAGTCCGCACCTGCCGGTGACGGCAGACGAGATCGCGCGGCAGGCGGTGGCGGCCGCCGAGGCCGGTGCGGCGATCCTGCATCTGCATGCCCGCGACCCCGAGGACGGGCGGCCGACCGCCGATCCCGCCGCCTTCATGGCCTTCCTGCCGCGGATCAAGCAGGCCTGCGATGCCGTGCTGAACATCACCACCGGCGGCAGCGCGCAGATGACGCTGGAGGACCGCCTGGCCGCGCCGCTGCGGGCGCAGCCCGAGATGTGCTCGCTCAACATGGGCTCGATGAATTTCGGCATCTTCCCGCTTCGGCGCCGCCGCGACGGCTGGCGATACGACTGGGAGCCTGGCTTCCTCGAAGCCTCGCGCGACACGGTGTTCAAGAACACCTTCGCCGACATCGAGTCCATCCTGCTGCGCCTCGGCCAGGGCTGCGGCACGCGGTTCGAGTTCGAGTGCTACGACGTGGGCCACATCCAGACGGTTGCCTTCTACATGGCCGAGGGTCTGATCAAGCCACCGGTCTTCCTGCAGTTCGTGCTCGGCGTCCTCGGCGGCATCGATGCCGCGCCCGAGCAGCTGATGCACATGAAGGCGACGGCCGACCGCCTTCTGGGACAAAGCTACCGCTTCTCGGTGCTGGCGGCCGGGCGCCATCAGATGCCGCTCGGCACCATGGGCGTGATCCTCGGCGGCAATGTGCGCGTCGGGCTCGAGGACAGCCTCACCATCGGGCGCGGTCAACTGGCCGAGAGCAATGCCCAGCAGGTCGCCAAGATCCGCCGCATCCTCGAGGAGCTGGGCTACGAGGCGGCGAGGCCTGACGAAGTGCGCGACGTCCTCGCGCTCAAGGGTGGCGACAGGGTTGCCTTCTGATGCGCAGCACGATGAAAAGGGCCGAAACACCGCAGGTCGAGATCCGTCCGGCAGGTCCAAGCGACGCGCGGGCCATCCACGACCTCATCGTCGAGTTGGCGTGTGCCCGCAACGCGATGGACAAAGTGGTCTCCAGCGTCGAGGACATCCTGCGCGACGGCTTCGGCGACAATGCCGCCTTCGAGGCGTTGCTCGCCGAACTCGATCGCAGGCCGGTGGGCCTCTGCCTCTTCTTCGGGAGCTATTCCACTTGGCGCGGCCAGCGCGGCCTCTACGTGCAGGATCTTGTTGTGACCGAGCGTGCGCGCGGCCTCGGTGTCGGCGCCCGCCTGCTGGCGGAGGTGGCCGCGCTCGGCAAGGCGCGCGGCTGCGGTTACCTGCGCCTGTCGGTCGAGGCGGACAACGATCGCGCGCGGGCCTTCTACGCGCGCCACGGGCTGCAGCACTCGGAGGCCGAGCAGATCTATCTGCTCGACGAGGCCGGCCTCGACGTCCTGGCGGCGGCCGCGGAGAGCCTGTCATGAAGGTTTTCTGTGCCGTCGAGCGCCAGCGCGTTCATGATCCGCGCAGCTTCCTCGTGAACGGCGCGCCGCAACCGAACCCCGAGGTGCCGGAGCGCCTCGACCGTCTGCTCGCCGCGGCGAGGGCCGGCGGCCACGAGCTCGCGGAACCGGCGGACCATGGCCTCGGCCCGATCGCGGCCGTGCATACGCCGCAATACCTTCGTTTCCTGCGGCACATCTATGAGCGCTGGGCGCGGATTCCCGGCGCCTCGGCCGAGGTCATCCCCAACATCCACCCGGACCGGCGCGAGGCGAGCTATCCGCTGTCCGCCGTCGGGCAGGCCGGCTACCACATGGCCGATACCGCCTGCCCGATCGGCCCGGGCAGCTGGGAATCGATCTACTGGAGCGCCCAGAGCGCCGTCGGCGCGGCCGTGGCGGTGCTGGACGGCGCGCCGGTGGCCTACGCGCTGTGCCGCCCGCCCGGCCACCACGCTTTCGCCGATCTCGCCGGCGGCTTCTGCTTCGTCAACAACGCGGCCGTCGCCGCCACGGTGCTGCGCCGGCAGCACGCACGGGTCGCCATCGTCGATGTCGATCTGCACCACGGCAACGGCACCCAGGGCATCTTCTACCGGCGCGCCGACGTGCTGACCGTCTCGATCCACGCCGATCCGGTGCGCTTCTATCCCTTCTTCTGGGGCCATGCCCATGAGCGCGGCGAGGGACCGGGCCTCGGCTACAACCTGAACCTGCCTCTGCCGCGGGGTTCGGCCGACAAGGCCTTCCTCGAGGCGCTCGATCGCGGTCTCGAAGATGTCACGGCCTTTGCGCCGGGCGCCCTGGTCGTCGCCCTCGGGCTCGACGCCTTTGAGGGCGATCCCTTCGGCGGGCTCTCGGTTACGACGCCGGGCTTCGGCAAGATCGCCCGGCGTCTCGCCCGCCTCGGCCTGCCGACGGTGATCGTGCAGGAAGGCGGTTATCTCTGCGACGCACTCGGCGACAACCTCGCCGCATTCCTCGCCGGGTTCGAAGGCGCTCTCAGCCCTTGAGGAGGACGTAGCGCGCCGCCGGGAAGGCGTCGACCTGGATCACCGCGTCCTGCGCCCGTGCCGCCTCGTCCAGGCGCCGCCTTTCGTCGGCGTCGATGATGCCGAGGGCGAGGGCCCGTTCCGTCAGATTGGCGGCAGGCTCCGCGTCGAGACGGCCCTGGCGCACGGCATCGCGGACCTTGCGCCGTATCTCTTGCGACGCGACGACGAGATCGAGTGCCGCCTCGAGGCGACCCAGGCCGTCTTCGGTTGTCTCCGGAACGAAGATGTCCTGCGACAGCCGCCGGCGCGTGTCGCCGCCATCCAACAGGCCGCGTGCCACCTTGGCCCCCAGAGCGTCGCTCGGCGGCCGCTGGCGCGCACCGAGGGGGAAGATCAGCGCGCGAAGCATCATGGCAACGGGCCGGTTCGGCAGGTTGTCGAGGACGCCGACGAGCGCCTGCTGAATCTTCCAGAGCGCCAGATCGCACGACCATCGCAGCAGCGGCAGGTCCGCCGCCGGTCGGCCGTCGTCATGGAACCGCTTGAGCGCCGCCGAGGCCAGATACATCCAGGCAAGCGCGTCGGCCAGGCGGCCGCTGATCTTCTCGCGGCGCTTGAGGGCGCCGCCGAGCGTCGCCAAGGTCGCGTCCGTGACCAGAGCGAAGGCGGCGCTGAACCGGGTCAGGCTGCGGAAATAGTGCGCCGGCTGCCCGCCCGGTTCGCCCGCCAGCCGTCCCCCGCTCAACGCCAGCAGGAGGGAGCGGAGGGCGTTGCGGCCGACGAAGCCGAGATGCTTGAACAGCACCTTGTCGAACAGGGCCGAATCGTTCTCCTGGATGGCCCGGATCTCGTCCCGGACGAAGGGGTGGCAGCGGATCGACCCCTGGCCGAAGACGATCAGCGATCGTGTGAGGATGTTCGCGCCCTCGACGGTGATGGCGATGGGCGCCGCGACATAGATCCGCGACAGGACGTTGCGCGGGCCGCGGCAGATGCCGGCGCCCGCCACGATGTCCATGGCGTCGGTGATGCAGGCGCGCATGCCGTCCGTGAGGTAAGCCTTGGCCACGCCCGAGAGCACGGCGGGCTTCTCGCCCGCATCGACGGCGCCGCAGGTGAGCACGCGCGTCGCGTTCATCAGATAGGCGTGGCCGGCGATGCGCGCCAGCGCCTCCTCGATGCCCTCGAAGCGCCCGATCGGCATGTTGAACTGCTCGCGGATCGAGGCATAGGCGCCGGTGAATCGGGCCGCCAGCTCCACCGCCGCGACGGACAGCGCCGGCAGCGAGATGGAGCGGCCGGCCGCCAGGCATTCCATCAGCATGCGCCAGCCCTGGCCCACGCCGCTCCGCCCGCCGATGACGAAATCGAGCGGCACGAAGACGTCGGTCCCGGTGATCGGCCCGTTCGGGAAGACCACGCCCATCGGGTCATGGCGCTCCCCGATCGTGACGCCCGGCGTTGCCCGCGGGATCAGCGCGCAGGTGATTCCGAGATCCTTCTCGCCGCCCAGCAGGCCGTCCGGGTCGTACATCCTGAAGGCCAGGCCGATCACGGTCGCCACCGGCGCCAGCGTGATGTAGCGCTTGCTCCAGTTGAGGCGGATGCCGATCACCTCCTTGCCGTCGTAGGTGCCGCGGCAGACGACGCCGGTGCTTCGAACCGAAGCCGCGTCGCTCCCGGCGTGGGGCTCGGTGAGCGCGAAGCAGGGGATCTCCTCGCCGATCGCGAGGCGCGGCAGGTAATAGTCCCGCTGCTCATCGGTCCCGTAATGGAGCAACAGCTCCGCCGGCCCCAGCGAGTTGGGGACCATGAGCGTGCAGGCGACCGGGATGCTGCGGCTCGCCACCTTGGTCACCACGGCGGAATGGCCGATCGCGGAAAAGCCGAGGCCGCCATACTCTTCCGGAATGATCATACCGAAGAAGCGCTCGCGCTTGAGATGATCCCAGACCTGCTGCGGCAGCTCGCGATCCTGGGTGATCTGCCAGTCGTCGATCATCCGGCAGAGCGCCTCCGCCGGCCCGTCGAGGAAGGCCCGCTCGCGATCCGAAAGAGGCTTCGGCCGGAACTCGAGAAGCTTCCGCCAGTCCGGCGCCCCGGAGAACAGATCGCCGTCCCACCAGACCGTCCCGGCCTCGAGGGCGATGCGTTCGGTATCCCCCAGGCGAGGGAGGAAGGCCCGCGCCCGGCGCATCGCCGGTGCCGAGATCAGGGGGCGCCGGACCACGGGAACGCCGAACAGGACGGCGAGGGCGAGAAGCGCGGCCAGCGTCGCCGCAAAGGCGATCGGCGAGTCCACGCCGGCCCATGCCCAGGCGGCCAGCCCCAATGCAGCGGCCGCGGTCCAGGCCCAGTATCCGTAGCCGGAATAGAGCAGCAGGACGAAGGCGAGGGCGGCGGCAACCAGCAGGGTTTGGGTCATCGCTCAGTTCCTCAATGGCTTGCCGGTCTTGAGCATATGCGCCACGCGGGCGATGCTCGCCGGCTGGCGCGCCAGGGCGAGGAAGGCCCGGCACTCGAGGGAAAGCAGGTCGTCCTCGCTCAGCGTTTCGGTCATGTCGGTGTCGCCGCCGCTGAGGACCGTCGCGAGCTGCCTGCCGATGACGGCATCGTGCGGGGTCGCCTTGCCGAGCTTGCGAAAACCGTCGATGGCGAGGGACAGGGCGGCGAACGCGGTCTTTCCGGGCAGGGAAATGCGTGGCGCCTCGGGAGGGACGTAGTTTTCTGCCAGGGCCAAAGCCTTCGCCTTGGCGTCGGCAAGCAGGCGGTCGCGGTTCATCGTGATGCCGTCGCCGGGCCGCAGGAACAGGAGGTCCTTCGCCTGCTCGGCCGATTTGGCGACGGTGGCCATGCCGATCGTCTCGAAGGCCTTGATGACCGGCGGCATCGGGCCGAAGGGAGGCTGCTTGCTGGCGATCCGGCGCAGCAGCAGCTCCTTGCAGCCGCCCCAGGCCGGGACAACGCCGACGCCCGCTTCGACCAGGCCGGCATAGGTTTCCGCATGCGCCTGCACCGCGTCGCAATGGAGCAGGATCTCGCAGCCGCCGCCGAGCGCCATTCCCGACGGTGCGCCGACGACGGGGAAGGGCGCGTATTTGAGGCGCTTGTAGGTCTTCTGGCCGAGGCGGACGAGGGCGCGCACCAGGAACCAGGCTCGTAGCTTCATGGCCACCAGCAGCAGGCCGATATTGGCGCCGACCGAGAAGTTGCTGCCTTCGTTGTAGATGACGAGCGCGCGATAGCCGTTCGGCACCAGCCGGATCGCCTTGTCGATCATGGCCAGCGTCAGCGGGTTGAGCGAATTCATCTTGCTGTGGAACTCGAGGCACAGCACGCCGTCGTCGATGTCCCAGAGGCTGGCCGAGCGGTTGCGGGCCAGAGGGCGCCTGCGTCGCTTGATGTCCGCCAGCAGCAGCACGCCCTCCGGACGCACCACGTCCCGATAGCTGCCGTCGACGGTGAGATATTGGAGCCGTCCGGCCTCGGTCCGGTAGAAGCGCCGCCCTTCCGCTTGCGCCAGCAATGGCGGCACGGGCAGACCCGATTCGCGGAGCCGTTTCGCGAACCAGTCGGTGCCAAGCTGGTCGATCAGCTCGAAGGGGCCATATTTCCAGTTGTAGCCAAGCCGCATCGCCTCATCGACGGCGACGATGTCGTCGGCGATCTCCGGCACCAGCCGGGCGGCATAGCTCAGGGTCCGCGACAGCACCCACCAGGCGTAGCGCCCGCCCTTGTCGGGGTGCTCGAGCAGTGCCCGCAGGCCGCCGCGTCGGGCCTTGGCCACGCTCTCCAGTGTTGCCTTGCGGCTCGTTCGGTAGGTGCCGCTGGAAAGATCCAACGCCTCCTTGATCTTCTCCGGCGCGTCCGGCTTCAGACGGTAGAAGCCGCCCTTGCCCTTCCGCCCCGTGTAACCCTCGGCGATCAGCCGCTTGATCAATTCCGGCTCGTGATAGACCGCATGGAAGGGGTCGTCCTCCGGAAGCGACGAGGCCATGCTGGAGAGCACATGTGGCATGAGATCGAGACCGACCATGTCGAGCAACCCGAAGACACCGGTCTTTGGGACGCCCATGGGCCGCCCGAGGACGGCGTCCGCCTCCTCGACGGTAAGGCCCGCCTCCATCGCCCGCAGGACGGCGCATTGCAGCCAGTAGATGCCGATCCGGTTGGCGATGAAGCCCGGCCGGTCCTTGCAGCGGACCGGCGTCTTGCCGAGACGCCGATCGGCGAAGCGCTCGATCGCGGCCAGGGCCTCGGCGCTGGTGCGAGGGCCTGCGACCAGCTCGAGAAGCCGCAGGTAGCGCGGCGGGTTGAAGAAATGGGTGATGAGGAAATCGCGCGCGAAGCTTTCGGGCAGGGTCTCGACGAGGGTCTCCAGCCTGATGGTCGAGGTGTTGGAGGAAACGATCGAGCCCGGTCGCCGCGCCCGTTCGATCTTCTCGTAAAGCGCCCGTTTGACGTCGAGCCGCTCGACGATCGCCTCGACGATCCAGTCGCAATCGACGATCTTGGCGATGTCGTCCTCGATGTTCGCCGGCGTGATCAGCTCGGCATTGCGCTCGTGCATCAGCGGCGCCGGATCGGTGGCGAGCAACCGCTTGATGGCGCCGGCGGCAATGGCGCTGCGGTCGGCGCCGTCGGGCGCCACAACGTCGAACAGCATCACCGGCACGCCGGCATTGGCGATTTGCGCGGCGATGCCCGCGCCCATCACGCCCGCGCCGAAGACGGCGACCTTGCGAATCTCGTTCATCCGATGGCCTCGAGAACCGTGGCGATGCCCTGGCCGCCGCCGATGCATTGGGTCGAGAGGGCGAAGGTGCCGCCCTCGCGGACCAGCAGGCTCGCCGCCTTTCCGGTGATGCGGGCGCCGCTCGCGCCGAGCGGATGGCCGAGCGCGATGGCCCCGCCGTCGAGATTGACCTTCGCCGGGTCGAGGTCGAGGTCCCGCAGCACGGCCAGGCTTTGCGAGGCGAAAGCCTCGTTGACCTCGGCGACATCGATATCGGCGATGGTGAGACCCGCCCGTTCCAGGGCCTTGCGGGACGCCGGCACCGGCCCGATCCCCATGATCTCCGGCGCGCAGCCGGCCACGGCGATGCTCCGGATCCGGGCGAGCGGCCGCAGCCCGTGGCTCTTCGCGTAGTCTTCGCTGCACACCAGGGTCGCGGCCGCCCCGTCGGTCAGCGGCGAGGAGGTGCCGGCCGTCACCGTGCCGTGCTCGTCGAAGGCCGGTTTCAGCCCGGCCAATCCCTCCGCGGTGGTGTCGGGCCGAATGCAGCCGTCGACGTTGACCGTGGCACCATTCGCGGCAATCGGCACGATCTCGTCGTCGAATCGCCCATCCGCCTGCGCGCGGGCCGCGCGCCTCTGGGATTCGATCGCGAAGGCTTCCTGCTGGGCGCGGGTGATCTGGTACCTGGCGGCCAGGTTCTCTGCCGTTTCGCCCATCGACATGTAGGCCTGGGGATACCGCTCGCAGAGGCCGGGATGCGGCATCGGGTTGAAGCCCATCATCGGTACTCGGGTCATCGATTCCACGCCCGCACAGATGAAAACCTCGCCGGCGTCCATCCGGATGGCGCCGGCCGCCATGTGGATCGCGTACATCGACGAGCCGCAGAAGCGGTTCACCGTGACGCCGGCGACGGATTGCGGCAGCCCCGCCAGAAAGACCACCAGCCTTGCCATGTTCAGGCCCTGTTCGCCCTCGGGAAAGGCGCAGCCCAGAATCAGGTCCTCGATGTCCTCGGGATCGACGCCCGTTTTGCGGACCAGTCCCTTGACGACCTGCGCGGCGAGCTCGTCCGGCCGCACCTTGCGAAGTGCACCCTTCGTGGCGGGAGTGAAGGGAGACCGGACATATCCGGCGATCACGACGTTCTTCATCTTCGCATCCTGCCTTTCGATAGTCTCACGGGCCGAGTCGCGCGGCGTTTGAAATTCCGGCGTCGCGGATAGCCCACTAGGCCTCGGCGCCCACAGCCGGGCCTCGCTTGTCGCTGGCGGCCGTCGATTCGGCGATAAGATCCTTCTTCGATATCTTGCCGATCAGGGTCTTCGGCAGCTCCTCGCGGAACTCGATCAACCTCGGCATCTGAAAGGGCGCGAGCTTGTCCCGCAGGAACGCGCGCAGTTCTCCCGCCGTCAGGGAGGCACCCTCACGCCGTTTGACGAAGGCCTTGACGACTTCCCCGCGATGCGCGTCCGGAACGCCGCAGACGGCGACCTCCTCGACGGCGGGATGCTGACGGATGACTTCCTCGACCTGTCGCGGATAGACGTTGAAGCCGCCGCTGATGATCAAATCCTTGATCCGGTCGACGATGTAGAGATAGCCGTCCTCGTCCAGGTAGCCCACGTCACCGGTACGCAGACGGGAGCCGCGGAGGACGTCGGCTGTCTCCGCGGCGTGCTTCGCATAGCCGACCATCACCTGAGGGCCGGTAACGCAGATTTCGCCGCGTTCGCCGATCCCGAGCGGCCGATCGGGATCGTCTATCGACACGATCTCGATCACGGTGCCGGGAAGCGGCAGCCCGACCGATCCCGGTTTGCCGCCCGTCAGCGGATTGACCGTGCAGACCGGGCCGGCCTCGCTCAGGCCATAGCCTTCGACGAGCGTGCAGCCGGAGAGGGCTTCGAAACGGCGCTGGAGCTCGCCGGGCAGTGGGGCGCCGCCGGAAATGCAGATTCTGAGGCTGGAGAGATCGTGCTCGCCGATGTCGCGCGCCGCGGTCAGAGCCGAGAACATGGTCGGCACCCCGATAAGGACCGTCGGCTTTTCGCGGTCGATCGTCTCCAGAACCTCCGCCGTCTGGAATTTGGGCAGCATGATGAGTTCGGCGCCGATCCAAATGCTCATATTCATCACCGCGGTCATGCCGAAGGCATGGAACAGGGGCAGCACCGCGAGGGATTTCTCCTCGCCGGGCCTGACGTCCGGCGCCCAGCGGGCGAGCTGCATCGTATTGACGTAAAGATTGGCATGGGTCAGCTGCGCGCCCTTCGGGATCCCGGTCGTGCCGCCGGTGTACTGAAGCACCGCGACATCCGTAGCGGGATCGATGGCCGGCGGTGTTATGGCGCCATCGTTGTCGATCAGGCGGTCGAAGGAGACGTGCCACTCGTCATCCGGGAAGGACGCCGTCTCGCGGCTCTTGAAGAAGTCGAAGAGGATCTTTTCTTTGAAGCGCAGAGCGCCCTTGATGCGGCAGACGACCAGCTTCTCGAGATTCACGTCCTTCCGGACGAGGCCGGCGACCTTGTCATAGAGCGTGCTGGCGTCGAGCGTGACCAGAATGCGCGCTTCGGAATCGGCAAGCAGGTGCTCGATCTCATAGGCCGAATAGAGCGGATTGATGTTGACGACCGTGCCGCCGGCCTTGAGCACCGCGTAATAGCAGATCACCGCATACGGGCAGTTGGGCAGCATCAGGCCGACCTTGACTCCCCGACGCACGCCGAGTTCCTGGAAGCCTTTGGCCGCCTTGTCGACCAGGCGGCCGACCTCGCGATACCGGTAGCGCCTCCCGCGGAAGCTGATGCAGGTCTTGTCGGCGTAGGTCTTCACGGCCTCATCAAGCAGGGCGGGAAGGGGCTTGGGTGTGACGGTGAGCTCCCAGTCGATTCCCTTGGGGTAGGACCTCTCCCAGGGATAGGGTCGCTCGAGAGGCTGTGCCTTTTTCGGGCGCTCACGCCGGAAGCGGCCGAGGAACGGTTGCAGCGGGCGCAGGATCGCATCGCCGACTCCGATCCATCCGGACCGGGCAGCGGAAGATTTCAGCGCGGCGGCGATGCTCTTTGGTGCCGCCGCAAGCAATGCCTTGAATGATGCCATTCCGGTCACCGGCGAAGAAAGGGCGTCAAGGAATGAAATGATCAGCGTTTGGGTATTTCCAACGTTCTCTTTCAGGATTCCATGCCGCCGCGAAGGAATCATATGCAGCGACTTCTTCGCCGATCCGATCCTGTCGTGGATGAGTCGCGCGCCTTCCGGATCGATGATTGGGTCCTCTGTCCCTTGGAGGATGCTGACCGGACAGACGACTTGCGGCAGGCGCCGCTCGAGCTCTTCCGTGGTCCGGCGGAGCTCGAACAGGCCGCGTATCGGCATATGGCGGTAGTTCGTCTCGGGATGCTCCGATTCGTTGATCCGGAACGGCATGACGCCTTCCTGGACATAAGCCCATTCCGTCAGCCTGTTGATGCGATGGATGACGGGCACGAAGACGAAGTTCCGGTTGCGGAACCGGAACGCAGGCGAAACCGCGACGACGCCGGCGAGACCCTGAGGCTTTTCCGCCGCCAGATGCAGTGCCAGCGACCCGCCGGTCGAGAAGCCGACAAGGCAGATTCGCTCGCTAAGATGGGACATGATCTCGTAACCGCGCCGCACCGACCGAAGCCAGTCCTGCCAGCTTCGCTCGCGGAGGTCCCAGGGCGAGGTTCCATGGCCTTTGAGGCGGACGCCGATCACCGGGTAACCCAAGGCCGCCAGCCGTTGACCGAAGGTCTTGAGCTCCGCCGGCGAGGCAAGGAAGCCGTGGACCAGAACGACGCCGAGATCCCTCGGGCGATCGGGAACGAGCAGGTAGGGCTCGCCGCTTTCGGTCGCCGTCTCCCGATTGTTGATCGCCGCGTGCCGCGGACGGGAATAGGCCTCCTTGGAGCGGGCGTGGGCGCGGACCTCGTCGTCGAACAGAAGTCGAGCCAGCATGGCTCCATCGATCGCACGCTCGGTTCGGATCGCCCGATCGACGGCGCGGCAGGCGGCGGATACCGGCGCGATCTCGTTGGCGTAGACGAGAATGACATTCTCGATGCGCGGATCGCGGCGGCTCCTTTCCTGGCGCAGCGTCGGCAGGAACCGATAGTGATCGGCGGTCGCCTGGATCAGACCTGATGAGATCGCCCCTTCCATGAACTGCGTGACCAGACGGCTGGTCCCGTTATGGATGCCGTCATAGACCTCGGGATCGGTGAGGCTCCGATGCAGATGGATCGACGGCTCCTTCTGCACATTCTTGAACGCCAGATAGAGGAGCCGATGGAAGCGATCGTGTTCGATCTCGGTTGTCCCCTGCCTGTACAGCGTCAGGATCAGCCGCGATGCGAGGTGGTTCAGATTGATGGTGACGCGCGCATACATTTCGCGCATGCAGAGGTCGCGCAAATGCTGCATCTTGCGCTGCATCGTCGTGGCGACCATGCGTTCGATCCAGCGGCTGGCCGTGTCCTTCAGGGCGAACAGCTCTTCCAGGCTGTCGGTCCGCTCAAACGCCCGGCCAAGGATCAGCTTGTCCGCATGGTTCCATGTGACGTGCGGGTGGATCGGCTTGCCGAACCGGATATCCATGTCCGTGCGCTTGAGCAGAAGGTTGCCCTCGATCAGCAGCTCCTCCTTGATCTGGTCGCTGACCTCCTGACCGAAGAGTTCCGCGGCCTTGCGCAGAATGTTGTCGCTGGTGTGGATCGGATAGAAGGTGATGTTGGCCGGCACGATCAGCGTCGGTTGGCGCGCCGCCGCGATCAGGGCATCGACGTCTGCCAGCCCCAGCGCCTGGACCCATCGGTCGAGCCGTTCCGTATCGCCGGCCTCGAACACCGAGAGAATGCGTTGCTTGAAGACTTCCAGGATCACCGCCAAGGCTGCCGCCCCGCGGCGGTGCTTTCGGACGGTCCGTCCCATCGGCGACAGGAAGCTGAAACCGGCCTCGTCGATGACGTTGCGGTCCTTGATCATGCTGCCTTCGGGAAAGATGATGATCTTCCGCCCGCGAAGGATCTCCGCGGCGAGGAAAGGCAGCAGACCCGGATGGTTGTTCGGCACCGCGCCGCAGCTCCACAGAAACTTCGCGAAACGGTCGTTCCCGAGAAAGAGCTCGTGCGTCGCCACGCAACGGCAATAGGCTCTCGTCGCCTGGTAGATGAAGTATTGCGGAATAATTGTTTCAAAGCGGGTGAAGTGATTGAACAGAAATATCTGGCCCGCTTCCAGATGTCCGTCTGCGTCGTGGACCCTGATGTTGATTCCGAGGCGGTGGCGCAGCAGGGAAAACGCCCGTACGCACCATTGATAGAGGGCTTCGTTGATCTCGATCGAGGGGCTTCCGCTCATCGCGTAGACCGTTCGGCCACGACCGGTTTCTGGAAACCGGCCTGAGCCTTTCGGACTCCCTGACATCCTGTCTCTATTCATATAATATCTCGATTGAGCGAATATTTCTTCTACTAAGTGCAGTTAAGATTCTGAATGCTTTTACGTTAATAAAAAGTGCTTTTGACGTTTGCGGGCGATTGTCCCGCGGCTGGGAGGAAACGCCATGCCACCGAGGCACCCTATATCCATCTTCGACAGCCATGAGGTGACGAACCAGCCGCCACCGCTGGCCGATTACAATCTGTTCGACAGCGATCCGATCCTGCGCTCGGCGCTCGAGCGGGAAGGCGCCGGCTGGGCCGTGGAGAAGGTCCGGGCCTTCGGCGCCGTGCTCGGCAGCGAACGCGTGGCCGAACTCGCCGAGGCCGCCAACCGCTATCCACCCGAGCTTCGCACGTTCGATCGCTTCGGCCGCCGGCTGGACGAAGTGGTCTACCACCCGGCCTATCATGAGCTGATGGCCCTGGCGAAAGGCCATGAGGTCCATTCGATCGCCTGGACCGCGCCGGGCCCCGGCGGGCACGTCGCCCATATGGTCCTCGAATACCTCCTGGTTCAAGCCGAGCCGGGCGTCTGCTGCCCGATCACCATGACCTATGCGGCCATCCCGGCGCTGAGAAAGCAACCGGACGTCGCCGCCGAATGGGAGGCGCGTATCACCTCTGCCTCCTATGATCCGCGCTTCGTTCCCGCGGCGGAAAAGACCGGCGTTACCATCGGAATGGCGATGACGGAGAAGCAGGGCGGTTCCGATGTCCGGGCCAACACCACCCGCGCCGTGCCGATCGGCGACGGGGGTGCGTTCGAGCTGACCGGCCACAAATGGTTCTGTTCGGCGCCCATGTCAGATGCCTTTCTCACCTTGGCCCAGACGGCGGCCGGGCTGTCCTGCTTCCTGGTGCCGCGCTGGCGCCCGGACGGTACCCGCAACCCGTTCTTCATCCAGCGCCTCAAGGACAAGCTGGGCGACAGGTCGAACGCGTCCTCGGAGATCGAGTACCGGCAGACCTGGGCGCGGCTGATCGGCGAGGAGGGGCAGGGCGTGCGCACGATCATCGAGATGGTGCATCACACGCGCCTCGACACGGCGCTCGCCGCCGCCGGTCTGATGCGCCAAGCGGTCGTGCAGGCGGTCCACCACACCGCCCACCGGACGGCCTTTCAGCGCCTGCTGTCGGATCAGCCTCTGATGCGGAACGTGCTGGCTGATCTGGTCGTGGAGTGGGTGGCGGCGACGATGATGGCGGCCCGGGTGGCGCGCGGCTTCGACGAGGCCGGCGCGAGCCCGGCGGCCGCATCGTTCTCGCGGATCGCCGTCGCAATCGCGAAGTACTGGATCAACAAGCGCCTTCCCGCCCATGTCTGCGAGGCCCTGGAATGCCACGGCGGATCCGGATATGTGGAAGAGTCCGTCATGCCGCGGCTTTACCGCCAGGCCCCCCTCAACGGCATCTGGGAAGGCTCCGGCAACGTCATCTGCCTGGATGCGCTTCGGACCATGGAGCGGGATCCGGAGGCCGTCGAGGCGCTGTTCGCGGATATCGAGGCGGCGCGCGGCGGCGACCGCCGGCTTGACCGGGCGATCGATCGGCTGAAGGCCGGTGTCCAGGATCGAAAGGACCGGGAACTGCGGGCGCGCCGGATCGTCGAATCGCTGGCCGTCCTGCTTCAGGCGGCGCTGCTGGTTCGGCATGGGCCGGCACCCGTTGCGGACGCGTTCTGCGCGTCCCGGCTGGACGACGACTGGGGCTGGACCTATGGCACGCTGCCGCCCGGCGTCGCCTTCGACGACATCATCCGGCTTGGGCGCGTTTCGGGATAGTTGCGGCCGCCGTCGCTGGAGACGTGTCGGCAACCCGAAGGTTTGGGCGAAGACCGGTCCCTCTGACAAGACCGATTGCAGTGCGGCGCTCGACGTCAAACGCCGTCCGAACGCGAAACCAAGGACCTATGCCGGTGTTGGTCTCGATAGTGCGGCAGTAACCCAACGGGTGCGCGCCCGGCGATCCGGTGCCGAGTGATGCTTCGAAGCGGACCCCACAAGATGGTCCGGGCAACCTTGCCCGAACCGAGGCAAGATGGCGACGCCTCGGTTGAGCGCTGCATATGGCGGCGGCGTTCGGTACGCAGCTTCCGCGATCGCGCGCTGACGCTGGAACAGCTCGGCCAAGTTCTCTGGGCGGCGCAGGGCGTGACGAGCGCCGACGCCAGGCGCGCCGTGCCTTCCGCCGGCGCGCTTTATCCCCTGGAACTCTATGTCGCCGTCTGGAAGATCATATCCTTGGCCCCCGGCATCTATCGTTACCGTCCCGAGGGGCACCAGCTTCTCCCCGTAATATCCGATCATCGGCGAGAGACGCTCGTCGATGCCGTTCATGGTCAAGAATGGATCGCAACGGCGCCGGCGGTCGTCTGCATTGCGGCGGTCTTTGAACGTACAACCATGAAATACGGATCTCGCGGGCGGGGCTACGTCTACATGGAAGCCGGGCACGCCGCCGAAAGCCTGATTCTACAAGCGGTCGCGCTCGATCTCGCAGCAACCGTGGTCGGCGCCTTCAGTGATGGCGGGGTGGCGCGTCTCCTGCGCCTTAAGCCAGACGAGACTCCGTTATGCCTGATCCCTGTTGGGGCTCCCTAGGCCCGGCTCAGGAGCATGATGTGCCCCGGGCCTCGGTCCCGACGCATCCGACCGTGCAACGCGCGATCACGTCGAACGCCTCGTTTCCGGACGGCGACGGAATATGCTCCGGCGACCGTTCCACGGCTCGAACGCATCGCTTTCGGGTAGCCGTTCGTGGGCGCCGATGACCAGAGCGCCGCCGGTTCTGATATGGCTCGCAATCACCTGCAGCAGCCGCGATTGAAGCGCCGGCTCGAAATAGGTGAAGACGAGGTTGCGGCAGAGGACAAAGTCGAAGATCTCGGGCGGCTGCGCCTCGCGGATGTCCTGAAGCTGCCAGTCGACGGCATTCCGGATTTCCGCGGAAAGGCACCAGTGGTCATCCACGCGGCGGAAGCTTGGCGTCAGGTCTTTCGGTAAGTCCTTGAGGCTGCCGAACGCGTAGCAGCCCAGGCGGGCCCGTGCCAGCATTGCCGGCTCGACGTCCGTTGCGACGACCTGGAGTTCGACGCCCGGAAATTCCTTGCCGATTCGATGCCGCCAGAGCAAGACGATCGTGTACGGCTCTTCGCCTGACGCGCAGCCGGCGCTCCAGCATCGCAGGACCCGTCCGCCGTTCTGGGCCGCCCGGGCCAGAGCCGGGATCGCATCGTCCGCCAAGGAGTCGAATACCGCCCGATCGCGGTAGAAGCGGGAGATCGGGATGCGGCAGAGGGCGTCGAGGCATGACCACTCGGCCGGCGTTGCTTGCAGATAGGCGCGGTACGCATCGAGATCCGGGAACCCGAGAGTGCGCAGCCGTCGTCGCAGCCGCTTGCAGACGGTTCCCCGGACCTTGCGGTAACCGGCCCAGCGCAATCCCAGGCGCGGCAGGGCCCATTGCAGGAAACCGGTACAGGCGGCGTCCCCCGTCATCCCGGTCTTCTGTCCTCGGCGAGGCCCATGCTGGTCAAGACTCTAACTCGTCTCCCGCCGTTCGGACTGGCAGCGTGGACAGAAATAGGCGGTTCGTCCGCCCGATCTCAGCGTTTCCAGCGGGTGACCGCAGGCCGGACAGGCGCCGCCGCGATGCCGGCACGGGATGAGCGACCCGGGAGGATGTCGGTCGAGAAACTCCTCGGCCCCGGCCTCGCGGTCGATGGCAGCCTGCAGGACCGCCTTCGTGGTTGCGTGCAGGCGGCTGATCTCCGACTCGCCGAGCCGTTGCACGCCAGTCCGCGGATGAAGATGCGCGCGAAACAGGATCTCGTCCGAGAAGATGTTGCCGATCCCGGCAACGATCTCCTGGTTCATCAGAAACGACTTGATCTCCCCCCGGCGTTCTCCGACGGCACGCCGCAGGTAGTCGAGGTCGAACTCCGGGGAGAGCGCATCCGGCCCCAACCGGTGCTGTGCGATGAACGCCTCCGGATCGTTTGTGATGCCGATATGCCCGAGCATCCGCCGGTCGGCGTAAGCAAGATGGCTGCCGTCGGCAAAATCGAAGCGGATCCGCTGGTGCGGTGGGGCATCGTCCGGATCGCGGTACCATACGGGTCGGCCCGTGAGGCCGAAATGCATCGTCAGCCAGTCGTCGCCGTCGACCCGAAGGAAGAGATGCTTGCCGTGGCGGCGGATCTCGGTGAAGGTCCGTCCGCGGAGCCGCCGGTCCAGCGCGGCGGGACGAAGCGGCGCCACGATGCGCGCCGCCTCGATCGAGAGGTGCCGGATCGGTCGACCCTTGGCGTTCTGGTCGATGTAACGCCGGTATCGTTCAACGTCCGGGAGTTCCGGCATCGTACCAGGACCCGCATCGTATCTCGGCCCGAAGGGGCTGATCCCGACAGCGCATTCGGGTTGGCGGCCGCCGTGTTGCGGGATCGCCGCTCGGCAAGCCGGAACGCGCTGCCCTCAATGAGCCATCAGGACAGGCACGGTCGTCGATCGCAACAGGGTACGCGTGACGCCGCCAAGCACCAGCTCACGGATCCGGCTGTGCGCGTAGGCACCGGCGACGATCAGGTTTGCACCGCTATCCAGCGCGGCGGACAGGATGGCCTCCCCCTCGGCGCCATCATCGGCGGAGGCCTGTTGCACCTCCGTACGCACATCGTGACGGGCGAGATGCAGGGCGATATCGGCACCCGGCTCCGCCTCGTATCGAGCAGCCGTGCGCTGGGGATTGACACAAAGGACGATGACGCTGGCCGCGCCGGTGAGGAGCGGCAGGGCGTCATGCACCGCCCGTGTCGCCTCGCGGCTGCCGTCCCAGGCGACCAGGATCCGTTCGGCAGGGCCTGCCGGCGCATCCGATTCCATGTGGGGCACGGCCATGATCGGCCGTCCCGAGGTCAGGGCGACCTGCTCGGCCAGGCGTAGCGGAACCTCCCGATTGTCGGGATCGGGCCGGCCGAGGACGGTCAGGTCCACATAGCGGGCGTGCTGAGCCACGGTGGCGACGATATCGGGATCGTCCGTGTGCGCGATCCGGCACTCGAAGCGGATTCCCTCTCGCTCCGCGGCGTCCCGGAAGCGTCCGACCGAGGCCTCTGCTCGCTCTTTCGAGCGTTTCTGCTGCTCGGCGACTACACCTTCGGGCACGAAGCCAAGCACCATCTGCGGGATCAGCGGCTCGCCGATGACGTACAGGCCGGTAAGATGCGCCTCATGCGCTTTTGCCAGCTCGATCGCCAACCGCACGCGCCCGGCGCAGGATGCGGCGGTGTCCAGGTGGACGAGAAGATCCTTGAAGGCCATCGTTGTCTCCTTGTTTCCTTTTCGGTGCCTCTCACGCGACGGCCTAGTGGCCGGCGTGGCGTTCTCTCCGAGGCCGCGGGCGCAGGTCCCGGACGCTGATCTCTGGTCCGGTCCGTCCGATTGCTTTACGGTCAGACATCATCGGCGCGAGCCGCGAGATTCACGGACGGCCTGGGTCTGCGGTGGCCCGGAACTTCCTTAGGTCCGAGGTAGGTCGCGACCGCCGTTCGGTCCAGCGTCTCGTGCTCCTCCAGCTCCGCGATCAGCCGTTCCACTTGCGGACGGTGACTTTCGATCACCTCGCGGGCCCGTGCTTCCGCCTCGGTCAGGCACTGCCGGACGGCCCTGTCGACGGCGGCCGCGGTATCCTCGGAGAAGCGGCGCGGCTGGCCGATCTCGCGGCCGAGGAACGGATGCTCGTCGCTCTCGCGCAGGTCGACCGGCCCCACTTCCTCGGACATGCCCCAGCGCCCGACCATCCAGCGGGCGAGTTGCGTCGCCATACGGATATCCTCGTCCGCACCGGAACTGACGGTGTCGAGGAAGACTCGCTCCGAAGCGCGCCCCGCCAGCATTACGGCCAGCCGGTCGCGCAGGTAATCCTCCGGTAGGGTGTGGCGCTCGATCTCGGGGAGCTGGTGCGTGCCGCCGAGGGACCGCCCGCGCGGGATGATCGTCACCTTGTGGACCGGATCGGCATTCGGCAGGTAATAGGCGACCGCCGCGTGGCCGGCTTCGTGTACGGCGAGACGATGCCGCTCGTCCTCGTGGATCGCCATCGTCCTCAGCGAGCCCATCATGATCCGATCCCGCATCTCGTCGAAATGGCGGGCGGTCACGCGCTCGAGGTTCTCGCGCGCGGCGGCCATCGCCGCCTCGTTGACCAGGTTCTTGAGGTCGGCACCGGAGAACCCGGGCGTGCCTGCCGCGATGCGGTCCAACGCCACGTCGTCGGCGAGAGGCACGTTGCGGCAGTGTACCTGGAGGATCGCGAGCCGGGCTTTCAGGTCGGGCAGTTCCAGCGTGATGTGCCGGTCGAAGCGGCCGGGTCGGAGCAGGGCGGGGTCGAGTACGTCCGGGCGGTTGGTCGCGGCGAGAACGACGACAGCTTCGCGCCCCTCGAAACCGTCCATCTCGGCCAGGATCTGGTTAAGGGTTTGCTCGCGCTCGTCATGGCCGCCGCCGAGCCCGGCGCCCCGGACGCGGCCGATGCTGTCGAGCTCGTCGATGAAGATGATGCTCGGGGCGCTCTTCTTGGCGTCCTCGAAGAGCTTGCGCACGCGCGAGGCGCCGACGCCGACGAAGACCTCGATGAACTCCGACGCCGAGATGTGGAAGAAAGGCACCTGGGCCTCGCCCGCGAGAGCTCGGGCGAGCATGGTTTTCCCCGTTCCCGGCGGGCCCTGCAGCAGGATGCCGTGGGGTACCTCCGCGCCCAGGCGTCTGTAGCGGTCGGGGTGGCGCAGGAACTCGAGAAGCTCGGCCACTTCGGCCTTGGCGTTGTCCTGACCGGCGACGTCGGCGAAGCGCACCTTCGGCACGGAGCTCGGCTCCACCTTTCGCGCTCGCCCGCCGAGGAAGTCATCGAGGCCGCCGCGCCCGAATCCGCCGGGCAGGCCGCCCGGTATGCGCCGCAGGAGGATGTACCAGAAGCCGATGATCAGCACCCACGGCAATAGTACAAGCACCCATGTCGGCCAGCCTCCGGGCTCCTCCGCCGCAACTTCGACGCCGTGTTCGTCGAGCAGACGGAAAAGGTCGGGATCATCGACCGGCGGCATGCGCGTTGTGAACCGTGTCGAAGCGCGACCGGACGCCACTTCGACGGCGCGGAGGAAGGTCCCCGAGATCCGATCGCCCCGGAAAATTACCGTTTCGACCTCTCCCTGCTCCAGCAGCGTCTTGAACCGGGAATAGGGCACGTCAATCGGTACCGGGCCACCGTCGGGCTCCTGCAAGAACGCGAAAGCGATGAACAGCGCGAGCCCGACAAGTATCCACTTCGCCAGGCTGGTGGCAGGCATCTTCGACGGTCCGCTCATCGCATTCCGGTGGCCAAGGCTTGATCGGGGGCGCAATGAAACCATGCGGCGTCCCACCGACTCGAACATTGATATCGATCAAGTGAAATTCCACCGGCAGCACCGAGAATAGCTTCGGCGCGCCTGCGCTTCCTTGATGCCGACTGAAGACTCCGGCGGTCCGTCGAAAGCAGGCCGACGGACGACATGCCGCGGCCAGGCTCCGATCCGGTGTCTCGGCATTCCTAAAGCCGTAGAACGCCGTTCCGGCAACCGGCTTATCGCGCGGCTTTCCGGCGATCTCTTCCGCTGCAGATCGCCTCTCGCGTCCTGCCTTGAACCCCCAAGCCGCGCCAATGGCTCGGCGCAGGGTCGATGGCGAAGGGCCTAAAGCTGAGGCCGCGCGATCATCAGGTGCAGGATCAGAAGCATCGCGAGTGATAACCGGCGGTTCCGCCTCTCAGACCGGATGCGGTCCTTCGGCCGACTTGCCGACGAATGGAAAGCATGCATGGCTTTCCAAGCCAATTATGGAGCGCATTGATTAATCACGCGCCAATTCCATGCGTTGCATCTAGCGGCAGCATAGAAAAGCGGCAGATGAATCGGTCCGGACGTCCGGGCATTACCGCTTGGCGGCCGGGCGTGCCCGTGAGCCAAGCGGCCGGTGTTACCAAAGAGTGATGGCGGATCAGGGTCTTGACACCGGAAAAACGCCACCCAAATCCAGTTGCGCCGGAGGCCCATGAGGGCTCCGGCGCGCGAGGCCGGGCGCCAAACGCCCGGAGCTCCTTGTATCCATGTTGCTCGAAGGAGGATGTGGCTATGAGGACGTTCGATCTGGACTTTGCTCCGCTCTACCGGTTGGCCATCGGCTTCGACCGGATGATGGACCTGCTGCAGGACGCCCTGGAGTCGGAGCCAAGCGACAACTATCCCCCCTACAACATCGAGAAGACGGGCGAGGATACCTATCGCATCACCTTCGCCGTGGCCGGCTTCGGCCTGGATGACCTCTCCGTCACGCAGGAGCAGAACACCCTCGTCGTCGCCGGAAAGAAGCCGGATGGCGACGGCAAGACCTATCTGCACCAGGGCATCGCGGGCCGGGCTTTTCTGCGCCGGTTCGGCTTGGCCGACTTCGTCAAGGTGACGGGCGCGCATCTGGAGAACGGCTTGCTCTCCGTCGATCTCGTACGCGAGATGCCGGAGGAGATGAAGCCGCGCCGGATCGCGATCGAGAGTGTCCGGGCGGACGGCCAGCAGAAGCAGATCGAGCAGAAGGCGGCCTAGGAACGCTCCGGCCGGTGGCCGCGGCGTTCGCGCGCCTTTGCTCGGCCGACCGCCGTCGATCGCCGGCCGAACCTTGCCCCGTTGCACCGCGATTGCGAAGCGGCTGAGGACGTTGCTTGAGCGGGCGGGTGTGGCCTGCGGGCGCCGGCCGTCCGCCACTTCGACGTGAGGAGCCAATGGCCGTGCGGGCGAGGAGAGCAAACGACCGAGACACCGTAGGATGATCGCTTTGCGGGACGCTTCGTTGACCCGGGACGCCGGGGAGGGGCAGCAATGAACACCTACGATCCGCGCGACTGGCAAGGATCGAGGGACGGTGATTCCGCCGATCCGAGCCTTGCGTCCGTGCTCCGGTGGGGGATTGCGGTGGCCCTCTGCCTTTGTCTTGCCTCCTTCTACCCGCGGGAGCTGGTGCCGTCGGTTCTGAGCTTCTTCCTCTTGGTCGCGGCCCTGGGAACCGCCGTGGCTGCGACCGTCCGCGAAGAGCGGTTCGATCCCCCGCACCTGACGCTCTGGGACGAAGCGGCGGCGTGCATGGCGCTCAGTCTGCTCCTTGAGATCCTGTTTCCGGCCATGCCGCTCGCGGAGGCGGTGGCGGCGGGGCCTTGAGCCGGTCCGCACAGAGGGACCGGTGGTTGGCGTGGTAGGCATCCCGAAAGAGAACGGAGGTCAACCATGGTGAATATCACGGAACGGAAAGAGGAACTTCTCGATTGGTCCAATCTGGTTCTTGCCGTGATCCTGTTTGTCACGCCGTGGGCGCTCGGCTTCGCGAGCTCCACGGCCGCTGCCTGGAACGCCTGGGTGTGCGCCGTGGTGATCGCGCTCCTCGCCGGTGCCGCGATCCGCTCGTTCGTTGAATGGGCAGAATGGGCAAACGTTGCCCTCGGCATCTGGGTCGCCATCTCGCCCTGGCTGTTCGGGGCTGACGGCGTCGCGGCCGTGCTCTGGAGCCATCTCATCCTCGGCGCGCTCGTTGCGGTGCTGGCCGCCTGCAGGCTGTGGCTGGCGCACCGTGGGTCGCGGGTGACGGCCTGATCGCGATCGGCCGGGGCGGTTATCGCCCCGGCCGCTTTCCGTTCGCTGCCGGGGAGGCCGACCGGAAGCCGAGCCGCGCAATGCGGGAGGGTGCGATCTTCCGGTTCTCGCCGGACCGGTTTGCGCCGACGCCGACGATCGCCCCATCCTCTCAGATCAAGATGAAGACTCCGAGGGCGTAGAGCGCGCAAAGGCCGGTCATGAACGTCAGGTTGGGGCCAAAGGCCGCGCGCCGGGGCGGCACGCGAAAGATCGTGGTGGCGACCAGGAAGGAAATCGAACCGAGCCCCGTCATCGCGCCGAACGCCCAGCCGATCAGCACTGCCAGGCACAGCAGAAGCGCGCTGAGCGAATCCGGCATCAGCGGACCGAACACCGAAAGGACGACCACGGCCGGCACCGCCATGTGCACGCCGATCATCGACAGCAGGCAGATCGCTCCCAGCGAGGCCACCACCAGCCCGCCGGGCCCGATCCATTCGGCGGCGGCGTCCATCGCCGCCAGCACGGTCGCGGAGTCGGCGGCGAGCGCCGCAAACACCAGCGCCGAGGTCAGCACCGCCACCTCGCTGTCGAAGCGTCCCCAGCCGATGCGCGTCGATCGGATCGCGGCCTGCCGGCGCGCGCGATTGCCGGTTGCGGTCACCATCCCCGCCGCGAACGGCGCCACAAGCACGACGCTGGCCTCCAGCGTCGACCAGCCGAACCAGCCGCTCGCCGCCACGACGAGGATGATCAAAACCAGCACCGGAGCCAGAACCCGACCGACATCGATCCAGACGGCGCGCTCCGCCGCCAGCGGCGAACGGCAGGCGCCGGTGGCCAGCGGCGCCAGCAGAGCGGCCAAGCTGAGTGCCAGTCCGGACGACAGGATCGCCGGGAACGGCACCGCCGGGCCGAGGCTGGTCACTAGGCCCATGGCCACGGTGAAGGGCGAGAACAGCAGGGTCAGAGCCATGCCCCGAATGCTCCAGGTCGCCGCCTCCGTGCGCGTGTCGGTGTCGGCGTCTTCCGCGATCAGCGGGGCCACGACGCTCAGCGCGCCGATCACCAGCGGCACCGAGAACAACCATCCGAGCCACAGCAGGACGCCGCGTCGGGTCTCGCGCGGCAAGTCGCGCAACCGCCCGCGCACCGCGCCCAGGCTGGGGTTGCTCTCCACCCCGCTGCGCAAGGCGTAGAGACCGGCCAGGAAGGCGCAGAACAGACCCGCCTGTTCGAGCCCCACCAGCGCCGCGTGCGGGTCCGCATCGAGCGCAACCAGCGCCGCCGAAGCGGCGCCGAGGGCGAGGGCGAACGCACGAATCATCCCGCCCGAGCGAACGATGCTGGCAAGCGCGAGCGCGGCCGCGACGGCGCCGGCGACCGTCCGCAGCGGGCCGGCGTCAAACAGGATCGCCAGCGCGCTCGCCATCCATATGAAGGCGACCGCGGCCGGCACGGCGGTCGGCGGTCGACTTGACGCAACCAACCCGCTTCCGGCCTCTGGTGAGGATGGCATCGGTCAAACGGCAGGGCGGAGGACCATCGACGGTCGATGCGGCGCGCATCGACCGTCGGTGCCGAAAGAATAAGAAGGCAAGCGCACCGTGCCCCCGCCTCTTGCCCGTTTCTCCGTGCCGCGATCCATTGCCGCCTACCTTGTTCCCGTAGCAACCCGGCCGGATTGGGCCGCCCGGTCGTGACGCGCCCTTCCCGCTGCGGTGTTATAGCCAGTGGCGCCGGTCGTGCGCCACGTTCCGCTCGCCTATCGCGATGTCCGAATCGTCGTGTTGGACGAGATTGAGCGTCTTTGCGAGAGGCGCCGTCGCGGCGAGTTCGGATTCGGTCCCCTGCATATGATGTCTGATAAATCAAAATCCATGTTTGACATCGGTATATAACTGAAGTAAATGTCCGATATCACGTATCAAGTTTGAGAAAGAACGTCTGAAGCATGATCACGGCTGCGCAGATGCGGGCCGCGCGGGCATTGGTGGGCATTGATCAGCGCAGGTTGGCGGAGTTGTCTGGCCTGTCGCTGCCAACCATTCAACGGATGGAGGCCAGCGAAGGCGTAATCCGGGGCAATGTCGACTCGCTGATGAAGCTGGTCGAGGCCCTGGATGCGGCCGGCATCGAACTCATTGGTGAGGGCGCCGTCAGCCAGGGTGGCGGACGCGGGGTTCGGCTGAAGGCGTAAGAGAAAAGCGGGCATAAGGGCGGGGTCCGATCGCGGGTCGCGTCGGCGTCTGTCCGAAATACAGGAATCGTAGGTCTCGATGTCGGCCGACATCCTCTTGTGCTGCGTTGCGGCTCTGCTGGGCCTTGCCGCTGTGGCTGTCGTCGCGGCGCGACGACCCACGGCGACGGCGATCGTCTATGCGGTGAGCCTGGGCGTGTCGCTCGTCGCGCTGACAACCGCAGTTGTGCATCTCCTTTCGGCGGGTGGGGCCGCGGACGCCGCGGCTCTCCCGCTCGGTCTGCCGTGGATCGGGGCGCATTTTCGAGTGGACGCCCTGTCGGCCCTCTTTCTTACGATCGTCAATCTCGGCGCCGCCGCAGCCAGTGTCTACGGGCTCGGCTACGGCCGCCACGAGTCGGTGCCGCACCGCGTGCTGCCGTTCTTCCCGGCCTTTCTCGCGGGCATGAACCTCGTCGTCCTGGCGGACGACGCCTTCACCTTCCTCGTGAGCTGGGAGTTCATGTCCCTCGCGTCCTGGGCGCTGGTCGTCGCCCATCACCGCGTCTCGGACAATGCCCGCGCCGGGTACGTGTATATCCTGATGGCGAGCTTCGGCACGCTCGCCCTGTTGCTGGCTTTCGGCCTTCTTGCCGGACCCAATGGAAGCTATGCCTTCGCAGAGATCCGCGCCGAACCTCTGGCGCCCTGGTTGGCGGCGCTCGTCCTGACGCTCGTTCTGCTCGGCGCCGGGTCGAAGGCCGGTCTCGTACCGCTGCATGTCTGGCTTCCGCTCGCGCATCCGGCCGCGCCCAGCCACGTCTCCGCGCTGATGAGCGGCGTCATGACCAAGGTTGCCGTCTACGGCTTCGTCCGCGTCGTTTTCGACCTTCTCGGACCGCCGAGCTGGTGGTGGGGGCTCGTGGTGCTCGGCTTCGGCGGCGGCACTGCGGTGCTCGGCGTTCTGTACGCGCTCATGCAGAACGACCTCAAGCGCATGCTGGCCTACAGCACGATCGAGAACATCGGCTTCATCTTCGTCGGCCTTGGTCTGGCGTTGGCGTTCGAGGCCAATGGGATCCTCGACGCGACCGCCGTCGCGCTGACGGCCGCCTTGTTTCACGCCGTCAATCATACTCTCTTCAAAAGCCTCTTGTTCTTCGGTGCCGGCGCGGTGCTGACGGCGACCGACGAGCGCGACATGGAGCGCCTCGGCGGGCTCATCCACCGCATGCCGATGACGGCCGTCGCGTTCCTCGCGGGGTGCCTCGCGATCTCCGCGCTTCCGCCGCTCAACGGCTTCGCCTCCGAATGGCTGACGTTTCAGACGGTCCTCTTGAGCCCGCAACTGCCGCAATGGGGATTGAAGCTCCTGGTCCCGGCCGTCGGGGCCTTGCTCGCGCTTTCGGCGGCGTTGGTGGTCGCCTGCTTCATCCGGGCGTTCGGGATCACCTTTCTCGGCCGGCCCCGCACGTCGTCGGCCGCGCAAGCGCGCGATGTCGACCGCTGGTCGCTCGCTGCGATGCTCGCCTTCGCGGCCTTGTGCCTCGTGCTTGGGGCGCTGCCCGGCCTCGTGATCGACGGCTTGGCGCCGGTCGTTCAAGGCCTAGCCGGGAGTCGCATGCCCGCGCAGACGGCGATGCCCTGGCTCTCGATTGTGCCCCTCGCGGAGGGCCGCAGCTCCTACAATGGCCTCCTCGTGCTCCTCTTCGTCGCGGCGTCTGCCTCGTTGGCGGCCTACGCGATTCACCGCTTCGCCTCGCGGGAGGTGCGGCGCGCCCCGGCTTGGGACTGCGGCTTTCCGGACCCCAGCCCGGCGACGCAGTACACCGCCGGAAGCTTCGCCCAGCCGATCCGCCGCGTTTTTGGGACCGTGGTCTTCCGCGCCCGCGAGTCCGTCCAGATGCCGCCGCCGGGAGATTCGCGGCCTGCGCGGCTGAGCCTGAACCTGCGTGACCTTGTCTGGGACACGCTCTACGCGCCGCTGTCCGAGGGAATCGCCTTTGCCGCGGACCGGTTCAACAGGCTGCAGTTCCTGACGATCCGACGGTATCTGAGCCTCGTCTTCCTCGCCCTCGTAGTGCTGCTCCTGCTCACGCTATGGCAGTGATCCTCGATCTTCTCATCCAGGGCGCGCAGATGCTCGTGGTCCTGTTGCTGGCGCCGCTGCTGACCGGCTTCGTTCGCAAGGTGAAGGCGCACCTGCTGCGACGCCGCGGTCCCTCCGTACTCCAACCCTACCGGGACCTCTTGCGGCTGCTACGCAAAGAGGCAGTGGTGGCCGAGAGCGCGTCCTGGCTGTTCCGGGTCGCTCCCTACCTGATCTTCGCCGCCACCTGGGTGGCAGCGGCCCTCGTGCCGACCTTCGCCACGGGCCTGCTGTTCAGCTGGACGGCCGATCTTATCGCGATCATCGCCCTGCTCGGCAGCGCGCGCTTCTTCCTGGCGCTCGCCGGAATGGACGTCGGCACCAGCTTCGGCGGCATCGGCGCAAGTCGCGAGGCAATGATCGGCTCGCTCGCCGAACCGGCGATGATCATGATCGTGTTCACGCTTGCCCTCGTCGCCGGATCGACGCAACTCTCCACCATCGTCGGCGTCATGCTCTCGTCGGAGGTCGGCCTGCGCGTTTCGATCGCCCTCGCGCTCGTCGCCCTCATCATGGTCGCGATCGCCGAGAACGCTCGCATTCCGATCGACAACCCGGCCACGCATCTCGAGCTCACCATGGTGCACGAGGCCATGGTGCTCGAATATTCCGGCCGGCACCTCGCGCTCGTCGAGCTCGCCGCCTCGCTCAAGCTGCTGCTTTACATCTCCCTTATCGCCTGCGTGTTCGCGCCCTGGGGAATGGCGCAGGCGGGCGCGGGGACCGCGGCCTATGCGATCGGCGTGGTCACCTTTGTCGGCAAGCTGCTGGTGGGAGGCTTTGCCCTGGCGGTGTTCGAGACCGTCCTCGCCAAGATGCGCGTGTTCCGCGTTCCGGACTTCCTCGGCGCGGCGTTGATGCTCGGCCTGCTCGCCACGCTGCTGCTCTTCGTCTTGCGGAGCCTTTAGATGGACGGCTTTGCCTTCGATGTCGCTCACCTTCTTGCCGGCGGCCTGATGCTGGTGAGCTTCATGATGCTGTACCAGGATCGCCTCTCCGGGCTTCTCAATGTCTTCGCCCTCCACGCGACCGTGCTCGCGCTGTCGGTCGCTTGGCAGGCCTACATACAGCACGCGCCGCAGCTTTACGTCACGGCGATCATCGCGCTTGTCTTCAAGGCGATCATCATCCCCGTCGCGCTCCATCGGATCATCCTGCGCCTCGGCATCCACCGTCAGATCGAGACGGTGGTAGGCATCGGGCCGACCATGCTGGCCGGCATGGGGCTGGTCGCGCTCTCCATGGTGATCATGCTGCAGGTCACTGCCCAGGCCGATCCGCTTACCCGGCAGGATCTGGCCTTTGCGCTTTCCATCCTGCTGCTCGGGCTTCTGATCATGGTCACGCGGCGCAACGCGGTGAGTCAGGTCGTCGGTTTCATGACGCTGGAGAACGGCCTGATTCTCGCCGCGACCGGCGCCAAGGGCATGCCGTTCGTGGTCGAGATCAGCGTCGCTTTCGCGATCCTCATCGCCTTCATCGTGATCGGCATCTTCCTGTTCCGAATCCGCGAGCGCTTCGACACCGTGGATGTCCATGCGCTCGATAGCTTCCGGGGAGAGCGGCAATGAGCGCGTTCTCGCTCGACGCGGTGATCCTCGTCCTGGCGGTTCCGGCCGCCGCGGCGGCGCTCCTCGCCCTGCTGCCCGGCTACCGGCTCTCCGCGCGTCTCAACGTCCTGTCCTGCGCCTTGACGCTGTTGGCGGCTCTGTCGCTGCTGGTCGTGCGGCCGCAACCGGGGGCGTATTTCCTGGTCGACGACCTCAACATCGCCTTCATCCTGCTCAACAGCTTCGTCGGGTTCACGACCAGCGTGTTCAGCGCCAGCTACATCGGGCACGAACTGGAGACGGGGAGGCTGACGCCTGCCTATCTGCGGTTTTATCACGCCATGTATCAGGTCATGATGTTCGGCATGAACCTGGCGCTGGTCGCCAACAATGTCGGGCTCATGTGGGTGGCGGTCGAGCTGGCAACCCTCGCCACGGTCGTCATGGTCGGCATCTATCGCACCCACGAGGCGCTCGAGGCGGCGTGGAAGTATTTTATCCTCGGAAGCGTTGGCATCGCTCTGGCGCTGTTCGGCACCATTCTCGTCTATATGACGGCCCAACCGGTCATGGGCGACGGCCACGATGGCATGGTCTGGACTGCCCTGATCGAACGCGTCGGCGATTTCGATCCGGCGCTCCTCAACGTCGCCTTCGTCTTTCTCCTGGTCGGCTACGGAACGAAGGTCGGGCTCGTGCCGTTGCATGCCTGGCTTCCCGATGCCCATGCCGAAGGCCCGACACCGATCTCCGCCGTGCTCTCGGGTCTGCTGTTGAACGTCGCGCTTTACGCCGTCCTGCGGTTCAAGATGCTGCTCGCCGGCAATCCGGCGGCGATTGCGCCGGGTCCGATCATGGTGACGATGGGGCTCGGTTCCCTCCTGTTCTCGGGCTTCATGTTGTACCGCCGGCGCGACATCAAGCGGATGTTTGCCTACTCCTCGATCGAGCATATGGGCATCATCACCTTCGCGTTCGGCATGGGCGGTCCGCTCGCGAACTTCGCGGGCTTGCTGCACATGACCATGCACAGCCTTACGAAGTCGGCGATCTTCTTTGCGGTCGGCCACATCGCGCAGGTCAAGGGTACGCAAAGAATCGCCGAGATCCGGGGCCTGACGGAGACCCATCCGGTGCTCGGCTGGAGTCTCGTGCTCGGGGTGGTCGCCATTGCCGGCATGCCGCCGCTCGGCATCTTCATGAGCGAGTTTCTCGTGGTGAGTTCGACCTTCGCCCGCGAACCGCTCCTTGCGTTGCCGCTGGTTTTCGGTCTGCTCGTGGGCGTCGGCGCGCTGCTGCTGCGCCTGCACGGTCTGGCGTTCGGCGAGGCGACAGGCGGCGCGGCGCGGGTCCGGCTCTCCTATTTTCCGATGTTTGGGCATTTGGCGTTGGTCCTGGTGGGTGGGGTCTACCTGCCGCCGTCGCTGGTTGCCTGGTTCCAGCACATCGCGCGCCTCCTGGGATAAGAGAAAGAGGCGGACCATGCCGGCATCGATCGATCCAGTTCTCGAAGGCCGCGAATCCGAAACGCACCGGCCCTGGCGGCACGTCACCGTGGACGCGGAGGCGTGGCGCCGCATCGCCGACGAGCTTCCCGAGGGGCGGCGATCCCTGCTCGGGCTTTGGGGTGAGGCGCAGGCCGTCCATATGGCTCTCCTGGACGAGCAACCGTCCAGGATCGTCGTCGCCAGTCTCGACTGTCCGGACGGACGCTTTCCCTCCGTCGGTCGGGCGCACCCGCCGGCGATCCGCCTCGAACGCGCGGTTCGCGACCTGTTCGGCCTCGAGCCCAAAGGCCTGCCGGACGCGCGGCCCTGGCTCGATCACGGCCGCTGGGGCCTGCGGCATCCACTCGGCCTCCGCATGCCGGCGGTCGGCGAGGTGCCGTATGCCTTCCTTCCGGCCGAGGGCGAAAGCCTCCATCAGATCCCCGTCGGCCCCGTGCATGCAGGCATCATCGAGCCGGGCCATTTCCGCTTCACGGCAAGCGGCGAAACGGTCGTTCGCCTGGAGGAGCGGCTGGGCTATGTGCACAAGGGCATCGAGGGGCTGATGGCGGGGGCGGACCTCGATCGTGCCGCCAAGCTGGCCGGCCGCACCTCCGGCGACAGCACCGTGGCCTACGCCATCGCCTTCGCGCGCGCCGTCGAAGCGGCGCTCGATATCGAGGCGCCGCCGCGCGCGGTCTGGCTGCGTGCGCTCATGGCCGAGCTGGAGCGGCTCGCCAACCATCTCGGCGACATTGGCGCGATCTGCAACGACGCCTCCTTCGCCATCATGCACGCGCATTGCGGGGTCCTGCGCGAACGGGTGCTGCGCGCCGCCGACGTCGCCTTCGGTCACCGGCTGATGCGAGACCGCGTGCTGCCCGGGGGCGTCGCGGTCGATCCCGGCCGCGAGGGCTTGGCTTCTGTCCGCGCTCTGGTCGACGAAATCCGTCGCCGGTTTCCCGCGCTCGTCGAGCTCTATGACGACACCACCTCGCTCCAGGATCGCACCGTCGGAACCGGCGTCCTTCAGCCGGCCCTCGCGCGGCAGTACGGTGCCGGCGGCTACGTCGGCCGGGCTTCCGGCCGCGCCTTCGACGCGCGCCGGACGCCGGGATATCCGCCTTACGACGACCTTCGCTTCGAGGTGGCCGTTCGCCAGGAGGGCGACGTCGACGCCCGCGTCCGCGTGCGGATTGAAGAGGTCGAGCAAAGCTTGTCCCTGATCGAACAGATTCTGGAACGGTTGCCCGACGGCCCGCTGCGGAGCGACCTGTCGGCGGCCGGCGGCCGGGACACGCCCGTCGAAGGTCTCGCGCTCGTGGAAGGTTTCCGCGGCGATATCCTGGTCTGGCTTCGGCTCGACGGCGCCCGGCGGATCGAGCGCTGCCATCTGCGCGACCCGTCCTGGTTCCAGTGGCCGCTGCTCGAGGCCGCGATCGAGGGCAACATCGTTGCCGACTTTCCGCTCTGTAACAAGTCGTTCAACTGCTCCTACTCCGGCCACGACCTTTAGCGGCTTCCGCCATGCGCAGGATCCTCCTCGAAAGTCTCTTCCGCCGTTCCCTGACCGAGCCCGCGCCTGTTCCTGAGGATGCGAGCGTTTCCGAGCTCGCTGCCTCGCTCGACCGCGTCGCGCGGCGCCGGCTCGGCCGCAGCCTGTCGATCCGCGCGGTCGATGCCGGGTCCTGCAACGGCTGCGAGCTTGAGATCCACGCGCTCAACAACGCCTTCTACGACCTCGAGCGCTTCGGCTTGCGATTTGTCGCCTCGCCGCGCCACGCCGACGTCCTGCTCGTCACGGGGCCGGTGACGAAGAACATGCGGGAAGCGCTGGAGCGCACCTACCGCGCAACCCCGGACCCGAAATGGGTGGTCGCGGTCGGCGACTGCGCCGTTGATGGCGGCCTGTTCGCAGGCGGCTATGCCTGCGTCGGCGGCGTCGATGCCGTCGTGCCCGTGGACCTGCACATTCGGGGCTGTCCACCGTCGCCGAAGCAGCTCCTCTCGGGCCTGTTGGCCCTGCTGCAGGCGGTCGCACAGAACACACCGGCCCGCTCGGGCAGTGCCTGAAGGGCGCGCCGCCCGACATGGGCAGGTTCACGCGCGACCGGCGTTTACGGACGCGCGCTACCGCTTCTGCAACTGATCGTAGACGAAGCCGCTGGTGGCGCCGGCGGCCGCGCCGGTGAGCGCGCCTTGCAGGAAGTTGCCGCCGATGAGACCGGCCGTGGCGCCGCCCGCGGCCCCGACGATGCTGCCCGTGAGTGTTCGCTCGCCGGTCGTGCGGTCAACCTCACAACCCGCGAGCGAGCCGGCAACGAACAGCAGGGCCAAGATCCACCCGATCGCTTTCATTCTCATCACAGCGCCCTCCTTCCGTCCATTACGGCGTGCCGCAAGGATAGGTTTCGGCCATGGCCTGCCAGAACCCGTCGATGGCGGCATTGTCCAGATGCTCCGGGTTGTCCTGCGCCCAGGCGACGAAGTCCTGACGAATCTGCCGGAGCGTCGGCACCGGCTCGGCGCAGGCCCAGGCATCGATCACGCCGGCACGGCGAAGCTCAAGATAGAGCAGGCCGGTCCCGAGGATAAAGCCCTCACAGAACGCCGTCGATCGCCCCTCTGGACCGCTCTCGGCCGTGCAGGCACGCATCAGGTCTCCGGTCGAGAATTCGACCGCGAGCTCGGCCTCCTGCGCGACAGCCGGGGCGTTCGGCCCTGCCGCTGCAAGAACGGCGCCGAACAGCGTTGCGATGGTCCGCGTTCTCGGCATTGGCAGGCCTCTTTGGATCGGTACCCCCAAATCGGCGAACAATCGGCGGCCGACGAAGTTCCGGCTCCTGGGCACCGGAGGCGACTGCCAAGGCTGTCGCGAAGCTCCAGGGGCAGCCGGTTCAGCCCGGCGGACGGCTCGTTAAAGAACGGCAGGTCGGGGGCGCGCGCGATGGCGCGTGCGAAACCGGCCCGCTTCCGTATGCCCACGCGCAGATCGGCCGGGTAGAAGTCCTCGTCGATCCCGCTTCGGGCCATCGGGGATTGATCTACCTCATTTCCGAGGCCGATCCTGCATGGCTTGGTCCGGGGCGGGGTGACCCGCCCTCTGCGCGCCCCTGCCGAACGGCCGGTCGAATCGGCCGCCGGAAAGCATCGGCTGGCCGGCTGGTTGTGCGTTCCGCTTAACTGATGCGTCGGCTTTTCCGGAGGGGATTCCGGCAACCGCTTCCGTCCCGCCGGATCCGTCGTTGCGGGGACGGTGTTCCGTTCGGGCGAGTCCAGGGTTCTGGCGGACGGTCGAAGCATCTGAGGCTGGTGCGGTTGAGGGAGGCGGGCGCCGGTCTTCCTCGAGTGTGCCGCAAGGAAGGAAGGGGTTTCAGCGAATCATGGTGTGGATGAAGTGGTTGCCCTGGCGGTTCCTCCTGCGCCGGGTCGCTCTGGCCCATGGGATGCTCGACCCGATCGCGCTTCTGGGGAAGATTCGGCGCCTCTCGCAACCTTCGGAGGTGGCGGAGCCCATCGAGCTGCTGCGCGCCGGGGTGATCTTTCATGCGCGCGGCCTGATCAACAGCCGGGTCATTCAACACAATCTGGACTGGGTTTGGCCGTATTGGGTCGAACGTCAGTTCGACCCCGGCGACGTGTCTTTCGTTCCGCGCGCCTTCTCCATCACGCATGTCAACCTGACGCACCGCAACTGGACCGCGATCGGCTTACCCGACCGCGATGCCCTGCCGATCGTCGACCCGCGCGGCCTTCTCACGCCGCACTTCGACGGCTGGTCGCTGGACGGCTGGGTCCTCGGATCGGACGGGCGGGTTCTGCTGCCGTCGCGCGCCGACCGTTCGCGCCAGCGCCTTGACCTCGACGACGGCATTGCGGTGGTGACGGAGAGTACGGGGGACGGGCTGCGCCTCAAGGCCACGGCTCGGATCAGCGACGGCGATCTTGCGCCGGTCTGCGTCCTGGACCTGGATGCCTTGGCACCGGACGGCGGCTGGGCCGTCGTCTCCTTACGGCCCTGCAACCCGGAGGGCGTCAGCTTCGTTCATGAGATCGGGCTCTCGCCCGACCGGCGGTCCTGGCTGATCGATGGCGGGAGGCAGGTCGCTTTCGACACCGCCGTCGAGCGGCATCATGTCTCCGGCTATCGCGCGGGCGACGTTTTCATCCACCTGCGCGAGCGAGAGGAAGAGCTAGCGGGCAGCTGCGAGGTCGGGCTGGCGACGGCGGCTGCACTGTTCAAGCTCGAGCCGGGCGTGACCCGCCGGCTATCCGTGCGCGTACCGCTCGGGCCGGAAGGCGGCGGCTCAGGGCGGCAGGTGTCCTGGAAGGATGCCCTCTGCGGCTGCTGCCGGGCGGAACTGCCCGACGCCCGGTTCCAGTTCCTCTACGACGCGGCGCTGCGCACCTTGGTCCTGCACACCCCAGGCGATGTCTATGCCGGCCCCTACACCTACAAGCGGTTCTGGTTCCGGGATGCCGCCTTCATTCTTCATGGGCTGCTCTGCGCCGGATTGGCAGGGCGTGTCGAGCCCATCCTCGACCGCTTTCCCGCACGACAGACGCGGCTCGGCTTCTTCCACTCGCAGGCCGGCGAGTGGGACTCCAACGGCGAGGCGTTGTGGATCCTGCAGAGGTTCTGCGCCATGACGGGGTGCAAGCCAAAGCCGGCATGGCGCGTGGCGATCCTGCGCGGGGCGCGCTGGATCCGCAGGAAGCGCCTGCCAGATCACGGGGAGGCGCCGCATGCCGGCCTTCTGCCCGCGGGATTCAGCGCCGAGCATCTCGGTCCCAACGACTACTATTACTGGGACGACTTCTGGGGTGTCGCCGGGCTGCGGGCGGCGGCCGACCTCGCCCGCGGTCTCGATGAGCCGGTCGCGGCGGCCGAGTTCGCCGAAGAGGCCGAGGCTTTCCGCGGCGCGATCGAGACCAGCCTTGCCCGGGCCGCGGCGCGGCTGCGCCGGCCCGCGATGCCCGCTTCGCCCTATCGGCGCCTGGACGCCGGCGCGATCGGCTCGCTTGTCGCCGGATATCCGCTTCAGCTGTTCCCGCCCGACGATCGCCGCCTCGCCGACACCGTCGCGTATCTCATGGAGAACTGTTTCGTTGACGGCGCGTTCTTCCAGGACATGATCCACTCCGGCCTCAATGCCTATCTCACCCTCCACGTGGCCCAGGTCCTCCTGCGCGCCGGCGATCCGCGCCACTTTCCGATCATGTGCGCCGTGGCGGACCTTGCGTCGCCGACCGGGCAATGGCCCGAGGCCGTGCATCCGCATACGCGCGGCGGCTGCATGGGCGACGGTCAGCACGCCTGGGCGGCGGCGGAGTGGGTCATCATGCTGCGCAACTGCTTTCTGCGAGAGGAGGGCGATCGGCTGATCTTGTGCTCCGGTCTGCCGGAGGCGTGGTTGAGGGGGCGCAAGCCCTTCCGTTTCGGACCGGCGCCGACCGCCTTTGGACCGGTCACGGTCCGGGTCGAGCCCGGACCCGACGGCGCGACCGTGTCGTGGCACGGGGAATGGCACGACGCCGCGCCGCAGATCGAACTGAGGCTGGCCGGCTGCCCCTTGGTACGACCGGAACCGGGATGCACGCAGGTCACCGTCGCGCTCAAGGAGACCCCCTCGTGAATATCCTGATGATGACCAACACCTTTACGCCGCATGTCGGCGGCGTGGCCCGCTCGGTCGAGGCATTCTCGGCGGAGTTCCGGCGGCGGGGCCATCGGGTTCTCGTGGTCGCGCCGGAGTTCGAGAACATGGCGGAGGACGAGCGGGATGTGGTCCGAATCCCGGCGATCCAGCGCTTCAACGGCAGCGACTTTTCGGTCGTGCTGCCGACCCCCGGCTTCCTCAACTCGACGGTCGAGCGCTTCAGGCCGGACGTCGTGCATTCGCATCATCCGTTCCTGATCGGCGGAATGGCGCTGCGCCTCGCACATGTCCATCGGATTCCGCTCGTCTTCACCCACCACACGATGTACGAGCAGTACACCCACTACGTCCCTGGCGACTCGAAGGCGCTCAAGCGATTCGTGATCAATCTGTCGACGAGCTACGCCAACCTCTGCAGCTACGTTATTGCGCCGAGCCAAAGCGTTGCCGAGATCCTGCGCTCACGCGGAGTGACCGTGCCCATCGAGGTCGTCCCCACGGGCGTGGAGCTGGAGCGCTTTGCCGGCGGCAGCGGCGCGGGTTTCCGCGCCGCCGCAAACATTCCGGAGGAGGCCTTCGTCGTCGGGCATGTCGGGCGCCTCGCCCCGGAGAAGAACCTCGCCTTCCTGGCGGAGGCCGTGGCGGCCTTCTTGAAGAGCGAGCCACGTGCCCATTTCCTTGTGGTTGGTGCCGGACCCGCGCGCGGTTCGATCCTGGGATCCCTTGCACGACGCGGACTAGCGGAACGCGTCCACTTCCTCGGTGTTCTTGAGGGCCCGCTTCTCATCAGCGCCTATCGGGCCATGGACGTCTTCGCTTTCGCCTCGATGTCGGAGACGCAGGGCATGGTGCTCACCGAGGCGATGGCCGCCGGTGTACCGGTCGTCGCCTTGGATGCGCCCGGCGTGCGTGAGATCGTGATCGACGGGGAAAACGGCCGGCTGCTCGAGCACCAATCGACGGACGACTTCGCCGCGGCGTTGCGGGAAATCGCGGGCGCCTCGCGCGAGGGGATGGAACGGCTCCGGCGGGCGGCACGGGTGACGGCCGAGGCGTTCTCGATGAAGCGATCGGCCGACAAGGCTCTTGCCATTTACCGGAAGCTGCAACGGCAGCACTATGCCCGCCGGGACGCGGTCTACAACAAGTGGCGCGCGGCCGGCCGCCTGATCGGAGCCGAGTGGAATCTCCTGCGCGGCATAACCAAGGCGGCGGAGGTAAAGTCGCGGGCCGTGAAGGCGGACGGCAAGCCCCTTTGGCGTCCCGACGGAGGTTGAACGAAGGTGGGAGCGTCCGCGGCCTTGTCGCCCCGCTTCGGGATCGATCGGTGACCGTCGAATCCCCCGGCGGTGCCTCCATCGTCCTCGAATTCTGATTTGCATCAAAGCGGATGGCGACGGTCCGGAGGAAGGTGGGGCGCTTCAACAAGGTGGGGCGCTTCAACAAGGAGGACAGCCATGAGATTCGGATCGTTGCTTCCCTTTCATCGCCGTGACGAGGACCCCTTCGTCGCGCTGCGCCGTGAGATGGATCGGATGTTCGATACCTTTGCGCGTGACTTGACGAACGCTGTTCCGGCGCCGGTACGGATTGACGGCTGGACGCCCCGCGTCAATGTCGAAGAAGACAAGGACGGGCTCAACGTCACTGTCGAGCTGCCCGGTGTCGACGAGAAAGACATCGATTGCACGCTCGCCGACGGCGTGCTGACGATCAAGGGCGAGAAGAGAACGGAGAAGGAGGAAAAGAAGAAGGACTACCACATCGCCGAGAGGACCTATGGGGCCTTCTACCGTGCCATCCCCCTGCCCTTCGAGGTCCAGGAGGACAAGGTCGAGGCTAGCTACGACAAGGGCGTGCTCAGGCTGAGCCTGCCGAAGAGCCCTGAGGCGAAAAAGGCCGAAAGAAAGATCGCGATCAAGACCAGCCGGAAAGCGGCTTGATCGATGCGCCAGGGCCGCCCTCCGGAGGCTTTCCGGGGGGCGGCTTCGTTTCGGTTCCAACCCGTTTCAACGCCGGCGTCGCAAGTGAGCGCAATCCGGATCGGCTCGGGCGGCTCGAAGCAGTCCGCTGAGGTTCCTGTGCCGGCAATCTTCTCTGTTGTGGCCGTTTGCCGGACTCCGACACGTGCGAGCGTGAATGCCTGACCCCGCCTTTGGTCTCCGCATTCCGGGCCCGCTCGTTCAGATCAACAGCTTCCGGCGCCATCCTGTCGTCGGGTCCGGCCGTCGGCCATCGACAGCCGCCGCACACGCCCGCGGTGCGTCGTGGCGGTGTTTTCCCGGGTCCGCAGCATCCGCCATCCTGGAAATATGACGGATTCCAGCGTGGGTCCCTTTGCCAGCACGCTCAAGATGCTGTCCCGCAGTTGGTACTGCCCATTCCGGAATCGGAGGACCACCCACCGGGCCAGAAGCGTATGGCTCGGCCGAATGCGATAGCCGTCGAAGCCCCGTCCCTTATTGCGCTCGACCACGAGCCCGAATCGCGCGAGCTGCGTCGAGACCGCGGCCATAAGCGCCTCGTCCTCCGGCGTGAAGGGGGATCGGTCGAAGGGAATAACCACGGCCGTCATTGCAGATCCTCGCCTCTCCTGCCCGGTTCTCACCGGTGACCGGCTTCGATCACCTTCGAGGATCGTTTAAGCACCGGCCGGCCGCTCTGCCTTGATGTGGATCATCTTTTCAGCAATTTTTCCGGATCTCCGGATCCGCGCCCGACCGGCGCCGCGCAGCGCGCCGGTCGAGTCGGATGACACAACGGCCATAGCACCGGCGCGTATCCATATTCAGGACGTCATTCGCCTCGAGCCATCCGCGCCGGGCCTGATCGGTGCCAGACCGCACGGCGTGCGGCCGGGTCGAAACCTGCGCCTCGCCAAAATCGCTGTCTGTCCGGATGCCTTCTCCGTGCGACCTTCGTCGTCCGTTGCGGATGCCACCGGCGTCAGTGGGACATGAAAACCGGAACGGTCATGGACTTCAGCAGCTGCCGGGTCACCCCGCCGAGGATCAGCTCGCGCATGCGGCTGTGGCCGTAGGCGCCGGTGACCAGGAGGTCGATCGACAGGTCGGCGAGACGCGCCAGAATGGCGTCTCCCGTCGAAAGGTCCGGGACATGCATCTGCTCGACCTCGGCGCGCACGCTGTGGCGTGCCAGGTGTCGGGCTATGTCCGCGCCGGGTTCGGGACCGTGGCCGCTCGCACTGCTCTTCGGGTTGACGCAGAGGATATGGACCGACTCCGCACGCACGAGGAACGGCAGCGCGTCATGTACGGCGCGGGTCGCCTCGCGGCCGGCGTCCCAGGCGATCATCAGGCGCGAGCCGGGCGTCGACAGCAGACCGATATACGGCACGATCAGCGCCGGTCGGCCGGAGGTAAGCAGGACATCCTCCGGCGGAATCGACGGGGCATCCGGATCCGACGGATTCTGCTGCCCGAGCACCGCCAGATCGGCGTACCGGGCATGCAGGGCGACGACGGAGGCGGCGTCCGATGGCGCCGATCGTTCGACTCGGCTCTCGAAAGACACGCCCTCGCGCTCTGCCGCCGCCCGGAACCGATCGACAACCTCTTCGGCGCGCGCCTCCCCCAGCCGTCGCCGCTCGGCCAGGATCTCATCAGGGATCAGGCTCAGCACCATGCCGGGCACCTCCGGACTCGGGATCACATAGAGACCGGTCAGGTGAGCCTCGTGGGCCTTCGCCAGATCGACGGCGAATCCGATTCGGTCGGCGCAAGACTTCGAGTCGTCGAGAAGAACCAGGATATCCTTGTAGGGCATCATTGCTGCCTCGCTCCGAGTGAGACATTCAGAGAAACAAAATCGCATCCTTCTGGGTTGCGTGCTTTGACCTGCCTCAAGGGCGGCCGTCCGGAATGAAGAACTCTGCGGCGACGGCCGCATGATGGGAGCCGACGGTCGGGCGAGCTGGCGCCCCTGATGGTGCTTCGTCCTGAAGGGCGGCGTTCTCGATGCGCACCGCGCGGCACGCGCGAAGCAGGGGCCGCGAGACGAGGATATGATCCAGCATCACTCTTCGGCCGCCATGGATGACGGAGTAGGGCGCCTCGCCGGACAGCGCCTCGGCGGGTGCCAGGCTTCGTCCGACCAGGTTCGCATTGCCCGTGTCGCTGGGGTCCCCGCACAGGATCCGGGTCGGCACCTCGTGCGCGCTCGCGTTGAGATCGCCGGCGACGGCGATCAACGCATCTGGATCGGCGTCAAACAGCCGGTCCACGAACAGCCGGACCTCCAGCGCCTGGCCTGCCCGCTTGACCGAAGCGAGAAAGAAGCCTTCGGCCCAGCCGCGTACGGTCCTCCAGGTGAGCGGATCCTCCTTCCCGCCGGGCAGGAAGGCGGCGAGCGGCGCCTTCAGGTGCAGGTTGAGGACGTGCAGGCGCCGGCCTGCGCCGAGGTCGAGCGCCGCATAAAGCGCCGGCCGATCCCAGCCGACGGCTTCGGGTGCGGCTGGCCTTGGTTGGGCCGTGACCGGACGATAGAGCGGCGGCGAGACCAGGTCCTGCCGGATCTGGCGCGATTCGAGGACCGGAAAGCGGCTCAGGATGATGAGGTTGTGGATGTCGAGGGCGCCTCGACCGTGCCGATCTCGCGTCCAGATCCGGTCGTAGGTCCGATACGGCGTGCCCGCCAGCAGCGCGTCAAGGGCGGCGAAGTGTCGCGGCCCGCGATGGCCCGAGTCCTCGGCATTCACCTCCTGCAGGCACAGAACGTCGGCCCGGAGCCCGACCAGGACCGGCTGCAGCGCACGGATGCGCTCGGCAAGGGCAGGCGCCTCTCTTGGCCGTCCGCCAAGGTTCTCCAGGTTGAAGGTGGCAAGGCGGACGGGCAGGGGCATCGGGCTTAGCCGGCGCCGATCGTGCCGTTTATCTGGGCTGCGATCGCAGGATCCGGACTCGGCAGCGCTTCTGCCGGGATCGGGCGTCCGCACAGCTCGTGATAGAGACGGCGGTATTCGATCGCCGGCTTCGCCCAGCCGAAGTCCTGAACCATGGCGGTTCGCTGCAGTTTTCGCCAAGCCACCGGTTGCCGGAACATGTCGAGGGCACGGTGGACCGCCTCGACAAGATCGGTGGTCGAAAGACCGGAAAAGGTGAAGCCGGTTGCGCGTCCGGTCTGGATTGCCTGCGGCGTGGCGTCGGTCACGATGTCGGCGAGGCCGCCCGTGGACCGGACGAGCGGTAGCGTGCCGTATCTGAGGGCGTAGATCGGGACGAGCCCGCAAGGCTCGAAGCGGGATGGGTGCAGGAGCAGATCGGCGCCCGCCTGAACCCGATGCGCCAGGGCCTCCTCATAGCCGACCCGCACCGCAACCTGATCGGGATATGCCATACCCAGCTCGTCGAACCGCCGCTCGAGCTCCGGCTCGCCGTCGCCAAGCAGCACGAATTGCGCCCCCGTTGCAAGAAGGGCCGGCAGCGCATCGAGGACGAGGTCGGCCATCTTCTGGTGGGTGATGCGGCTGAGAAACGCGAGGATCGGAGCATCCGCAGCCACCGCTAATCCGAGCTCAGCCTGCAAGCGAGCCTTGCACACCCGCTTCCCCGCCATGTCCTGGGCGGAATATTGGCACGGCAGATGCGGATCGTGCACCGGGTCCCACACCGCGTAGTCCGCCCCGTTCAAGATGCCGGTGATGTGTTTGCCACGGCTCTGGAGCAGCCCTTCCAGGCCGTATCCGAATTCCGGCGTGAGGATCTCCCGCGCATAGGTCGGGCTGACCGTCGTCAGGTGGTCGGAATAGCGCAGCCCCGCCTTGAGGAACGACATCTTGCCGTAGAACTCGATGCCGTCGGTCGAGAAGCTGTCCATCGGCACGCCCAGCTTCGGAAGCAGCCCGGCGCCGAAGATGCCCTGGAAGGCCATGTTGTGGATCGTGAACAGCGTCGCCGGCCGCCGCGCGCCCCGTTGCATCAAGAGAAGCGGCACCAGGCCGGTCTGCCAGTCGTTCGCGTGCACCACTTCGGCCCGCCAGCCGGGATCGACGTCTCCGTCCGAGAGACGCGCGGCGGCATGGGCGAGGGCGGTGAAACGCAAGGCGTTGTCCGGCCAGTCCCTGCCCTGTGCGTCCTGGTAGGGGCCGCCGAGGCGGCGATAGAGCGCCGGGCAATCGATGAGCCAGACCGGCAGGCCCGAATCGGGCGTGCGTGCCGGAACGATGCGCGCTTCGTCGGTTCCGGGAATGCCGTCGAGGCGTATCGGCCGGCCAAGCCGTTCGGCGCGCTCGATCGCCTGCGGGTAGGCCGGCATGACCAGACGCATGTCGAATCCGAGCTCGGCAAGAGCGGCCGGCAGGGCGGCGGAGACGTCGGCCAATCCCCCGGTTTTGGTGAGCGGATAGATCTCGGAGGAGACAAAGAGAACGCGCATGGATTCCCTGCCTGCTTTTTGAGACGAGCATCCGTAAATGACGTCTCGCCGACAGCCCTTTCTTTGATGCAGGTCAACGGAGATCCAAAAAAGCGAGCAGATGTTCTGTGTCGGCTGTTCCGTATCGGCGCATTCACCGTGGACGAGGCGAGCTTGTGACTGCCATTCGACGGACCTAACCTTATGAGGAGAGCGGCCGGCCCGTGAGATGGTCCGACTCGACCGAAGGCCCGCCCATTGGATCAGGATACGCGCATGGAATCTGGCGATCTTGCGATCTTCGCCCTCGATGCCACGGCTGCCTTTGGTCAGGAGGTGAGCGCGGCGCTCGGTGTGCCTTTGAGCGCGCATGAGGAGCGCGTGTTCGAGGACGCCGAGCACAAGGCGCGGCCGCTCGTCAGCGTGCGCGGCCGCGACGTCTTCGTGCTGCAATCGCTCCACGGCGACGCGCAGCAGAGCGGTGACGAGAAGCTGTGCCGGCTGCTGTTCTTCCTTGGCGCCGTCCGCGACGCGGGGGCGGATCGCATAACGGCGATCGTTCCCTATCTGGCCTATGCCCGCAAGGACCGGCGGACCAAGCCGCGGGACCCGGTTACGATCCGCTATGTCGCCACGCTGTTCGAGGCGATGGGGGTCGATCGGCTGGTCACTCTGGACGTCCACAATCCGGCCGCCTTCGACAATGCCTTTCGGCGGCCGGCCATCAATCTGGAAGCGCGCAAGCCGTTCGCCCGCCATTTCGCCGCCCGGCTGGCCGGCGAGGCAATCTGCGTCATGTCGCCGGACATCGGCGGCGTCAAGCGGGCGGACCGCTTCCGCGAGGCGCTCGAGGCGGAAACCGGCCGGCCGGTCGCCACCGCCTTCATGGAAAAGTACCGCAGCGGCGGCGTCGTTAGCGGCGAGAAGGTCGTGGGCGAGGTCGAGGGCAAGGCGGTGGTCATCTTCGACGATCTGATCAGCACGGGAACGACCATGCGGCGCGCCGCGAAGGCGTGCCGATCGCTCGGCGCCCGCCGTGTCTATGCCGCCGCATCGCACGGCCTGTTCACGGGAGACGCGAGCGCGGTCGTGACCGATCCCCTCTTTGACGAGATCGCGGTCACCAGTTCGATCCCCCCGTTCCGTTTGAGTCAAGAGGCGCGCGAGAGGCTTGCGGTGGTCGACATCGCTGCGCTCTTCGCTGAGGCGATCCGGCGGCTCCACTCCGATGGCTCGATCGTCGAGCTGCTGGAGTGATCCGCCTACCGCAGCCGCTCGGCGGCGCGCAGCCCGGCGCGGAGATAGTCGATGGCGCGCCCGCGCCATTTCTCCGGGTTGCGGACGCCTGGGTCGTCGAGATGCGCCGCCGCCAGAACGGCGCGCACCATGGCCCGGAAGAGCTTGTAGAACGCGATTAGAATTGGTGCCGGCTCGTCGTCGGTCATCGCCCGATAGGTTTCGAACAGGATGGGCCCGATCTGCGGCGCGCCGAGGCGATCGCATTCCAGGGCGAGATAGGCGAGTTCATCCACCGGATCGAGTGCCCGAAGCGAGAAACTGAACTCGAGACGGTCGACGATCAGCGGATCCTGGCCGAGATAGATATGCTCGGGCCGGAGGTCGCCATGCGCTTCCACGATCCGTCGCTCGCGGGCGCGCGCCTCCAGCAGCGGCCCGTGGCGTTCCAGGAATGCGGATCCCGCTTGCGCGGCGTCGGCGATCATGGACGCCGGAAGGGCATAGGCTGCCTTGCGCAGGTTCGACTCCGCCTCGCGGATCCTGCGGGCGAACGATACTCTGTACTGCGTCGGGTGGATGCTCAGCGGTACCGACCGGCCGTAGAACGCGCACAGGACCTGCGCAACCTTACGGATGTCCGCGGCCGCGACCGCATGCGACCGGATCGCGTGCTCAAGCGTCCGTTCCGCCGGCAGCCGCCGCATCTTGATCAGCCATTCGACGACCAGTCCGTCCTGGCCGAGGCGGAGATCTCCGGCCTCGCCGATCGTGAGCGGAACGATGCCGAGATAGACCTTCGGGGCGAGCGGCCGATTGAGGCGCACCTCCTCGAGGCAGTTGAACCTGCGGGCCGACAGATCGCGGAAGTCGAAATGTGCCGTGCGTACCGGCTTCTTCAGCTTGTAGGCGTACCGGTCCGTCAGGAACACCCAGGACATATGCGTTTCAATGGGCTCCACTCGGCTCGGGCGCTCCGGATAAGCCTCGGGCCGCCGCAGAAACGCGACCTTGGCTTCGATCGGTGGTTCAATCGAGGGCGCGGATTGTCTGCTCCTCATGTCCATGTCCTACTGGATCGGGACGGGCATCGGCGGCGGCAGCGGGGAAGCGCAGATGCCGATATGCTTCGACGGAGCCGGACGACAAACATATCGGACTCCTTCCGATATAACGTCGTTCCTCCTTGCGGTCGGGCCGTTGATCTGGATCAAGGGCGGGCCCGGCGCGCAAGCCGTAAGCTGTGTTTGTCGGCGATTGTGGTCGTCGCCAGATGAAATGCTCTTCTTGAGAATGGTGCCGATATGCAGATTCCTGTCCAGATTACCTTCCGCAACATTGGGCCGTCGCCGGCCATCGAGGCGGCCGTGCGCGAACGGGCGAGCAAGCTGGAGCGTTTCTTCGACAGGATCATCAGCTGCCGCGTGGTGGTCGAGGCACCGCACCGAAGTAAGCGCAAGGGCAAGCTCTACCAGATCCGGATCAACCTGACCGTGCCGGGAGAGGAGTTGGCGGTAACGGCGGCCGGACCGCAGGATCCGGCCCACGAGGACGTGTACGTCGCGATCCGTGATGCCTTCGATGCGGCAGAACGCCGTCTCCAGGACTACGCGGATCGCCTCCGCGAGCCGGTCAAGACGCCTGCGGCATCCCTGCCCAGCTAAGGATCTAACGGGATCTCTCCACCGTCTCGCGGTTCCCGCGCGATTCGGAGCCCTGCGCGAGGGAACCGCAGCATGACCGTTATGATAGAGTCCTGAAGGAGCGGCGGTAGCGGTGATCGAGGCCGGCGGTGCGAATCGATGCCCGGCGCGGCCTCGGTCATACGATTGGCCGTTTGCCCGAAGGGCTGCCTCCTTTGACGACGCCCGGCAGCAGGAATCAACGAGAAATCCGGAGCGGGAGCAGATGAGTACGCCGAGCTGGATGCAAGGGCACCCGAGGAAGATTCTCCTGGCCACCGACTTGAGCGCGCGGTGCGACCGCGCGCTCGATCGGGCGGTGTCGCTCGCCGAAAGGTGGGGGGCAGGGCTCGTGGTCATGCACGCGCTCGATAGCCCCGAGTCCGGCGCCTCCGACCAGGCCGAACGACTGCCCTCCTGGAGGCAACCGCCGGACCCGCTGAGCGTAGCGCGGCGGCGGCTGCTCGCCGATGTCGGCGCCGTCGCCGAGAAGGCCACGATCGTGATCGAGGTAGGCGACCCGGCCGAAGCGATCCTTCGCACGGCCGCGGCCGAGAGCTGCGACCTGATCGTGACCGGCATTGCCCGGGACGAGCCGTTCGGCCGTCTCGTGCTCGGCCGGACCGTCGACCGGCTGCTGCGCCGTTCCCGAGAACCTCTCCTTGTGGTCAAGCATCGGGCGCAAAGGCCTTATCACCACGTCGTGGTTGCCACTGACTTCTCCAACTCGTCCCGCCATGCACTCGAAGCTGCGCTGCGGTTCTTTCCGGGGCAGGACCTCACGCTGTTCCATGCCTACGAGGCGCCGCTGGCCGCGCTGGCCGGGCTGGCGGGGGACCCATCCGCCTACCAGCAGGAGTACGGCAGGGCCGCGGCGCGGGAGTGCGAGACGTTCCTGGAAAGCGTCGACAAACCGGCGGGCGGGTGGCACCCGCAGAAGGTGCTGATCGAGTACGGTGCCCCGGACCGGCTCCTGCACGACTACGTGCGCGACAACGACGTGGACCTCGTCGTGCTCGGGACGCACGGACGCAGCGCGCTCTTCGAGGTGCTGCTGGGAAGCGTCGCCAAACGGATCATGGACGGTTTGCCTTGCGATGCTCTCGTCGTTCGCGAGCCACGGGCGGCGGTGAAGGGGTGAGTTTCAGCGGGCCGCGGTGCTCCGTCGCGTGACTGCGGACGGGGCGTGGAACGGTTGGGGGCAGGACGCCGTTGATCGGAAGCGACCCGACCGAGCATGTTGCCGACCGGACCGGGCCGGACCCGGGCTTCCGGCTGAGAGGCGAGGAGCGGAATGGCCGTGGACTGCGGAACGAGCCTGCTGCTGACCGATCTCTACCAGCTCAGCATGATCGACGCCTATCTCGACGAGGGCGCCGACGAGACGGCGGTCTTCGAGCTCTTCTTTCGGAAACTGCCGCCCCGCCGCGGCTTTCTGGTCGCGGCCGGGCTGGAGCAGGCCCTCGATTTTCTGGAGAACCTGCGCTTCTCGAAGGACGATATAGACTGGCTTCGGGCCTCCGGCGGGTTCTCGCGACGGCTCTGCGATTATCTGGCGGATCTCCGGTTCACCGGCGACGTGGAGGCCATGCCCGAGGGCACGGTGTTCTTCGCCGACGAGCCGGTGCTCCGGGTGACCGCGCCTCTGCCGGTGGCACAACTGATCGAGACACGGCTCATCAACCTGCTGCACTTCCAGACCCTCGTCGCCAGCAAGGCTGCCCGCATGGTGCTGGCCGCGCCGGGAAAGCTCCTCGTCGATTTTGGACTCCGGCGTGCCCATGGGGCAGATGCCGGTCTCCTCGCCGCCCGCGCCAGTTACATCGCCGGCTTCGGCGGCACGGCCACGGTCCTCGCGCAGCGCCTGTTCGGCATCCCTGTCTACGGGACCATGGCGCATTCCTTCATTCAGGTCCACGACAGCGAGGTCACCGCCTTCGAGCGGTTCGCGCGCGCCCGGCCGAAGAACCTCACCCTCCTGATCGACACCTACGACACGGAGGCGGCCGCGCGGAAGGTCGTCGCGCTCGCCCCAAGGCTGAAGGCGGATGGGATCCGGATCGACGCCGTCCGGCTGGACAGCGGCGATCTCGTCGACCTGTCGCGCCGTGTGCGGCGAATCCTGGACGATGGCGGCCTTGCCGAGGTTCGGATCTTCGCGAGCGGCGGCTTGGACGAAGAGAAGCTGATGGAGTTCCGGCGGGCGGGGGCGCCGATCGACGGCTTCGGCATCGGCACAAGCCTGGTCACCTCGTCGGATGTCCCGGCGCTCGACTGTGCCTACAAGCTGCAGGAATATGCCGGTCTCCCGCGCCGCAAGCGCTCTGCCGGCAAGGCCACCTGGCCGGGCTGCAAGCAGGTGTGGCGTCGCTTCGTCAACGGACGGATGGCCGGGGACGTCCTGACCCTGGAGGGCGATCCGCAGGAGGGGGTGGCGCTGATCGAGCCGGTGATGCGCGGCGGGCGGCGCGTGGTTGCGCCGCCGACGCTCGCCGAGATCCGCGAGCGGGCGGCCGAGCAACTGTCGCGGCTGCCAGATCCGCTTCGGGAACTGGAGCCGGCTTTCCCCTATTCCGTCGAAGTGGCGCCCGCGCTGGTCCGGCTGACGGAGGAGGTCGATCGCCGATTGGCGGCCACGCCGGAGTGACCGCCGTCGGGCACATCATCGGTTTCCGACGGTCTCCGCGCGCGGCCGGCCCGATCGCGCGGTGATCCGAGACACCCGCTTCCCGCCGTTATGACCCTTCAAGCCGCTCGGTAAGGGCGGCGATGGCGGAAAGGCGGGCGACGACGTCGGTGAGTGCTTCCTGGGCCGCGCCGAGGACTGCTTCCGAGGGCGCCTGCTCGGCGAGATGCTCATAGATCTCGGCCATGCGCTCGAGCGGCTCGATCGCCCGATAAAGGGACGGCGGGGACCCCGCCGCGACCTTGTCTTGCGGCCCTTCCGACCGTGAGGGGTCGAGACCGGCCGCGCGGCTCTCCCGCCGCGCGAATTCGGTCAGCAGGCGGGCGGCGGCAGGATCGCCGGCCGCCTCGAACCGGGCGGCGAGGCCGGCGTGGACCGTTGCGGCTTCCCCTTCGAGCCGGCGCACCAGCATGTGGAAGTCCTCCGGTGTCTCAACCGCCGGCGGAGCGGTCGCGGGCCGGTCCGGCCGCTCCTGGCGGTAGGCCAGCCGCCGCTTACGTCTCAGGAGGGCGGCATGCGCGAGTTCTTCGCGGGCGAGGTGCTCCGCCTCCCGTGCGATCTCGGGGTCTGTGGCATTCGCCGCGATGTAGGCGTAGAAGGCGAAGGCCCGCTGCTCGTTCACAACGGCGATGGACAGCGCCCGATAGGGCGTGAGCAGCGCACTGCCGGCGACCTCGTCCCATGACTCCCCGAGCTCCGGGGGCAGGCGCCAGACGAAGTCGCCGGACGGAGGCACGTCCTCGCCAAGGCTCGCGGCCCAGTGCCCGACCGCACTCACATGGCCTTCTTCCTCGGCCAGGAGATCCCGGAACGTTGCCGCCGCGGCGGTTTCTCCGCGTCGGTCCATCGCCTCGGCGAGCATCGTGTAGCGACGCACCGCTTCCGTCTCGAGGGCATTCGCAATGCCGACGAGATCGGCGAGGCTGGTGACCTCTGCCTTCGGTTCACGGACAAACAAGCGGGTCGGCATGGCGTTCGGCGCCCATCCATTCCGTCGGGATCCGGCTGCGGCATCAGGATGCGTCAAGTCGACGCGGCACGAATTGATCCAGCTCAAGGAAACGAATGCATCGAAAGCTCATGTTCGGCCGCGGACATCGGGACAGGTGACGTGCAAGCAGACACCCAGAAATCGCTTTCGTCGATGCACCGCGGCATCCGTCCCACCAGGACGGGGGGTGGCTTGGGCCGCCTGTTCGGGGCGTTGCTCGTCGCGCTCTCGCTTGCCGTCGGGATTGCCGCCGACGGCGCCGCGGCGACCTCGCGGCTGCCGCAGTTCCTGGCCAAGCTGAACCCGTCGGACATCGTGCCCGGCGCCGACAGGTTCGGCCCCCCCCAGGGCGAACCACCGATCGCGCCGGTTTACAAGGGCGACACGCTCGGCGGCTACGCCTATCTCACCTCCGATTTCGTTAACACGGTCGGCTACTCCGGAAAGCCGATTCATGTCGTCGTCGGCCTCGATCTCGAGGGCACCATCATCGGCGCCAAGCTCGTGGATCATCACGAGCCCATCGTCCTGATCGGGATCCCCGAGCGGAAAGTCGTCGATTTCATCGCCGGCTATGTGGGCTTCAACCCGTTGAAGGCCGCGATCTCGGGGAAGACCGCGCCGGAGGTGGACATCGTAAGCGGCGCGACGGTCACCGTGTTGGTCATCGGCGAGAGCCTGACCCGATCGGCGGCGCGCGTGGCACGGACGTTGGGCCTCGGCGGCGCCGCGGCGGAAGGTCCGGCCGCGCCGCAGCCCGTGCGTCGCGTCGATCCTCAGGCCGGCGAGATTACGGACTGGCAGACGCTGCTGGGCGAGGGGTCGGTGCGTCGCCTGCACCTGTCGATCGGGGACGTGAACGAGGCCTTTGCCGCGTCCGGGAACCCCGAGGCGGCAAGGCGACCTGAACCCGGTGACCCGGAGAAGACTTTCATCGACCTCTACGTTGCGCTGGTGAGTCAGCCGGCGATCGGCCGGAGCCTTCTGGGCGAGGCGGAGTATGACGCGCTGGCGTCGCGCCTGAAGCCGCATCAGCACGCGATCCTGGTGGCCGGGACGGGCATTTACTCCTTCAAAGGCTCAAGCTATGTCCGGGGCGGGATCTTCGACCGCATCCAGGTGGTCCAGGAGCTGGAGACGATCCGCTTCCGGGACCGGCTGCATCGGCGGGTCGCCGCTCTGGCCGCTGAAGGCGCGCCGGAGTTCAAGGAAATCGGGATCTTCATCATCCCGGGCCAGACCGAATTCAACCCGGCCGAGCCCTGGCGCCTGCAGCTCCTCGTGCAGCGGGCGATCGGCGCGCTCGATAAGGCCTTCATCACCTTCGACCTCGCTTACACCCTGCCCGACCGCTATCTCCGCGTCGAGAGTCCGCCGCCGGCCGCCACCACGCCCGCACCGGCGGAGCGCCAGCAAGTCGGGGCGGCCGCGGACGATGGTGCCACGGGCGTCGGGCCTCTGCCCGAAGAGTCGGCCGAACCGCCGCTCTGGGAGCGGATCTGGCGGAGCAAGGTGATCTCCATCGGCATCCTGCTCGCCATGATCCTGGGGCTGACGTTCATCTTCTTCTTCCAAGACTTTCTGGTGAAGCGGCCCGTCCTGTTCGATCGCCTGCGTCTTGCCTTTCTGGCGGTGACGCTGTTCTGGCTCGGTTGGGTCGCGCAGGCGCAGCTCTCGGTCGTCAACGTGCTGGCCTTCGCGAACGCCCTCAGGACCGAGTTCCAGTGGTCCAGCTTCCTGATGGATCCGCTGATCTTCATCCTCTGGTTCGCGGTGGCGGCGGCGCTGCTGTTCTGGGGGCGCGGCCCGTTCTGCGGCTGGCTTTGTCCCTTCGGTGCGTTGCAGGAACTCGCCAACCGGGTGGCGAAGCGGTTTGGGGTGCCGCAGGTCAAGGTCCCCTGGGGCCTCCACGAGCGGCTGTGGCCGATCAAGTATATCCTCTTCCTCGTCCTCTTCGGCGTGTCGCTGGGATCGCTGGCGCTGGCCGAGAGGCTCGCCGAGGTCGAACCGTTCAAGACGGCGATCATCCTGCGCTTCATGCGCGAATGGTGGTTCGTCGCCTTTGCGCTCGCCCTTCTGGGGGCCGGGCTCTTCATCGAGCGATTCTTCTGCCGGTACCTCTGTCCGCTCGGCGCGGCGCTCGCCATTCCCGGCCGCCTCCGGATGTTCGATTGGCTCAAACGCTACAAGGAATGCGGCAACCCGTGCATGCGCTGCCACAACGAATGTCCGGTTCAGGCGATCCACCCGGAAGGGCACATCAATCCCAACGAGTGCATCTCGTGCCTGCACTGCCAGCTGCTCTACTACCACGATCAGAAATGCCCAGTGATGATCCAGCGCCGCATCAAGCGGGAGAAGCGCGCGGCCCTGTCGTCACCCAGCATGAAGCCGGTCGGGCCCGGCACGGACGAGGCGCGGGTCACCCGAAACGGCGCTCGTCGGCCCGCGGAGAGCGCCCCGGCGGCGCCAGATAGATGACCAGGAAAGGAGCACCCATGTCAGAAACCAAGTCAAAGGGCAAAGGCCTGAATCGCCGGGAGCTTCTCGGCGGAACTGCGAAGCTCGTCACGCTTGCGGGCGTGGCCGGCGCCTCCGGCGCGGCGGGACTTGCGGGCGGAGCCTTCCTTCAGCCAAGCGCCGGTCTGGCGGCGACGCCGAACAAGACGCATGTCGCCCCCGGCGAACTCGACGAGTATTACGTCTTCTTCTCGAGCGGTCAGACGGGCGAGGTGCGCGTCGTCGGCTGTCCGTCGATGCGCGAGCTCATGCGCATCCCCGTGTTCAACCGCTGCAGCGCGACGGGCTGGGGCCTCACCAACGAGAGCCGAAAGATCCTGACCGAGAACATGCTGCCGGAAACGAAGGCGTTTCTCCAGAGCCGAGGCGGCGTCTGGCTCAACGGCGATCTCCATCACCCGCACATTTCGTTCACCGACGGCACCTATGACGGCCGATACCTGTTCGTCAACGACAAGGCGAATACCAGGGTCGCTCGAATCCGCCTCGACGTGATGAAGTGCGACAAGGTCATCGAGCTGCCGAACCAGAACACCGTCCATGGTCTGCGGCTGCAGAAATATCCGCGCACCGGCTACGTGTTCTGCAACGGCGAATTCGAGGTCCCGGTGCCGAATGACGGCCAAATCCTCGACGAGCCGGAGAAGTACACGGCGATCTTTACGGCGATCGACGGCGACACGATGCGCATCGCCTGGCAGGTCCGCGTCGACGGCAATCTCGACAATGTCGATGCCGACTACCAGGGGAAGTACTGTTTTTCCACCTGCTATAACTCCGAAAAGGGCATGACTCTCGCCGACATGTCTTCCAGTGAGCAGGACTGGATCGTCATCTTCAATCTCAAGCGCATCGAAGAGGCCGTGGCGAAGGGCGATTTCGAGGAAATCAACGGCGTGCCGGTGATCGACGGTCGCAAGGGGTCGCCCTATACACGCTATGTCCCGATCCCGAACAGCCCGCACGGCATCAACACGGCGCCGGACGGCATCCACGTGGTCGTGAATGGCAAGCTCTCGCCGACGGTCACCGTTTTCGATGTTCGCAGGCTCGACGACCTCTTCGACGACAAGATCGAGCCGCGCGAGATCGTCGTCGCCGAGCCCGAGCTTGGCCTTGGCCCGCTCCACACCGCCTTCGACGGCCGGGGCAACGCCTACACGACGCTCTTCATCGACAGCCAGATCTGCAAGTGGTCGATCGAGAAGGCCATCCGCGCATTCAATGGCGAAAACGTCGATCCGATCATCCAGAAGCTCGACGTCCACTACCAGCCCGGTCATAACCACACCTCCATGGGGCAGACCAAGGAGGCGGACGGGCGCTGGCTCCTGTCGCTCAACAAGTTCTCCAAGGACCGGTTCCTCAACGTCGGGCCGCTGAAGCCGGAGAACGATCAGCTGATCGATATCTCCGGAGACGAGATGAAGATCGTGCACGACGGGCCGAGCTTCGCCGAACCGCACGACGCGATCATCGTGCATCGCTCGAAGGTGAACCCGGTCAGCATCTGGGATCGGAACGATCCCATGTGGGAGGATGCCCGGCGCCAGGCCGAGACCGACGGCGTCGATCTCGACTGGGGGGCCGATGTCATTCGCGACGGCAACAAGGTGCGCGTCTACATGCACTCGGTGGCGCCGACCTTCAGCCTCGACAAATTCACGGTGAAGCAGGGCGACGAGGTCACGATCTACGTCACCAACATGGACGACGTGGAGGACCTGACCCACGGCTTCACGCTGGTGAACTACGGCATCGCCATGGAGGTGGCGCCGCAAGCGACCGCTTCGGTCACCTTCATCGCCGACCGGCCCGGCGTGCACTGGTATTACTGCCAGTGGTTCTGCCACGCGATGCACATGGAAATGCGCGGCCGGATGCTTGTCGAGCCGCGGTCGGTCTGAGGCGGGGCCGCCGATGTCGGTGTCCTTTCCAGCGATTGCCGTAATGGCTGGGCGTGGACGGGCCCTTGCGACGGGCCTGGCGCTGGCGGCCTTCATGGCCGCCGGCGCCGCCGGCGCGGCGGAGCTGGCCGTTCCGGCCGGCGGATCGCTGCAAGCCGCCATCGGCAGGGCCGCACCCGGCGACGTGCTGCGGCTGGACGCCGGAGTTCACGCCGGGCCGGCGGTGATCGACAAGCCGCTGACCCTCGTGGGTGGCGGCGACGCGATCGTAGAGGCCGACGGAACCGGCAGCGTGCTTCGCGTCGAAGCGCCGGACGTCGTGATCCGCGGACTCGTCATACGCGGTTCGGGGATCGATCTGCCCGCGATGGACTCCGGCGTCTTCGTAAGTCGGGCCGGTCTGCGCGCCCGCATCGAGGAGAACCGCTTCGAGGAGAATCTCTTTGGCGTCTACCTGCACGGCGCCGCCGATGCGGTCGTCCGCGGCAACGTCATCATCGGGCGTGGCGATCTTCGACTGTCCGAGGCGGGCAACGGCGTGTCCGTCTGGAACGCGCCCGGTGCCCAGGTGATCGGCAACGACATCCGGCAGGGCCGCGACGGCATCTTCGTCGTGACGAGCCGGCACAACCTCTTCAAGGACAACAGCTTCGCGGACCTCCGATTCGCCATCCACTACATGAACACGCAGGACAGCGCCGTGATCGGCAATCGCTCTCGGGGCAATCACGTCGCCTGGGCGATCATGTTCTCGAACCGCGTCGAGATACGGGACAATCTCTCGGAAGGCGACCGCGATCACGGGCTGATGCTGAACGCCACCAACGCCTCGGTCGTGACCGGGAATCTGGTGCGCAACGGCCGGGAGAAATGCGCCTTCATCTATAACGCGAACAAGAACGTCATCGCGGGGAACTGGTTCGAAGGCTGCCCCATAGGCATCCACTTCACCGCCGGCTCCGAGCGCAACCGGGTGACCGGAAACGCCTTCGTCGCCAACCGTACCCAGGTCAAGTATGTCGGCACGCGGCTCCTCGACTGGACGCATGAGGGCCGCGGCAACTACTGGAGCGATAATCCGGCCTTCGACCTCAACGGAGACGGCATTGCCGACAATCCCTACCGGCCGAACGATCTTATGGACGAGATCCTGTGGACGCTGCCGCAGGCGAAGCTTCTTCTCAACAGCCCGGCCGTGCAGGTGATCCGTTGGGCCCAGGCGCGATTTCCGGCGCTCTATCCGGGCGGGGTTGTCGACACGGCGCCCCTGATGCGGCCGCCGGCCGTGCTCGGAGGGAGGGCCCCGTGAAACCGATTACCGTGAAACCGATCGCCGCGCTGGGCCGCGTGACGAAGCGTTACGGGTCGGTGAGGGCCCTCGAGAACGTCTCTTTCGGCTTGGCGGCAGGCGAAGTCGTTGCCCTGATCGGCCATAACGGCGCCGGAAAGACGACGCTCATCAAGCTGATTCTGGGTCTCATCCGGCCATCCGGCGGATGCGTCCGCGTCCTCGGCGAGGATCCCGCCGGTCGGCGGGGTGCGGCGGTGCGGCGGCAGGTCGGGTTCCTCCCCGAGAACGTCGCCTTTCACGCCGCCATGACCGGGCTCGAGCTTCTCGACTTCTACGCCGGGCTGAAGGGCGCGCCAAAGGCAACGAACCGGGAGATCCTGGCGCGCGTCGGTCTCGCCGACGCGTCGCGTCGGCGCGTCGGGACCTACTCGAAGGGCATGCGGCAGCGGCTGGGTCTGGCCCAGGCGCTCATCGGCGAGCCGCGGCTTCTGCTGCTCGATGAGCCGACGACGGGCCTCGATCCGGCTTCGCGCCTCGACTTCTACGAGACCGTCGGCGAGCTCCGGAAAGAAGGCACGACCGTACTTGTCTCGACGCACGCCCTTGCCGAGATCGAACCGCATGCGGACCGCATCGCCGTGATGCACGGCGGGCGCCTTGTGGCCTATGGGACGGCGACGGAATTGCGCAATCGGGCCGCCATGCCGATCCTGGTGCGCGTTCGCGTGCGCCCCTGCACCACGGATCGGGTCCTGGCGGAGCTCGGCGGCCACCCTCGCTTCGAATCGCCCGACGCCCGCACGCTGCTGCTCGCCTGCGAGCCGGCCGCCAAGATGCCGCTGCTCGAGCGCCTGATGCAGCTCCGGACCTGGGTCGAGGATGTCGAAATCGAAACGCCGGGGCTCGACCGACTCTATCGGGAATTCGGTGAGGAGGCGAAGCGATGATGCCGATCGCGGTGGTTGCCGGGCAGGAGATTCGCGCCGGCCTGCGGAACCGATGGGTGCTGGCGACCACCGGTCTCCTCGCGGCCCTCGCCTTGTCTCTCGCGCTTCTTGGCACGGCGCCGGTGGGGGCGGTCGACGCCGATCCGCTCGCCGTCGTCGTGGTGAGCCTGGCAAGCCTGTCCATCTTCCTTCTGCCGCTCATCGCGATGCTGTTGTCCTTCGACACCATCGTCGGCGAGCAGGAGCGCGGCACGCTCCTGCTCCTGCTCGCCTATCCGCTGGCCCGCTGGCAGGTGCTCGTCGGGAAGTTCCTGGGCCATACGGCGATTCTTGCGGCAGCAACAATGCTGGGTTACGGCGCCGCGGCGGCGGCCCTTGCCATGCGCGGCAGCATCGGGGCGGACGCCTGGGCGGCGTTTGCCGCCATGGTCGCCACATCGATCCTGTTGGGCGCGGTCTTCGTTGCCCTGGGCTGCCTTGCCAGCGTCGCGGTCCGGGAACGGGCGACGGCCGCGGGCCTGGCGGTCGGCATATGGCTGTTCTTCGTGCTGCTCTACGACATGCTGCTTCTGGGGATACTCGTCGCCGACCAGGGTCGAGCTGTTTCCGCGGCGATGCTGGACGTCCTGCTGCTCTTCAACCCGACCGACGCCTATCGTTTGTTCAATCTTTCGGGAAGCGAGGCAACCCGTCTCTACAGCGGGATGGTCGGGCCGGGGGAAGCCGGCCGGATTTCCACGGTGGCTCTCATCGCTGCGCTCGCGAGCTGGGTGGTCCTGCCTCTCGCCGCGGCCATTGTTGTGTTCCAAAGGAGAGAGCCATGAGGCTTCGCCGTCCGTTGCTCGGTCTTGCTCTGGTCGTGCTCGCCGCCTGCGGCGATACCGAGCCCGCGCCGCCGCCGCCGCCGGTCGAGGTCACGGGCGAGGCGACGGGCCATTACTGCGGCATGCTGCTACAGGACCACGAGGGTCCGAAGGGGCAGATCCATCTTGTCGGGCGCGAATTGCCGATCTGGTTCTCGTCGGTGCGGGACACGATCGTCTTCACGCGGCTGCCGGAGGAGCCGAAGAACATCGCCGCGATCTATGTCAACGACATGGGCAAGGCCAACTGGGAGCAGCCGGAGCCCGGGACCTGGATCGAGGCGCGTCAGGCATGGTTCGTCATCGGCAGCCGGCGCATGGGCGGTATGGGCATGCCGGAAGCGATTCCCTTCTCCGATCGGGTCGCCGCGATGGACTTTGCGGCAACGCATGGTGGGACGGTCACACGTCTTGACGAGATTCCCGATAGCTATGTTCTGGGACCGGTCGAGGCCGAGCCCGGTAGCGCCGACGACGGCGGTTCAGCCGACCACGGCGGGCACGCGACACACTGAGCGCGGAGGGAAAATGGTTGCGCTTCACACACGGCGTCGCTTCCTCGCCATCGCGGGCGCGGCGGCCGGCCTCTCGCTGGCAACCGGCCGCCTTGCGGCCGCCAGGGCGGTGGGAGGTCTCCATGTCTGGCGCGGCGTCGCGCTTGGAGCGGAGGCGTCGATCCAGCTCTGGCATCCCGACGAAGCGCAGGCGCGGCGGCTCATCGAGCTCTGTGTCGCCGAGATCGAACGCCTGGAGCGTATCTTCAGCCTCTATCGTGCCGACTCGGCCGTCTCTCGCCTCAATGCCGCGGGCGCCCTGGAGGTGCCCCCGCTCGAGCTCGTCGAGCTCCTCGGGCGGGCGGCCGCCGTCAGCCGGGCCACGGACGGTGTCTTCGATGTCACCGTTCAGCCGCTGTGGCAACTCTACGCGGCGCATTTCGCGCGGCCCGACGCCGATCCGGCCGGGCCCGACCTCCGGAAGGTTCTGCCGCTTGTCGATTGGCGTGGCGTTGTGGTGGAAGCCGACCGCATCCGGTTCGCGCGGCCGGGGATGGCGATCACGCTGAACGGCATCGCCCAAGGTTACATCACCGACAAGGTGGCGGATCTCCTGCGCGCGAACGGCATCGGCGAGGTACTGCTCGATCTCGGAGAGGTTCGCGCGCTGGGGCGGCATCCGAGCGGGCGACCCTGGCGCGTAGGGCTTGCCGATCCGCGCTCCGGGACCGATTCCCGGCTCTTGGAGAAGCTGGATATCACCGACGCCGCGGTCGCCACCTCCGGGGGCTACGGCACGCTCTTCGATCCGGCGGGGCGACACACCCATCTTCTGGACCCACGGAGCGGGGGGAGCGCGCGTGCCGCGCGTGGCGTGACCGTCGTCGCCGCCGACGCAACGACGGCGGACGCCCTATCCACCGCCTTTGCCTTGATGACCGATGCCGCGATCGCGGCGCGAATACAAAGCCTGCGGGGGCTGCGCGTGCTCGTCGCCGAAGGCGGGCGGGTTACCGCGATCAACGGCTGAAGCCGCCTGCGGGCGCACCCGGACGCGGCGCGCCGTGCAGCGGGTCTCGATCGCTACGTTATGGAGACGATCTTGAAGGTGTAGGTCACGTCGTCCGGCTCGCTGATGGAGATGTACTCGCCGACCTGAAAGACATGGCGGTCGAGGCGGAAGATCCGCTCGTCATCGGCTTCCCCGGGAACATAGGAAATGGCCCAGCCCCTGCGTCCATGAATCAGCTCGCCCTGCTCGTCGGGCTGATCGCCCCAGAAACGCCGCACGCGGCAGGCACTGCGGTTTTTCCGCCATTCCTCGAGGTCGATGTAACCATCGGCGTCGAGCGGGGCGACGATTTCGTAGCCATGGCGCGGGCTTCCCTCGGGGTAACCGGGGTTTCGCGCCAGCTCCAGTCTTATGGTCTTCAGCATGGGACAGGTCCGTCTCTGCTTTGATGACTCGAGCCGATCAGTGCCTCATCAGCACCGGCAGATCAGCCTCCGCGAGGATCTCGCGCGTGGCGCCGCCGAGGATCATCTCTCGCAGCCGGCTGCGGCCATAGGCCCCCATCACGAGAAGGTCGGCCCCCGACAGCCGGCACTGCTCCAGCAGGGCGTTTCCGACCGGCGCTGAGCCTGGGTCGAACGTCTTTGCCACGGCCTGAACCTCGTGCCGGGCAAGGTAGGTAACGAGCCCGGAGGTCGAAGCATGGGGGTTGATGGGGCCGGCGCTCAGGATCGTGACCTGTTCGGCGGTCCGAAGGAAGGGAATGGCGGCGGCGACCGCGCCGGCGGCCTGGGCGCTGCCGTTCCAGGCGATAGCGACGCGGTGGCCGAGGCCCGACGTCGGCTTTCGGGGAAGGATCAGGGTTGGTCGGCCGGTGTCGAACAGGAGCGCGTCGAGCGTCGCCCGCCACGAGATCTCGTTCGGATCGTCCGGCCGCCCGATAACGACGAGATCGCTCAGCCGCCCGGTGGCCGCGACGACTTCCGCCTCTGGGCCACGCGTCATATGCCAGCTCGTCGAAACCCCGGCGGTGTTGAGCCGCTCGAACGCGGCCTTCGCGGCGGCCGCCCGCTTGTCGGCTGCCTTTCGGCCTTCCTCGATGATGCGATCGATCATGGTGGCCGACATCCCGTCGCTGGCATAGGGGATCAGGCTCGTTTCGTCAGGACGGACGTGCAGGGCGTCCAGATGGGCGGCAAAGCGTCGGCCGAGCTCCACGGCGACGATCAGCGTCGCTTCGCACGCGGGGCTTCCGTCGGCCGGGACGAGGATCGTCTTGATCATGAAGAACTCCCGTCGGCTTTCTGCTGGTTGTTTCAGCGAACCTATTTGATGCTCTGTCCGCGCCAAAGGCGTTGACCTGGATCAAGCTCTGGTCGTTCCGCGCGCGAACCGATCTTGAGGTTCCCGACCAACCGGCTGCATCGGTGGGCGTCGCCGTTTTGGTCTATGTCAAGGACATGTGGCGGTTTAGCCTGCATGGTCCTGTTTAGCCTGCATGGTCCTGGCTTTTGAGGCGCGCGGTGAAGCTATGGAATTCCATCTCATCATAAAGCCGATCGGACCGGACCAGGTCGCCCAGGCCTACCCGCTCGTGCAGGCCGTCGAGCCCGGCCTGACGTTGGAGCGCTGGCGAACCCATGTCCGGGCGCTGACCGGTGGCGGTCGGCAACGAGGCACGCGTGGCGGAATCATGTCTCTGCAGGACGCCCGCGGGTACATTCACGGTCTCTTCGCCTACGACGTCGCGGATGATTCCCGGTGCGGGCGGCGCCTTCACGTCGGTACGGTCGTTGCGTTCCATCCGGGCAAGGCCGAAGGGACGGCCCGGCAAATGATACGGGCAATCGAGACCGTGGCGCGGCAGCACGGATGCTCCACGATCCAGATCAGCCAGCCCATCGCCGGTGCGACCTGCCCCCACCGCCCGGGGATGGTCGCTTCGGACCTTGAGGCCGCCGGCTTCCGCCCGGCGTTCGTTACCTGGTGCAAATTCATACCGGCGAGCGACGAGTCGTCCGATGGCGACCTCAATCCTTAGCGAGGTGCGGCCGACAGCCCCGGCACCCCTTCTACGGGCTGTTTGTCACATTCTGTCACAAAGCGTTTCCTTTTATCACCAAGACGCAGGCGCACTGCCATAGGTCTGTGACGTGGTACCGCTAGGCTGCCATCCATCGGAAACATCGGTTCCGGAGGAGGCAAGAATGCTACAGGCGGTCCATTCGACACAGGTTCCCCTGCGCGGCCCCATCGCGGCGAAAGCCGCCCCGCAAACCGTGACCGTGCCGCCCCGCGATCGGTTGGCGGCGCTTGCGGTGCATCGGCGCCTGCGTGCGAAAGAGACGGCCTTCTACGAGGGCGATGCGGCTGATGCCCTGTTCGAGGTGGTAGGCGGCGTGCTCAAGCTCTACAAGCTGCTTCCCGACGGCCGGCGCCAGATCACCGGCTTCGCGTATCCCGGCAGCTGGGTCGGCATCGGCCTGTGCGACACTTATGCCTACACGGCCGAGGCCGTCACCGACGTGACGCTTATTCGCTACCCGCGTGCACGGCTCGAGAGCCTCTACGACGAAGTTCCCGGACTGGCGCGGCGGATTCTGTCGCTGACTGCTGCAGAGCTTGCTACCGCGCAGGACCAGATGCTGTTGCTCGGCCGCAAGTCGGCGATGGAGAAGATTGCATCCTTCCTGCTTCGTCTTTCCGAGCAGGCGGAGGAGCGCGGTGACGATGCGTGCGAACTGAGCCTGCCGATGTCGCGCACGGACATCGGCGATTATCTCGGCCTCACCATCGAGACGACCTGCCGTGTGCTCTCCCAGCTGTGCAGGATGGGAGTCATCGAGATGTGCGGCCGCAATCGGATCCGCCTCCGCGATCCGGACCAACTCGCCGATCTCGCGGAGGGAGAGGCCTTGTCCTCGGCCTCCATGCTCTAGCATAGGCGGCGCGGGAGATGAGGTTCGGCATCGTGCTCGGCGGTGTCTCGGCGCCGCAGGTCCAGGATGGGGTGGCAGCGCGGATGATCCGGTGATGAATGTGATCGCAAGCACGCACCGTTTGCGCTTGGCGCTCGGCATCTTTCGGGATGTCGACACGCTGAGGTCCGCGCTGCAGGCGCTCCGCGACGAAGGGTTCGCCGGGGACCGGGTGGCGATCGTCGCCGGCCGGGAGACCCTCGCCCGGCTCGGCTGGCTGTCCGGCGAGCCCGCCGGGAAGGGGGACGAAACCGCTGGGCCCCAGGGCTTCACGGAAAAGGGCTTCACGGAAATCGGTGTCGCAGGGAAGGCCGGGCCGCTCGTTGCTTCGGCCGGCCCGATCGCCCGGCTGTTCGTCGACTGGGCGCGTCGAGCGGGCGACCGCGCCCAGTGTCTTCTCGATCCGTGGCTCGATCGGGCGCACGCCAGTATTCTGCAGCGGCAGCTCGATGACGGTGCGGTGACGCTGTGGGTCCGTGTCGGCGACGGCAGCGAGGAACTGCGCGCCTGCCGGATCCTGCTGCGCACCAGCGCCGAACGCGTGCAGGTTCACGACGTCGCCGAAATGCGGCCATGAGTCGGCAGCCCGCGTCGCAGAGGTCCCCCGGGCAGTCTCAGACGCTTTCGCGATGATCCTGCAGCACCTGCCGCAGCCGCGCGATCAGCAACTCCCGGTCTCGATCGCTCCGGCGCTCCTGCAGGGCGTGCTGCAAATCGAGGACCAGGGCGGCGTATGCATTGTGCCAGTCGGGCCTGTCGACCACCCGCTGCGGGAGCCGTCGCGGCCCCTCCGCCTCGCGGGGCGGCCCTCCGGCCACAAGGAGGAAGGTTTCGTCCAACTGCGGGATAAGAACCCGGTCGGGCGGGAGGCGTTCGGCGAGGAGGGCCGATCTGAGGGACCGCAACGAATCGCCTTCGCCGTGCACGAGGAAAACGCCCGAACGGATCGGCAACCGCTCCCGCATCCAGGCGAGGAGTTCCGCGCGATCGGCGTGTCCCGAATAGACGTCGAGGCTGCGGATTGCGGCGCGGACGGTGACCTCTTCGCCGTGGATGCGTACCGATTTTGCCCCCCCGATCAGAACCTGGCCGAGCGTCCCGGGCGCCTGGTATCCGACGAAAAGGACGGTGGTGTTGGACCGCCACAGGTGCTGCTTCAGGTGATGACGGATCCGGCCGGCCTCGCACATTCCGCTTGCCGCCAGGATGATCGCGCCGGATTCGATCCGGCCGGCCGCCATGCTCTGCTCCACGGTTTCGAGGAAATGGAAATTCGGCATCTTGAAAGGGGCCGGGACGGCGGTAACGTCCTCCAGACTATGGGCGTGCGCCGCGAAGACCTCCGTCGCACGAATCGCCAGCGGCGAATCGATAAAGACATGTGCCGCCGGGATCGTGCCGCTTGCGAAAAGGTGAGCAAGGTCGAGCAGCAGCTCTTGCGTGCGTTCGATCGCGAACGCCGGAACCAGAAGGTTGCCACCCCTTTCAAGCGCGGTCAGCACCTCCTGCCGCAGCATTTCGCGGCGCCCCGCGGGCGAAACCGCCGGACGATCGCGGTCGCCGTAGGTGCCCTCAAGTATTACGTAATCGAGTTCCGCCGGGCCGGTCGGAACCGGATGGAACAGCTTGTGGTCCGGACCGAGGTCGCCGGAGAACAGCAGCCGGAGAGGACGCCGCTCCTTGCGGACCTCGATCTCGATCTCGATCGAGGCTGACCCCAGGATGTGCCCGGCGTTCCAATAGCGGGCGCGTACCTTCGGCCCGCAGACGATCCAGTCTTCGTATTCCACCGCCCGCAGGCGTTGGAGGGAGGCCTCGGCGTCGGCACGGGTGTATATCGGCGTCACCGTGTCGCGGCCGCGCTGCCGGTTGCGCCGGTTCAGGCGCTCGACGTCCGTCTCCTGAATGTATCCGCTGTCGGGAAGCATGAAGGTGAGCAGGTCCCTGGTCCCGGAGGTGGTGAAAACGGGGCCGCGGAACCCGGCCTTGACCAGCTTGGGCACAAGCCCGCTGTGATCGATGTGCGCGTGCGTCAGCAGGACGAAATCAACGGCCGTCGGGTCGAACGGGAAGGGTCCATAGTTCAGTTCCCTCAGGGTTTTGGAGCCCTGGAACATGCCGCAGTCGACAAGAAATCGTCCTCCGGAATGCTCGACGTGAAAGCAGGATCCCGTCACCGTTCCGGCGGCCCCAAAGAAGGAAAGGCGAGGGGTCATCGGCCCGTCCCGGCTACGCTGCGAGGGCGCAGCACTGGTCTGTCCTGAATGCGCATGGGATTCTCCAGAGGGTTCGCGACGGAATTACTCGGCGGCGTCGACGCCCGTCAACGCCGGACCGCGTTGTCGGCGCGGCGTCGCATTCGTCTCGCAGTGGGGCGTGCCGTGCTTGACACACCGGGGCATCGACAGAGGCCGATGGTTTGATCCAGCTCAACCCGCCGTCGCGTCGGATGGGCCAAGTTGAGGACTGGATTGACGCATCCGTCAGGAGGGGTGCCGCGGCACCAGTCCCAGGGAGGGAGGAATGTCGGAAAGATCCTATCGAATCGTCTTCTACAGCGATGCGACGGCGTACCAGGGGCTCCCGCTGCGGCTGCCTGTCGCGACAATGACCGTGACCGGCGTCGATTCGAGAGCGGCCGCGATCGAACTCGGTATCGCGCGTTTCCGGGATCGTTTTCGCGGCGTCCATTGGATTGACCGGCCGGCGGGCGCGCGTTGCACGAGCCGCGTGGTTTCCACCGGCGCCGCGAAGGGATGCTGCGGCGGCCATCGATGAACGTCGGTATGGCGGCGGACGCCCCCCGCGACGATTTCGGAATCGGCCGCGCCATCGGGCGACGGCTTCTGGACGTATCGCCTCTGCGGCGGGACGATCGCTTGAATCTCTGACGATGGTGCGGGCCGCGGCTCGGTCGCGGGCCAGCCTCCGCGTTCGGGAGGCCACGGAGGTCACACGGCAGCGGCGTGGCGGTTGGCCTCCGGCTGCAAATATGCGTCGAACACGGCGGCGACGGACCGGACGAGCGGCCAGAACGGCTCCTCCACCCGGACCGTAAGGCCGTCCAGGCGCACGATCCCGTCTCGCTCCAGATCCCGAAGTTGCGCGAACTCGGTGTCAAAGCAAATGTCCGTAACGCCGTGCCGCGCGATCGCCGCGCCGATATCGACGCCGAAGTCGCACATGATCCGCTCGATGATGTCGCCGCGCAGACGGTCCTCGGGCGTCAGGGTTCGGCTTCGCCGAACCGGCAGCCGGTTCTCCGCCAGCGCATTGCGATACTCGCGGATCGCCGGCGTGTTCTGGACATAGCCTTCTGGAAAGGTGCCGATGGCCGAAGCCCCGAATCCGACGAGTATGGTGGATGGGTCGCTGGTGTAGCCCTGGAAGTTCCGGTGGAGCGTACCCGCGTCCTGGCAGCGCGCCAGATCGTCACCCGGCCGGGCGAAGTGGTCGAGGCCGATTCGCCGGTATCCGGCCGCGGTCAGGCGCTCGGCGATGGTCTGGAACTGCGCGAATCGGGCGGCGGCGCCTGGCAGGGCCGCTTCGTCGATCAGGCGCTGATGCGCCTTGAGCGCGGGAAGGTGCGCGTAGCCGAAGACGGCGAACCGGTCGGGCGCGAGGCGGAGCGCCTGCTCGACGGTCTCTTTGCACGATTCGGCCGTCTGGTGCGGCAGGCCATAGATCAGGTCGAAGTTGACGCCGGCAACGCCGGCGGCGCGGAGCGCCTCGGTCGCGCGAGCCGTCTGTTCGAAGCTCTGGATCCGGTTGATCGCTTTCTGGACGACGGGGTCGAAGGTCTGCACGCCGAGGCTCACGCGTGTGACCCCGGACGCGGCGAGCGCGTCAATCATCGGCTGGGCGATGCGCCGCGGGTCTATTTCGACGGCGATCTCGGTCGCGGCGGAAAAGGCGAAGCGCTCCCGCAGGTGCGTCATCAGACGCAGGAATGCCTCCGGCGCCATGATCGTCGGGGTCCCGCCGCCCCAATGCAGGTGGCCAACGGCCATGCGCCGCGGCAGCGCCGCGGCAACGAGGTCGATCTCACGCTCCAGCGCGTCAAGGTAGGCGGTGATCGGCGCGTCATGGGCGACGATCTTGGTGTGGCATCCGCAATACCAGCAGAGCGTCCGGCAGAACGGGACATGAAGGTAGACGGACAGGGATGCATCCTCGGGGATGGCGGAGAGCCAGCGCCGGTACGCGTCGTCGTCGATCGGATGCGTGAAATGCGGCGAGGTTGGGTAGCTGGTGTAGCGCGGCACGCGCTGTGCCTCAAATTTCCGAAGGAGATCCGGTCGCATGGCCTGGAATCGGTGCGTGGTTCGAGGAATGGTTTCCGGCTTACACCTCGGCGCCCGTCGACGGCGAGCTCGGCCCGGCTTGGCTGCGGCGCGGCAGGGGCCGCGTGGCGACGAACAGGCCGACGGGCGCCATCACGGCCGCCGCCGCCGCGGCGACCATCGCATCGACCGTCAGCACCAGCCCCGACCAGCTTGCGAGAAGCGCGGCGATCGCCGCGGTCTTCGCCTTGCGTGGGATGGCCCGCTCCCGCTGCCAGTCGCGCAGGAGTGGACCAAATCGCGGATGATTGAGGAGGCGGTGGTGCAAGGCCGGCGAGGATTTCGAGAACAGCCAGGCGGCAAGCAGCAGGAAGGGGGTGGTCGGCAGCAGCGGCAGAACGACGCCAACCGCCGCCGCGCCAAGACAGATGCAGCCTCCGACCCGATAAAGGCGGCGGCGTGCAAGATCGACGGCTGTCTCGTGCCTCATTGCCATGCTCGTTCTCGCAAGGACCAAGATCAAGATAGCGTCCGGATGGCGCGGCGGGGAGGGGCCGCGTACCCGCCCCGAGCCACCCCTGTGCCGGGAATATGGGCTCAGGCTCAAGAGAGTTCTTTGCCCTGGATCAAATTCCGTAAAACCGCGGCGGGCCCGGCCGGTACCGCGGGCCGAGCAGCGGCCGCGTCGCTCCCGCCCCGGCGGGGCGGTTACGATCGCGGCCGGCACCCGGACCGTGGGATTGCCTCCCCGGCGATCAGTGTCCCGACCCCTCCGCGGCCGGGGAGTAGGCCTTGTAGATCTCCGGGTTCTCCTCGCCTTCCGCGACGAGGAAGCCGACCAGCCCGCGCTCCACCCGCGAGAGCGCGTGGTCGACGAGCAGGTAGCGGCCGGGCACGTCGAGCGTGAACTCGGCCACGACCGAACCGCCGGGCGGCACGCTCACCGTCTGGATGCTCTGCGCCGCCGGGCTGACGAGGTCGCCCCATTCGTAGACCTTGTCGAAGATCTCGCCGATCACGTGGAAGGAGGAGGTGTAGTTCGGCCCGCCGACACCGAAGAAGATTCGCACCGTCTCGCCAACCCGGACGTGCATCGGATGCTCGGTGGTGAGCGCGCCCACGGTGCCGTTGAAGACGACGTACTCCGCGTCCTCGTTCAGCAGCTTGTCAACGCTGAACTCCTGCGTGCCGGTCTCGCCGAAGGTCCCGTGGGTGTAGATCTCGCCCTGCATGACGTAGAACTCGTGGTCGACCGGCGGCAGCCCCTCCTCCGGCTCGACGAGGATCAGCCCGTACATGCCGTTGGCGATGTGGTGCGCCACCATCGGCGTTGCGCAGTGATAGACGTAAAGGCCGGGCTTGAGCGCCTTGAACTCGATCCGCTTCTCGTCGCCGGGATCAACCTGGGTGTGCGTGGCGCCTCCGCCCGGTCCGGTCACCGCGTGGAGGTCGATGGAGTGGACCATCGACGAATCGATATCGTTCGCCAGCGTGAGCTCGACGGTATCGCCGACCCGCACGCGGATGAACGGTCCCGGTACCGTGCCGTTGAAGGTCCAGTATTGGTAGGTGGTTCCGTCGGCCAAGATGCCCGTGAGCTCCACGCTCTTGAGCTCGACCTTGACGCGCTTCGGCTCGCGCCAATCGATGGGCGGGGGCACGGCCGTCGGGTCGAGCGAGACGATGCTGCCGACCTCCTCCTCTTCTTCGGCCACCGGCCCGGGCGGCGCGGGCGCGGTCACGACGAATCGGCCCTCCATGCCCGATTCGCGGTGACCCGGGATCGTGCAGAAATAGACCGACTCGCCGGCCGATCCGGCCCGGAAGGCGACCGTCGTGCTCGCGCCCGAGCCGAGGAGACGCTGCGAGCGAATATTCTGCTCTTCGAATGCGATGTCGTGCACCGCGCCCTCTCCGTTGATGAGCGTGATCTGCACGACCTCGCCTTCAGTGGCGGTGAGGGTCGGGTTGACGACCCCGTCGATCGCGCCGCCCACACCGATGAACACCATGCGACCCTCGGCGATGCCGGTCTTCAGCGTGTAGCGGACGTCCGGGATATAACCGGCCGCCAATGACGGGTCGGTCTCCAGGATTCGCGCCGGCGTGGTCGGCGGTCCATCGGCCTCGGCCGCCTCCTCCACGACTTCGGCCACGGCGGCCGGCGGTTCCGCCAGCACGTTCTGCAGGAAGGCGATCAGATTCGCCCGATCCTCGGGTCTCTGCACGCCGCCGTAGATCATCTTCATGCCCGGTACGACGCGGAACGGGGCGGCGAGGAACGCGTCAAGCGTCTCCGGGGTCCAGACGATCTCGGCACGCCGCAAGGCGGAGGAGTAGTCGTAGTCCTCGACGCTGCCGGCCTCCCGGCCGAACAGGCCGTACAGGGTCGGCCCGGTCTTGTTCTCGCCCGGCAGTAGGCTGTGGCAACCGGCGCAGCGTCGATAGATTTCCCGACCCGCCGCGATGGCGTCTTCAGCGGTCGGCACGTCGTGCTGCTGCGCGCGGGCGGGTAGAGCCGAGATCACGGTAACAACGGCGAGAAAAAGGGCCGGGGCGACGGATTTCATTCGGTGTTTCCTCCATGGCGATCCGGTCGATGCAGATGGCAACGGCCGAGCGGCTAAGCGAGGTCCGCGCGAGTGTGCGTCCCGTTGCGGCAGTGTCACCGATTTCGATTGGAAACGCCAACCGGGTTTCGGTCGGGATCTCCACCGGGCAGCGGCGGCTTCCGGCAAGGGCGGGGCGGCGGGTCCGTCGTGCCCGACGTGCCCGCGAATGCCGCGAGCGCCGGGGCGGTCGGCGCTGGGAAGGGGGCAAGGCGCGCACAACCTGCGACTCTCGACGGTCCTTTCCCAGTTCTTGTTCCTTGGGTGGTCCGGCCGTGTTCGACACCGACCTGTCAATGCGGCCCCGTATCATGGGTTCCATGCGGTCGGCGGGCACTGCATGCAGCGCGGAGGCCGGCGACCGGATCCGGCCCGGGACTGCAACGGAACCGATGTTCACAGCAAGGGGGAGAGAAGCCGCGTCACCGAATCCCTGAACCGGAGTGCGACATTTCGCTTGCGATAGGCTTCCGCGTCGAATTCGGTGCAGTGGGCGAGGTCGCGCTCGAAGTCGCGCTCCAGCGCCGCGGTGAGCCGCTGGTCGTAGATCACGGCGTTGAGTTCGTAATTGATGCTGAAGCTGCGGATATCCAGGTTCGCCGAGCCGATCGAGCAGACTTCGGAGTCGACGCTGATCGTCTTGGCGTGCAGATAGCCCTTCTCGTAGAGGAACACCCGCACGCCGGCTGCGACGATGTCCGCGATGAAGGTGTTCCCGGCCCAATCCGGGAGCTGGTTGCCCGACTGCCGCGCGCTGATCATGACCTTGACGTCGACTCCCGACAGGGCGGCCGTGCTCAGGGCTTCGGCAATGGTCGCGTCGGGGATGAAAAAGGGGGACTGCAGCCGAACCTGCCGCTGCGCCGAGACGATCATGAGAGCGTAGAGCTGCCGGATCGCCGCCCACTGCGAATCGGGACCGGAGGTCAGAATCTGGACCGGCACGTCGCCCCCCTCCGGCTCCGTCGCGGTCGCGGGGAAGTACTTGGGGGCGAACAGATCCTCTCCGACCGCGTTGTACCAGTCCACTGCGAACACCGCCTGCAGAACCGCCGCGCTTTCGCCCACGAGGCGCACCTGGGTGTCGCGCCAGAAATCGAAGCCCGGGCCGCCATCCAGGTGCTCCCGGCCGATGTTCATGCCGCCCGTGTAGCCGATCGCGCCGTCGATCACGGTGATCTTCCGGTGGTTGCGATAGCTGATCGTGTGCAGGCGATAGAGGGGCGATGTCGGCGCCACTCGGACGCCCGCCGCCTCCATCTCGCGAACGTAGGCGCGGCTCAAATGCCAAAACGATCCGATCGGATCGTAGAGCAGCCGAACCTCGACGCCCGACTTCGCCTTCGCGGTCAGGATCTCCTTGATCTCCTCCGTGACCGGATCCGCGCCCCAAATGAAGTATTGAAGGTGGATCGAACGGCGTGCGGCCCGCAGGTCTTCCATCAGGCTGGGGTAGAATCTGCTTGCGTTCTGCTGGATCTCCACATGGTTGCGCCGTGTCAGCGCGGATTGGGAGTTCCGCCGCACCAGCGTCATCAGCTTCCGGCGGCTGGGGCTGCCGGCCTCCAGCCGTGCAATCTCCGCATCCTCGCGGGACAGAATGGGCGCCAGAAGGGGAAGAGTGTTCGCCCGGAGATCCTGCCCCAGCAGCTCGTTCTGCTTGCTGAAGGCTTTCCGGTCCCGGCCGAAAAGAAAGTAAATCAGCACGCCGAGACCGGGAGCCAGGATGAAGGCAAGCATCCAGGCCAGGGTCGATTGCGGCCGTCGGTTCTCCAGGATGAGGAAGACACCCGTTACCAGGGCATAAAGGCCCAGCGCAACCGTCAGAATAGTGCCGATGTAATGCATGATTGGCGAACCCTCGTGGCCGGGCCGTGAATATCGAACCGGGACGCGCCCGGGCGCAGGCCCGGTGCGGGTGGGAGATTCCGTGCCGGCCTTCGATGGGGCGCACTGGCATCGTCGCCGTGACCCAAGGATTGGAACGCTTCGAAACGGACGTGGTTCACTGGCCGTCGAGTCGGGCCGCTATCGCAGGCCGCGGCGAGGACGCCCGGCGAGCGGGTCCGGCGACCCGCACGGCACCGAAATGAGGCGGGGCGTCCGCCCGTTTCAGGGAGATGCGGATTACGACGACGGCAGAGCCTCCGTCCCCGCGGATTCCGGCCACGGAACGGACATCGTGCAATGAAGGCCACGCGGGTCGAAGTTGAGGTCCAGTGTTCCCTTCAACTCATACCGGATCGTTCCCTGGATCAAGCTCGTGCCAAATCGCGGTGGCCCCGGCCGTTCGATCTTCGGTCCATCGCGCTCGGTCCAGTCCAGGTGGAACCGCCGGGCACCGTCGGCGGGCTCAAGATTCCAGCGGATCACGATATATCCCTTCGGATTCGACAGCGCGCCGTGCTTCGCCGCGTTTGTCGCCAGTTCGTGGAAGACCAGGGCGAAGGCGAGCGCAAGTCTCGGCGGCAGCTCGAGATCCGGGCCGTCGAATTCGGTTCGGCCGGCGTCGTAGGGACGCAGCGCGCTTTCAAGGATCGTCTTGAGGTCGGCCGAGCGCCATTGCGTGTGCGTCAGCAGGCTGTGGACGTCCGCGAGCGCTTGCACGCGTCCGATGAACGATTCGGCAAAAGCGTCCATCGAGGGCGATTGGCGAATCGTCTGGTGGGCGATGGCCTGGACCACCGCGAGCGTGTTGCGGACGCGGTGGTTCAGCTCGGCGATCAAGGTGCGCTGCAGCTCTTCGGCCGTGTGGTGCTCGGTGACGTCCTCGGCGATTCCGACTGCGCGGCGCGTCTCGCCGGTCGGATCGGGCACTGTCCAGCCGCGATCACGGATCCAGCGGATGCCGCCGTTCGGCAGCACCACGCGAAAGATTTCGTCGTAATGCCCTGCGGTCATGCCCCGCCGGAATGCCGCCTCGGTGCGCTGCCGGTCCTCGGGATGGATCGAATTCAACCAGTCCTCGGCATTCTGATAGAGCCGTTCCGCCGGGCGCCCCCATAGCAACTCATAGCGGGGGCTCACGTAGATCTTCCGGCGCGCGGTGAGGTCCTCGATCCAGAAGACAGCCTCGACGTTGTCCGCGATCAGTCGCAAGGTCGCGTCGCTGCGCCGGAGCTCTGCCTCGGCTCGCTTGCGCTCGGTGATGTCCTGGATCACGGCGACGGCGGATTGCGGGCGGCCGGCTTCGTCGAGCACAGGCACCACGCTGGCCGTGGCCCAGACCGTCACTCCGTCGGGCCGCAGATAGCGCCTCTCGTCCACATAGTCTCGCCCCTCCCGGAACAGGCATTGAAAGCGCGCGTCGAAGTCGTGCCGATCATCGGGATGGACGATGTCGCGGGCGCGCAGCGTTTTCAGGTCCTCGGCGGACCGACCGAGGATGTCGTGGAAGCGCTGATTGGTCAGCATGAATCGCCCGGCGCTATCGACCTGTGCGATTCCGGCGCCGGCCTGCCGGACCAGCGCCGCGAATCGGTCGTTCCCGGGCGTCGAATCCGCCTGCCGACCCGATCTCGTGTGACGCAGGGAGCCCATCACCCCCTCCGCCCGAAATTTGACCCATTCACCTCGAAGAACACGAGATCATGTCCGGCGGTTGCCTCGGTTGGCTCGGTTCGTCGTACGGTGCCTAAGGGCCGGCTCCGGTCTCGGCGCGGCGGGCGGGCATCCGGCGGTCGCGGGAGCGGCTCAGGAAAGACCTTGTCGGATCGAGGCAGGGGATGGCGCGGTTCCGGAGCGGCGGGGATCGAGACGGCAAGGCCGGCGCCTCACGCCCGCGACGGTCCCGGATGACCGCTCCGGCCTGCGGCGCGGACGAGAATCTTGCTCACCTCGCGCAGCCAAAGCACCGAACTTGCCACGGCCATGCAGACCAGCCAGTCGCCCGCGTCCAGGTCGACGGTCGAGAACGCTCGCTGCAGGAAAGGCAGGTAGACCGCCGCGGCGTGCAGGAGGAGAGACAGCCCGATTGCCGCCCAGAGCCAGCGGTTCCTGAAAAGTCCCTCGAATGCGCTGTGCTCGTCAGACCGCGCGTTGAGGACGTTGAAGAGCTGGAACATCATCAGCGTTGTAAACGCCATGGTCTGGGCATAGCCCGGGTCGCCCGTCCCCTCGATCAGCCCTCCGGGCAGGGAGGCATCCAGCACGAGAAGAGTCCCGGCCGCCATCACCGCGCCGACGAAGAGGATGCCCATCCACATCTGGCGCGTGACCACCCCCTCGTCGCGCGGCCGCGGCGGCAGGCTCATCACGTCCGGGTCCGCCGGATCGACGCCAAGGGCGAGCGCCGGTGCGCCGTCGGTGACCAGGTTGATCCACAGGATCTGGGTTGCCAGCAGCGGCAGAACGAGGCCGCCGTCCTCCCCCGCCGTCAGCCCGATCAGATCGGCCAGCAGCACGCCGAAGAACATGGTCATCACCTCGCCGATGTTCGACGAGAGCAGGTAGCGCAAGAACTTCCGGATGTTCGCGAAGATGGCTCGCCCTTCCTCGACGGCCGCTACGATCGACGCAAAGTTGTCGTCGGCCAACACCATGTCGGCGGCTTCCTTCGAAACGTCCGTGCCCGTGATGCCCATCGCCACGCCGATATCGGCGGCTTTCAGGGCGGGCGCGTCGTTGACGCCGTCGCCTGTCATCGCGACCGTCATCCCATGGCGCTGCAGCGCCTCGACGATCCGCAGCTTGTGTTCGGGATTGACGCGCGCATAGACGGAGACCTCCTGGACCGTCCGGTCGAGCGTGCTGTCCGACATCGCTTCGATCTCCGTACCGGTGACGGCGCGGCCGCCGGTCGCGATGCCGAGTTCGGCGGCGATGGCCGTCGCGGTCCCGGGGTGGTCGCCGGTGATCATGATCGGGCGGATGCCGGCGTCCTTTGCGCGCGCGACGGCCGCCTGCGCTTCCTCGCGTGGCGGGTCCATCATGCCGATCAGACCGATGAACACGAGATCCTGCTCGACGCGCTCGTCGATCGCCTCGCGCACAAACCCGTCTGTGGGCAGCGCGCGGAATGCGACTCCGAGCGTGCGAAGGCCCTCGCCGGCGAGCTCCTCGTTGCGTGCCAGGATCTCGTCGCGACGGTCCGCGGTCAGATCCCGGATGTCCTCGCCCACCAACTCCCGCGAACAGCGGGCGAGCAGCACGTCCGGCGCACCCTTGGTGAAGACGAGAAGCTGTCCTTCCCGCTCGGAGTCGGTGTGAACCGTCGTCATCAGCTTTCGCTCGGACGAGAAGGGCACCTCTCCGACTCGGGCGAACCGGGCGTCAAGCGCCTCGGCCTCCAGGCCGGCCTTGCGCGCCGCGACGATCAGCGCGCCTTCGGTCGGATCGCCCTGCACCGTCCAGCGGCCGTCGCGCTCCTGCAATACGGCGTTGTTGGCGCGATCGGCGGCGGTAAGCGCGCGCAGGAACTCGAACCGCAGCGCACCGTCGATCGCCCCGTCGCCGTCCCGGCGCAGATTGCCTTCGGGCGCATAGCCGGTCCCGCCCAAAGTCACGCTGCCGCTGGCGGTTACCACCCGCCGCACGGTCATCTCGTTCTTCGTCAGCGTACCGGTCTTGTCGGAAGCGATGACGTTCGCGGAGCCGAGCGTCTCGACCGCCGCGAGATGGCGGATGATGGCGTTTCGCCTCGCCATGCGCTGGACGCCGAGGGAGAGGACGGCCGTCACCACGGCCGGCAGGCCTTCCGGAACCGCTGCGACCGCGAGCGCCACGCCCAGGATGAGCACGTCGAAGATCGCCGAGAAACCGCTGACGTCCTCGACGAGGAGGATCGTCGCGATCATCACGACGGCAATCACGACGACGCCGATGCCAAGAAGCTTGCCGACGCGGTCGAGCTCCTTCTGCAGGGGGGTCGTCTCGTCCGGTGCTTCCTTCAGCAGCCCGGCGATACGCCCCATCTCGGTTTGCATGCCCGTGGCCGTTACCACCGCGCGCCCGCGTCCGTAGGTCGCCGCCGTGCCGCTGAAGATCATGTTGAAGCGGTCGCCGAGGCTCCTCTCTTCCGGGATCGCGGCCACGTCCTTCGACACGGGCAGACTTTCGCCGGTCAGGGCCGCCTCGGCCGTCTGGAGCGCCGTGGACTGAATCAGCCGTGCGTCGGCCGGAATGGTATCGCCCTCCTCGATGAGGAGGATGTCCCCGGGAACGAGATCGGTTGCCGGGATGCTCTGTCGGGATCCGTCGCGAATGACGGTGGCGCGCGTGGCTGTCATCCGCTGCAATGCGGCCACCGCTTTCTCGGCGCGCGCCTGCTGGACGTAGCCCATGATGGCGTTGAGAAGGACGATGGCGAAGATCGCTATTGCCTCGTAAGGCAATGCGATTTCCCGCTCATACAGCCATAACCCTCCGGAGATCACGCCCGCGACGAGCAGCAGGGCCACGAGGATGTCGGTGAACTGGCCGAGGAACTTTCTCCACGCGGGCACCGGCTTTTCGGCGGCCATCTCGTTCCGGCCGTATCGCTTGAGCCGCGCCTGCGCTTCCGCCTGGCTCAAGCCGAGCCGCGCGTCCGTCCTGAATGCGGTCACGACCTCTTCAACGGAGTGCCGGTACGGCGCCATCTGCTCCGGTTGCGTCGTCGCAACGTCCATCGATCGGTTTTCTCCGATTCTGTCGTTCTATTTCCTGCGATCCTGCGCAACCCGCACCCCATCGGGCGTTTCGATCGGAAGGCCACCGGTTGACCGGTACCGGATGCCTCGACAGACGATCAAGGCTCCGTGCCGTATGTTTTGCGGATGGCATCGGCGACCGCAAGGGCGAGAGCGTTCGGCCGAGGTGCCTGGGTCTCGCCTTCGCCGGACAGTTGCCGGGCACGCAGCCGCAGAATCTGTGCAACCTCGTCTATCCGGGTGGCGCCGTCGTGGCTGGTGCCGTAAACGCCCTGGATCATCCGCACGGCGCTCAGCGCATCGGCGATGAGATCGAATTCGTCCATGGCTCCCTCCTGTTGTCCAAGCGCAGGTCCCGTCAGAGGACGCCTCCGCGGACGGGTCCGTGCGCACCGTGGTTTGCGGGCCTCAGGCCGCTCGAACGATCGTTCCGGTCTTGCCTTCCAGGATCGCGCGCGCGTCCTCCAGCCGGCCGATCCCCGCGACTCCGCCGCTGGCGCGCACGAAGGTGCTGGCCGCTTCCACCTTCGGCCCCATCGATCCGGCCGCAAATTCCATGGAGTCGAGTTCTTCCGGTGTGGCCTGTCGGATCGGTTCCTGATCGGGCGTGCCCCAGTCCCTGAACACCGCCTCGACGTCCGTCAGCATCAGGAACGCGTCGGCGGAGACTTCCTCTGCGAGCAGCCCGGCGGCGCGATCCTTGTCGATAACCGCCTCGACGCCCTCCAGCCTTCCGGTTTCCGACCGCGTCACCGGAATGCCGCCGCCGCCCGCGGCGATGACGATGATACCGGCCTCAACCAGGAGCCGGATGGTCCGGATCTGGGTGATGTGCAGCGGCACGGGCGATGGCACCACCCGGCGCCAGTGGCCCGGCGACTCCGCGACCATCGCCCAACCCTTCTCGGCGCGAATCCGAGCCGCCTCCGCCTCCGTATAGATCGGGCCGATCGGCTTCGTCGGTTCGGTGAATGCCGGGTCGTTCTCGTCGACCTCCACCTGGGTCAGAAGGGTGGCGCACCGTGCCCCGGCCGGCAGCGCGTTCATCAGCTCCTGCTCGACAAGGTAGCCGATCATGCCCTCGCTCTCGGCGCCGAGGACGTCGAGCGGATAGGGCGGGACTTTCTTGTAGGCGCTGGCCTGCAAGGCCAGCAGGCCGACCTGCGGGCCGTTGCCGTGGGCCACCACGATGTCATGGTCGCGGGCGAGGTCGGCAAGCGCGGCCGCTGCCACGCGCACGTTGCGGCGCTGCACCTCGGCCGTCATCGGCTCGCCGCGCTTGAGGAGCGCGTTCCCGCCGAGCGCTACGACGATTCGCATGCCCGTCAGCTCCCGATGGTGGCGACAAGCACCGCCTTGATCGTGTGCATGCGGTTCTCGGCCTGATCGAAGACGACGGAGGCAGGGGACTCGAACACCTCGTCGGTCACCTCCATGGCCTCGATGCCGAACTGCTGGAAGATCCTCTCTCCCACCTCGGTCTCCCGGTTGTGGAAGCTCGGCAGGCAATGCATGAACTTGGCGTGCCGGTTGCCGGTTGCCTTCATCACCTCGGCGGTCACGCGATAGGGCTCGAGCAGCCTGATCCGCTCGGCCCAGGCCTCCTCCGGCTCCCCCATCGACAGCCAGACGTCGGTGTAGACGTAGTCGCAGCGGTCAACCGCTTCCGTCACGTTCTCGGTCAGCGTGATGCGTGCCCCGGTGCGCTCCGCAATCTTGCGGCACGTCTCGACGAGTTCGGGGTCGGGCCAGCAGGCCTTGGGCCCACCCAGACGGATGTCCATACCGATCTGGGCCGCGCCGACCATCAGCGAGTTCCCCATGTTGTTGCCGACATCCCCCAGGAAGCAGAAGGCGATGTCGGAGAGGTGCTTGTGGGTGTATTCGCGCATGGTCAGGAAGTCGGCCAGGACCTGCGTCGGATGGAACTCGTCGGTCAGGCCGTTGTAGACCGGTACGCCGGCATAGGCGGCGAGCTCCTCGGCGACCGCTTGGCCGAAGCCGCGGTACTCGATGGCGTCATAGATTCGGCCGAGCACCCGTGCCGTGTCCTTCATCGACTCCTTGTGGCCGATCTGCGTGCCGCTTGGTCCGAGATAGGTGACGTGCGCGCCCTGATCGTAGGCCGCGACCTCGAAGCCCGTGCGGGTGCGCGTCGAGCTCTTCTCGAAGATCAGGGCGATCTCCTTGCCCTTCAGCCGCTGCTCCTCGTAGCCGCCGTACTTCGCTGCCTTGAGCGAGGCGGCAAGCCCCAGGAGGAATCGGATTTCGTCGGGCGTGAAATCGAGCAGCTTCAGAAAGCTCCGACCGTACAGGTTAACGGACATGATCGATCCTCGATATCACAGGTTGCGGCGTCACGCGGGATCGCGGACCAGCGGGCAGGTCATGCAGTGCCCGCCGCCGCGGCCGCGGCTGAGTTCGCTGCCGGGCATGGTGATGACCTCCACGCCGGCCTTCCTGAGCTGCGTGTTCGTGTAGACGTTGCGGTCATAGGCGAGAACCACGCCCGGCTCGATCGCGACGACGTTGTTGCCATCGTCCCACTGTTCCCGCTCGGCCTGGTAGGCATCGCCTGCGGTCTCCACGACTCTCAGCTTTGGCAGGCCAAGCGCCTCCGCGATGACCTCTATCAAGGGGCGCTCCTCGGCACGCGCGTCGATCGTCCCCTCGCGATCGCCGGGACGCAGGGAGAATGCCTGGATGCCGTCAACCACCTCTGCGAAGGCGGTGACGAGATCGCGGTCACAAAAGGTAAGTACGGTATCGAGGTGCATGCTCGACCGCTGGATGGGCAGCTTGCAGGCGATCACGCGCTCCGCGGCACCCTGGGCAAAGAGTGCGCGCGCGATCTGGCCGATGGCCTGCGCCGTCGTCCGCTCGCCCATGCCGATCAGCACCGTGCGGTTGCCGATCGGCATGACATCGCCGCCTTCGGCGCGGGCCGGACCGAAGTTGCGGTCGGGGTCGCCCCACCAGACCGGGAAGCCCGCGTCGCGGAAGTCCGGGTGGAAGCGATAGATCGCGGCTATGTTGACCGTCTCCGGTCGGCGCGCGGCCCACCGCATCGGATTGAGCGTGACGCCCTCGTAAATCCAGCAGGTCGCGTCGCGGGTGAAGATGTGGTTCGGCAGCGGCGGAAGGATGAAGTCCTCGGGCCTCGTGATCGCCGCCAGCAGGCTCTTCGTCTCGATCGGCAGCTCCGCCCGGCTCATGCCGCCGATCAGGATGTTGGACAGCGCATCGGCATCGATCTCGGACAGATACGCTCGCAGATCCTCGGCAAGGCCGACACCGACCGTGTCGTCGTTGACGCGCCGCTCGAGCAGCCAACGCCGCGCCTCGGCATCCTTCATGGTTTCGGCGAGCGCTTCCCGCAAGAAAACCACCTCGACTCCGCGATGGCGCATGGCATCCACGAAGGTCATGTGCTCGATCCGGGCCTGCTTCACCCAGATGACGTCGTCGAACAGCAGCGCATCATGGTTCGACGGGGTAAGGCGGGCCAGGGCCGTGCCGGGCCGATGGACGAGAACCCGGCGAAGCTTTCCGACCTCGGAATGGACGCCGTAGGTGATCGACATGGAAACCTCCTTCAGGCGGCAAGGGCGGCGATGCTCAGGCACGCCATGATGATGACCGTGAGGATCAGGAGCAGCGGCCACATGAAGGCGAGCCACCGCTCGTAGGGCACGCGGCCAATGGCAAGCGCGCCCATGACCACAGCGAAGGTGGGGTTGATGAGGTTCACCAGTCCGTTCGCCGACTGGTAGGCCGTGACGACGAGGTCGCGGCCGACGCCGGCAAAGTCCGCAACGGGCGCCATGATCGGCATGGAGAGGACGGCGAGACCGGAAGACGAGGGCACGAAGAAGGAAAGAATGACCTCGATCCAGTAGATGACGTTGATGAAAACGACGCTCGACAGGCCCGCAACCGAGACCTCCGCCCAGTGCAGGATCGTGTCCGTGATGTGGCCCGCATCCATGATGACGACGATGCCCCGGGCGAGGCCGATGATCAGCGCGACCCCCAGAAGGTCGCGGGCGCCATCGACGAAGGCATCGACGAACCGCTGCTCTCCCGGCCGGGCGATGAGGCCGACCAGAATCGCGGAGGCGAGGAACAGCCCGCTCATTTCCGCCATCCACCAGCCGCCCTTGAGCACGCCCCAGATCATGACGACAAAGGTGAGACCGAAGATGGCGAGCACGATCTTGTGCAGGCCGGTGAACTCGACCGACTCTGTCGCGTCGCGGCCCTTCAGGAAATGCGCTTCGTTCTCGGCTTTGCGGTCGGCGACGATCGATTTCGTCGGGTCCCGGCGCACGCGCTCGGCATAACGCATCACATAGGCCACGCAGGCAAGCCAAGTGAGGCCAAGAATCACGAAGCGCAGCACGATGCCGTTGGTGAAGGGAATACCCGCGGCGTTCGAAGCGATCACGGTGGCGAAGGCGTTGACGGTGGAGCCGAGCACGCCCACGCCGGCGCCGAGCAAGATGATCGCGACGGCGGTTGCCGCGTCGTAGCCCGCGGCGATCATGATCGGGAGGAGCAGCGGGTAGAAGGCAAGCGTCTCCTCGGCCATCCCGTAGGTCGTGCCGCCGAAGGCGAACAGCGCCATCAGCACGGGGATCATCCACTTCTCCCGCCCGCGGAGGGCCATCATGGCCTGCGTGATGCCCGCGTTGATGGCGCCCGTCGATGCGACGACGCCGATGAAGCCGCCGATGACCAGGACGAACAAGGCGACGTCGATCGCGTTTGCCTCGTAGCTCTCGGGGTCGTAGAAGCCGGCGATCGGCGCGAGGATAACGTCGAATATGCCTTGCGGGTTTGGCTCGGTGGTCCCGTAGGTGCCGGCAATTGGCACCTCGCGGCCCAGCTCCTCGCTAAAGGTCCGTTTGTACTGGCCCGCCGGAACGATCCAAGTGAGGATCGCGACAAAAACGATCAATCCAAACAGAATGGTGTAGGCCGATGGAAATCGGAACCGTCCGGCGGAGGGATCCTCGGTCGTGGTGCTCATGGACTGCCTCGCGATTTCTTCCTGTTGTCGGTCGATGCATCGGCGACTTTTCTTCTCCCTTCAAAGCGCCGGCACTACCTTTATTAGGGAACCGCTCAGCCAAGACCTTGATTCAGCTCAATCCAGCGCGGATTCAGGCTGGTATTCCTTGCTCCCGGGTTTTCAACAACGCGCGGCCGTCTGCTTCAGATGACCACGACTGATCGACCTTGCGACGCCAAGGGGCCGACGTCCTTCGCATCGGCGATTCCGCCGGGCCGTCTCTGCCAGAACGAGGGCGGCCGCTGGATGGTTCCGTCGTGGGTGTTCCACTCGTTTCAGAGCTTTCGTCCGTCGCCCGACCTCCGCCTGTTCCTGAGCCACGCCACCAGGGATGGCCAGAACGCCGCGGCCGCGACGAGGAGCGAGATCAGCAGGAGCGATACCGCCATCTGGACCACGCCGAAACTGGCGGATTCGCGGGCCACGAACCAGCCGGCGATGGCGCCCGCCAGCGCCATCACGATCCGAACGAGCCAAGTCAGCATCGTTTGAGCTCCTTCAATCCTCGCCGCCGCCGGCGTTGGGTCTCGTGCCGCATCTCGCGGGCTTACCCCATGGTGCCGACCGTGGCGCGGAAACGCGCGAGCGCGTAGCTGAAGAAGGCCGCACCGATCACGGCGAGCGCGAGGAACTGCGGCCAGACCACCGCCAGGCCCGCACCGCGGTAGAGGATGGCCTGCGCCAGCATCACGAAATGCGTCGTGGGGGCAGCCAGCATCACGAACTGTACGAACTCGGGCATGCTCTCCCGCGGCGTCAGCCCGCCCGACAGCATTTGCAGCGGCAGCATCACCAGGATCAGCAGGAGACCGAACTGCGGCATCGAACGGGCGATTGTGGCCAGGAAGATGCCCATCGAAGTCGTGGCGAAGAGGTGCAGGGCAGCGCCGGCAAGGAACAGCACGACGGAGCCCTCGATCGGCACCGCCAGTAGCCCCTGCACAACGACGACCAGCGAGAAGGCGCAAGCGCCGAGAACCACGAGGGCCATGGCCCAGACCTTGCTGGTCATGATCTCGAAGGGCGTGACCGGCATCACCAGCAGATGCTCGATCGTGCCATGCTCGCGCTCGCGGATCAGGGCCGCGCCCGTGAGCACGATCGACAGCATGGTGACGTTGTTGATCACGTCGACGATGGCGCCGAACCAGGATCTGTTCAGCTCGGGATTGAAGCGCATCCGATCGGTGAGCGCCACCGGCGGCCTCGGATCGTCGCGATAACGCTGGACAAAGGTCCGCACCTCGTCCGTGACGATGGTCTGGATGTAGCTGCTGCCGGTGAAGGCCTGACTCACGCGGGTCGCGTCGACATTGAGTTGGATCGTCGGCGTTTTTCCGGCCAGCAAGTCGCGCTGAAACTCGGGGGGGATGTCGAGGGCGAAGGTATCGAGGCCGGCATCCATCCGGTCTTCCATTTCCGCCGGCGTGATCATCTCCGGACGGAGGAAGTACGGTGGATAGAACGCGTCCGTGATGCGCGCCGACAGCGGCGAGCGATCCTCGTCGACGATGGCGATCGCCGCGTTGTTGAGCGTCTCCGGCATCGCCGTTGCCGCCGCGTAGACGGAAAAGGTGAAGGCGTAGACGATCAGGACCAGCAACATCGGGTCGCGCGCGAGGCTGCGCAGCTCCTTGACGCCCAGATGCAGGACGTTGGCGGCACGCACGGATCAGGTCTCCTGCTTCTTCAGGAAGGCCACGGCGAGCCCGAGAAGCACCGGGCCTGCGAGCAGCAGCGGAAGGAACGACATCTCCAGGTCGGAGAAGCCCAGCGCCTTCGAGAAGGTGCCGCGCGAGATCGTTAGGTAGTAGGTGGTGGGGTAGATCTGCCCGATCACCGCGCCCGCTCCCTCCAGAGACGACACCGGGTCGAGCAGGCCGGAGAACTGCGTGGCTGGGAGGAGAGTAAGGACCGCAGTGCCGAAGATGGCCGCAATTTGGCTGCGCATGAAGGTTGAAATCAGCAGGCCCATGGCCGTCGATGCGGCGACATAGATCAGGGTCGCCGCGGCCAGCGTGAGGAAGCTGCCGGTCAGCGGCACCCCGAACACGGTGACCGCGAGCGCCGCCAGAAGCAGGAAGTTGAGCATCGCCAGAAGGACGTAGGGAAGCTGCTTGCCGAGCAGGAACTCCAGCCTGGTAACTGGGGTGACGTACAGATTGATGATCGAACCGAGTTCCTTCTCGCGCACCACGCTGAGTGCGGCGAGCATGGCCGGGATCAGCAGCAGCAGCAGCGGGATCACCGCGGGCACTATCGCCACCAGGCTCTCGACATTGGGGTTGTAGCGGAAGCGCGTCTCGATGGTGACAAGGTCGGCCTCGGCCTCTCCGTCCGGCATGACAGACGCTCTCTGATTCAGCCAATGCGCGTGCATTCCCTGCACGTAGCCGCGCACGGTCTCGGCCCGCGAAGGCATGGCGCCGTCGATCCAGGCACCGATCTCCACGGGCCGGCCGCGGGCGAGATTGCGCGCGAAGCCCGGGGGAATCTCGATAGCCAGGCTGAGCTCGCCCGCGCGCATGCGCCGATCCAGGTCCTCGTAGTCGAGGATGGGTGCCTGCTCGATGAAATAGCGCGAGCCCGCGAGGTTCAGGGTGTAGTCGCGGCTCGTCGTGGTCTGGTCGCGATCCAGCACGGCGAAAGTCAGGTCTTCCACGTCCATGCTGATGCCATAGCCGATGACGAACATCAGGATGACGCTGCCGAGGCCAGCCAGCGTCATGCGGATCGGATCGCGTCGCAGTTCCAGCGCTTCGCGCTGCGTGTAGCTGAACATGCGCCGGAAGTCGAAGGCGCGACGGGTGCGCCTGTCGTCTGCTTTGACCGCTTCGACCGTGGCCGGCGTGGCTGCCGCCGGCCGTGCCGCTGCAGGCGCCGTGGCCGTTGCCCCGGTCGCCTCTTTCAGATAGGCGATGAAGGCTTCTTCCAGCGTGTCCACGCCGCGGCTCTTGACCAGCGCGGCGGGGGTGTCGCTGACCAGCACGCGGCCGGCATGCATCAGCGAGATGCGGTCGCAGCGTTCGGCCTCGTTCATGAAGTGGGTCGAGATGAAGATCGTGACCTTGTCGCGGCGCGCGAGGTCGATCAGAATCCGCCAAAAGGCGTCGCGCGCGACGGGGTCTACGCCGGAGGTCGGTTCGTCGAGGATCAGCATGTCCGGCTGGTGGATCATCGCCACCGCAAGGGAAAGGCGCTGACGCTGGCCGAGCGGCAAGGCGTTCGGCAGCGCGTCCATGATCTCGGTCAGCTCGAACCGTTGCGCCATCGCGGCGACGCGCCCTTCGATCGCCTCGGCGGGCACGCGAAACAGCCGGGCGTGCAGCTCCAGGTTCTGCCGTACCGTCAGTTCGGTGTAGAGCGAAAAGCTCTGCGACATGTAGCCGACCCGGCGGCGCGTCTCGAGGTCACGGGGATCGACCTCTTGGCCGAACAGCCAGGCCTTGCCCTCGCTCGCCGGCAGCAGGCCGGTCAGCATCTTCATCGTTGTCGTCTTGCCGGATCCGTTGGAGCCCAGGAAGCCGAAGATCTCGCCGCGCTCGATGCGAAAGCTCACATGGTCGACCGCCGTGAAGTCGCCGAAGCGCTTTGTCAGGCCCTGCGCCTCGATGGCGACCGCGCCGTCACCGGTGGATTCGCGCGGTGGGATCTCGACCGGTTGGTAGCCTTGCCGCTTCCCTTCGGGCAGCATCGCGATGAAGGCCGCCTCGAGGGTGGCGGCACCGGTCCGCGCCAGCAGTTCGGCGGGCGTTCCGGTGGCGAGTATGCGGCCTTCGTCCATGGCGACCAGCCAGTCGAAGCGCGCGGCCTCCTCCATATAGGCGGTCGCCACCAGCACGCTCATGCCGGGCCGGGCGGCGCGGATGCCGGCAATGAGGTCCCAGAACTGGCGGCGCGAGAGGGGATCGACACCGGTGGTCGGCTCGTCGAGGATCAGCAGGTCGGGATCGTGAATGAGCGCGCAGCACAGGCCCAGCTTCTGCTTCATGCCGCCGGAGAGCTTGCTCGCGGGGCGGTCCACGAAGGGCGCGAGTCCCGTGCTCTCGGTCAGCTCGGCGATGCGTCGCGCGCGCTCGGCGCGGCCGTGCCCGAACAGTCGGCCGAAGAAATCGATGTTCTCGAACACCGACAGCGTCGGATAGAGGTTCTTGCCCAGCCCCTGCGGCATGTAGGCGATGCGCGGTCCGACCTCGCCGCGCTGCGTGGCATCGCGCATGTTGGCGTCCAGTGCGAAAACCTCACCCTGCTGGACGCGGCGCGCCCCGGCGATCAGCGAAAGCAGGGTCGATTTGCCCACCCCGTCTGGTCCTATCACCCCGATCATCCGGCCCGCCGGAAAATCCAGGGTTACATCCTCCAGCGCGCGCGTCTTGCCGAAGGCGTGGCCGACCGACCGCACGCAGGCAGCAAGCCGGGGGGTGCCGCTGTCCTGCGGGGTTTTGGTCATTCCAGCAGC
>CAZKCM010000007.1:70668-97944 GCA_964551315.1 uncultured Rhodospirillaceae bacterium | reverse complement strand
CTCGTTTTCCGAGGCGACTGTAGCGCGGAGGGAGGCGGGTTTGAAGCGGAGGGCGCGCGGCGGGGCGATCGCGTCCGGCCCCCCTCCCCCTGCCCCCTCCCGCAAGGGGAGGGGGACGATCTTTGCGACCTTACGGTCCGCCCCCTCCCCCCATCGAGGGGGAGGGGGCGGACCGCCCGAGGGGACGACCGCCCGTCGGACGCCGTCCGTCAGTTTCCGGTGGTGAGCACCATGCGGAAGCGGGCCTGGCCGCTCATCATCCGGTCGAAGGCCTCGGCCGCGCGTTCCAGCGGCATGGTCTCGATCATCGGGCGCACGCCGGTGAGCGCGCTGAAGGCCAGCGTGTCCTCCGAATCGCTCGCCGTGCCCGAGGGCCAGCCGCTGACGGACCGGCGCCCGGCGATGAGCTGCAGGGGCGTGACCTCGATCGGCTCGGCCGAGGCGCCGACCACCAGGAGGGTGCCGTTCTCGCTCAACCCGTCGATCACCGCGGTCATCGCCTTCGCGCTCGTCGCGGTGGCGAGGATCACGCGGGCGCCGCCGAGCTCGGCGAGCTCCGCCGCCGCGTCGTCCGATTCGCTGTCGAAGTAGTGATGGGCCCCGAGCCGGCGGGCGAGCGGCTCCTTCTCCCGCCCGCGGGCGATCGCCACCGTCTCGAACCCCATCTTCGCGGCGAACTGGACGGCGAGATGGCCGAGGCCGCCGATGCCGAGGATCGCGACCCGGTCGCCCGCGCGCGCCCGGCTGTTCCGCAGCGCGTTGTAGGTGGTGATGCCGGCGCAGAGCAGCGGCGCCGCCTCGACCGCCGCGAGGTCGTCCGGGATCAGGGCCAGCGCCTCCGCCGGGGCCACCATGTAGTCGGCGTAGCCGCCGTCATAGGTGATGCCGGGGACCTGGCCGTAGCGGCAGTTGATGAAGTCGCCGCGGCGGCAGCGGTCGCACCGGCCGCAATGCCCGCCGTGCCAGCCGACGCCGACCCGCTGCCCCACCTGCCAGGGCACGACCTCGGGGCCGAGCGCGTCGATCACCCCGGCGATCTCGTGACCGGGGGTGATCGGGTAGGAGATCCCGGGGAAGGTGCCTTCCGTCGCGAAGGCGTCGCTGTGACAGATGCCGCAGGCTTCCACCTTCACGCGCACCTGTCCCGGCCCCGGCTCGGGGATGTCGCGCTCCACCAGTTCGAGGGGGGCGTTCGGCTCCGCAACCTGGACCGCTCGCATTTTCGCCATGTTCGATTTCTCCCTTCTTGCCCGATGCGGGGTGGCCCGACGAGGCGTGGACTGGACAACGAACACCTTGGGCCGGGCGTTGGTTGCCCGGCATCGGTTGCGGCGGCCGGAGGGCGCCGCTACGCTTGCGGCCAGCAACCGACCGTTCGGACAGGAGCCGCCCCAGGATGCCGCAGGGTTTCGACCGCATCCCCGTCATCGACGTCACGCCGCTGTTCGAGCCCGGCGGATCGGCCGAGCGGGTGGACCGGGAAATCGGCCGGGCCTGCGAGGAGAGCGGGTTCCTCATCATCCGGGGCGCGGCGATCGAGGCGCTGTGCCCGCCGGAGCGATTGCGGCGGCTGCTCGCCTTCTTCACCCTCGACGAGGCGGCGCGGCGGCCCCTCGCCCGCCGGCGCTACGTGCCGGAAAACGCCAACATCTATCGCGGCTATTTCCCGGTGACGGACGGCGAGCTGACCTACAAGGAGGGCATCGACATCGGCCCCGAGTTCGCGCCGGGCGACCCGGGCTATCCGCTGGACGATCCGCTGATCGAGCGCAATCCCTGGCCGGCGGAGTCGGCCCTGCCCGGCTGGCGGGCCGAGGTCATGGCCTATTACCGGGACATGCTGGGCCTCGGGCGGGTGCTGATGCACGCGATCGCACGGTATCTCGGGTTGCGCGAGGACTGGTTCGACCCGTTCTTCGCGGCCAGCAACTCGACCCTGCGGCTGCTGCGCTATCCGGTCCGCACGGCGCGGTCGCTCGAAGGCGTGGAAGAGGCGGCGTTCCTGGAGCATGACGGCCGGCGGCTGCCGATCATGGCCAAGGAGCACGTCGATTCGGGAATCCTGACCCTGCTCCGCCAGGACAGCGTCGGCGGGCTTCAGGCGCGGAACGCGGCGGGGAAATGGATCGACGTGCCCCCGATCGCCGGCAGCTACGTCGTCAACCTGGGCGGCGCGCTGCAGCGATGGACCAACGATCGGTTCGTCGCCACGCCGCACCGCGTGCTGGGCAACGGAGCGGAGCGCCATTCGGTGCCGTTCTTCTTCGAGCCGTCGGTGGACGCGATCATCGAATGCGTGCCGTCGCCCGCCGGCGACCCGCCGCGCTACGCCCCCGTGCGCTACGGCGACTATCTGGTCGAGGCGATGCAGCGCTTCGTGGAGACCCGCGGCGTCGCCGCCTGAGCGGAGAGACCCACGGAGGCACACGGGGAGCGCCCCTCCGCCGTCGCGCCCCGGGGACCGTCACCCCCTCCGCGGGACGCGCGGCGTCACGCCGCCCACTTCGCGGACACGCCCGGCGGGCCTTTTCCGTGGCCGGCTTCCGGCCCTGGGCCTGGGCGCGCGGCCGGCGTTACCGCTTCCCCGGGCCGGCGCCGCCGTGGAAGAAGCTCCGCAGCTCGTCGAGAGTGAGCCGGCCGTCGTCGTCGGTGTCGGCGTAGTTGAAGATCCGGGCGTGGACGGCCTGGACCTCTTCCAGCGACAGCGCGCCGTCGCCGTTCGTGTCCACCATGATCATCATCAACACCATCATGTCCGGGCCCATCCGCCCGAAACGCGGGCCGTCCCGGCCTCTCATGCCTCTCCTGTCGCCCTGCCTCGTTCCGTCTTGCATGCCGTGGCCATGCCAGCCCTCGCCATGCATCACGGCGCTGCCCTGGTTCTGCATCATGGGCCGCTCGGTCGGTTCGGACGGCGCGGTCTGGGCCAGGGCGCCCGAGGCGGCGAAGATGCCAAGGGCCGCAAGGGTGACGATGGCCGGCTTGATGCTGGTCATATCTGCTCTCCATTGCATCGGCGTAGCGTCTGTAGAGACGCCGCATCGACTCAACCGTCGCCGCCGGGAACCGGTTCCGGCCGGCGTGACCGTCGGACCTCCGGTTCGTGCCGAGGCGAGAGAGGAGCGCTCGATCAGCGCGCCGCGCCGCCGCGGCCCTGCGGTTTCAGGGCCGAAGAATCAGAGCCGGCGCGTTCGGCGGCGGAGAAGTGCTCGATCAGCCAGGAGCGGAAGACCTGGATGGGGGCGTTCTGCAGGTCTTCGGCCCGCACCATCAGGAAGTAGCAGTAGCCGGTCGGCACCGTGGTCTCGAACGGTGCGACGAGGCGTCCGGCCTCGATCTCGGCGCGGAACAGCGACTTGTCGGTGACCACCACGCCGTCGCCGTTGAGCGCGTACTGCACCGCGAGCTGCCCGGTGTCGAACACCAGGCCGCGGCGGGCGTTGGCCTCGGCGATGCCGGCCTGCTGGAGCCACCGTTCCCAGGAGTGGTAGCGCCGGCCTTCGGCCTTGACGTGGAGGAGCTGGTTGCGCCGGACGAAGCCCCCGGGGTCCTCCAGGTCGCCCGGCCGCAGCAGCGCGGGGTGGCAGAGCGGGGTCACCCGCTCGATCCACAGCAGGTCCATGACGAGGTCGGTGATGCGGGGCTCCGAATAGACCACGGCGAGGTCGCAGCCGGAGGATTCCAGGTCCACCACGCGGCCCATGCTCTCGAGGTCCAGGGAGACCTCCGGGAAGCCCTTCTTGAACTCGTTCAGCAGCGGCACGGCAAGCTGGTAGGCGAAGGTCGGCGGCAAGGCCACGCGCAGCGTCACCTCGGCCCGGGCGCCGGTGATCTCCTCCAGCGTGCGCTGGATCTCGTCGAAGCCGCGGGTGACGACGGGGAGCAGCGCCCGCCCCTGCTCGGTCAGGGCGAGGCCGTTGCGCCGCCGCTCGAACAGCGGAACGCCGAGCAGCGTCTCCAGGTTGATGACGTGGCGGCTCACCGCGCTCTGCGTCACGCCCAGGCGCTCGGCCGCCCGGGTGAAGCTCAGATGAAGGCCCGTGGCCTCGAAGGCGCGGAGCGAGTTGAGCGGAATAAGGCGGCGGTCCATGCGAAACGTTCCCCCGGGCGCCCGCCGGCGGCGGCGGGCCGCCGGAGTGTAGCAGACGCGCCCCGGAAGGCGACCGGCAGAGATTTCCTCATGCGGCCATCGATTTTTCAGATTGGATTCGGGGCTGGCGGCGCGCACATGCTATGGGGAGAACCAAGGACCGGGGACAGGATCATCCTTGGGAGGAGACCGATGCGCAGCCTGAGTACGCATCTTGCCGAGCAGATCGAGGCGCTTCGCCGGGACGGCCTCTACAAGGCCGAGCGGCTGATGCTGTCGCCGCAGCGATCCTCCGTGACGGTGCTGGCCGACGGGGAGGCGCCCGTGCGGCGCGAGGTGGTGAACTTCTGCGCCAACAACTATCTCGGCCTGTCCGACGACCCGCGCATCGTCGCCGCCGCGAAGGCAGCGCTCGACCACTACGGCTTCGGGCTGTCCTCCGTCCGCTTCATCTGCGGCACCCAGGATATCCACAAGAAGCTCGAAGCCCGGCTGGCCGCCTTCCTGGGGCAGGAGGACTGCGTCCTCTTCTCCTCCTGCTTCGACGCCAATGCCGGCCTGTTCGAGGCGCTGCTGGGCGAGGAGGACGCGGTCATCAGCGACGCGCTCAACCACGCCAGCATCATCGACGGCATCCGCCTGTCGAAGGCCCGGCGCCTGCGCTACGCCAACAACGACATGGCCGATCTGGAGGCCCGCCTCAAGGAGGCGCGGGACTGCCGCTTCCGGCTGATCGCCACGGACGGCGTCTTCTCGATGGACGGTATCATCGCCAACCTGCCGGCAATCTGCGACCTCGCGGACCGGTACGACGCGCTCGTCATGGTGGACGATTCGCACGCCGTCGGCGTGCTTGGGCCGCGCGGCGGCGGGACGCCGGACCATTGGGGCGTGGCGGACCGCATCGACATCCTCACCGGCACGCTGGGCAAGGCGCTGGGCGGGGCCTCCGGCGGCTACGTCGCGACCTCGCGGCCGATCGCGGAGTGGCTCCGCCAGAAGGCGCGGCCCTACCTCTTCTCGAACAGCGTCGCGCCGATGATCGTCGCCGCCTCGCTGACGGCCCTCGACATCGTCGAACGCTCCGACGAGCTGCGCGCAAACCTGCACCGGAATGGCAAGCGTTTCCGGGCGGGGCTCGAGCGGCTGGGATTCCGGCTCGTCCCGGGGATGCATCCGATCATCCCGGTGATGCTGGGCGACGCGCGCCTGGCGCAGGAGATGGCCGCCGGCCTCTTCGAAGAAGGCGTCTACGTCGTCGGCTTCTCCTACCCCGTCGTTCCCAGGGGCCAAGCGCGCATCCGCACGCAGATGAGCGCGGCCCACACGGAGGAGCAGATCGACCACGCCCTCGCGGCCTTCGCCACCGTGGGCCGCGCCCTGAAGGTCATCGCCTGACCGGCCGAGGGGGAGCGCGCGCGATGAAAGCCCTCGTCAAGCTGAAGCCGGAGCCGGGCCTGTGGCTCCGCGACGACGTGCCGAAGCCCGAGATCGGGCCGGAGGACGTCCTCATCCGCGTCAGCCGCTCGGCGATCTGCGGCACCGACCTGCACATCTACAACTGGGATGAGTGGGCGCAGCGGACCATCCCCGTGCCGATGACCGTCGGCCACGAGTTCGTCGGCACCGTCGCGGCCCTCGGCCACGAGGTGACGGGCCTGACGGTCGGCGAGCGCGTCTCCGGCGAGGGGCACATCACCTGCGGGCAATGCCGCAACTGCCGGGCCGGCCGCCGGCATCTGTGCCGGAACACGGTCGGCGTCGGCGTCAACCGGCCGGGCAGCTTCGCCGAGTACATCGCGATCCCGGCGCGCAACGCCTACCCGATCCCGGCCGAGATCCCGGACGACATCGCGGCCTTCCTCGACCCGCTGGGCAACGCCGCGCACACGGCCCTGTCCTACGACCTGGTGGGGGAGGACGTGCTGATCACCGGGGCCGGACCGATCGGGCTGATGGCCGCCGCGATCGCGCGGCACGCCGGCGCCCGGCACGTGGTGGTCACCGACGTGAACGACTACCGGCTCGACCTCGCCCGGCGCATGGGGGCATCGCGGGCGGTCGACGTCCGGACGACCGACCTGCGCGCGGTCATGAGCGAGCTCGGCATGACCGAAGGCTTCGACGTCGGCCTGGAGATGTCGGGCAGCCCCGAGGCGCTGCGCCAGATGATCGGGGTGATGATGCATGGCGGGGGCATCGCCCTTCTCGGCATCCCCCCGGCGAGCGCCGCCATCGACTGGAGCCAGGTCATCTTCAAGGGGCTGCGAATCAAAGGGATCTACGGTCGCGAGATGTTCGACACCTGGTACAAGATGATCGCCATGCTGCAGAGCGGGCTTGACGTCTCGCCCGTTCTGACCCACCGCTTTCCGATCGACGAGTTCGAGGCCGGCTTCGCCGCGATGAATGAAGGCCGGTCCGGCAAGGTCGTGCTTCTCTGGGAGTGAAGTCCGTGTCCGTACAGACCGCCGAAGGCCCCACCCCGCGGGGCGAGCGTCGCGGCCGGCGCCGCAGCGCGTCCGCCGAATCCGCCCTGCCCCAGTTTCCCTGGCGCCAGGTCCGCAATCCCTACCCGCCGGTCGAGGTGATCTCGGACGACGCGGTGGAGAGCATCCACCAGGCCTCGCTGACCATCCTGGAAGAGATCGGCATCGAGGTTATGCTGCCGGAGGCCCGGCGCATCCTGCAGGAGGCGGGCGCCGATGTGCAGGCTGACGGGGAACGGGTCCGCTTCGACCGCGGGCTGATCGAGGAGGCGGTGGCCCGCGCGCCGTCGCGCTTCGTGCTGCACGCCCGCAACCCGGAGCACAACCTGGAGATCGGCGGCGACGTCGTCAATTTCGGCAGCGTCGCGAGCGCGCCCAATGCCTCCGACCTGGAGGGCGGCCGGCGCCCCGGCAACCAGACCGACTACCGGAACTTCCTCAAGCTCGGCCAGAGCCTCAACATCATCCATCTGTTCGGCGGCTATCCGGTCGAGCCGGTCGACCTGCACCCGTCGGTCCGGCATCTCGACTGCCTCGCCGATTTCGTGCGCCTGACCGACAAGGTCTTCCACGCCTATTCCCTGGGTCGCGAGCGCAACCGCGACGCGATCGAGATCGCGCGCATCGCCCGCGGGATCGACGAGGAGCAGCTCGACCGGGAGCCGAGCCTGTTCACGATCATCAACTCGAGCTCGCCGCTGCGCCTGGACGCGCCGATGCTGCAGGGCATCATCGAGATGGCCTCGCGCAACCAGGTGGTGGTGCTCACACCCTTCACGCTGGCCGGTGCGATGGCACCGGTCACGCTGGCGGGCGCGCTCGCCCAGCAGAACGCCGAGGCGCTGGCCGGGATCGCCTTCGCGCAGATCGTCCGCCCCGGGGCGCCGGTGATGTATGGCGGCTTCACCTCGAACGTCGACATGAAGTCCGGCGCGCCGGCCTTCGGGACGCCGGAATACATGCAGGCGGCGCTGGCGGGCGGGCAGCTCGCGCGGCGCTACGGCCTGCCCTACCGGTCGTCGAACACCAATGCCGCCAACAGTCTCGACATGCAGGCGGCCTATGAGTCCGTCTTCTCCCTCTGGGGCGCGGTGATGGGCGGGACCCATATGATGATGCACGCCGCCGGCTGGATGGAAGGCGGGCTCTGCGCGTCCTTCGAGAAGATGGTCATCGACGCCGAGCTGCTCCAGATGGTCGCCGCCTTCCTGTCCCCCTTCGAGGTCAACGAGGAGACGCTGGCGCTGGAGGCAATCCGCGACGTGGGTCCCGGCGGCCACTTCTTCGGCACGCCGCACACGCAGGCGCGCTACCGCACGGCGTTCTACACGCCCATGATCTCCGACTGGCGGAACTTCGAGACCTGGCGCGAGGCGGGCTCGCCGGTCGCCCCGGAGCGCGCGGCGGAGATCGTTCGCCGGCTTCTGCGGGAGTACGAGCCGCCGCCGCTGGACGAAGCCATCCGCGAGGAGCTCGAGGCCTTCGTCGCCAAGCGGAAGGAGGAAGGCGGCGCGCCGACCGATTTCTGATGGGACGGCCAGAGGGGTTTGAGCCCGCCGGGCTTTGGAACCACAGAGACGCGGAGGATTTCGATTCCGAAGGTTTCCTTTCTGTGCCTCTGTGTCTCCATGGTTACCCTTCGGCCGTTGGACGAATCAGATGAATCAGGAGTCCGATGCGACGCGTCGGTTTCCACGCTAAGAGTCGTCGGATTTTGATTAGAGAATAACCGGAAAAGGGTCTGTCGTTCGACGATCCTGCAGCTCATCAAGGGGACATCATGAAGAGCCATGCGCAAGTCGCGGTGATCGGCGGCGGAGTCGTCGGTTGCAGCGTCCTCTATCACCTCACCAAGCTCGGCTGGCGCGACGTGGTGCTGATCGAGCGGTCGGAACTCACCTCGGGCTCCACCTGGCACGCCGCCGGCGGCATGCACACCCTCAACAGCGACCCGAACGTCGCCAAGCTGCAGGACTACACGATCAAGCTCTACAAGGAGATCGAAGAGGTCTCCGGGCAGTCCTGCGGCGTTCACCTGGTCGGCGGGCTGATGGCGGCCGGCACGCCGGAGCGGCTGGACTTCCTCAAGACGGCCCATGCCAAGGGCAAGGTGCTGGGCATGGAAACGCACTTCGTCTCGATGAAGGAGGCGAAGGAGATGCACCCCCTTCTGGAGACGAAGCACTTCCTCGGCATGCTCTACGATCCCGCCGAGGGGCATGTCGATCCGTCGGGCGTCACCCAGGCCTACGCCAAGGCCGCACGGCTCGGCGGCGCCGAGATCTACCGGCACACGCCGGTCGTCGAACTGAAGCAGACCCCGGAGGGGCATTGGCTGGTGGTCACGCCGCAGGGAACCATCACCGCCGAGGTCGTGGTCAACGCCGCCGGCCTGTGGGCCCGCGAGGTGGGACGCCTGGTCGGGCTGGAGCTGCCAATCCTGGCCATGGAACACCAGTACCTCGTGACCGAGCCTATTCCCGAGATCGAGGCCCTCGACCGCGAGCTGCCGCACTGCATCGACTTTGAGGGCGAGGCCTATCTGCGGCAGGAGGGCAAAGGCCTGCTGCTTGGCACCTACGAGCAGGCCTGCCGCCCCTGGTCGCCGAAGACGACGCCGGCCGATTTCGGCCACGAGCTGCTGCAGCCGGACCTGGACCGCATCGCGCCGAGCCTGGAGATCGCCTTCGAGCACGTGCCGGCCCTGGCCAAGGCGGGCATCAAGCGGGTCATCAACGGCCCCTTCACCTTCGCGCCCGACGGCAACCCCCTGGTCGGGCCGGTGCCGGGCCTCGACAACTTCTGGGTCGCCTGCGGCGTCATGGCCGGCTTCTCACAGGGCGGCGGCGTCGGCCTCGCGCTCAGCCACTGGCTGGTGGACGGCGACCCTGGCATGGACATTTTCGCCATGGACGTGGCGCGGTTCGGCCGCTGGGCGACGCGCGGCTATACCAACGCCAAGGTCCGGGAGAACTACAGCCGCCGCTTCCGCATCACCTTCCCCAACGAGGAGCTGCCGGCGGCCCGGCCGTTCCGCACCACGCCGGTCTATGACCGCCTCAAGGCGCGGAACGCCGTCTTCGGCGCGACCTGCGGCCTGGAGCACGCGCTGTGGTTCGCGCCCGAGGGCACGGAGCCGGTGGAGGCCCCCAGCTTCCGCCGGTCCAATGCTCACGGTCCGGTCGGCGAGGAATGCCGCGCCGTACGCGAGGCCGTCGGCCTGATCGAGATCGCCAATTTCGCCAAGCACGAGGTGACGGGCCCCGGCGCCGAGGCCTGGCTCGACCGGATGCTGGCGAACCGCCTGCCGGGCGAGGGCCGGACCGTCCTGAGCCCCATGCTGAACCCGAAGGGCCGGCTGATCGGCGACTTCACCGTCGCACGCCTCGGACCCGAGCGCTTCATGCTCGTCGGCTCGATGGTCGCCGAGGGCTATCACGCCCGCTGGTTCCGGGCGCACCTGCCGGCCGACGGGTCGGTGCGGGTCGAGAACCGGACGGTGCAGTGGCTGGGATTCGCCATCGCCGGCCCGAAGGCACGCGACCTGCTGGCGCGCCTCACCGACGAGGACGTCTCGAACGAGGCCTTCCCGTTCCGCAGCCTGCGGCAGATCGACGTCGGCCGCTGCCCGGCCATCGTCAACCGGCTCTCCTTCACGGGCGAGCTGGGCTACGAGATCTACGTCCCGGCAGAGTATCACCTGGCCCTCTACGAGGCGCTGCTCGGCGCCGGCGCGGATCTGGGGCTGCGGCATTTCGGCGGGCGGGCGTTGAATTCGCTGCGGCTCGAGAAGAGCTTCGGCGCCTGGCTGCGGGAGTACACGCCGGACCACACGCCGTTCGAGGCCGGCCTCGGTCGGTTCGTGAGCCAGAAGAAGGCAGCGGACTTCATCGGCCGCACCGCCGCCGAGGAGCTACGGGCAGCCGAGCCGAAGAGGCAGCTCGTCACGCTGGTCGTCGATGCGGGCGACGCCGATGCCCAGGGCGACGAGCCGGTCTTCCACGAGGGCGCGGTGGTCGGCTTCGTTACCTCCGGCGGCTACGGACACACGGTCGGCAAGAGCATCGCGCTCGCCTACGTCGAACGCGCCCTTGCAGGCACCCCCGACAGGTCTTTCGAGCTGGAGATCCTGGGCGAGCGGCGGCCGGCCCGGCTGGTCACGGAGCCGCTCTACGACCCGAGCGGGTCGCGGATGCGCGGCTAAGAAAGAGCGCCGAACAGACCTCCGTTCACGGCCGCCATTGTCCGGCGGCCGTGAACGGAGGCTGTTCGGTGTGGTGTCCGAAGGGGATGCGGCGTCATGCCGCCAGGGCGATCTCGTGTCCGAAAATGTAGGCCGAAGGATGCATCCGGAACCCCTTCACGCGCTTGTCGTAGGCGGTCATCAGCTTCCGCCAGACGGGCTGCACGATCGGGCCGTCCTCCTGCATGATCCGCTGCAGCTTGGCCATGACCTCGCGCCGCGCCTCGACGTCCAGCAGCCCTTCGGCCTCGGTCAGAAGCCGGTCGAACTCCGGGTTGGAATAGCCTGACTCGTTCCACGGCGTGCCGGACCGGTAGGCGAGCCCGAGAACCATGATGCCGAGCGGCCGGTGCGACCAGGTCGTGAACCCGAAGGGCACTTCGGTCCAGACGTCCCAGTACTGGGCCGACGGCAGCAGGTTGATCTTCACCCTGACGCCGATCTCCTTCCACATCTCGACCATCGCCTGGACCCCGATCGGCTCCCAGGACGGATCCTTCTTGCAGAAGATCTCGGTCTCGAAGCCGTCGGGATAGCCAGCCTCGGCCAGGAGGCGTTTGGCTTCTTCGACGTCGCGGCCCATGAAGGGCAGTTCCGCGTAAGCGGGATGGATCGGACAGACATGGTGGTGCTCCGCCCTTTGGCCGATGCCCTGCAAGGCGACCGCCAGGACGGCGTCCTGGTCGATCGCCAGCCGAAGCGCCTTGCGCACCCGGGGATCATCGAAGGGCTTCTCGGTGACCTTGACGCGCGCCACCGCCGTGAACGCGGTCAGAACGTCGTAGAGTTCGAGGTGGTCGAGGCCGCGGACCGTCTGGGCCCGCTCCTCCGCGAGGCTGTAGAGGCCATGGACCTGCCGCGACGCGAGCGCGCCGATGTCCGCCGCGGGATCGTCCCCAAGATCGATGAACTCGATCCCGTCTAGGAAAGGTCCTCCGGCCCAATAACCATCCTTCCGCGCCTTGAGGACCGCTTTGCGGCTGACGGCGATCTCCGTGAGCTCGAACGCGCCGGTGCCGTTGGCGCCCGGCCCGAACCGGCCGCCTTCCTCCGGATCCAGGATAAACATGGGATAGTGGAACAAATGTTCCGGTACCGCGAGCTGGGGCACCTTGCAGTTCAGCCGCACCGTGAAGTCGTCGACCTTCTCGATCGCGTTGGCGTCCCACAGCGCCTTGCCGGCATCGTCCATCAGATACCCCATCATCAGGCCGAGCATCGAGGACTTGGTCTCGGGATCGAGCACGCGCTTCAGGTTCCAGACAACGTCGTCCGCCGTGAACCGGCGCCCATTGCGCCAGGTCACGTCCCGCCGCAGGTGGAAGGTCCAGGTCTTGAGGTCCTCGCTCGCCTCCCAGCGCTCGGCCAGCCACGGTCGGGTAATGTTGTCGTGGCCCGTGACGGCGAGGAACTCGACGACCTGGCGGGCGATGTTGCTCGGCTCGATCCAGGAGAAGGTGTGGGGGTCCGTGACCTCCTGGACGCGCATGGAGATTCGCAGCGTTCCGCCCCGAGGCATGGCGGTGGCTTGGGCCGCCATGGCGGGGGAAGCGATTCCGTCGACCTTGCCGGCGAAGGCGTAGGCGGCGCCCGCGCTCAAACCCAGAAGCGTCGCGCTGCGCAGGAATTCCCGCCGGTCAATGCGGCCATCGGCGAGCTGCTGCTTGAGACGCGGGATGTAAGGATGTTCTCTGGAGTCGGACACGGTTGCCTCCGCATCAAAGTTTTTCTCGTTTTTCGTGGACAGTAAACGCGACCTACACGCGCGACCATGAATTGTCGACGTAATGCGGCTCCGGCCGCGTATATAGATCGTCGTAATGGACCAAGGCCGGCTCGGGACCGAGCGGACAGGGCACGCCGTCCCGGAACGCCCACTCGCCGCGATCGCTGTTCGCCGCCGTGCAGTAGCCGTTGATGTAGATCCGACGGTCGATCGTGGACTGATTCGCGCCGGACCCGTGCACCATGAACGGGTGCCACAGCGCGATGTCTCCCGGCTCAAGGATGATGTCGATCACCTGGCTCGGATCGAGACCGGCCTTGGCGAGCGTCTCCGCCTCCGGCCCGCCGGTCATGAGATACTCGTCCTCGGACAGGCCGAGATAGCCGAGCTTGTGGCTGCCCGGAAAGACCTTCAGCGCGCCGTTCTCGATGCGATGCGGATCAATCGCCAGACCGGTCTGGACGAAGCTTTCGTTGAGCTTACGGAAGGCTTCGGGCGGTGACCGGAACCGGGCGTCCTGATGGTAGCGGAAGCCGACCATCTTCGCGCCCGGCGGCTTCCAGTGAATCTGGTTGCTCAATTGCTTCAGGCTGTCGCCGATCAGCGGTTCCAGAATGCGCAGGATCCGCTCGTCCCGCCGGAAGCGTTCGAGCACCGGGTCGATCCAGGACGGCCACTGCACCTGGCGAACGATCCGCCCCCCGGCCTTGTCGTCGATCACCTCGAAATAAAGGTTCTTGTGGCGCCAGCTTCTGGGGTGCTTCATGCCCTCGGCGTAGACACGGTCCGCCGCCTGCGCAATCTCGGCCATTTCCTCGGCCGAGAAGACGCCGCGGACAATGGCATAGCCGTACTCGCGATAGTGGTCGGCGTAATCGCCGGACATCCTTCTTCCTCCTTGTTCAGGCAACGCGCACCCGAGCCGAGTGCGCCGGACAAAGTTGCGCGCGAACCGCCTCGAGCCGCGGCAGCAGCTCTCCGACGAGGCGCTTCCTTGGGTAATCCGCCGAAGGCACGGTCACGCCGAGCGCGTACCGCTCGCGGCCATGGTGTTCGAGTCCGATGGCGAGGGAGCTGTAGCCCAGCACGAGCTCTTCTTCGACCACGGCATAGCCCTGCTTCGCCGCCGCTTCGACCATCGCGCGCAGCCGCGCCGGATCGGTCACGGTCTTGGGCGTCAACTTCGCGATCGGCAGCGTGCGCAAGACGTCGTCGAGGCAATCCGGCTCCGCCGCGACCAGGACGCGCCCGAGGGCCGTCACCAGCGCCGGCAGGCGATCGCCCACCTCTGCCCGGATCGGGGTGTACTTGTACTTCTCCTTCGCCGCGAAGGTCCGACCGACCATGACGATCTCCGCGCCGTCCCGGCGCGCCAGGTTGGTCGTGAGCCCGAGATCGAGCGCCAGCGCATCCATGAAGGGCTCGGCGAGCCTCGGGAACTCCATGCTGCTCAACGCGGCGTATCCCAGTTCGAAGACGGTTGGGGTGAGACGGTAGCGCTTGGTGCCCTCGTCGAGCGCGACGTAGCCCTCCTCCTCCAGCGTCCGCATGTAGCGAAGCACGGTTGGCTTGGACATGCCGGTCGCGGCGGCGAGCTCAGCCAGGCTCGGCGTGCGGAGCCGGTTGAATACGCGCAGCAGCTCAAGGCCGCGGTGCAGAGACCTGTTGAGCGTTGTCATAGCTTCGAGATTACCGTTTCATTTAATGAAACGCAATGTCATGTTTTCGAACGAATTCCGACCATCGATCGCCGATCGCCCGGCCCCGACCCGGCGCCGGCCGCCAGGCCGGGCGAAGGCCATGCTGCGCCAGGACCGACTGAACCCGGTGGTGAGGGAAGACCATGCGATATCAGAAGGGGGGCCATATCGCGACCACCGGCCTCGGCCCGTGAACGAGGCAGCGATCCTCATCCCGCTGCCTTCATGCTCCAGCTCCGGCCGGCCTGGGCGCTGATCCTGCCCACCCGCGTTCCCTACGGCCGCATGTGTGGCAGCGGCCGGGCCTCCGGCATCACTGTGCTGATGATTGCCGTCGCCAGCGGCCTTCGCCGTGCTGAAGGCGCAAGGGAAGCGGGGTCGCAGACGCGCTAGGCACGCAATTTCGCCGCCCTCACCGCCGTAGGCGGACACCCCGCCCGGCGGCCGCCGACCGGCCGCGCCGCGCCTCGCGGCGGAACAGGTAGAAGCCGCTGCCCACCACGAGGGCGACACCGGCCCAGGTCTGAGGTGCGGGAAGGTCACCCCACACGGCGTAACCCCAGGCAACGGCCCAGAGCAGCGCGGCGTATTCGAACGGCGCGACGGTCGCCGCCGGGGCGACGCGGTAGGCCTGCGACAGGAAATAGAACCCGAAGGCGGCGATGGCGCCGCACAGGGCCATGAGGCCGAGATCCGGCCAGGGCGGAACGCGCCACGGACGCATCAGAAAGGCGGCGCTTTCGTGCGTCGCGCCGACCGGGCCGGCGACACCCAGCGCCAGCCCGACGATCGCGCTCGCGCCGAGATAGAAGAGCGTGACGTGGAACGCCATCACCGCGCCGCCGTCCGTGCTGCCCAATCGACGCGTAACGATTGCCGTGACGGCGTAGGTGAACGCGGCCGCAATGGCCAGCAGGCCCGCCGGCTCGACCGCGCCGACGCCAGGCTGGAGCATAACCATCACGCCGGCGAACCCCACACCCACGGCGATCCAGCGGCGCGGGGCCACCGTCTCGCGCAGGACGGCCACGGACAGGACGATGACGAAGAGCGGGGCGGAGAAGTAAAGGGCCGTCACCTCGGCGAGCGGCAGCGCCGCGAGCGCGAGATAGTAGAAGGAATAGGCGAGGAACGCGGCGGCGCCGCGGAACAGGTGCAAGCCCGGTCGGCGGGTCCGCAGGGCGGCGAGGCCGCTGTCGCGCCAGACGAGCGGCAGCAGCAGCGCGAGGGCCACCGCGCTTCGCACGAACACGATCTCGTGGACCGGATAGGCTCCGCTCAATCCCTTGATGACGACGTCCTGCGCCGAGAAGATCGAGACGCCGACGACCACGTACAGGATGCCCCTGGTCGGGCTGTCGAGCGCGGGCGAGAGAACCGGGCCGGAGTCGGCAATGGCCGGCGCGGCGGTCGCAGCAGGTGCGGGTCCGCGCCGGTTCATCGGACTCTCCCCCCGATCCCGGGCGACCGCAGCCGGCGCCGCGGACGAGCCTTCGATGCGAGCGGGACGTTGACGCACGGCGTGAGCGACAAGGGGAACGGCCCTGAGCGATCTGGAAGCGATCCGATCCTTCCCTTAGAACGGGTTTGGCGTTTTGAGAATTGATTTATCCTGATCGCGTCGATCGCCGTTTTCGATCGCTTACGCTACTTCGCCGGGAACGGGGCATGCACATCGACCAGCTTCGGACGTTTCTCGAGGTCGCCGCCACGGGAAACTTCAACCGCGCCGCAGAAACCCTCAACGTGACGCAGTCAACGGTGAGCGCCCGCATCCGCGCGTTGGAAGAACGGCTTGGACGCCCGCTGTTCATCCGCAACCATGCGGGCGTCCGGCTCACCCCCGCCGGCCAGCGGCTGCGCCGCCACGCCCTCAACATGCAACGGCTCTGGCAACGCGCGGAGCAGGAGGTCGCCCTGCCCCGGGCCTACCGCGCCGCGATCGGCCTCGGCTCGCAGGTCAGCCTCTGGGAGCGGCTGATCCTGCGGTGGATCCCCTGGATGCGCCGGGCGGCCCCCGACGTCGCGATCCATGTCGAGGCCGATTACTCGACCAGCCTGATGCGGCAGCTTGCCGACGGCGTCCTCGACATCGGCGTCATGTACACGCCGCAGCAGACGCCCGGGCTGATCGTGGACGAGCTTCTGGTCGAGCAGCTTGTCCTGGTGGCCACGGAAGCGCCGGCCGGGGAGTCCTGGAAGGAGGGCTATGTCTTCGTGGACTGGGGCCGCGAGTTCCGGGCCGCCCATGACGAGGCCCTGCCGGATCTGGCGCCCGCCGTCTCCGTCGGGCTCGGGCCGCTGGGGTTGCGCTACATCCTGCGGAACGGCGGCTCGGGGTACTTCCCGGTCCGCGTGGTCCGACCGCTCCTCGCCGAGGGGCGCCTCTTCCGGGTGCCGGATACCCCGGTCATGCGGCGCCCGGCCTATGTCGTCTACGGCGCGGCTCCCGCCGATGACGCGCTGCTCCGCCTGGCGCTTCGGGGCCTCCGGGAGGTCGCCGCCGAGGAGGACGAAGGCGAGCCCGTCGAGGCCATCGCCATTCCCGATTGAGGCGGCCGGAATCTTTCGCTTCTCAACGGCTTCCCTCCGCCTATCCTGACTCGGCTTCCGGTTCGCGGGATGGCCGCCCAGGGGATCCGTTCAGGACATGCTTGCCAAGGAGACCTCCCACCGCGCGCCGCTTCACGAATCGAACGCGACGCTGCGGGGCATTTATCTCCTCCTCGCCTCCGAGATCTTCTTCGCCGGCTACAACGCGATCGGGAAATGGCTGGCGACCGGCTACAGCCCGGTCCAGATCATCTTCTTCCGCGGCCTGTTCGGGCTCCTGCCCGTGGCGATCCTCGTCTGGCAGGCCGGCGGCCGTCCGGCGCTGCGCAGCCATAGCCCCGGATGGCAGATCCTGCGCGCCGTCTGCAGCCTGACCTCGAACATCGCCTTCATCTTGGCCTACCGAACGATGCCGCTGGCCGACGCCGTGGCGATCGGCTACGCCAGCCCGATCGTCGTGACCGCCCTGTCGGTGCCGCTGCTCTCGGAACGGGTCGGGCTCCACCGGTGGAGCGCGGTCGTCGTGGGGTTCGCCGGAATCCTGATCATCGCCCGGCCGGGCACCGGCGTCTTCGGCGCCGGCGGGCTGCTGGCGATGGCCGGGACCCTGTTCTACGCGCTCAGCATCCTCGCCACCAGGCGTCTCGCCGGGCGCGACCAGACCGTCTGCACGATGGTCTATTCCACCGGCCTCTACGTCCTTCTGTGCGGCCTGCCGCTCCCCTTCCTATGGGTGACGCCGTCCTGGCCGGACCTCGCGCTCCTCGCCGCGCTGGGGATGGTCGGCGGGCTCGGCATGTTTCTGTTCATCAGCGCCTTCCGCTTCGCCCCGGCCTCCACGCTTGCCCCCTTCGACTACACCGCAATCGGCTGGGCCGCCCTGTTCGGCTTTGCGGTGTGGGGTGAGATCCCCGGCCTCTATACCGTGACGGGCATCCTGATCATCGCCGCCTCGGGGCTGTACATCGTCCACCGCGAACGCATCCGGTCCGCCTGCTGAGCGGAGCGATGGCGGCTAGGCCGGGACGACGTAGGGGCAATCCCGGGTCGGGTGGCGCCGCACGGTGACGGCGAGACCGAAGGCGGCCGCCAGCGTGGTCTCGGTCAGGACAGTGTCCGGCAGCCCATCGATCAGGATGGCCCCGTCCTTGAGAACGGCGATGCGGTCGGCGTGGAGGGCCGCGAGGTTCGGGTCGTGCAGGATCGCGAGCACGCCCGTGCCGCGCCCCGCCAGACGCCGCCCGATCTGCAGGATCGCGTGCTGATGCGCGAGGTCGAGGTTGTTGGTCGGCTCGTCGAGCAGCAGGTACCGCCCGCCTTCCCCGTCTGAAGCAGGCCAGATCTGGGCCAGCGCGCGGGCGAGCTGAACGCGCTGCCGCTCGCCGCCCGAGAGCGTGGTGTAGACGCGGTCGGCCAAGTGGAGAATTCCAGTCTCCCGCATCGCGGCCTCGGCGACCTGGAGGTCGTCGCGGTGCGCGGCGCGGCCGGCATGCGGGCTGCGGCCGAGCAGCACCACGTCCAGCACGCGGAACGGAAAACCCAGGGTTGCGGTTTGCGACAATACCGCCCGTCGGCGGGCGAGGGCTTGCCGGCACCACCGATTCAAGGGTGCGCCGTCGAGCGTGACCGCCCCCCCGCGCGCCGCCAGCGCACCCGACAGGAGCTGCAGAAGCGTGGACTTGCCGGCCCCGTTGGGGCCGATCACCGCCACCAGCTCGCCCGGCGTCAGCGCAAGCGAAACCCCGCGCAGGATCTCGCGGTCACCGCGGGCGAACCGGACATTTGAGGCAGACAGCATCGGCGCCCCCCGTCACCAGGCCTCGGGCCCGCGGCGCCGGACCAGGAGCCACAGGAAGAACGGCCCGCCGACGCAACTCGTCAGAATGCCGATCGGGAGTTCCGCCGGCAGGACGAGCGAGCGCGCAAGCAGGTCCGCGACAAGGAGAAGCGACGCGCCCAACAGCATCGACGCCGGCAGAAGGATGCGGTGGTCGGGCCCGACCGCCAGACGGATCAGGTGCGGGACGACGAGACCGACGAAGCCGATGACGCCGGTAAGCGCCACCGACGCGCCCACGGTCAGGGCGGCCAGAACGACGATCCGGCGCTTGGCCGCCTCGACGTCGAAGCCGAGATGCAGCGCCTCGGTCTCGCCGAGCAGGAACGCGTTCAGGTGCCGCGCGAACAGGGTCAGGCCAAGCGCGGGCAGCAGCATGAGCGGGGCCGCCGGCAGCAGCGTCTTCCAGGTGACGCCGCCGAGGCTGCCGAGCAGCCAGAAATTGAGGTCGCGGAGCTGCTGATCATCGCTGACGAAGACGAGAAGCCCGAGTCCCGCACCGGCAATAGCGTTGAGGGCAACGCCGGCGAGCAGCATCGTGGCGACCTCCGTCCGGCCCTCGCGGGTGGCGATGCGATAGACGATCAGGGTCGCCGCCAGACCGCCGGCGAAGGCCGCGGGCGGCAGCGCATAGCCGGCGAGCGCCGCGGGGGCAACGCCGAGAACAATGACGGCCGCGGCAGACAGCGCGGCACCCGTAGACACCCCGATGAGGCCGGGATCGGCGAGCGGATTGCGGAACAGCCCCTGGAGCGCCGCCCCCGCCGCGGCGAGCGCGGCCCCGACAAGAACACCGAGGCAGGCGCGCGGCAACCGGATCGCGAGCAGCACCGCCTCCTGGGTCGACTCGTAGGTCCAAGGCAGCTCGAGACCGACCCGGCCGCCGAGGATGGCGAGGATCTGGCCCGGCCCGATGGCCACCGCGCCCTGCCCGACAGCGAGGAGAAAGGCGGCCGCCGCCGCGGCGCCGAGGGCGGCTAGCAGGACGGCCGTCCGCCGCGATCGCCATCGCGCCGCCTGCGCCAGGCCGGAAACCGCATGAGCCGTCACCACATCGTCCTCATTCATCCGCCGGCAGGGTGGCGAGCGACAGCTCCGGATGAAGAGCGGACGCAAGCTCATGGATCGCCTCGGGCGTCCGCGGGCCGAAGCCGAGCAGCAGGAGGCCGTCCATTGCGACGACGCGACCGTTGCGGCCGGCCGGCGTCGCGGCAAGGTCAGGGCGCGCCAGGAGATTGTCCTCCCCGCCCAGAAGGGCGAGCGTACGGTCGGAGACCAGCACCACGTCGGGCGCCGCCGTCACGGCCGCTTCGGGCGAGAGCGGCTTGAAGCCTTCGAAGTCCTCTATGGCGTTGCGCCCGCCGGCCAGGGCGATGATCCCGGCGGCGGCGGTGCCGCGGCCGGCGGCCAACGGGGCGCCGCCGTTCCCGACGGACAGCAGAAAGAGAACGCGGGGACGGGTCCGGACTTCGTCCAGGGCGGCGGACAGCGCCGCAAGCTCGGCTTCCAGCCGCGCGTTGAGCGCCTTCCCGCGATCGGCCAGGCCGAGGGCGTCGGCGACGACCTCGACCTTGCGGAGCACGCCGTCGGGGGTGGGCTCGTCCGGCACGGTGACGATCGGAACGCCGGTCGCCCGAAGCTGGTCGAGCGCCGCCGGCGGACCGGCGTCCTCGACCGCGAGGATCAGGCCCGGCTCGAGCGCCAGAATGGGCTCCGCGGAGAGCTGGCGCATGTAGCCGAGGTCGGGCAGCGCCGCCGCCTCGGGCGGATGGCGGCTGGTGCTGTCCACGGCGACGAGCCGGTCTTGCGCGCCAAGCGCGAACACGATCTCGGTGACCGCGCCGCCGATGGAGACGACGCGACCCGGCGAGGCCCGACCGTCTTCCGCCGCCGCGCCGGCGGACGCCAGGGCCACACCCAGCACCAGCCAAGCGACGGCAGCCGCCGCGACCGCACGAGCCACGGCAACGATCATTCCGCGGCCGCCGATTCCGTGCGCTCCAGGCCGTCCACCAGACGGCGCCATTCCGGGCGCTCCGGCGCGCCGCGGTCGCGCTGCCCGAACATCCAGGCGATCTGGCTGCCATCGGCGTCGAAGATCTCGAGAGAGGTGATGACGCCCTCCGTCGTCGGCTTGCGCAGGATCCAGGCCTCGGCGATGCCCCCGTCGCGCAGATGCAGGTTGAAGCCGGGGTCGAGGACGTTGAACCACTCGCCCACGCGCTTCAGGTTCTTGACCGGCCCGGTGTGGATCTGAACCACGCCCGGGCTGGGCACGAAGACCATGATCGGCAGGCTTTGTGCGGCTGCCCGCTCGAGGGCGATGCGAAAGCTATCGGGCGCGACGCGCTCCGCGAACTCCGGACCGACGAGCTCGCAGGCCCGGACCCGGCTCACCTTCAGGTCCCGCAGCATCGGGGAGAACTGGTGCACGTCCTCCAGAGCGCGCCAGCGGCGGCGCAACGCCTCGACATCCACCTCGCCGGTCCGGGGCCGTGCCCGCGGAGCCCGAGCGTCGACCCGTTCCCCGGCCGACTGGTCCTCGGCAACATGTGCGGCAATCAGCCGCGTGTAAGCGTCGACGTCGCTGTCCTCCCGCAGATAGATCTTGTGGACGGCCGTGCCCGCGGCGTCGAAGAACTGCAGGCTCTGCCGGACGACCCTTTCGGTCTTGTCCGTCACCGCGTAGCCGAAGCGCCAGCGGGAGAGCCGGATGCGCAGGTCGATGTCGGGCCCCGTCACGAGCGCGCCGTCGCCAGAGACCGAGACGGGCTCGTATCGCCCCACCTTCTCGTGGACCGCGTATTCGTTGCGGGTAAGGGTCATAACCGGGCCAAGCCCCGGCAGGGCCTCGAGCAGGGCGCCCCATCGGCCGTCGAGCCGCACGACACCCCGGCCGCAGCGCGCGGCGACGAGTTCCGCCTCGCTGACGCCGAGGCGCCCGGCCGCATCGCGCACCCGAAGGTTGGGCTCGCTCCGCTGCAGCGCGCCGTAGCGGCTCAAGAGGTCCGACGGCTCCACCGTCGTGGTTGATGCTACGTCCGTCATCTTCTTCGTCTCCCTCACGTTGCGAATCGGCGCCTCACCAGTTGAGCGAATAGCTGATCAGGACCTTGAAGTTGCGGCCCGGCTCCTTGGCGTCGGTGAAGACGCGCTCGTAGGACTTGTCGAAGGCGTTATCGATGCCCAGGTCGACGCGCAGCCCTTCCAGGGCCCCTTGCGACGGAGCCCAGGCAAAGTAGACGTCGTGTACCGTGTAGCCGTCGCGCTCCTCCGCGGGGTCGTTGACCTTGTCGAAGTCGTCGGCGGCGATCATGCGCCAGCCCAGGATCGAGTCGAACTCCGGCAGCTTGAGCGCCGCGTCGACGGTGAGCTGCGGCGGCGTCAGCACGCCCAGCTTCTCGCCCGTCTCCTCGTCCTCGCCGTCGAGGGTCGAGAAGCCGAGACCGACGCGGACCCGGTGACTCTCGTAGGACGCCTCGACCTCGTTGCCCCAGAGTTCGGCGTCGGCCACGTTGACCGATCGCGTCGTGCCATCGCAATCGCCGGGAACGAACGGGTTGCAATCGACGAACGGAGACGGCTGGTTCACCTCGAGGTCGATGAAGTCCTTCCCTTCGGTGCGGAAATGCGACGCCTTGATCTGAAAGCGGTCGCCGGCCACCGCGACGTCCGCGAAGTCGAGGCCGGCGCCGAATTCGATCGTACGCGTGCGCTGCGGGTCGAGGTCGGGATTGGCGACGAACCGGTTCGTGACGCCCGGTCCGATGGGCATGCGGAAATGCACGCCGGAGGGATAGAGCTCGTTGACCGTCGGGGCGCGGAAGGCCTCGGCGTAGTTGACGAAGAGGAGCGACCATTCGGTCGGCAGGTAGCTGACGCCGATGCGCGGCGACAGGGCCTCGTCCTTGTTGTCATCGGCGATGTCGCTCGAGGATTTGTAATGGTCGTAACGCAGGCCCGGGATGATCAGTAGGTCGCCGGGCACGACGCCGAAGGGCTTCGTCAACCGAAACTCGGCCTGGCCGAACAGGCCCGCGAACGCCGTCTCGGCGTCGGGCACCCCGCCGGCCTCGCCGGCGCCGGCCGCTCCGTCCTGCTCGTCGCGATAGGTCTCGGCCCCGTAGGTGAAGGTCACGCCGACGTCGTCCGACAGCGACAGGCGCGAGCGGTTGTCGAGCCGGAAACCCAGCGTATCGACGTCGCGCTTGAGCAGCTCGCCCCGCGGCCCGGCACCCAGGTCGTCCAGCCTCAGCTCGTCGGTCCGGAAGGCGGTGTGGTAGACCACGGCATCGAGGTCGAGGAGATTGTCGCCCGGATTGGAATAGCTGTAGGCCAGTCGGATCGTGTCCGCGCGGATGTCCTTCTCCACGAGGCCGTCGCTGCCGTCGCCCTGGGCGTTGTTCGGCTCCTCGGCTTCGTTGCGGAAGCGCTGAAACGACGCCTCGATATTGTGGAAGTCGGCGAACGTCACCCCGCCCTTGGCCAAGCCGGCGACGATGTCGTCGTCGGTGTCGTCGAGCTCGCTGCCGTCGCCGAGCTCAATCGAGCCGGAATCCCGCTTGGTGACGCTGGCCAGGAGGTCCAGGTTTCGGACCGGCCGCCCATAGGCGGTCACGGTCCCGACCCTCTCGTCATTGACCGACTGGTAGCCGCCCGACACGGTCACGCCGACGGTCTCGTCGGCCGCGAGGAAGTCCTCGGCGCGTACGGTCCGGAACGCGATCACGCCGCCCATGCCGCCGCTGCCGTAGAGCGAGGAGGCGGAGCCGCGGAGCACCTCGGCCTCGCGCAGGAGGCTCGGGTCGAGGAAAAAGCGCCCGTCATGGCCGGATTCGAAGTTCTGCCGTGCATCGTCGATCAGCACGACAACGTCCGGACCGGAGAAGCCGCGGATGCTTGGCGTCTCGCCGGACCGTCGGGGGCCGCCCGTGAACTCGACGTTCGGCACCCATTTGAGGATGTCGTCGGGTGTCGAAGGTTGCCGAGCCCGGATCTGCTCGCGGTCGATCACCGTGACCATGCCCGGGAACTCGAAGGCTTCGATCGGATTGCGCGTGGCCGTCACCGAGATCGGGCCGAGATAGATCGGCCGGTCCCCGGCATCGGCAGCGGCCTCCTGAGCCGCCGCGGGCGGCGTCTCCTCGTCCGCGGTCTGCGCCTTGGCGACCGAAGCGCCGCCTATTGAAACGGCGGCCATCGAAATGCTCGAGACCGTGACCAACATTGCCGCCGCGCGGCGTGATTCCTTGAAATGCATACCAGCCCCCTTGCCCTTTCCTTCTCGAAGGTGCGTCCTGGCTGGCTGCCGTAAGCCCGAGGGCGGGCCGTCGGTGGCTGGCTCGGTCCGTGTTGTCGGTGTCGCTCGGTGGGAGGAACCGCGGCGCCGGCCCGTTGAGGCCGACGGCGTATCCCCGCGAAGCTACTTCGTCAGGATCAGCTTCCCCTTGCTCGTGCAGCGAAGGCGGTAGAGCTCGCTCTCGTGCTCGATGAGCACTTCCCTGGCCCCGGCCAGGAGTTCCGCGCTCGTCAGCCGACGGACCGCCGCCAAGCCGCCCGTCCGGTCGTCTGGGCGCGCCCTGCCGGACATCCCCGATCCATCGTCCTTTCGTTGCACAGTGAATCCCCGTCTCACGGCGCCGGGATACCCGCCGGTCAGCCGATCCGGGCGCACTCTAATCAAGATGCGAATGGATTGCAATGCGATTGAGAGTCATTCGCATCTACTGAAGAAAGCACCGGCGTCTGCGTGAGGGTCGAGAGAGGGATTCAGTTGCGGCCGGGATGAGGGCCCAGTCGCCGGCGCCGGTGTTCGATCGCGAAGACGTGGCTGTAGAGGTTGGCGATCCACTGCTTCCCTTCGATGGTAAGCTCCAGATATCCCAGCGCGTCGCCGATATAGGGCTCCACCCGGCTCCAGAAGAACTGTGGGTACAGATCGACAAGGTCGGCAGGGCTTTCGTAGCCGAACCGGGCCGCGGTTCCCGTCTCGGCGAGTTCGTGATAGAGCGCGTTCAGCTTGCGCAGATAAAGCGGATCGCCCAACTGGCCAATGAGGTCGGCGGCACGGACCAGGCCGGCCTCCGTATCGGTCTCCGCGTGGTCGGTATCTTCGGGAACCGGAAAGCGCGTCAGCTCGATGCCCCGTGCGATGCGTTCTGCGTCGATATAGGGAACCGGCCCGCAGCGCTCCCGGACCGCGATCTTCGATCGCTCGACATGATAGGGCGCGAGGTAGGCATCGGACGCCCCGCGCGGCCAGGGCAGGCGCGTCCCGGCCTCGTCGGCGACGAAGCTGTCCGCGTCGTCGCCGCGGCAGATGCCGCGCACATAGCCGATGTCGTGCGTCAGCAGGGCGAGCATGAAGTGCAGCCAATCCTCCGGCTGGAGGCCGCGGCGCAGATGCCGCCCACGGAGGATGTCCTGGCCGACAAGCGTGACCATGGCGGTGTGATGCGCGTCGTGGTAGAGCGCGTCGCTGTTCGCCACGCATTCGAGGACGAGCCGCGTTGCGGTATCGATCGCCGTGGCATAATGCGGCTGCTGCTCACCGAAGGTGCGCCGGTACGCGTCGGCCAGATGGCGGCCCAGCGAATCGGCCAAGAGGCTGGTCGGGTTCAGCATGACCTCTCTCCGTGACGTTCGCCACCGACCCGCCGCCCCGTATCTGCCGACGAACAGCGTAGACCCGCGGACGTCCGACTTCCAGAAGATCGAACACCGCCTCGCCGCCTCCGCTTCGATCCGGGACCTAGAGAGTCCTCGGCGGATCGCCGGGTTGCGGGAGCTCGTCCGACGGGCGCGGCGGCAGAGGACCCGGCGGCTTCGGCGGTCCCTGCACTTGAGAGCCGGCGGCCGAGGTCATGGTTCCCTCGTTTCGCGCTCCGTGATCCTGTCGTGCCGACCACAACCCGCCGGGAGCACCGCCGGTTCCGCTGCACCATGGCGGGCCGGCGCGGATCTAGTGGAACACCCGCACTAACCGCAAGGCTTCGTCGCGCCGCATCCGTCTGGAGCCGACCCGTCGTCTTTGACGGCGTCCCATTCATCGTCAGGCGGAGCCGGCCCCCGCGCCCTCGTCGGTTGATGCAGGACCTCCAGGAGCCGGATCGATCGGTCGCCCCAGAACCGGCAACGCCAAGTCATTCGCTGCCCCACAGAAAGCCCGAGCAAGGCCGCGCCGAGATCGCTCAGGACGGAGACCATATTGAGCGACGCGCGCTGCTGACCGGGGAGAACGAGCGCGCCCTCGCGCACGAGCCCCGAGCGCTCGTCCAGATACCGTCCGTATGCATTGAGCGTCATGCAGGTCGGCGGAACGAGCGCCGCCGGCACCGTCCGGGCTCGGTTGATCTCGTTCGCGAGGAAGGTTACTGCCTCGTACCGGCCGGCGGCGAGTTCTGCCGCAATCAACTCCGACAGGCGCTGCCGATCCTCGAAGGTTATCAGGATCTCGGGCAGGCTATGCATCACACGGCTCTCCCGGATCCTCGGAGCGGCGCGGCGGCCGGACAGGTCGCATGGCGGCGGGTGCCACCCGTCGCCGCCGCTTGACGGCCCGCCGCACGGTCAGTGGGGTGCCGCAATCGAGGCAGCGAATCGCGGCCCGGGGCATCTCGGCCCCGCAAGAGGGACAGAAGGGGTAGCGCAGGAATGCGGACAAGACGATGCTCCTATCGGCCCATCGAGCGATGGACCAAGCCAACGGGTCAGCTTCTCGAGGATTCGGCAGCCCCCGGGCGGGGGCGGACCGGATGCTGGATCGCGCCGCCCGCGCCCGGGGCAAAATCATCCGCCGCTCGCATGCGACCCGAACGAGCGGTGAGGCGGAGAGATGAAAGGAGAGTCCGCATGGCATCGATGACATAGGAGATCGTCTCGGGAAATCAACTGCGCCCCGCAGCCGCGACGCCACGTCAGCGATGCTCTTCGGGCTGGTACAGGACCCTCACAACCGTGACGGACCGCACGGTTCCGTCAGCCTCTGCGAAGGAGATCGACTGCCCTTCGCGCAAGCCGATCAGCGCCGCACCGACCGGGGTCAGCACCGAGAGGCCGCGGTCGTTGAACCGCTCTTCCTCGGGATAGACAAGCTGCGCCACCCGCGTCACCCCGTGACGCTCGTCCCGGTACTCGACGACCGAATGCATCGTCACCGTCGCCGGAGGAACCTCTACTTCGCTCACGACCGTGGCGCGGTCGAGTTCGCCGACGAGAAACTCTACGGCCCTCCAATGCAGGATCGGCCATTGGCAGGCAAGCCGGCTGCGCAGGCGGTTGACGTCGTCCTCCACCATCACGATGTCGGGCAACGTCTCGGCGCCCGACGGGCTTTCGTAATGCATATCCCCTCCCTCTTCCCAACGGGCCCAATCCGAAGCCGCGGGCGGAGCATCACGGCGCCGGGGCATGATCGTCATCGGCGCCGTCGCGCGCCTGGACAAGCCGCCGCCCCGGCGTGGAGTGCGATCGCGACCGTCGGACCCGGCCAGCAACCGGCGTTCCGCGGCATCGAAAGCTTCTCGTGCCGCGGCATAGGGATCGCACGCGATGGCCTCGTCGTTGACGTCGTTGCGCGCGATGACGTCTTCGCCCGGAACCGCCAGTTCCACCTGCACGCGGAAGAGCCTTCGGCGGC
>CAZKCM010000007.1:0-70568 GCA_964551315.1 uncultured Rhodospirillaceae bacterium | reverse complement strand
GCGGCGCCAGCCGCTCCGCCCGCCGGCGAAGTTTCGCCTCCAATGCCGCGGATCGGTCGACGTTGCGGAAGGTGACACGAACGGGAAACGGTCTCATCGCTTCGCGGCCTCCCTGCCCTGCGTTGCACAAGACGGTTTTCGGGTGACCTCGGATCGCGATCATGGGCCGGACCACGCGGCGCGCGCCGCCGCGCTCCCCGGGGGCCGTCGACCCCTCCGATCCGGGTGCCCGACTTGAACATGTCACGCGGCATACGCCTTTCAATGGAGCCGAATACGCATCCACCGAAATACCGGCCCTCCCTCATTAATCACCCAAAAGCACCCCCCTTTCGAAGGATTCAATTTTCGGGTGCGAAACAAAGATATTTCGAAATCATTGACGCCCGCTTCGCTTTCGCCAATCTCGGATTCGTTTTCCTGCCTCGCCGCAGCGTTGCGGCGGAGGTGTTGACTATTCTTTTTTGTCTTCTAGCTTTATGACGTCATGCGTGAGATCTGTACCATGAGCCGGGCGACGCTGCGCGCCGGCCGCCTGCAGTCCGGCGTCCCGGCCCGGAGATCGGGCGCGGGCTGACGACGCTCGCGGCGCCGATCCGGGCAGCCCGCTCTTCCAATCCACCGACGGCTTATTCGAGGCGTCCGGCCGTATCGCCGGGCGCGAGGAACACATCATGCTCATCCATATTCACCCCAACCTGCGACGTGAGACGCGGCCGGATGCTGCGCCCGGCATCGCGGCCCTGATCGACCCGGCAAGCGTCATTCCGAACCTCCGCGCCGGCGGCAAGCGGCAGACGCTGCGCGCGCTGGCCGCGCAGGCCGCGGCGGCAACCGGGGTGCCGGAGCGGGCGATCTTCGAGGCGCTGCTCGAGCGCGAGCGGCTCGGCTCCACCGGGATCGGCGACGGCGTCGCCATCCCGCACGCCAAGCTGTCCGGCCTCGACCGCCTCTACGGCCTGTTCGCCCGGCTGGAGCGGCCGATCGACTTCGAAGCCATTGACGGCCGGCCGGTCGACCTCGTCTTCTTGATGCTGGCACCCGACGCCGCCGGCGCCCGTCACATCAAGGCATTGGCGCGCGTTGCCCGGCTGTTGCGGGACCGGGCGGTGTGCGAAATGCTGCGCGGCGCCGATAGCGCCGACGCGCTCTATGCGGTACTGACCGACGGGGCCGCCGCCTGTACCAAGCCGGACACCAAGCCGGACCGGCGGTTCGGATGAGATGTCTGTGCGCCAACTGACCCAGGAGCGTCGATCCCTTGTACGAGACCTTCTGGACGATCTTCGACGGTGCGGAACCGACGATGCTCGGGCGCCTGCTCGGCGCCCTGCTGATGGGGGCGCTGATCGGACTCGAGCGCAGCGTCCATGGCCGCCCCGCGGGCTTTCGCACTCACGCCCTGGTCTGCCTCGCCTCGGCGGCGCTCATGCTGATCAGCGTCTATCAGGATCTCTGGCCCACCGGTCTGCTGCCCGAGACGGTCCGCACCGATCCCACGCGCATGGCCCAAGGCATCATGACCGGCGTCGGCTTCATCGGCGCGGGCGTCATCTTCAAGGAGGGCCCGTCCATCCGCGGGCTCACCACGGCGGCTTCGATCTGGCTGACGGCCACCATCGGCATCCTCGTGGGAATCGGCTTCTACCTCCCGGCCGCGGCCTCCTGTCTTGCCGGCCTCGGGGTCCTGTCCGCATTCCGGTGGATCGAGCGACTGCTGCCACGGATGCTGTCGGCGCATCACACGTTGAGGTTCGAACGGCAGGCGGTGATGCCTGAGGAGACGCTGCGCGCGATGATCGAGGGCCACGGGTTTGCGATCGCCAATCTCGGCTACGGCCTCGCGGAGGGGGGCCGGTTCTTCGAGTATCGGATGACCCTTTACACGGGGCAGAGAGCCAACTTGGCCCGCCTCGCCACCAGCCTGTCGGAGGTGCCCGGCCTCGTCGAGTTCCGGATCTCGCCAAGCGGCGAATGACAGAGGCCGGCCGACGGAACAGCGGATTGAGCGCAGCATGCGCGGCGCCGAAAGGATCCGACACCTTCGGTCGAAGGCCGCCCTCGAAAGGACGGGGGCGCATCGATTGCCAGCCCACCCCCGAATCCCGCGAGGCTGCCCCCGAAGTGCGGCGGACGCCCGGGCCGGTGATTGGTAGACTTGTCATGGTCGAGCCTGGGCGTTGGACGCGGATCGCCGCTGCGCGGCTCGACCGGAAGGGCCCGACGCTATCCCAGGATCGTGGATCGCCCTCGGATAGCAAACTGAGCGCAAGCCCCGCCTCGGCGGGGCACCTTTTTGCGGGGGGCCCCGTTATCTCCACGCCTGGCTTGCGGTGCCGGCAAGCAACCGGTCGTCCGGTAAGACCGGTCGTCCGGTAAGAAGGTGGAGCAGGCGGCGCGGCAAATCCGCATGGTGGCTGCGCCCATGTCCCGATACCCATGTCCCGATACCGGCCATCATGCCTTGCCGCCCCCTCCTTTCGGTGGAGAGGCAGGGCCTCTACGGAGATCGCCGAACGGGCGACCACCGGCCCCGCCTGAATATCCGAGGCCCGAATTGACATGGTTGCGGGCCTTCCTATATTTCCGCGCGATGGCCACCTGGACCATACCTCGCTTCCTCCTGCGCGCGGGCAGCCTTCAATCAGGCATTTTGGCCCCGGACCGGCGCATCGCGGACTGACGCAGCGCAGTCGAGCGGTCCGGGGGTGATCGCTCCACGCTCTCTTTCCCGGCTCTTGAGAATCGCGGATGCGCGGCGGATCGCGTCGCCGTTGGGCCATTGGAGGTTGTCATGTCGAACCACACTCGTCTCTGCCCGGTCTGCCGGACTCCGTCCGTTGAACCGATGGCCACCTGCGCCGTCTGCGGCACGTCTCCGGACGCCGCCGATCACCCCCTGCCGCCGATTTCCGTTCCAGCCGGCGATCACACGCGCCTGCGGGCGCTGGCGGCCGCCCATCGCGATTCGAACCGGCAGGTCGCCGAGTTCCTGTTCGACGAACTGGAGCGGGCGAGCGTGTGCCGCGAGATGCCAGACGCGACGGTGACGATGGATTCCCGGATCCTGTTCCAACTGGACGGGGAAGACCGGATCGAATGCCGCACCCTGGTCTATCCCGACCGCTATCTGCCGACCGGTCAGTACATCTCTATCCTGAGCCCGCTCGGCGTGGCGCTACTGGGCCTGACGACGGGCGATCGGATGCCCTTCACCGATCTTCAGGGGATGCCAACCGGCGTGACCGTCGCCGAGGTGGCTTATTCGCCCGGTTATTTGCGGCACGTCGAGCGCGAAGCGGCGAACTGACGATGCGTGATCGGGACGCCATGCGGTCGATGCAACCGTCCGGCATATCGCCGCCCCGCGCCGAGGACGCGCCGTCGGACGGGGTGTCTTGCGCTTCTCCGTTCAGGACAGGCGGCGCGGACGAGGCGAAGTCGGCCGCGGCCGTTCTTTCGATCGATCTCGCGGCGGTGGCGGCCAACTACCGCCTGCTTCGAGGGCGCCTCGCGCCCGGCGCGGTGTGCGGCGCGGTCCTGAAGGCGGACGCCTACGGCCTCGGCGCGACGCGGGTCGCGCCCGTCCTGGCGGCCGAGGGCGCACGGTCGTTCTTCGTCGCCCATCTGGAAGAGGCGTTGTCGCTGCGCCGGATTCTGACGTCGGCGCGTATCGCCGTGCTGAACGGGGCGATGCCCGGCACGGAGCCGGAGTTCGTCCGATATGACGTCCTGCCGGTGCTCAACGACCTCGGCGCGGTCGAGCGGTGGTCCGCCCTGGCGCGCGACCTTGGACGCCGCCTTCCGGCGCTGCTTCAGCTCGACACCGGCATGGCACGTGTCGGACTGACCGCCGATGAGGTGGCGCGCCTGGCGGAGCAGCCGGATCGCCTTTCGGGGATCAAGCTCACGCATATCATGAGCCACTACGCCTGCGCCGACGAGCCGGACCATCCGCTCAACGGCGAGCAGCGCGCACGCTTCGACGCGCTTCGGGCGCAGCTTCCCGCGACGCCGACGAGCCTGGCGAACTCCGCCGCGATCTTCCTCCCGCCCGTTTATCACGGGGACCTTGTCCGGCCGGGTGCGGCGCTCTACGGCCTCAATCCGCGCAGCAACGCGCCCAACCCCATGAACCCCGCGGTCACGCTGCACGCCCGGATCCTGCAGCTGCGCGACATTCCCCGTGGCGCACCCGTCGGATACGGCGCCACCTATCGGGCGAAGCGAGACACGCGTGTCGCCACCCTCGCCCTGGGCTATGCCGACGGATATCCATGGTCGCTCGGCAACCGGGGCAGCGTCCGCATCGGCAGCCGCCGCGCCCCCGTCATCGGCCGCGTCTCGATGGACCTCGTCACGGTCGATGTGACGGAGGTGCCGGTCGAGGACTGCGCCCCCGGCTCCTTCGCCGAGGTGATCGGGCCGGACCATCCTGTCGATTCCGTGGCCGCCGAGGCCGGCACCATCGGCTACGAGATCCTGACCCGCCTGGGCCACCGCTTCCACCGCGTCTACCGGACGGACTCGACCTGAGGAACAAGCGCCCCGCCGTGGCCGCGGGTGTGCGAAACGAATCTGGGATTGCAAGGAACATGAAAGTCGTCGTCTGCGGCAGCGGAGTCATTGGCGTCACCAGCGCCTATTACCTGACGACCCTCGGGCACGAGGTCGTCGTCGTCGACCGCCAGCCGGGGCCCGGTCTGGAAACCAGCTTCGCCAATGCGGGTCAGGTCTCCTGGGGCTATGCCAGCCCCTGGGCCGCGCCCGGCATTCCGTTGAAGGCATTGGGCTGGATGCTCTCCGGTCACTCGCCGCTGGTGATACGGCCGCGCTTCGATCCGACGATGTGGCGCTGGCTCATGTCGATGCTGGCCAACTGCACCGCCGCGCGCTACGCGCTGAACAAGGAGCGGATGCTGCGGCTGGCGATGTTCAGCCACACCTGCCTCGGAGAGCTCCGCCGGGAACTCGGCCTCACCTATGACGATCGGCAGCTCGGGACCCTGCAGCTCTTTCGCGACCAGAAGGGTCTCGACGGCGCCGCGGCCGACAGCGCCATCCTGCGGCGCTGGAACGTGCCTCACAAACTGCTGAGTCCGGAAGAGTGCCTGAAGGTCGAACCCGGCCTGAGCTCCGTGAAGGACAAGATCGCGGGCGGGCTGCACCTGCCGGGCGACGAGACCGGGGACTGTTTCAAGTTTACGCAGGCGCTGGCCGCGCTGACGGAGCAGCGGGGCGCAAGCTTCCGCTACGGCGTAACCGTGCGCGACATCCGGTTGGACGGCAACCGCATCACGCGGCTGGAGACCACGGCCGGACCGCTGGAAGGCGATGCCTACCTGCTGGCCATGGGCAGCTACACGCCGCTTCTCCTGCGCCGCCTGGGAGTCGCGATTCCCGTCTATCCGGTGAAGGGCTATTCCGTGACGATCCCGATCACCGATCCCGCGGCGTCGCCGACATCGACGATCATGGACGAGCGCCACAAGGTCGCGATCACGCGCCTCGGCGACCGGATCCGCGCCGCCGGCACGGCGGAGCTCACCGGATACGACCTGACCCTCACCAAATCGCGGTGCCGGATGATCGCCGACGTCGTCCGGGACCTCTTCCCCAAAGGCGGCGACGAATCGCGGGCCGAGTTCTGGACCGGGCTTCGGTCGATGACGCCGGACGGCCCGCCCATCATCGGCACCACGCCGTTCCGGAACCTGTTCCTGAACACCGGGCACGGCACCCTTGGCTGGACGATGGCCTGTGGCGCCGGCCGGCTCGTCGCCGAGATCATCTCGAACGCGGTCCCGAGCATCGACATTTCCGGCCTGACGATCGGCCGGTATCGCCGGTGACAGCGGAAGATTACGCCCCGTCCCGCGGCGGCGCGGGAATGACCCAGTCGCGGCCGCGCGCGGTGGTGACGTATTCCGGCCAGGGGAAGTGGATCGGCGGGTCGTAGTCGGCAAGCGGCGGAATCCAGCGGCTGCCGCCGACGCCGCCGCCGGTGCGATCGACGAACTCCGCCTTGGCCGCGGCCAGGAGGGCCTCGTCGGTCACGAGGTCGAGGATCGTCGCGGCGATGGTCTTGGCGGCGACCTCGGTCATCGGATCGATGCAGGGCGAAAGGCCGCCCAGCGCATTCATCACCCAGGCCGGATAGGCGTGGCCGGGATGCGCCGGCTTGAGGGCCGGCCGCCCGACATAGAGCCGGACGGTCGGGGCGTGCCAGCAATATTCGGTGTAGTCGTCCGAGGTGAAGTGCATCTGGCCGGGCGGTAGGACCCGGCGGATCCGGCGCTCCGCCTCCTCGGGCGCGATCAGCTCCGAGACCGCCGGCAGATAGGGGCTATCCATCGGCTCGAGCCCCAGATTGCGCTGAATCTCCCGGGCGAGGCGTACCGCCTCGCCGTCGAAACGGGGGGCACCGACCATTTCAAGGTTCCGGTAGGTGGCCCGCGCCATCGCGTGGTTCGCCAGGCCCGGCCGCGACTTCGACACCCAATCCCGCCGCCAGGCGCAATGAGCGAGGCGGGCCGCGCAGTCCGCGTAATGGTCGAGACCCTTGGTGATGTGCTCCGCCATCTCCAGCGTCGGCACGCGCAGGATGTACTGGATCTGCGCCATCCGGGCCGGAATGTTGTCGGCGGTCGCCTGACCCGCGGCGAGGATCGCCTCGTTCATCGACCAGGAGAGACCGGTGCCGGCGAGATGCTCCTTGAGCGCCTTGGCCGAGAGATACATCTGCACCACCGCGTCGTTGGCGCCCGGCGCACGCGGCGCCGCGTGCGCCGCCGGAATCGGCGAGTCGGTTGCCGCCGCGAGCCAGGTTTCCGGCGCGTCGCAGGTGAAGGTGTAGACCATCGCGTAGGCGGCGCCGCAATGCGTGTCCCAGCGCACGGTGTTGCACAGGGGCAGCATGTAGAAGGGATGGAAGCTGATCGCGGCGTCGAGGTCGTCGTAATAGCCGCGCGCCGCGTGGATGGGCTTCGAGCCGCGCAACTTCTCTGCGGGCTCGCCCAGGAACTTGAGCCGCCCCTTCAGGCCATGCCTCTCCATGGCGCGCTTGGCGGCGAGGAAACCGGCGAGCGCGCCGACGCCCAGCGCCGAATGGGGGTCGGTGTGGCCGCCGGCGTCGGGTCCCAGCCCGTCGCGCGGACGCTTCACCGTGTCGGCCGCCTGGCAGTTGCCCGGAACGCCGTCATATTCGGCATAACCGCCGATCGTCGGGCCCGGACCATTGTCCCAGACGGCACAGAAGGCCGTCGGCATGCCGGCCGAGCCCTTTTCGACCGAGAAGCCTTCCGAGGACAGAAGATCGACATAGAAATCCACCGAGCGATACTCGCGCCAGGCGGTCTCGCCAAAGTCCCAGATGGTTCGAGTCCAGTCCGACCAGTCCGGCCGGTTCTCCTCGACCCAGGCAAAGGCCGTCGCCTTGGCGTTCGACATTGCATCCTCCTCGCCGCCGAGTCCCGGTGCCACCTATTGATCCTTGAGTTGAACTTGACGAAAAGTGAAAAGATCGGCGAGGTTTGGCAAACTCTTTTACACAGTCGGCTCGGGAAGCGGATCATGCGCCTGCCGTCGATGAATGCGCTCAGGGCGTTTGAGGCCGCCGCAAGGCTTGGCAGCGTCTCGAAAGCGGCCGCCGAGCTCAACCTCACCCGCAGCGCGATCAGCCATCAACTCCGCTTCCTCGAGCAGGAGCTCGGGGCAAAGCTCGTCAAGCGCGACGGCCGGGGGATCGCCCTCACCCCCGCCGGCCGGCGATACGCACGCCAGATCCAGAGGGCGTTCACCCTTCTGCACGAGCCGCCGAGCGCGGCCGGCGAGACCTCGCTGGACGGAACGCTGCGCATCGGCTGCGTTTCGGGCTTCTGCACCTATTGGCTGTGCCGACACATCGACGACTTCCATCGGCTGCACCCCGACCTGCAGCTCGAGATCATCCGGCCCGCCCATCTTGCCGACGTGACGACGGGGGCCGCCCAGGTCTACATTGTCTTTGGCCACGGCGACTGGCCGGACCGATGGGTCGAGTTGCTGGCTTCGCCCGATTTCTTTCCGGTCTGCGGTCCGGGCCTGCTCAACAAGGTCGGCGGCCTCGGCGGCCCGGAGGATCTCGCCCGCTGCACGCTCCTCCACCTGATCGACCCGACGGACTGGCGGCGCTGGCTCGCCGCGGTGCGCACGCGCTCGGTCGATCCCGATTCCGGCATCTATTTCTCGGACATTCACTTCGTGATCTCGGCCGCGATGGCAGGCCAAGGCATGGCGATGGGCGATAACCTGATCTGCGCCCAGGCGCTGCGCCAGGGGCACCTCGTCCGGCCGTTCGCCACCAGAATCTCGGGCACGGGTTCCTACTATCTCGTGGCCGAGCACGACGTCGTGGACCAGCCCGCCGCCGCCGCGTTCCGGACTTGGCTCAAGGACAAGCTGTCCGAAGACCTTGGAGCCCCCTTCGCCAGGGAGGCGCCCGTCACCAAGGCGGCGGCTTCGGGCTTATAAGACAAATTTCGTTTCACAGTTTGACGAAAATTATTCGATTGTTGTCCAATTCGTTTCACAATAGCGTAATCGGAACAAGAGCAAGGATGCCGGCTTTTGCCGGCAGGTTCGGGAGGCGGCCCTAACAAGAATCGGGAGGGGCGGAGCCGCGATGGCGGATCTCCAGCTTCAAGCCATAGCGATCCGCAAGCTGTTCGGGCGTTTCGTGGCCCTGGACGGCATCGATCTCAGCATCGAGCGCGGCGAGTTCCTGACGCTGCTCGGCCCGTCCGGTTCGGGCAAGACGACGTTCCTGATGATCCTCGCGGGGTTCCTCGCCCCGACCTCGGGCCGTCTCGAGGAATCCGGCATCGACATAACCCAAAGACCGGCCGAGGCGCGGAAGTACGGCATGGTCTTTCAGGGCTACGCACTCTTCCCGCATATGACGGTGGCGGAGAACGTCGCCTTCCCGCTGAAGGTCCAGAAGATCGGAGCAGCCGAGCGAAAGCGGCGGGTCGATGCGATGCTTGCGACGGTCGGCCTGGAGGCGCATCGGAACAAGCGGCCCAATCAACTGTCGGGCGGGCAGCAGCAACGGGTCGCGCTGGCGCGCGCGCTGGTGTTCCAGCCCAAGGTTCTGCTGCTCGACGAGCCGCTGTCGGCGCTCGACAAGAACCTGCGGGAGCAGATGCGGAGCGAAATCAAGCGGCTTCATGAGGAAACCGGTGCGACCTTCGTCTTCGTCACGCATGACCAGACGGAGGCGCTCGCACTGTCGACGCGGGTCGCCATATTCGACCACGGCCGCCTTCAGCAGATCGGCCGGCCCGATGTCGTGTACGAGAGGCCGGTCAACCGCTTCGTCGCGGAGTTCCTGGGTCGGATCAACCTCCTTCCGCTGCGCGAGCCGCGCCGCGAAGGCCGGCTTCTGCGCGGCCAGTTCGAGGACCGCGCCCTGGCGGCCCCGCTGGAGACCCTGGCCGAGGGCGGCGTCGGCGCGAACGGCGCGATGGTCGCGGTGCGCCCGGAATACATCGCGCTTTCGACGACGCCGCCGGCCGAGGACGGATGGAACGCGGTCCCCGCGACGGTCGCGAGCCGGATCTATGTCGGGGCGACCTCCGTGCTGCAACTCCGTACCAGGAGCGGCACCGAGCTGTCGCTCGAACTGCGCAACACCGACGCGGGCGCGAATGTCGGGCCGGGAACGGAGGTGTGGGCGACCTGGCCGGTCGAGCGCAGCTTCGCCTTGTCCGAGCAAGGCACGCACTGAGACAGAAGGCAAGAATCAACGCGAGCAGGGAGAACGGAAATGACCAAGGGCTTTCGGCAGGACTGTCTTCAGATCCTTCTTCAGCAAGCTGAATCCGGCCGCATCAGCCGGCGAAGCTTCGTCACGGCAACCGGCGCGCTTCTCGCGCTTCCCGCGGCACTTCGCGCGAACCTTACCTATGCGCAGGCCAAGCAGCTCGTTCTCGTCAACTGGGGCGGCGACGCCATCGATGCCTATTCGAAGGCCTATGGCGAGCCGTTCACGAAGGAGACCGGCATCCCGGTGAAGATGGATGGGTCCGGCCCGACCGAAGGCGCGATCACGGCGCAGGCCAGGAGCGGCCGGGTCACCTGGGACATCCTCGACATCGACTCGTTCTCGGCGATGACGCTGGGCAAGCAGGGCTATCTGCAGCCGATCGACTACTCCGTCGTCGACAGGTCGAAGGTCCGGCCCGGCTTCGTCTGGGAATACGCCCTGTCCACCTACTTCTTCAGCTACGTCATCGCCTATGATTCCGAGCTGTACGGCGATGACGCGCCGGCGACGATGGCCGACTTCTTTGACGTCGAGCGATTCCCCGGCAATCGCGCGATGTACAAGTGGGGCTGTTCGAGCTGGGAGGCGGCGCTGCTCGCCGACGGTGTGGCCCCGGACGCGCTCTATCCGCTCGACATCGAGCGGGCGCACAAGAAGCTCGCCGCCTTCAAGGACAACGTGATCTCGTTCTGGGGCGGCGGCGCCGAGAGCCAGACGGTCATGCTCACCGGCGAGGCCTCGATGGCCATCGTCTGGAACACGCGCGCCAAGCTGCTCGAGGAGGAGTCCGGCGGTCGAATCAAGTATGTGTGGAATCAGGGTCTGCTCTCTCCCGGCGCCCTCGGCGTGATGGCGAACAACCCCGGCGGCCGGGAAGCGGCGATGGACTTCCTCGCCTCCACGCAGGCGCCGGAGCGCCAGCTCGTCATGTTCGAAATGCTCGGCCAAGGCCCCGCCAACCCAGCGACCGATTCCCTCATCCCCGCGGATCAGGCGCGCCACAACTGCGTGGCGCCGGAGAATATGGCCAAGCAGATCGTCCTCAACGTGGACTGGTACGCCGAGAACTACTCGAAGACGCTGGACCAGTACCTGGCCCTCATCTCGGCGTGAGCCGGACGGAACAACCGGCGGCGGGTCCGGCATCGCGATGATCTGGACAAGACGGGGCGGCGGGTATCTGGCGCTCGTCGCCCCCTTACCGATCTTCCTGGCGCTCGCCTATGGCCTGCCCTTCCTCGGCGTAGCGGGCTGGAGCCTGACGCTGCCCGAACCCGGCCTCGCCCAGTACGCACGCGTGTTCACCGACCCGATCGTCCAGGGCGTCCTCGTTCGGACGCTGCGCATCTGCGCGGTGGTGACGATCGCCACCACGGTGGCGGCCTATGCGCTCGCCTATGTCTGGGTCCGCGGCTCGCCGCGCCAGCGAATCTTCGTCGAGTTCTGCATCCTGGTCCCGTTCTGGATCTCGACCCTGACGCGCGCCTTCGGCTGGCTTGTCCTCCTCTACAACCGGGGCCTCGTGAACAGCTGGCTGCAGGCGCTGGGGGCGATCGACGCGCCGCTCACGATGGTCCGCAACGAGTTCGGCGTCATCGTCGGCATGACCCACTTCCTGATTCCCTTTGCCGTGTTCCCGATCGCCTCGGCCATGCGGCACGTCGACGAGCGCGTTCTTCTCGCCTCCCGCGGGATGGGCGCCAGCCGGCTGCGCACCTTCTGGTCCGTCTTTCTGCCAATGACGATGCCGGGCATCTTCGGCGCCGGCCTCATCGTCTTCGTCTTCTCGCTGGGATTCTTCATCACCCCCGCCATCCTGGGCGGCGGGCGCAGCGTCATGGCCGCAGAGTTCGTCTATGTGCAGCTGTTCCAGACCGCGAACTGGGGTCTCGCCGCCGCGATCAGCGTGGTGCTGGTGGCGATCGTGGCCGTTCTGGTCGCGCTCCTGTTCCGGCTGACGCGGGTCGAGAAGCTGGTCGGGTAGAATCGATGAACGTCTATCGCCCCGGCCCCGCGGCGCTTGTGATCACCACGGCCCTCATGATCTTCCTCCTGGCGCCGCTCATCGCCATCGTCCCGATCTCCCTGACGCCGTTCGAGTATCTCGCGATGCCGCGCGGCGAGCTGTCGCTGCGGCACTACCGCACACTCGTCGAGGACCCGGCCTGGGGCGCCAGCATCCTTCTCAGCCTCCGGGTCGCCGTCGTCAGCAGCATCGTGGCCACGGCCTTCGCCACTGCCTTCGGCCTCGGCGTCTGGTACCTGCAGCCGCGCTTCGCGGGGCTTCTGGTCGGCTTCGTGCTGCTGCCGATGGTCGTTCCGCCGGTCGTTTCGGCGGTCACGCTCTATTTCCTCGTGACCTGGATTTCCAGGATCTTCGAGCCATTCGGCTACGACACCTGGATCGGAGTCGCGCTCTGCCACGTCGTGATGGTCACGCCCTTCGCCGTGGTCATCATTCTGGTCGCGCTGAGCCAGGTGGATCGCCGCATGGAGATGGCGGCGCGCGGCCTTGGCGCCTCGCTGTGGCGGACGACGGTCTCGGTGGTCCTGCCCAACATCCGCTTCGGCATCGCCTCGGCCGCGTTCCTGTCCTTCGTGCTGTCCTGGGAGGAGATCGCCGTGACGCTGTTCGTCACCAGCGTCGAGGCGATCACCCTGCCGCGCCGCGTCTGGATGGGCCTGCGCGACAACGTCGATCCGGCCGTCGCCGCCATCTCGGTGGTGCTGACCGTCCTCACCGTGGCGGTGATCCTGGCCCGCATGATGGCGCGGGGCGCCGCGCGCGGCGTTCGCGAGGAGGCGACCGCCGAGGACGCCGCCCCGACCGGCGAGGTGGTCCCCAATGTCCCGCTCCGCCGCCGGCTCGGCCTGCGGGGAGCCTGGTCAAGAAAGGAGACGCTTTGATGAACGACATGGCGACGATCGACCTCGGCGAAGCGTTCACGCTGAAACGGCGCGAGGAGAGCGGCGGAACGCCGGTCCTCAACCGCTGGGGATGCAGCAACGAGTACGATGTCCTTACCGATGTCCTGCTCGGCAAGCCCGACCATCTGCGGCATCTCGCGACGAGTTCGCTGTCGCGCAAGTATCTGCGCGACGCGCCCTGCGACATCGCGGTCGCGAAGGCTCAGCACAAGGAGCTCGTCGCCGCCTACGAGCATTTCGGCGTCACCGTCCACTACCACCAGCCCGAACCCGAGCTGCCGATGCAGGTCTATGCCCGCGATTCGAGCTTCATGACGCCTTATGGCGCAGTCATCACCAACATGTGCAACTGGTGGCGCCGGGGCGAGAACTTCGCCGCGATCCGCACCTATCAGCGTCTCGGCATCCCGATCTACGACATGGTGACCGCGGGGCTGTTCGAGGGCGGCGACTTCGACGTCATCGAGGACGGTTGCGTCCTCATCGGCTGCGGCGGCGAGCGAACCAACGAGGAAGGCGCCCTGCAGGTCAAGGGCTGGTTCGAGAAGGAAGGCTGGGAGACAAAGATCGTCCGCTTCGACCCGTTCTTCGTCCACATCGACCTCATGGTCGTCATGATTGCCGAGAAGCTTGCCGCGGTCTGCCTCGACACGACTCCGGCGGAGGTGGTCGACTGGCTGCGCGCCAAGAGGATCGAGATCATCGACGTGCCCTATCCGGACACGGTCACGCTCGGCTGCAACGTGATGTCGCTGGGCCGCGACCGGGTGATCGCGCCCAAGCATTCGCGCACGCTGATCGAGGCCCTGAAGGCGCGCGGATTCGAGGTGGCGGAAGTGGACATGAGCGAGATCTCCAAGACCGGCGGCGGCATCCACTGCATGGCCCAGGCATTGCGGCGCGTGCCCGCCTGACGCGGACCGACGGCGGCGCCGCGGAAAAGACCTTGCCCCGCGGTCCGCGGCCGGCCTGACCTACGGCATCCGCGCGCCTGTCGGGGTTTCGCTTGGCTGACGGCGGCCCGCGTTCGCGCCGGTCCTCAGTCGATCGCCAGCCTGGATTCGGGCAGGGTCTGCCCGCCGTCGATGACGATGCCCTGGCCGGTGATGTAACGCGCCTCGTCGGAGGCCAGGAACAGGACCGCGTTGGCGATGTCCTCGGGATCACCGAGATGGCCCATGGGGATCGCGCGCTCGGTCTCGCGGATGTAGTCCGCCGGCTGCGCGCGCATGCCCTCGGTCATGATGTTTCCGGGCTGGACGGCGTTCACCGTGACCTTGGCCTTGGCAAGCTCCAGCGCGGCGGAGCGGACGAAACCCAGCAGCCCGGCCTTGCTTGCCCCGTAATGCGCCCAGCCGGGATAACCGGTGATCGGTCCGGTGATCGAGGAGGTGACGATGATGCGCCCGCTGCCCGACTTGCGCAGATGCGGCAGGGCCGCCTTGGTCGCCAGGAACGCCGCCTTGAGGTTGATCGCCTGCACCCGGTCCCATTCCGCCTCGCTCAGGTTCTCGAGGCGCGCCGACGGGAAGATGCCCGCGTTGCTGCACAGGATGTGGAGGCCGCCCCAGGCGGAGACGGCAGCCTGGACCATGCCCTCGACCGCGTTGGCGCGGCTCACATCCGCAGCGTGCGCCCTGGCCTCGCCGCCGGCCTCCGCGGCCAGCTTCGCCGTCTCCTCGGCCACCTGAAGGTCGAGATCCGCCGCAAGCACCCGCGCGCCCTCTTCGGCCAGCTTGCAGGCGATGGCGCGGCCGATTCCCCGTCCCGCACCGGTTACGATCGCAACGCGCCCCTTTAGCCGATCCAGTCCCATCGCCGAGCCTCCTTTCGCCCGTATCGTTCCTGCCTGGAGATGCCCGGGATGCACCGCCGGCTCGCGACCAAGCGACGCCGCGTCGAACGTCCCGGCACCGATCGAGAGAGAACCCGGATCGCGCAGTTCCGGTTCCGAGCGGCGCCTGAACAGGCGGCCGGCGCCGAGGCGCTACCCGCCCTGGTCGCCGAACGAGCCTGCCGGACTGCCGGACGGCGGCGCGGCGGTGCGGCGGAGCCGGCTCGTTACCGTCAGCTCTTTGTCCAGGTCCGCCCTTGACCACAAGATCAGCGCACCCAGGCTTCCGGCGATCAGGGATGCGAGGAAGATGGAAATCTTCGCCGCGGCGAAATCCGCATCGCTTGGAAAGGCGTGGCTCGCGATGAACAGGGACATGGTGAAACCGATCCCGGCAAGGGCGCCGGCGCCCAGGAGCTGGCGCCACGTATACTCCGCCGGCTTCACGGCAATGCCGAGGCGCACCGCAAGCGACGCGGCCAGAAAGATGCCGATCGGCTTTCCCAGCACGAGCCCCAGAACGATCGCCAGCATCAGGCGCGCGTGCCCTTCGATCACGTCGAGAGACAGGACCACCCCGGCGTTGGCGAGCGCGAAAACGGGCAGCACGACGTAGCTGGACCAGGGCTCGACCGAGCGAAGCAGCTTGTTCGCCGGGGACTCGATCCGATCATGGATGACGTCCAGCGCCCGCAGGGCCGGTTCGGACGGACCGTGCCGCAGGACGCCTTCGCCGGCGCTTCTCATCTCCGCCCGCACGACCATCTCCGCCTGAGCCGTCAGAGCGTACAGATTCGCCGGCGGGCGCGTCGGGGTCGCCACCGCGAGAATCACTCCCGCCAGGGTCGGATGCAGCCCCGCGTGGTGCAGGCAAGCCCAGAGGACCACGCCGAGCACCGCATAGGGCAGCGCCCGGTAGATGCCGGATTGGTTCAGCACCGCCAGGAGCCCGGTGACGAGGGCGGCCGCGACCAGATAGCCCGTATCGATGTCGCCCGAGTAGAACAGGGCAAGGATCGCGATGGCGACCAGATCGTCGACAACCACCGCCGCCGTCAGGAACACGCGCAGTTCCACCGGAACGCGGTCCCCGAGCAAGGCGATGAGGGCAACGGCGAAGGCGGTGTCGGTCGCGATGGGGACACCCCAGCCGTGAAGCATCCGACCTGCCGGGATCACCGCGAGATAGATGAGTGCGGGGGCGATCATGCCCCCGATCGCGGCCGCAATGGGCAGCGCGGCGGCACGCCGGCTCGCGAGGCGGCCCACCGTGAACTCGCGCTTGATCTCCAGCCCCACGACAAGGAAGAAGATCGTCAGAAGGCCGTCATTGACCCAATCCAGGAGCGGCAGCCCAAAAGCTTCGCCGCCGAAGTGAATGTCCAGCGGCGTGTGCCACCAGGATTCGAAGGCCGGGCCTGCCGGCGAGTTGGTCAACGCGATCGCAAGGACCGACATGAGCAGGAGGAGAAACCCGGCCGATGGCCCCCAGCGGACGAAATCCAGGGTCGCCGTCTGGATCCGGTGACCGAGAGAGCCGAGCATGGCCTCGGCCAGCGCGTTCTCGTCCCAAGGGCCCTCGTAGCGGCGGTTATTGATGAAGAAGGTCGGCGTCACGAGCGCGCCGCTGCGCCGCGCGCTCTCGGCATCCTCCCGCACGCGGCGTTCGGCCGCACGGATCGCCGGCGCGTGCGCCTCGTCGCGCGGCGGCAGGTCGAAGGCCGCGGCGATCCGTTCGAAATCGCCGGGCGCGAAGGTGGGGCCGCGCCGCATCAGTGCGTCGTGCACCGGCCAGAACTTTCCGCTCGTTTCGGACGCGAACTCCGCGAGCACCGCGGCCGGCTCGGCGTCCTCGCTGCCCGCGATCGGCAGGTGCCGAAAGACGTATCGCATCCTGTCTCCAAAACGGTCGCGCAGCTTGGCGATGACGTCGTGGGCGGCGTGGCAGTAGGGACAGGCGTAGCTGCCGTACTCGACCAGGGTTATGTCTGCCGTCGGGGCGCCCAGAACGTGATCGCGCCCGATGTCGACGGGGCGGTCCAGCCTGCTCGACCGAGCGTAAGCCATTTGATCCTCTCTCCAGATGCGTGGCCTCTAAGCGATGCTCCGCTGCCCCGATAACGCCGCGGCGGATATCGCCGCAGAGGACGGGTCGCGAATCACACCAACGCAATTCGCAGTCTGGCGTTCACCACCGACCGGTCATCGCCGGTTGCGGGAACCCTTCGCAACCGTTGCAAGTTCTTTCCGGAAAGGCCTTTGGGCGAAGGGGCGCCCGTTCCGCGGAGGGGAAACGCGATGAAGCTTCTGGGATTCGGCCGGCAGGCGAAGCAACGCGAAAAGGAAAGGCGCCGCCGCGCCGCGTTCGACGACGCGGGCACCTGGGTGCGGGACGGCCAGTTCGTCCGCCGCACCTACGCGAGCTACCAGGACTACCTCGATCATCAGGCCGCCAAGCTGGACAAGATCCGCGAGCGCCTGGAGAAGAAGGAGGCGGAGAGCCTCGCCGAGTTCCGGCGCCGGTTCGAGGGCTGCGCTCCGCTCCGGGAGGCGCGATCCGTGCTGTGCCTCGGCGCTCGACTCGGGACCGAGGTGCAGGCGCTTCATCAATTGGGTCATTTTGCCGTCGGCATCGATCTGAATCCCGGCCCCGACAATCCACGGGTGCTGCCCGGAGACTTTCACCGGCTCGTCTTCCCCGACGGCTCCGTCGACGCGGTCTACACCAACGCGCTCGACCACGCCTTCGAGCTGTCCACGGTCATGACCGAGATCGCGCGCGTCCTGCGGCCGGGCGGCCTGTTCGTCACCGACTTCGTCCAGGGCTTCGAAGAAGGCTTCATCCCGGGACAGTTCGAATCCTTCCACTGGCGCGAAAGCGACGCGCTCATCGAGACGATTCGCAATCTGACCGGGTTCGCCCTCGTGGAACGGCGCGATCTCGGCCCCTTCCGGCGGCACCTGATTCAGCAGGCCGTGCTGAGGCGGCCGGATGCCGTTCCTTCCACCGACCGTCCATGAGATCGCCCGTCGAATCCGGTCCGCCACGACCGGAGACCGAAACCGCGAAAGGGCGCCGTTCAGGTTCGGAAACGGGTGATGATTGCGCGCGCCAGTCTCACACGATAAAGCGCATATGTCAGCAGGCCGACGGCAATGAGCAGTTCTTTCTGCTCGTTGATCTGCTCGATGAACTCGACATAGAAGAGCGTCGGGCTGCCCTCGACCTCGGGACCGAGCCAGAGGTAGACCGTCTTGATTTCCTTCCAGGCAAAGGCCAGGACCATCGAGAAGACCACCGGGCCCTCGGCGATGGCGCAGGCCCAGCCTTTCGGGAGAGGCAGACGATCGCGCCACCGCCAGGCGAGCGGAAGGGCAACGAACACCGCCAACAGAAATGCGCTGCCCAGCCCCTGGACGGGGATGGGCACCCGCATGTTGTGGAGATTGGTCTCCCCGCCGAGCGGCCGGATCAGCTCGGGTGTATCCCACCCCAGGTAGGTCTGCCCCCAGCTGGTCTCCTCGCCGGCGAAGAACAGCGTCGCCAGGCCGATCATGCCGACGATGACACCGCCGCTCCTTTGGCCGGGATCCTGGCCGAACCGCCAGGCCGACCAGAACAGCAGGAGGCAGGCCGGGATGGCGCTGGCGACGGTGGCAATCTCGACGATCTGATATTCGCGCCGACTGAATTCGAGGACATAGGACAGGTAGAAATCCGGCGCGAGCAGATAGGTCGCCAGCAAGCCAAGGATCAGCGCCACCGGTGTCGAATAGGCCAGCTGGTCGAGCCGCGATCGCCGTCGCCGGCGCAAACCACTCGGCGCATCGCTTCGTGTCAGGGTCCGCAAATCGGTCGTCATCCGACAACTCTAGACATCATTTCGCAATTGGTCCGGTCATTTACCGAATCTTCATCCGGAGTCGTGTTTCTAGGACATCATGAGCCAGATGTTCGAACCAAGACCACCCTTTCCGGCGACCCATCGGGTGCCGCTTGCCGATTCGCACACCATGCGGATGATCGACGACGTACTGGGTGAACGCGTTCCGCAGGGAACGCCTGCCGCGCAGCGGGTACCCGAGGCCGGTCGCGCCGCCCTGCGCGTGATGTCCTCCGCACTCGGGCGGACGAAACGGCACTGAACCTGCCCGGCATGAGCGACGACTACGGGAGTTGGGTCGCGCAGGCGCGTCAGGCCTGCGCGGCCTCGGGCCTCCCGGCCCCGCAAGCGCATGAGCTCGAAGACATGTACGAAGACGGCCTCGAGCCCTCCGACGCCGCGGACCCCAACGTTCGCGCCCGGTACCAGCGCCGGACCCGCCCGGTGCCTGAGCGCTCCGTCGCCGATCTCGCGATCGAGGCGGCGCGGCGCGCCGGCGCGCACCCCGAGGACTGAGCCGCGCGGCACGCAAACATCGGCGCGCCCCGAACGCGTTCGCCGGCGCCCGACTGCCATCAGCTCGGCGTCCCCGACGGGAATGCCTCCGAGGTGCTCGAAGAGCCGCTCGGGACCGATCGCCGCCCCAGGAGCCGGCGAACGGCCGCGTAGAAGACGGGCGTGAAGATCAGGCCGAAGGCCGTAACGCCCAGCATCCCGAAGAAGACCGCCGTCCCGAGCGACTGGCGCATCTCCGCCCCCGCGCCGGTTGCGATCGCCAGCGGCACCACGCCCAGGATGAAGGCGAAGGACGTCATCAGGATCGGTCGCAACCGCGTGCGCGCGGCCTGGACGACCGCGTCGACGAGGGGGGCGCCCGCCTCTTCCGCCTGCCGGGCGAACTCGACGATCAGGATGGCGTTCTTGGCGGCCAGGCCAACCAGCACCACGAAGCCGATCTGAGCCAGGATGTTCACGTCCATGCCGCGCGCGAGGAGACCGCTAACGGCGGCGAGAAGGCACATCGGCACGATCAGGATCACGGCGAGAGGCAGCGACCAGCTTTCATACCGCGCGGCGAGCACGAGGAAGACGAAGACGATCGAGGCGGCGAAGACAAGGAGGCCGGTGCCGCCGGCCGACCTCTCCTGGTAGGCGAGTTCCGTCCATTCGTAGCCGAAGCCGTCCGGCAGACGCTCGGCCGCGAGCCGTTCCATCGCCTCGAGGGCATAGCTCGTCGAGAATCCCGGCAGCACGCTTCCCTGGACCTCCGCCGCGGGATACAGATTGTAGCGCGGCACGCGATAAGGGCCGGTGATGTCGCGGAACTCGGCGACCGAGCCGATCGGCACCATCTCGCCCAGCGCGTTCCGGGTCTTGAGGTTCGCGAGGTCGTTCGCCTCCTGCCGGAAGCCGCCGTCGGCCTGCGCGATGACACGGTACGTCCGCCCGAGATAGTTGAACTCGTTGACGAAGGCGGAGCCGACATAGACCTCCAGGGTCTCGAAGACCGAGCCGGCGGAGACGCCGAGCATTTCCGCCCGGACCCGGTCGATGTCGGCATAGACCTTCGGCGTCCGCGTGTTGAACAGCGAGAAGACCCCGGTGATGCCCGGCACCTGGTTGGCGGCGGCGACCAGGTCCTGGGCCGCGGCCGCCAGCGCCTCCGGCCCGTGCCCCCGCCGGTCCTGGACCATCATCTTGAAGCCGCCGGCGGTGCCGATTCCCCGCACCGGCGGCGGGGGGATCGTGATGATAAAGGCGTCCTGTATGGCGCCGAGCCGCGCGTTCAGGTCGGCGAGGATGCGGTTCGCGTCGAGGCCCTTCTCCGCGCGCTCGGGAAAGGGCGCCAGCGCGGAAAAGATCGCGCCCGCGTTGGATGCATTCGTGAAAGTCGCGCCGTCGAACCCGGCGAACGGCACGGCGTGAACGACTCCCTCGGTCTCGAGAATGATCTTGGCGGCCCGCCGGACGACGGCGTCGGTCCGGGCAAGGGAAGACCCGGGCGGCAGCTGGACCACGGTGATCAGGTAGCCCTGGTCCTGCTGCGGAATGAATCCCGTGGGGGCGCGGTCGAACTGCCAGACGGTCAATCCGACGAGGCCACCATAGACGACGAGCATCATCACCGAGAGCCGGACCAGCCGCCGCGTCAGCCCGCCATAGCCGAAGGACAGCTTCTCGAACAGCGCGTTGAACCCGCGGAAGAACGCGCGGACGGGTCGCGTCAGCAGCGAGCCTCTCTCTTCTTCCTCGCGGTGCGGCTTGAAGAGAAGAGCGGCGAGCGCCGGGCTGAGCGTCAGTGACACAAAGCAGGAAATCGCGGTCGCGACGGCGATGGTAACCGCGAACTGACGGAAGAACTGGCCCGAGATGCCGGTGATGAAGGCGGCCGGGATGAACACCGCCGAAAGGACGAGCGCGATGGCCACCAGGGCGCCGCCGACCTCGTCCATTGTCCGGTGCGCCGCCTCCTTGGGGCTCAGGCCAAGGCGCAGATTGCGCTCGACGTTCTCGACGACGACGATGGCGTCGTCGACCACGATGCCGACGGCCAGCACGAGGCCGAACAGCGACAGGTTGTTGAGCGAGAAGCCAAGGGCCGCCAGGGCCGCGAAGGTTCCGATCAGCGAGACCGGAATCGCTACGATCGGGATGATCGAGGCGCGCCAGGTCTGCAGGAACAGGACCACCACCACGACAACGAGGACGACGGCCTCGAAGATGGTCTTGAAGACCTCATTGACCGACTCTTCGATGAACTCGGTCGGGTTGTAGACGACGTCGTAGCGCAGGCCGGGCGGGAAGGATCGCGACAGCTCCTCCATCGTTTCGAGGACCTGCTCGGCGGTCTCGAGCGCGTTCGACCCCGGTCGCTGGAAGACGAGGAGCGGGACCGCGGGACGCTCGTCGAGATAGCCGTTGGCGTTGTAGTCCTGCGCCCCGAGCTCGACCCGCGCGATGTCGCGGAGCCGCGTCACCCGGCCTTGCGCATCGGTCCTGACGACGACATTCGCGAACTGCTTCGGATCCGTCAGCCGCCCCAGGGTCTCGACGTTCAGCTGAAAGGCGCCGGGCGTCGGCACGGGCGGCTGATTCAGCACCCCGGAGGCGACCTGAACGTTCTGGGCGCGCAATGCCGCGACGACCTCGCCGGCGGTCAGGCCGCGCGCGGCCACCTTGTCGGGATCGAGCCAGATACGCATCGCGTAGTCGCGGGCGCCGAAGACGCGGACGTCGCCGACCCCGTCGATCCGGGCGAGAACGTCGCGCACCTGCAGCGTCGCGTAGTTCGAGACGTAAAGCGGGTCGCGCGACCCATCCGGCGAGCTGAGGTGAATGACCATCAACATGTCCGGCGAGTTCTTGCGCACCGTGACGCCGAGCCGGCGCACCTCTTCGGGGAGCCGCGGCTCCGCCGCGGCAACGCGGTTCTGAACGAGCACCTGCGCCTCGTCCAGGTCCGTCCCCAGCCGGAAGGTGACGGTGAGGGAGAGGGACCCGTCCCCGGTCGCCTGAGAGACCATGTACAGCATGTTGTCGACGCCGTTGATCTCCTGCTCCAGCGGGGTCGCGACTGTGTCGCTCAGGACCTCCGCCGAGGCGCCGGGATAGGTCGCCCGCACCTCGATCGTCGGCGGCGCGATCTCGGGATATTGCGCCACCGGCAAGGTGAAGTAGGCGAAGCCACCGATCAGGGTGACCAGGATCGACAGGACCGTCGCGAAGATCGGCCGGTCGATGAAGAAGTGCGAGAGCGACATGGCCCCGTTCTCCGGTTCGTTTTGCTCCGGTTCGGTTCCGCTTCGGTCCGGCCTGGTGCCGGCTCAGCCTTGCGGTTGCCCGGGCTCGATGCTGCCCGGCTGCGGCGTCACCTTGATGCCCGGCCGGATTCGCATCAGGCCGTTGATGACGAGCTGGTCGGTCGGCGCGAGCCCTTCGCGGATGACCCTCAGTCCGAGCTCCATGGGTCCCGGCCGAACCACCCGCGGCTCGACCGTGCCGTCCTCGGTAACCACCATAACGACCTTGCGCGACTGGTCGGTGACAACCGCGCTGTCGGGCACGAGGATTGCTTCGTAGAGCTCGGACCCCGGCAGGCGAAGGCGGCCGAACTGGCCGGGCGTGATGAAGAGATCCGGGTTGGGCAGGACGGCCCGCACGCGGATCGTCCCCGTGCTGCGGTCGACCTGGTTGTCGACGAAATCGATCCGCCCTTCGCGGGCCCGGCTCCAATCCTTCTCGTCGGGGAGGCGGACCTGGACGGCGATTCCTCCGTTGCGCGTCGATTCGAGCCGCCCGTCCGCCACCGCCCGCTGATAGGCGAGGAAGTTGGCTTCGCTCAGATCGAATTCGAAGTAAATCGGGTCCAGCGACACGATCGTGGTGAGCAGGGTCGTGCCGCCACCGGAGCCGCCGCTAACCAGGCTGCCGACGCTCACCTCGTTGCGGCTGACCCGTCCCGTGATCGGCGCCGTGACGCGCGTGAAGGCGAGGTCCAGCTCCGCCGCCCGCACGGCGGCCCGGGCGGCCTCGACGTCGGCCTCGGCCGCGCGCTTGTCCTGCAAACGCTCGTCATAGGTGCTGGCGGCCACGACGTTGGTGTCACGCAGCCGATTGGCCCGCGCAAGCTGGGCGTCCGCCAGTTCGAGACGCGCCGTTGCCTCGGCGAGCTGGGCCCTGGCGGAGGCAAGCGCGATTTCGAACGGGCGCGGATCGATCACGAAGAGCAGATCGCCCTTCTCGACGATCTGTCCATCCTCGAAGTGGATGGCGTCGAGATAGCCGCTGACGCGGGCGCGGACCTCCACATATTCGACGGCGGCGAACTGACCGGTATATTCGTCCCACTCGACGATTGGGCGCTGCAGGGGCGCGCTGACGGTGACGACCGGCGGTGCCGGCGGGACGGCCGCCTCCGCCGGCTCGCTCCACGGCCGGTTGAAGTACCAATAGGCGGCGCCCGCCCCGACCAGGGCCAGCGTAAGGGCGATCGATTTGATTGCCGTTCGGGGCCGCCGAGGCCCGTCCTCGATGCCGCTGCCTCCCTCGCCGGCGGCCCGATTCCGCGCCGCCGGCAAGCCACTCGATGCGCTATCGGATTCCTGCGTCATCGCATGCTGCCTTTCGATGAAGAGATTGGTCGATGAAGAGGTTGGGTTCGACCGCACGGCTCGGGCCGCGGGCCATGTCGCCTATCGGGCGCCAGCCGGGTAGACGAAATCGGCGGTGCCGCTGTGACGTCTCATCGTCATCATCCCCTTACATTTCCGACATATTTGGACCGATCGGTCCGGAATTTGCAGACAACGGGGCCTTGTCGGCCGCCGCGGTTCAGTTCAACGCGGACATCATGACGGCCAGGGAGTCCTCGAGGCGGTCAGGCTCGGACTTCGCCCGGGCCATGACCTGGAGCCCGTAGGAGCAGACCGTCAGAAACCGAGCGAGCTGAACCGGATCGTGGCGGCGACTGATGGACCCGTCGGACTGGCCGCGGCGGACGGCCTCGGCGAGGATATGCTCCGTCTCGTTGAGGAACCGCTCGATCTGCCGGCGCACGGACGGATCGTGCGGCGCCATTTCGACCGCTTCGTTGCAGCTCATGCAGCCGCGACCATTGCTGGTCGGGCAGGCGCTGTCGACGATGCGGCGGAAGAGCGCCTCGATCGACTGCCGCGCCGGACGCTCGTCGTCCAGATGTGCGCGGAGCTGCGCGAGCTTGTCGTTCTGGTACCGCGCCAGCGCCTCCCGAAACAGCGCCTGTTTGCTGCCGAAGGTCTCGTAGAAACTGCTTTTGCTGAGCCCCATGGCCGACAGCAGGTCGGCGAGCGACGCTCTTTCATAGCCGCGCCGCCAGAACACCTCCAGGGCCTTCTGAAGCGCCTCGTTCTCGTCGAATTCCTTGGGCCTCGCCATGATCCGGGCTCCTCCTCCGGCCACCAACCTGGGCATTCCGGACCGACTTGTCCAGAACCCCGGAGCATTTTTTTTGCTCCGGCCGCCCAGGCGAGCCCCGATAGCCGTCGCGGCGCCCGCGGCGAAGGGCCGGGCAGCGCCGGTCACCGATCACCACCGCCGCGGTTCCCGCGGGTCCACCCTGTCCGGTCCGACGACCAGGCGCCGGCGCCCTCTTCCCAGGACGGCGAAACCGCACAGGCGCCGAGCTGCGTCACAAGGACACCGAGCGCGACGGCGGCGACCAGGGGGCTTCCCAGAAAACGCCCGAGGGAGCGCCGGAGACGGTGAGCGCCCGTGACGGGCGCGCGGGCAAACGACCACGTCATTCCATTTTCCTCTGTTCAGCTGGGGCTCCCGGCGAGGACGCCGTCGCGTCGGCAGCGGCGCCGGTGCCTCGCGTGCCGGCCGATGGGGGATGGCCGGTCCGGGAACCGCTTTCGTCGCTGTGAAGAATGGAACGGGGCCGTCGCGGAATTTCGTCGAAACGATGCCGAAATCCGGGCGGGCTGTCACGAAGCCGCCGGTTGACACAGTTTGATACGATTTTTCTCGGGCGGCAGCCTTACGGCGGGGCGAAGACGAACCATGCTACGGTCGAGGTCGTCGAAGACGGGGCAAACGAACCATTGGAACCCGGCCTGGCCAAGCTCGATGCGCGGCGGGACGGCGATTCGTCGTCCGCCAACCTGTGTTACCATGGCGAAGGGATCGTTCGGGAAGGAGGCCCGGCTAATCCGGTTGCGGCCCGACCGTCACCTTGGCTCTGCTCCGGGGCTCGGTGGTGGAGTGGTGACGCTCCAATTTCGATCGCAGGGGCGATGCCTGCGGCAATCGAATGGCGGCGCGAAGCCCGCCGCCGCGGTGATTGGCCAGAACGATGTCGCCGCCGTGGCCGCGGACGATCGTGCGGGCGATGGAGAGACCGAGCCCGACACCGCCGGTCGCCCGACTCCGCGAACTCTCGAGCCGGACGAAGGGCGCGAAGACCCGCTCGAGCTCTCCATCCGGAATGCCGGGGCCGTCGTCGACCACGACGATCTCCAGCCACTCGCCGGACCGGAGCAAGGCCACGCGCGCGCGTTCGCCGTACCGGACCGCGTTCTCGATCAGGTTGCGGAGGGCTCGGCGAAGGGCGTCGGGGCGGCAGCGATAGGGCATCCTCTCGGCACCATCGAAGGAGACATCGACGCCCAGATCGGCCATATCGTCGCAGAGGCTCTCGACCAGTGCCGCGAGATCGACCGTTCGCGTGGCTTCGCCGGCCGCGTCCTCGCGCGCGAAGGCAAGCGTCGCCTCCGTCATGCTCTGCATTTCGTCGAGCGTGGCGAGGATCTTCTCGCGCATCTCGCGGTCCGTGATGAACTCGGCGCGCAGCCGCAGGGTGGTGATCGGTGTCCGAAGGTCATGGCCGATCGCAGCCAGCATGCGCGTGCGGTCCGAGACGAAGCGGCGCAACCGCTCCTGCATGCGATTGAACACCACGGCGGTGCAGCGGACGTCGCACGGCCCGTCTTCGGGCAGCGGCGCGGTCTCCTCGCCGCGGCCCAGCGCCTCCGCCGCGACGGCGATGCGCCGCAGCGGCCGCGCGATGCGGCGGGCGGCGAGGATGGCGATGAACGACAGCACCAACGCCGTGATGCCGAGCGACACGGTGGATTGCGACGTCCATGCGGACCCGAGGGACGGCTTTGCGAAAGCCGCGTTGAGCCAAGTGCCGTCCTGCAACTGAACCGCCAGGCCCGAGCCATAGTCATCGTCCAGCCGCATGAACCGTGCGGTGCGTGCGAGAGGCCAAGCATGGGCCGGCAGCGTACTCCAGGCGCTGGATGCGGTCGCGCCCGGTTCTGGCGCGAGGATCGAGGACTCGACCTCCGACGCTTCCGCGCTCAGCGTCGGGCTCGTCCTCCGAGCGGGCGAAGCGGCCACCGGCAGGGGCGTTCCGAGCCGCCGCCAAGCGTCCCGCTGCCACGCCGCGACGCGGTCCGGACTTTCCATCGTCAGCCAGAACCGCGTGTAGGTCGTGTCCACCGCACGAAGGATGTCGGGGTGATAGACCGCCGGTGTCGCCTCGAGGAGCCGTGCGACCGAGGCGGTGCGCACGAGGAACTCCTCCTTGGCCGCCTGGCGGAGAGCCTGCCCGCGCTCGTCCCAATAGATCAGGAAGCTGATCCCCTGCGATACGGCGAGCGCGAGCAGCATCAGGCCGATGAGCTGGCTGGTCAGGCTTTGCGTCCAATACCACTTCATGCCGGGCTCACCTCGGCGGCGAAGCTGTAGCCGCCGCCCCAGTGCGTCTTGATCAGTGCCGGGTTCCTGGGATCCGCCTCGATCTTCTTGCGCAGGCGGCTGACCTGGTTGTCGATGCTGCGGTCGAACACTTCGGCCGCCCGCCCGACCGTGAGATCGAGCAGCTGGTCGCGAGTCAGGACCACGCCCGGGTGATCGAGAAAGGCGGATAGCAGACGAAACTCGGCCGTGCTGAGCGGCACGGCGACGCCGTCCTCCCCGAGCAGCTCGCGCCGGCCGACATCGAGGGTCCAGCGGTCGAAGCGGATCGCCTTGACCCCCGGACGGCCCCGGCGCGGGGGCAGGCTGTGGGCGCGCCGCAGCACCGCCTTCACGCGGGCGACCAGTTCGCGCGGGTTGAACGGCTTCGTGACGTAATCGTCGGCACCCATCTCGAGCCCGACGATGCGGTCGACGTCCTCCGCCACCGCGGTCAGAAGGATGATCGGCAGGTCCGTCGTCGCCCGAAGGTGACGGCACAGGGACAGGCCGTCCTCCCCCGGCATCATGATGTCGAGGACGACGAGGTCGGGGGCGCCGCGCTGAAGAAGGCGGCGCAGCGCCGTCGCATTCTCGGCTGCGCTGACGCGATAGCCGTTCTGCGAGAGATACCGCCCGACCAGCTCTCGTATGTCCTTGTGGTCGTCGACAACGACGACGTGCGGTGTCGATTCCATGGGCAGACCTCGCCCGCAATCGATAGCATAGCCGCGGCCACGGCGCGCCGACAAAATTGTATCAAACTGTGTCAGCCGCCCGGTCCGCAACAGCGCGCGACAATCACCAAAGCCCCTCGACAAAGTCCTGCGACAGACCTGCGCCAGTCTTCGCCGGTTCTACGAGCCGGACGCGACCGCACGAATCCAGGAGACCGATATCATGGACAAAAAACTTTGGGCGATCCGCCGCAGGGACAAGCGTTGCCCGCGACCGGGAGGAGATCCCGCGTTCGACGCGTGGCGCATGGCCGCAGAGCGCATCTGTCTGGGCTGGCGCGACGTCGTTGCGAGCTGGATCATCGCACTGGTTGTGGTGATCGGCCTCGCGGCGGCTGGCCAGACCGCACCGCAACGCGGCCCGGAATCCGCCGTCGCGCTCACCACGCATGGACCCGAAACGGCGGACTGCGCCGCGTCCTGACATCGCCGCGGAACATCGGGCGACGCACCGCCCCGCTTCCCCGCAGATCGCCGCGGCGGGCCGGAATTGTATCAAGATATGCCGAACGGCACCGTCGCGAAAGTCTGCGACAGCCGCCGGACCTTCCCGACAAAGTTCTGCGACAGACAACCGCCAAACTGCACGCGCATCAAACCAGCAGGAGGTGATTCATGCGCAAAGCGACGCTTGCTCTCCTCACCGGACTCGGCCTCGCGGCGATGGCCGGCGCCGCCCAGGCGGCCGGCGATGGCGGCTGCGCCTGGCAGCGCACGGTCCAGAAGCAATCGGTCGACACGCCATCGACCCAGGCGGACTCCCCGGCACCGGCCGTCAGGACGGCGGGCTGACGCCCCGCGGGGAGCGCCGGGTCCGGCGGCAGCGGACGGGCGCTCCACGCACCGGTGATACACCGGACGCACCCGCTCGTGCCACGGCGGTGGCGCGGCGGCACGCGAACCTTCGATTCTCGCCCCAGGAGACAACCATGGCCGCCATCTCACTCACCCTCAACAACCAGCCAACCACACTGGACGCCGATCCCGACATGCCACTTCTCTGGGCGATTCGCGAGATCGCCGGGCTGACGGGCACGAAGTTCGGCTGCGGCATGGCGCAATGCGGCGCCTGCACGGTGCATATCGACGGTCAGCCCGTGCGTTCCTGCGTCACGCCCGTGGCCGCCGTCGAAGGGCAATCCGTCACGACCATCGAAGGCGTTACCGGCAAGGCCGCGCAGGCGGTCCAGGCCGCTTGGGAGAAGCTCGACGTCGTGCAGTGCGGCTACTGCCAGTCGGGCCAGATCATGTCGGCCATCGCGCTCCTCGCGCAGACACCGAAACCGACGGACGCCGACATCGACGCCGCGATGAGCGGGAACATCTGCCGCTGCGCCACCTATTTCCGGATCCGCGCCGCCATCCACGAGGCGGCCAAGCTGATGGAGGCCTGAGCCATGTACGGAGCCCCCGCACCTTCGACCCCCGGCCCAAGCATGAACGCCAGCCGGCGAACCTTTCTGAAGACCGGCGCCGCGGCGGCCGCGGGCCTCACCCTCGGCTTTTACTGGCCGGCATCCGGGACGAAAGTTGCAAGCGCCACCACCGGCGGGGCTTTCGCGCCCAATGCCTTCGTGCGGATCGCCCCCGATAATACGGTGACGGTCGTCATCAAGCATCTGGAGATGGGCCAGGGCACCTATACCGGCCTGTCGACCATATTGGCCGAAGAGCTCGACGCCGACTGGTCGCAGGTCCGGGCCGAATCGGCGCCGGCCGACGCAACGCTGTACAACAATCTGGCCTTCGGCGCCATCCAGGGCACCGGCGGCAGCACCGCGGTCGCCAACTCCTACGAGCAGCTTCGCAAGGCCGGCGCCACGGCCCGTGCGATGCTGGTCGAGGCCGCGGCGCGCGAGTGGGGCGTTCCGGCCGCCGAGATCACCGTCGAGAAGGGCGTGGTGCGCCATGACGCCTCGAATCGCAGCGCCAGATTCGGCGAGCTCGCCGGCAAGGCCGCCGCCTTGACGCCGCCCCGGGACGTGCCGCTCAAGGACCCGAGGACGTTCACGCTCATCGGCCGCCGTCTGCCGCGCCTGGACTCGAAACCCAAGACCAACGGCACGGCGCAATTCGCGCTCGACGTGGTCCTGCCCGGCATGGTGATCGCCCAGGTCGAGCGGCCGCCCGTCTTCGGGGCGACGGTCCGGTCGGTCGACGCGACCGCGGCAAGGGCGGTGCCGGGCGTGATCGACGTTCTGCGCATCCCGAGCGGCATCGCCGTCGTTGGCCGGTCCTTCTGGGCCGTCAGCCAGGCGCGGCAGGCGCTCGCGATCGAATGGGACGACAGCCAGGCCGAGAAGCGCGGCACGGCCGATCTCATGGCCGAGTACAGGGCCCTCGCCGAGAAGCCGGGCACCGTCGCCCGGGCGGACGGCGACGTGGACTCCGCCATGGCGAACGCCGCCACGACGCTGACCGCCGCGTTCGAGTTCCCGTACCTCGCCCACGCGCCCATGGAGCCGCTCGACTGCGTCGTCCGGCTGACCGGAGACGCGTGCGAGATCTGGGCCGGCGACCAGTTTCAGACGGTCGATCAGGCCAACGCCGCGGCGGCGGCGGGACTGCGGCCGGAGCAGGTGAAAATCCATACGCTCCTCGCCGGCGGCAGCTTCGGCCGCCGCGCCACCGCGACGTCGGACTACATCGTCGAAGCGGTACACGTCGCCAAGGCTCTGGAAGAAGGCGTTCCGGTCAAGCTGATCTGGACGCGGGAGGACGACATCCGCGGCGGCCGCTACCGGCCGATGTACTACCACACGCTCTCCGCCGGCCTCGACGCGCAGGGCGGTCTGGTGGCCTGGCGGCACCGCATCGTCGGCCAGTCGATCCTCGAAGGCACGCCCTTCGAAGGCGCGCTGGTCAAGAACGGCGTCGACCAGACCTCCGTCGAAGGCGCGAGCACCCTGCCCTACGACATTCCGAACCTGACGGTTGAGCTGCACACGACCCGGGTCGGCGTGCCCGTCCTGTGGTGGCGGTCCGTCGGCAGCACGCACACCGCCTACGCCACGGAGGTCTTCATCGACGAGATCGCGCAGGCGGCCGGCAAGGACCCGTATGAGTTCCGCCGGTCCCTGCTCGGTCGGCACCCGCGCCACCGAGCGGTGCTCGACCTTGCCGCCGAGAAGGCCGGGTGGGGCGCGCCCCTGCCCGCCGGCCGGGGCCGCGGCATCGCTGTGCACGAATCCTTCAACAGCTACGTGGCCCAGGTCGCGGAGGTGACCGTCCGGCCGGACGGCGAGATCAAGGTCGACCGCGTGGTCTGCGCCGTCGATTGCGGCGTCGCCATCAACCCCGACGTCATCAGGGCGCAGATGGAGGGCGGCATCGGGTTCGGCCTCGGCGCGGTCCTGTATGGCGCGATCACGCTGGAGGACGGCACCGTCCAGCAGTCGAACTTCGACGGCTACCGGGTGCTTCGCATCGACGAGATGCCGGCGGTCGAGGTCCACATCGTCGAGTCCACCGAGCCGCCGACCGGCGTCGGCGAGCCGGGGGTTCCGCCGATCGGCCCCGCCGTCGCCAACGCCGTGTTCGCGGCGACCGGAAGGCGGATACGGACGCTGCCCTTCTCCCGGCCCCAGATCGGCTGACCGACGGGCCGGCCGGCGACCGGCCGAGCCGGACGCTTCGTCTCACAGGCCGGGGCCCAGCGGAGAGGCGAGCCGGAACGCAGCGAGCCCCCCAGCTACGTTCCGGCGGCGGGCGGGCCATGGCCGAGGGCCCGCCCGCTTGTGTTCCGACCGGCCATCGGATATGGGTTCACGCCCGCCGCGCCCGGATCGCCCGCAAGGCATCCGGGCGCGGCGCATTCGATGGAACACGGCCCGTCGGAACACCGCCCCGGGTCGGCCCGTTGCACCGAAGACGCGGACCGTACTTCCTTCAAAACCAATCCGGTTGCCGAGAGATGCCCTTCTCATCCGTTCACCCCGATCTGGCCCGCGCGCTGAGCGAGCGGGGCTTTACCGAACCGACGCCGGTCCAGGCGGCCGTGCTCCGGCCGGAGGCGGCAGGGCGGGACCTGCTCGTTTCCGCGCAGACGGGGTCGGGGAAGACCGTGGCCTATGGTCTTGCGATGGCATCCACCTTGCTCGGCGACGGCGCGCGCTTCGAAGGCGCCGGGGAACCGCTCGCCCTGGTCGTGGCGCCGACGCGTGAGCTGGCGCTCCAGGTCCATGGAGAACTCGCCTGGCTCTACGCGCAGACCGGCGCGCGCCTAGCGTCCTGCGTCGGCGGGATGGACATTCGCCGGGAGCAGCGCGCGCTCGCACAGGGCGCCCATCTGGTGGTCGGCACGCCGGGTCGCCTGCGCGACCATCTGGAACGGGGCCATCTCGACATCGCGCGGCTTCAGGTCGTGGTGCTCGACGAAGCCGACGAGATGCTCGACCTCGGCTTTCGCGAGGATCTGGAGTTCATCCTGGACGCGACCCCGGCCGAGCGCCGCACCCTCCTCTTCTCCGCCACAATCCCGAAGGACATCACCGCGCTTGCCAAACGCTACCAACGCGACGCCGCCCGCATCGTTACCTCGCTCGAGGACCAGCCGCACGGCGACATAGAGTACCGCGCGGTCCAAATCGCCCCCAACGACGTGGAGCACGCCGTGGTCAACGTGCTGCGGTACTTCGAGGCCCGCGGCGCGCTCGTCTTCTGCTCCACCCGCGAGGCCGTCCGGGACCTGCACGGAAAGCTTCTCGAACGCGGCTTCGCGGCGGTGGCCTTGTCGGGCGAGCTGAGCCAGAGCGAGCGCACCCGCGCCCTGCAGGCGCTGCGCGACGGGCGCGCGCGCGTGTGCATCGCGACCGACGTGGCGGCGCGCGGCATCGACCTGCCCGACCTCGGACTCGTCATCCACGCCGACCTGCCGAAGGGCCGCGAGACGCTGCTGCACCGGAGCGGCCGCACCGGCCGGGCCGGGCGCAAGGGCGTCTGTGTGCTGCTCGTCCCCTACACCCGGCGTCGTCAGGCCGAGCGGCTGCTGGCGTCCGCGAGGGTGGAAGCGGCCTGGACGACGCCGCCATCGGCGGACGAGATCCGGGCGCGGGACCGCGAGCGCCTGCTGCGCGATCCCGGTTGGGAGGAAGAGCCCACGGAGGAGGATCGCGCTCTGGCACGCGCAATCCTGGCCGAGCGGGGCGCCGAAGAGGTGGCCGCGGCGCTGGTTCGCCTTCACCGGACGCGCCTGCCGGCCCCGGAGGAACTGCTCGACGGCGCAGCCGAGCGCGCGCCGCGCGCCCCCGCCGGCCGGCGCAACGGGCCTGAAGACACGGTGTGGTTCCGGATGAATGTCGGCCGCAACCGCAATGCCGACCCGCGATGGCTCGTGCCGCTCATCTGCCGGCGCGGCCATGTAACGAAGCGGGAGATCGGCGGGATCCGCATCTTCGATCGGGAGACCAAGTTCGAGATCGCCCGGCAGGCGGCCGACCGGTTCGCGTCCTCCGTACGCCGCTCCGGCGACGAGGATGAAGGTATCCACATCGAGGCCATCCGGCCCCGCCGGTCGGACCGTCCCCGACGGCCCAGACCCGGCCCCGACCGAAGCCGCCGAGGTGCGGCCGGAAGAAAACACGCCTGAGTCCGTCTTCGCGGGGCTCGCAGCGGCGTGCAGCCGCGATCACGGACATGCGGTTCGCGGGCGGACGGCACGCCCATTCTGCTCGCCGCATCCCCCGTTCGGTGCCCCGCCGGCCGACGGACTTGCGGAACACGCATTTGGGATACAGGTTAAGAGGCTTCGGCCACCCGGCGCCGGAGCCTGAACGGGAGAGACACCATGCCGAAGGACATCTACCCGACCGCGACGCGGGAGCTCGCCGAGGAGCGCAAGAAGCTCGCGCCCGAGATCCACGACGCCTTCACGGCATTCAGCCAGCGCGTCTTCGCCGACGGCGCCCTGCCGGCAAAGACGAAGCAGCTGATCGCCGTCGCCGCGGCCCACATCACCCAGTGCCCCTACTGCATCCGCGGTCATACCAAGGCGGCGATGCGGCACGGCGCGACGCCGGAGGAGCTGATGGAAGCGATCTGGGTCGCCGCCGAGATGCGCGCGGGCGGCGCCTACGCCCACGCATCCCTGGCGATCGACACGATCGCGGAGGTGAAGGAGAAGCAGGCCGGCTGATTCCGTGCCGCGCGGAGCTCAGCCCCTGCCGCCCGAATCGCCGGCGGGCTTGTCGGCTTCACCGTCCCGACTGGGAGTACCGGCAGACGCCCTCCCGGCCGCGACGGCGTCGGTGCTTGCGTCGTAGCCGCTGCTGTCGCTCATGAACAGGAGACCCATCAGCGCCATCGCCAGCGCGATGGTCAGCAGCGCGCCGAGGAACAGCGCCACGACCCCGTGGCCGCTCAGACCGAGGTCTGCAAAGGAAACGAGCAGCACAAGCGCCACGACGGCGAGTGCGAGGATAACGGCGCAGGCGGTGACGTAGGCGCGGATCCGAGGCATTGAGGCCTCCTTTCAAAAACTGATGGTGGGGTTCCTCCGCACTCCCGGCTCGCCGGTCCCGCCGCCCGGCGGACGCGATCACACGCAGCCGTGGGGCACGGACATTGGCACGCGGTGATCGTCCACTTTGCGAACGCCGGGCACGGTCTCGGCCGCGACGCGCGTCACCGCGCGCTCTTCCTCCGAGTGGTAGCCGCCCCGGATCTCGACCACGCCGCCTGCGACCGTGACGTCGATCGTGCCGATACTCGCCCAGGGTAGCGACCGGAGGATCTCGAGCACCCTGGCGCGGACGGTGCCGTCATCCGGCACGGCCGGCCCGAAGGGCGCAGCCTCGACCGCCGCGAGCCCCCGGATCAGGTCGGCTCGGCTGACGATGCCGACGGGTCGACCATCCCGAACAACCGGAACCCGCTTGATCCGGTTTCGTTCCAGCGTGACGGCGATCTCGCCGACGGGTGTTTCCTCCGTGACGGTAACGACCTTCAGGGTCATCACGTCGCGTACGCACGTGGCGCGGGATTTCACGTATTCGGCCGCCAGGATCGCATCATCGGCGAACGGCCACAACGACCAGGGCCGGGGCCCCTCCGCGGTGCCGATCTCCGTGCGCCGGACGAGGTCGCCCTCGCTGACGATACCGACCAGCTTGCCGCCCTCGACCACCGGGACCGCGCTGATTCCGTGCGTCAGCAGGATGTCGATGACCTCGTCGATGGTGTTGTCGGGTCCGACCGAAACGACATAGGGGGTCATGACATCCTTTGCCTTCATAGCCCTCAACTCTCGTTGTCCGGACACCGCATCGGCCCGATCAACATAACATGTACATGGAATGTATCTATTGCAAGTGCCAGCGAACGGAGCCCGGGCGCTCGCCGGGCACGTCCTTCCGGTCAGAACAGGAAGAGACCGTGACTTCCGGCGACCGCTCCCAGGACGGTGACGAGGCTGACCGCGAGCATCGCCCAGTGCAGATACCAGATCAGCGCGAACGTCCCTTCGGGGTCACGCTCCGCCCGAGTCCGGAACCAGCGATGGAGAAAGAGCGGTTCGGCGACGAAGAGCATGATCGTGAAGAAGATCCACACGCCGACCATCGCATGCATCCACCAGAACGCGGCCCATCGGAACCTGTCCCAGGCATCCAGCAGGTGAACCATGTAGAAGCCGCTCGCCCCGGCGATCACCGTCGTGATACGTGCCTGCCAGGCGAAGCGCCCCTCCACCGACTCGAAGAAGGCGAGCCGCTCTCTGGCCGTCTTGAGACGGCGCACGGCCGGCAGCAGAACCGTGGTGACCATGGCGACGCCGCCGATCCAGAGGACGACGGCCAGGACGTGCAGGGCCCGCGCGATCGTCAGTTCGTCCATCGAAGCTCGGTCATGGCATGGCTGTGACATTCCGTTGGGGGGCAAGTATCGTTTGCCCGGTGCACCGGCAGGGGGCGCCCGCGCGGGCGCCCCCTGCCGGCCTCCTGTTGCTACTCGGCCGGTACGGTCCGGGCGGGTCGGGTGTCCGTCGCCCGGACCGGCGCCCCGCCGCGGCCGCCCCGCCACAGGCGGAAGGCGAACCAAGCCAGGACGACGCCGCCGGCCGCGAAGATCACGTCACCGGGGACCCGAAGCCAGACGAGCCACTCGATGATCGGCTGGTGCATGAACTCGGCCGAGCGGGCGTACCAAAGGCCATGCGTCACCGCCGCCCAGGCCTGCAGCGTACCCATGGGCAGAAGCGACAGGAAGACCATCCCCGCCAGCCCGCCGTTGAGCAGCCAGAACGACGTCTTGAGCAGGCCGTCGTTCCACGCCTGCCGCGCCCCGAGGCCGCGCAGGCAGAACAGCATCAGCCCGATGCCGAGCAGCCCGTAAACCCCGAACAGCGCGCTGTGCGCATGCACCGCCGTCGTGTTCAGCCCCTGGATGTAGTAGAGCGAGATCGGCGGGTTGATCATGAAGCCGAAGACGCCGGCCCCCAAGAGGTTCCAGAAGGCGACGCCGACGAAGAACAGGATCGGCCAGCGATAGGTCGCCACCCACGGCGCCGACCGGCTCAGCCGGTAGTTCTCGTAGCCTTCGACCCCGAGCAACGCCAGCGGCACCACTTCGAGCGCCGAGAACATCGCCCCTACGGCGATGACCGAGGTCGGCGTGCCGGTCCAGTAGAGATGGTGCAGCGTGCCGAGGATGCCGCCGAGCAGGAAGACGATGGTGGCGAACAGCACCGCACCCGTGGCGACGCCGGCGCGGGCCAGCCCGAGCCGCACGAAGAGCAGCGCGATCACCGCGGTGGCGAAGACCTCGAAGAAGCCCTCGACCCAGAGGTGGACCACCCACCAGCGCCAGTACTCGATCACCGACAGATGCGTGTGCTGGCCCCAGGTCAGCCCCGCGCCGTAGAACAGGCCGATCGCCACCGTCGACAGGAACAGGATCACCAGCAGCGTGCGGCTTTCCGACGGCGCGCGCAGCGCCGGCCACAGGGCGCGGCCGACCAGCGTCAGCCAGACGATGAGGCCGACGAACAGCAGGATCTGCCAGAAGCGGCCAAGGTCGACATACTCGTACCCCTGGTGACCGAACCAGAAGTTGAGCGGCAGGTCGATGATCTGCTGAACGGCGAACCACTCGCCGGCCATCGAACCGACGACCACCAGCAGCAGCGCACCGTAGAGGAGATTGACGCCGAGCCGCTGGAAGCGGGGCTCATGGCCGGAGACCGCCGGGGCGATGTAGAGACCGGTGGCGAGCCAGGCCGTCGCGATCCAGAACACCGCAAGCTGGGTATGCCAGGTGCGGGTCACCGCGTAGGGCAGGATCTCGGCAAGCGGCAGACCGAAGAAATGATGGCCCTCGACCGCGTAGTGGGCGGTCACCGAACCGAGCCCGATCTGCGCCAGGAACAGCGCGATCACGGTCGCGAAATACTTGCCGGTGGCGCGCATCGACGGCGTCGGGCGCAACGAAAGAAGCGGGTCCGAAGACGGCACCTCCGGGTGTGGCTCCTCCGCGCGCGCCATGGCGTAGTACCAGACCAGGACGCCGATGCCGAAGATCAGCAGAATGACACTGGCAATCGACCAGACCGTGGTGCCCGTGGTCGGACTGTTTCCGACCAAAGGCTCGAACGGCCAGTTGCTGGTGTAGGTGATCTCCTGCCCCGGACGCTCGGTCGTCGCCGCCCAGGCAGTCCAGAAGAAGAACCCGGTCATCGCCTGGCGGCGCGTCTCATCCGGCACAGCGTTGTTCGGCATCGCGTACTGCTCGCGTAGTTCCTCCAGCTCCGGCGCGGCACCGAACAGGTCGTTGTAGTAGGCGGCCAGCTCCCGGATCACCGCGGCGCGGTCGTTGGACACCGTCAGGACGCCGGTCTCGGGATCGTAGCGGTTGGCCCGCAGCTCATCCCGCAGTCTCGCCTTGAGCGCCGCCTGGTCGTAGCTGTCGAGCGTGTCGAATGGTGCCCCGAACTCCGCCCGGGCCCAGCGCTCGAGCAGCGCCGTCGCCTCGCGGTGGAGCCAGTCGGCGGACCAGTCCGGGGCAAGGTAGGCGCCATGGCCCCAGATCGAGCCGAGCTGCATCCCGCCGGCCGACTGCCAGACCTTGCGGCCGGTCTCGATGTCGTCGCGCGTGTAGAGGACGGTCCCGTCCTCGGCGACGATCTGCCCTGGAACGGGCGGGGCCTGGTGGTAGATCTCGCGCCCGATCAGTCCCAGCCAGGCGAAGGACGCGAGCATGACGATGGCAAGATAGAGCCACAGCCGCTTCGTGTTCCGCACGGATCTCCTCCTTGGTTTGCGGGAGAGGTCTCGGTCTGGCCGAAAGCTGGGAGTTCGCCCGATGCGTTTCTTTGCTCCAGAGCAAAGATCTATTCTTTACGCATCTTTTGCGACATTTCGCCGCGCGCGTTCGGCCGAGCGGCGCATCGCTCGGGCCTTCGCCCGCCACGTGACGCAGGCCGGCAGAGCATAAGATGTATTGACAATACATTTTATAGGATCGACATTGGCGGGGCGGCCGGGGCGCACGGCCCAACGCGCCGCGTGACCGGCGCATTCGTCATGCGAATCGCGGTCACGAGACAGTTCAACCACGCGACCAAAGGAGCCCGCAGATGTCGAACACCACGGAAGGGTCGGCCGCCAACGTCGTCGACGTTCGCAGCCTTGTGCCCGCCCAGCGGCACGAGAAGATCTTCCAGCTCGTCGACGAGCTCGCACCGGGGACGTCGTTCATCCTGGTCAACGATCACGACCCCAAGCCGCTCTACTACCAGCTGGCAGCCGAGTATCCGAACCAGTTCTCCTGGACCTACCTTGAAAGCGGACCGGCCGTCTGGCGCGTGGAGATCGGCAAGATCGCTCGGGCCGCCTGAGGCCGTCGGCGCCCCCGGATCGCGTCGGGCGTCGGTCCCCCGCGCCGAGCGATTCGAGGGCGCCGGACTGATTCAACCGGAAGGAGCTTTGTCGTGCCCGGCGCCTCGCTCGCCCGCTGGACGATGTCCTATTTCGCCGCCGCCCTCGCCGCCCTGCTCGCGGCGCAGATTCTCATGGCGGCGGGATACGGCTTCCCGCACGTGCCGGTCGAATCGCCCGAGACGCTCGTCCTGGTGCATCTCGTGGCGATCGGCTGGCTGAGCCTGCTGATGTGCGGCGCGCTGTTCCAGTTCGTCCCGGTTCTCGTCGCGCGCCCGCTCCGCGGCGAGTCCCTGACCCTGCCGGCCCTTCTGTGCCTGCTCGGCGGCCTGATGGCGCTGCTCCTCGGCTTCCTTCAACTCGGCGGGCGGATTGGGCCGGCGCCGTCGTTCTTCCTCCTCGCGGGTGCTCTTCTGGGCGTGGGTTTCGCGCTCGTCCTCTGGGTTCTCGGCCGTACGCTCTGGGCCGCCCGACCGCTTCCCTTGCCGGCGCGCTTCGTCGTCGTCGGCCTCTTTAGCGTCGCGGCGACGGTCCTTTTCGGCATCATCTTCACGCTCGCCCTCGGCGGCGTGACATCCAACGCGCACCTGCTCGAGGTGACCGCCACCGGCCTTCCGATCCACGTGATTGCCGGCCTCGGCGGCTGGCTCACCTTTACCGCCATGGGCGTCAGCTACCGCCTGCTGGCCATGTTCATGCTCGCGCCGGAAGTCGACCGGCGGAGCAGCCGCGCCGCCCTCTATCTCGGCGCCGGCGCGCTGGCCATCGCGGTTGCGGGCGGGGCGGCGGCGATCTGCCTCGAAGGCAACCTCAATCTCGTCCTCCTCACGACCGGTATCCTCGGGCTGGCCGCCCTCGCCCTTTACGGCGGCGACATCCTTCGTCTTTACCGCTCGCGCAAGCGACGCAACATTGAACTGAACAGCCGCATGGCGGTGCTCGCCCTCGCCTCCCTGGCGATGGCGGCGGGGTTGATCGTCGTCATGCTGGCGCTCGGAGAGCTCTCGCGTCATGCCGGCGCCATCATCTTCCTCGTCGCCTTCGGCTGGCTCTCCGGGCTCGGCCTCGCCAAGCTCTACAAGATCGTGGCCTTCCTGACCTGGCTCGAATGCTACGGCCCCGTTCTCGGCAAGGCGCCGACGCCGCGCGTGCAGGACCTGGTGGTCGAGACGCGCGCGGTCAAATGGTTCCTTCTTTATTTCCTCGCGGTCTGGCTCGGCACCGCGGCGCTCGTCGCGGATGCCCCCCTTGTCTTCCGCGGCGCCGCGGCCGCCATGCTCGTGGCGACGGGCGGGATCGTCCTGCAGCTGATTCGCACGCGCCGTCTCCTGGACGTGAACCCCGCCCTTCGCCTTCCCGCGGGCGCGCGCCGGCCGCGGCTGCTTCTCGCGCTTTCCCAACCGACTGCATCCTAAGGAGTATTCCGCGATGAGCTCACCCTTCGTCGATCTGGATGTCCGCCCGATCCTGCGCGCCGGCGGCGAGCCGTTCGCGCAGATCATGGAGGCGGTGGAGGCGCTCGCCCCCGGCCAAGGTCTGCGGCTGCTCGCGACGTTCAAGCCGACGCCGCTTCTGCATGTGCTCGGCTCGAAGGGGTTCACCCATGAGCTCAGGGAGCTCGACGACGGCGACTGGGAGGTTCTCTTCCGGCCGTCCGGCGCTGCCTCGGCCGCCGAGGGAACGGCCGCGCCGGCCGCCGCCTCGGCCGGGGACGATTCGATCTGGCCCGCGCCCGTCCGGCACCTCGACAACCGGGATCTCGACCCCCCCGAGCCGATGGTGCGCATCCTCGCGGCGACCGAGGAAATGGAGGCGGGCGAGGTTCTCTCGGCGCTCCTTTGCCGCGAGCCGATCTTCCTGTTCCCCGAGCTCGAGAAGCGCGGCCACCGCTGGCGCGGTGGCTTCGAGCCCGACGGCACAACCTACAAGGTGCTCGTGCGCGTCGGCGAGCGCAAGGGAGCGGTCGCGTAATCGGAGCGGCGGCCCGGTGAAGGTCCGGGCCCCGCGGCGCGGCGGATCGGCGACGGAGGTTGCAAGCCATGTTCATCCAGACGGAATCCACGACCGACCCCACCGAGATGCGGTTCCTGCCCGGCCGCCCGGTGCTGGCTCAGGGCACGCTGGAACTGCGCGACAGGGCCCAGGCCGCGAAGTCGCCTCTCGCGCATCGCCTGTTCGCCATCCGGGGCGTCTCCGGCGTGGTCCTCGGCACCGATTTCATCACCGTCACCAAGGAGAGCGGCGACTGGCAACTCCTCAAGCCGGCGATCCTCGGCGCGATCATGGATCACTTCACGTCGGGCGCACCGGTCGTCGTCGACGCCACCGCCGCAGACGGCGGCGCGGACGGGCTCGCCGACCGCGCCAGGGAAGCGCTCCGCCGGGTGATCGACCCCGAGCTCGGCTACAACATCGTCGATCTCGGACTCGTCTACGACGTCACGGCCGAGGACGGCGTGGTCCACGTCACCATGACCACGACGACGCGCGGGTGCCCGGCGACCGGCTATCTCACGGCCGGCGCCCGCGACAGCGTCGAGGCCGTGGCGGGGGTTGTGTCCGTCGAGGTGACGCTGACCTACGACCCGCCCTGGACGCCGCGGATGATGAGCCCCGAGGCCAAGCGGCGGTTCGGGATTCAGGACGGGGACGAATGACGAGCCCCGGCGTAACCGCCCCGGAGCGACCGGCCGGGGCCGGTCCATCCGCGCCGGCGCGCCGGCTCTCCGACGTTCTCGTGGCAAGCCTCGAAGAACTGGCGGCCGCGGGCCGTGTCGAGGCGGCGTGCCGCCTGGCCGGTCAAGCTTACGCAACCCTGCGCCGAAGCGACCGGGAGGCCGCGCGCCGCTTCGACGTGCTGCTCCATCGCCTGACGCGGCGCCTTTCCTGGTGATCTCCGGGCGGTCCTCGCCGGCATCTGCTGCGGAGCGCCGACGCCGACCGCGCCCCGGGCCCGATCAGGCAAGCAGAAGGCCGATTGCGGCCCACGAGGCGGCGCTCGCAGCGAGCAGGTACACCGCCGCGCGACGGGTGGAGACGCGGCGGTCCATCAGCAATGCCGTACGGCGCACCGCGCGGCGCTTGCCTTCACCATCCTACCTATGCACTCGACGGAGCGCGGCATCGGTCGGTCCGGCGGCTTCTCATTCCGGCTCGGCGGTCGGCTCAGCCCGTCGTGAGGGCCGGATACAGGAGCGTCGGGCCCGATCGACGATCGGGGTTTGGCCGCGGTTTGGTCGGGTGCGGCGCGGCCGGCGGCGGATCATCCACCCGCGCGGCGGCCGCACGGTAGGCCTCGGCCAACCTGCCGTCGAGTCCGGGCGCGTGCGCCGGGTCGAGTGCCGCGTCGACGGCGCGAAGAAGCGCCGTCTCCTTATGCTCGAGATGGCGGAGCATTTGCTCCGAAAACGCCTGCGCCAGCCCCTGAAAGGCCGCCCAACTCACCATCTCGAACCCGCCCTGAAGGGCGGCGGCGCAAATTCGCCGCAAGCAGTCGGCAAGCGGCCGCATTCCGGCGCGTTCGGCCGCGATCAGGGCACTTAACTCCCGGGCGCCTTGCCGGTCCAGCAGGGGCAACAGGACCTGTTCGACAAAACCGGGAGGAGACGAGAACTCCGATTCGAGGAGGCGGTGGAAATCGCCGATGAGCGCCCGGACCCCGCTGGCGTTGATGGAGGCAATCCGCAGGTCGTCGGTCTGCGCGAGAAACGCCTTGACGCGGACCAGCACATCGACCGCGGCGCGATACTCTTCCTGCAGCAAGCGCGCGGTTTCGGTTCGCTCGCTCATGCCCCCTCCCCCAGCCCGGAAAGCCTACGCCGTGCTTGGGCGTCGGCTTGCCGGTCGGCCTCGAATACGCACAGATTGCCGGCCGTCGAGGAGGCACGCCTTGACCACGGTCAAGAAACAAAGAGAAACGTGCTCGCGTGCCTCCTCGACCGCTTCTCTGCTGCGGCCCGGGGACCGGGGCGCCGCGGTCCGGTCGATGCCGTACGGGCGCGGCGATCAGGCCGTCACAATGGGGCGGCGTTCCCCGGAAGGCTCGCCGAGGGCAGCGTCCTGGCGGGCGCCCCCGGCCTCGTACCCGGCCCAGGCTCGACGCACCAGATCTTCGCGCGCCACCAGCCACCGTCGGAAGATGACCAAAAGCCCGCCCATGACCAAGAGCGTCAAGACGATCACGGCGATGACGAGAACCATTTCATGCATTGTCCAGCTCCCATAGAGACTCCCACGGTTCGAATGCTGCCGCTGCCGGACAGGTCGCTCTTTGCGCTATGTCAATTTGCGATATCGGTACCCCTGTACCGCACGGGCCGAGAAAAAGGCCTGCGTTTGTCGAAAAGGGCGGCCCCGGCCGCTCGATCGAACGGCCGGGGTTGCGTGGCACGTGCGACGGACGCTGCCGGCGTCTCAGACGCCTGGGGGCGCGGAGAAGACCTCAGGGTTCGGTTCGCCCTCGACTTCGATGATTGCCGCAAGGCCACGCTCCACGCGAGAGAGCGCATGGTCGACGATCACGTACTGCCCGGGGACCTCGAAGGTCAGTTCGGCGATGGTGGCGCCGCCCGGCGGCACGCTCACGGTCTGCACGTCGGTCGTCACCGCGCCGCCAAGCGAGCCAAGGTCGTAGAGCCTGTCGAAGATCTCGCCGATGACGTGGAAGGACGAGGTGTAGTTCGGCCCGCCGACGCCGAAGAAGATGCGGACCGTCTCGCCCACCTTGGCCTTCAGCGGCTCGGTCTTCAGGCCCTGGACCGACCCGTTGAAGACGAAGTATTCCGGCCGCTCGTTCATGAGCTTGTCATAGCTCTCCATGAGCTCGCCCTTCGTCCCGAAGGCCTCCTCGGTGTAGATCTCGCCCTGCATGACGTAGAACTCGCGGTCGACCGGCGGCAACCCCTCCTCCGGCTCGACGAGGATCATGCCGTACATGCCGTTGGCGATGTGCTGGGCCACCATCGGCGTGGCGCAGTGATAGACGTAAAGGCCGGGCTTCAACGCCTTGAAGGAAAAGCTCCTGGTCTCGCCCGGCTCGGCCATCGTGGCGTGGCCCCCGCCATGCGGACCGGTCACGGCGTGGAAATCGACGTTGTGATTCATCCAGCTGTCCGGATGGTTCGTCAGATTGACCTTGACGGTATCGCCGACCCGCACCCGCAGCATCGGGCCCGGCACCTGCCCGTTGAAGGTCCAGTAGCGATAGGTCGTGCCGTCGTCGAGCTGCCCGACCAGCTCGACCGTCTCGAGATTGACCTCGACGGTCTGCGGGGCACGCTTGGCGAGCGGCACGGGGAGATCGGTTGCCGCCCGAGAGATGTTGGCCGCCATCTCGTCCGCCGTAGCGGATCCGACGCCGCTCACGGGGCCACCGAGGGCGAGGGCCAGCACAATCGCGCTTGCCGTCGCCGCCAGGGTGTTGCGCCGCTTCATCGTCATTGTCAGGTCCCTCCTTATCAGGGAAGCATCGCTCTGCTTACGGACTGCATGTGGGGTGGCGCCAGTCCGGTCTACTTGCGCTGCAACAAACAGAACTGCGGCAGGATGTCGCATTCATTTCAGCGCATTACGAAAATCCAGGCCAAAAGGCAGGAACCAGCTTGCTGCAGCGCAGCATAGGCTGCGGAAGCACAGGCCGAACATCGGGCGGCAGCGTCCGGACGAACCGCGACCGGAAGCAGAGATGCTGCGTCACGCCGCCCGGCAGAATCGGCAAGCGGCGCCCCGGTCAGCTTGGCTTGACAACGGAAATGGGGGATGCGCGCCCTCTGCGGGATGGTGCAAGACGGTGCCCGCGATGGCGCGCGGAACGTAGCTGCCCGCCGCGGGACATCGGGCGGCGCGATCGAAGAGGGTCCGAAACGGGACCTCAGGCGAGGGCGGCTCCGGATTCAGGGATGTCTACAGGCCGCGGCGCAAGCTCGAAGATTCGGCTGTAGAGCGCATCGAAGTGCTTTCGCCGCGCCTGGCCGAACAGAGGGTCGTCGTTGCGCGCGAACGCCGCACCGATCACGTGCCAGTCATCGGGCGTAAGCACCTCGAGCGCGAGCGGCAGGATCTCGCGCTCCTCGAGTTGCATGTGGCTTCTCTGGAACTGGACGTAGCGGTCGACCTCCTCCCGGAACCGGGGAAACTTGGAAAGGTCCGACCGATATGCGCGCAGCGCCGCCCGCATGTCGATCACCGCCTCAAGACCGAGAATGTGTTCTTCGCCGAGCCGTTCCAGCAGGGGCGCGGCTTCCGGCCGGCGACGCAGAAGCGCCGTGAACAGGTACTTCTCTTCCTTCGGATGATGAAAGATCTCCGGGAAGGTCTCAAGGTAGTTGATCACCAGCGTCAGAAGCTGGAAATCGGGCGCCCAGCGTCCGACCTCGATCGCGTCAACGGCGTGACCGAGGCAGGCGAGAACGGATGCGGTGTTGCGATGCTCCTGTCGGATGACCCGGGCCGCCTCTGCCATCGTATCGCCCCTCGTCTTCGCGGCAAGACGAACAGAATAGTGCCGGCACTGCCCCGCCTCATTGATACAAGTCAAACTTCGGCAAGAGGCAGCCATCGCCCTTGGCCCAGAGCACAGAAGGATCCGCGGCGGAACGGCGCAGGCGGCTGGCAAAGCCCGTGCAATCTGGTAATAGAAAACGACGAAGCGCCACCACTTGCGACATATCGCGTCGACCCCTTTGAACGGGAGCGGCGCCTGACGTGGACTACCATGACGGGAAGCCAGCACATCCTTGTTGTCGATGACGATCCAAGAGTGCGCAACCTGCTGTGCCGATATCTGGAAACGGAAGGATTCCGGGTCACCGCCGCCGCCGATGGCGGGGCGATGCGCGAGGCGATCAAACAGGCCCGGTTCGATCTCGTCCTCCTCGACCTGATCCTGCCCGGGGACGACGGGCTTTCCCTCGCCAGGGAACTGAGGCAGCACTCCGAATTGCCGATCATCATCCTGACGGGCAAGGGCGACACGATCGATCGCGTCGTCGGGCTCGAAATGGGCGCCGACGACTACATCACCAAGCCGTTTCACCTGCGCGAGGTATTGGCGCGCATCCGGACCGTCCTTCGCCGCGCTCGCCCCGCCTTGGCCGACGCAGGGGATGCCGCGCCGAACAGCGGCGGCGAGACGATCCTGTTCGATGGCTGGGAACTGGACGTGGTGCGGCGCGCCTTGCGCTCGCCCGAGGGGCAGCCCGTCCCGATCACGAGCAGCGAATTCGCACTCCTTGAAGCGTTTGCCCGCAATGCCAACCGGGTGCTCAGCCGCGATCAGCTGATGGACATCACCAGAGGTCACGACTGGACGCCCTTCGATCGCAGCATCGACACCCAGGTTGCGCGGCTCAGAAAGAAGATCGAAAAGGATCCGGGCAACCCGGCCTTGATCAAGACGGTGCGCGGGGCGGGTTACATCTTCACCGCGACGATCACGCGCCGGTAGGCCCGCCCGCGACGCCCTCCTGCCGCCCGCCGTCCAAAGCCTCACGGAGTTTGTGGGCCAAGTCCGCCTTGGAATAGGGTTTCTGGAGCAGCAACGTTCCGCGGCCGAAATCCACATCGCTGATGAGCGTCGGATTGGCATAACCGGACGTAAAGAGGATCCGGATCCGCGGCCAGCGGCTTCGGACGATCCGGGCGAGGTCCGCCCCGGTCATGCCGCCCGGCATCACCACGTCCGTGAAGAGAAGATCGACCGCCGAATCCCGCTCCAGCATGTCAAGCGCGGCCTGCCCGCTGTCCGCCTCGAGAACCCGATAGCCGAGCTCTTCCATCCGACGGACGGTGATACGCCGCACCTGCGGATGATCCTCGACGACGAGAACGGTTTCGCCGTGGCCGGAATCGGCCATCGGCTGCTGCTGGGGCTGCTCGCCGGCGTCCGCGTCGATCAGGCGTGGCAGATACAGTCGCACGGTCGTGCCGTAGCCGAGCTCGCTGTAAAGGCGAACATGCCCGCCCGACTGATGCACGAAGCCGTAGACCATGCTGAGCCCAAGCCCGGTGCCGGCGCGCGTTCCCTTCGTGGTGAAGAAAGGCTCGAAGGCCCGTTGCTTCACCTCGGGGGCCATGCCGGTTCCGGTATCGGCGACGGCGAGCATCACGTATTGGCCCGGGCGCGCCCCCGGATGCACCGCCACGTCATCGGCGTCCAGCTCCACGTTGGACGTCTCGATCGTCAGCGTCCCCCCGTTCGGCATGGCATCGCGCGCGTTGATGGCAAGGTTGAGCAACGCGTTCTCCGCCATGCCCGGATCCGCGAGCGTCTTCCAAAGACCGTGCGCGAGGATCGTGCTGATCTGCACCGTCTCGCCCAGGGAGCGGCGCAGCAGATCCGTCATACCCAGGACCATCTCGCCAAGGTCGATCGGCTCGGGATTGAGCGTCCGTCGCCTGGCGAAGGTGAGCAGCCGGTCGGTGAGTTGCGCGCCAAGCTCGGCCGCCTCCAGCACCTCCTGCAGGATCTCCCGGTCGTCGTCCCGCACGAGTCGCGGCTCCAGCATCTCAAGGTTGCCGGTGATCACCGTCAGAAGGTTGTTGAAATCGTGTGCGATGCCGCCGGTCAGCTGCCCGATCGCTTCCATCTTCTGGAGCTGCCGCAACTCCTCCTCGATCCTGCGCCGGGCCGTCAAATCGCGGACGAATCCGGTGAACAGCCGCCGCTCCTTGAGGCGAACCTCATCGACGGCCAGCTCCATGGGGAAAATGGTCCCGTCCTTTCGCTGCCCGTCGACCACGCGGCCGATCCCGATGATCCGTCGTTCGCCGGTTCTGAGATACCGCCGCATGTATTCGTCATGTTTCTCGCGATGGGGCGATGGCATCAGGATGCTGACGTTCTGGCCGACCGCCTCGGCGGCGCTGTACCCGAACATCCGTTCGGCCGACGGGCTGAACGTCTCTATGATCCCCTTCTCGTCGATGGTGATGATCGCATCCGGGGCGGTTTCGATGATCGAGCGCAACCGCGCTTCGCGCTCGCGCAGGGCCGTCTCGGCCGCTGCCTGATCGGTGAGGTCGAGGCCGGTGCGGATGATGTACTGGGTCTCGCCCCCCGGCCCGCGCTCCGCCGTCGTCGCCCATGCGATGAGGCGGCTGCGACCGTCCTTCGTAAGCCAGTGGTTGGTCTCGTGGCCGGGGACGTCACCCGCCTTGACCGCCGCGAAGACGGCCTTCACGGCGTCGATTTCCTCCGGCGGGATCAGGAAGTCCCAAATGCGCCTGTCGATGACCTCATCGAGGGTATACCCGCTCAGATCCTGGCACGCCTTGTTGAAGAAGAGAATGCGACCGGCCGGATCGAGGATGATCACGAGCGCCCTGATCGAGTTGAGGATCCTGCTCGGAAACTCGTCCTGCATCGGTCGCCTGTCTGCCATGTCACCCTCGATCCGGTTTCGGCGCCCCTCGGCAAGACCGCTCTCCTGCCACGAATATCAGGAACCTACCCGCCGCCCTCTCGGCTGTAAATCCGGCTTGATCATCCCCTGAAGACGGCGTTGCGCCCGTCGGAGCCGGCTACCTTGCCGGTCCGGCCGACCAGGGATGAAGCACCGCCCGGTCCATCGCCTTACCCGCACCCGGCGAACATTCGCCGGCGGCCGGACCGCACCTCCATGACATAGATCAAAGACGTGGGTCGACGCGCTGTGCGCAGTTCGCGACAATCGTACGGCCTTAGCCTATGTCGCCGGCCTTCGGCGGTTACAAGGCCGGAACGGGACGATCACCCTGTATTATTCTGCGGCGAAGCGCAGGACGACGCCATATGACCATTCGGAATCTCGACTCCCTGCTGCGGCCACGTTCCGTCGCCGTCATCGGCGCGAGCCCCCGACCGGATTCCGTCGGCGGTGTCGTCCTCCGGAACATCCGTGCCGGCGGGTTCCGCGGACCGGTCATGCCGGTAAACCCCAAGTACCAGGCCATCGACGACTTACCGGTTTACCCGGACGTGGGCAGCCTGCCGGAAGCGCCCGATCTCGCCGTCATCGCGACACCGGCAACGACGGTGCCCGGGTTGATCGCCACCCTCGGCGACCGAGGCACCAAGGCAGCCATCGTCATCAGCGCCGGTTTCGGTGCCAGCGAAGAGGGCCGGCGGCGCACCCAGCACATGCTGGACGGTGCACGGCCGCACCTCTTGAGGGTCCTCGGCCCGAACTGCGTCGGCCTCATTGCCCCGCACCACGCCCTCAACGCCAGCTTCGCCCACCTCTCGCCTCCGGCCGGGAACATCGCCTTCCTTGTTCAGTCGGGCGCCATCGTTACCTCCGTGATCGACTGGGCCGCGGCACGCCGGGTCGGCTTCTCCCACCTCGTCTCCATGGGCGAAATGGCCGATGTCGATTTCGGCGACATGCTCGACTACCTGGCGAGCGATACCGAGTCGGCGGCGATCCTGTTGTACATGGAAGCGGTGACCAACGCGCGGAAGTTCATGTCCGCGGCACGCCTCGCCGCCCGCAACAAGCCGGTCATCGTCATCAAGGCCGGACGCCATGCCGACAGCGCCCGCGCCGCCACATCCCATACCGGCGTCCTGGCCGGCACCGACGCCGTGTACGACGCCGCGTTCCGCCGCGCCGGGCTGCTGCGCGTCGACGAGCTCGACGAGCTGTTTGCCGCCGCGGCTACGCTCAGCGCCGCGCCCCGCCCGGAAGGAGACCGGCTCGCGATCCTCACGAACGGCGGAGGCCTCGGCGTCCTGGCGGTCGACGCCCTGATCGGCCAAGGCGGCCGGCTGGCCACGCTTTCCGACGAGACCATAGCGCGGCTCGACGGCGCCCTTCCGCCGACCTGGTCGCGCGACAATCCGGTCGACATCATCGGCGATGCGACGCCCGAGCGATATGCCGTCGGCCTGGAGGCCTTGCTGTCCGACCGGAACGCAGACGCCGTCCTCGTGCTCAACTGCCCAACCGCGATCACCTCCGGCCTGGCGGCGGCGCAGGCCGTCATTGACACCGTCGGCGGGCGGCGGCGCTGCATCCTGACAAGCTGGGTCGGCGAGGCGACGGCGCGCGAGGCGCGCACGCTCTTCGCACAGCATCGCATCCCCAGCTTCGGCACGCCCGAACAGGCCGTCCGCGGATTCATGCACCTGGTCCGCTACAAGCGGAATCAAGAGCTCCTCGCCGAGACGCCCCCTTCCATTCCCGAGGATTTCCCAACCGACAGCGCGGCGGCGCGCGCCGTCATCCGCCGGGTGCTGGCCGATGGCCGGACCGTGCTGACCGAACCCGAATCGCAAGCCGTGCTCCGCGCCTATGGGGTGCCGCTCGTGCCCACGGAGGTGGCGGAGACGCCCGCCGCGGCCGCGGAGATCGCGACGCGGCTGAACACGCCCGTCGTGCTCAAGATCCTGTCGCCCGACATCACCCACAAATCGGACGTCGGAGGCGTCGCGCTGGACCTGAAGGAGCCGGGAGAGGTCGAGACCGCCGCGACCGCCATGCTGGCCCGCGTTCGCCGGCACAAGCCGGGCGCCCGGATCGAGGGCTTCGTCGTGCAGCCGATGATACGCCGGCGCAATGCGCACGAACTCATTGTCGGCGTGAGCGAGGATGCCCAGTTCGGCCCGATCGTCCTCTTCGGCCAAGGCGGCACCGCCGTCGAGGTCGTGGCCGATCGGGCGATCGCGCTCCCGCCACTCAACCTCAAGCTCGCCCGCGAGCTGATGGCACAGACCCGCGTCTACCGGCTGCTCAAGGGCTACCGGGACCGCCCCGCGGCGGCACTCGACGCCATAGCCATCACCCTGATGAAGGTCGCTCAGCTCGCCGCCGACGTCGGCGAAGTGGTAGAACTGGACATCAATCCGCTCCTTGCAGATGAGCAAGGAGTCATGGCGCTCGACGCCCGCGTCCGGGTTCGGCCTTCCGACCGGCCGGCATCGGCGCGGCTCGCCATCCGGCCCTATCCGCGGGAGTTGGAAGAAGTCGTCTCCGGTCCGGATGGGCGCAGGCTACTGCTCCGGCCGGTCCGTCCGGAGGATGAGCCGGCCTTCCGCAGGGGATTCGCCAAGCTTTCGCCGGAATCCATCCGTCTGCGATTCTTTGCGCCGCTTCGGGAGCTCTCCCACGGCATGGCCGCCCGCCTGACACAGATCGACTACGACCGCGAAATGGCCCTTGTCCTGGCCGATCCCGGGCCGGCACCATCCGCGGAGATTTACGGGGTGGTTCGGATCAGCGCCGATCCCGATGGGGAGCAGGCCGAGTTCGCCGTTACGGTTCGGGACGACATGGCGGGTCGCGGGCTGGGAGAAATGCTCCTCAGGAGGATCATCGCCTACGCGCGCGGGCGCGGCATTCGTCTGATCTTCGGCGATGTCCTCGCCGAGAACGCGCCGATGCTCGACCTGTGCCGCCGACTCGGTTTCGCCCTCGAGTACCACCCCGGCGATCCGGGCCTCGTTCGGGCAAGCCTGTCCCTCTCCAGTGGAACCCCCGCGTAACGGCCGCAGCACCAAAGCCGATCGAACGCGATGGGGAGGACACGATCCGGCCTGTCGCGAGGCCATCGGCGCGTCGCGCGTCGGCCGGATGATCCTTCGCGGCCGGGACAGGCCCGCCGCGCCTCATGACCTGGATCAATGGCGTCGACCGATGGTTCTTTAAAGTAATTGTGTGAGTCCTCTCCATGATCGAAGGACCTGTGCGATGAAAGCGATTCTGGCCCATATTGCCGGTGGGGATCTGGATGAGGCCGTCCTCACGGCGGCGCTGTCGATTGCCCGGCTGTTCGGATCCCGCATCGAGGCCCTCCATACGCGGCTGGACCCGTCGGAGCTCAGCTTGCTCGTCAACGGCGAGAGCCTTGCCGCGAGCGTTCCCGAGCTGGCGGCCGCCATCGAGCGCGACGCCGAACAGCTTTCCCGATCCGCCCGGACCCATTTCGACCAGTGGCGCGCGGCTCATTCGGTGGCGGACGCCGAGGCTGGGGGAACCGGCACAGGTCCATCGGCCTTGTGGCGCGAAACGCGGGGCGCACCGCAACGGGCCATCGCCCGTCATGGGCGTCTCTCGGACCTGATTGTTTTCGGCCGGGCGGTCGACGCGGCGTCGGGCCAATCGCGGGCCGAACTCGAGGCCGCGCTTTTCGACTGCGGCCGGCCGGTTCTGCTGGTGCCGCGGGGATCGGGCGCGATCAACCTCGGCACCGTGATGGTGGCGTGGAACGCGAGCCTGGAGGCGGCGCGGACGATCGGTCTGGTAATGCCAATTCTGGCGGCGGCGAGTCGGATCATCGTGGTTACGGCCGCGGAGGGTGACATCGCCGCGTCCGAGTCCGAGGCACTGGTCGGCTATCTTGGGCTCCACGGTCTCCAGGCGACGGCGCAAACCATCGAACCCGGCGGTGCCCTGGGCGAGCGATTTCTGGGCGCCGCCAGGAACGCGCAAGCGGACCTTTTCGTCATGGGGGCCTTCACGCGCAGCCGCATGCGCCAGCTGATCTTCGGCGGCGTGACGCGGCACATGCTCGAGGCCGCGGACCTGCCGGTGCTGATGAGCCGCTAGCGAACGTAGTGCGGGCGCAGGGAACGGCCTCCGGCCCGGCCCGCCCGGAGTAACGGCGCGGGTCCGCGGGGACGGGCTTCTAACGCGCGCCGCCCGGCCCGCCAGTCAGATGCCTGTCGATCGGATCGCGCCATCGGGAGACGGCCCTTTCCGACACGTCTTGGTCAACGCTCTTTTGGAAGCGGTCGATCACGCCGCGTTGGGTCGGGAGGGCGATGGAAACCGCGGCGAGCGTCGAGCGTTGTTCATTGAAACACATGCGCCAGCGAGCGGTGCCGGCAAACCGCCGGGCGGCCCTTGATTCGGATCAAGACCCGTCCGGCGGAATGGACGCATGGTAACGACGCGCGGGACAAGAGGGCGGCCGTGTGATGCATCTTCATGGCCCAAGGAGGGAGTAACCGATGGCAATGATGAAAGCCGCCGTGTTCGTCGAGCCCGGACGGATCGTGCTTGACGAGAAGCCGATTCCGGAGGTCGGTCCGCTCGACGCCCTGCTGCGAGTGACGACCACCACGATCTGCGGCACCGATATACATATCCTCAAAGGCGAGTACCCGGTCCGCAAGGGCCTGATCGTCGGGCACGAACCCGTAGGAATCATCGAAAAGCTCGGCTCTGCGGTCCGCGGCTATCGCGAGGGCCAGCGCGTGATCGCGGGCGCGATCACGCCGAGCGGCCACAGCCACGCCTCGCTCGCCGGGGACCACGCGCAGGACGGCGCCGACACGGCCCATGGCTGGAAGCCGATGGGCGGCTGGCGGTTCGGCAACACGATCGACGGTTGCCAGGCGGAGTACGTGCTCGTCCCCGACGCGATGGCAAACCTCGCCCCGGTGCCGGACGGCCTGACCGACGAGGAGGTCCTGATGTGCCCGGACATCATGTCAACCGGCTTCGGAGGCGCGGAAAGCGGCGGAATCCGGATCGGCGATACCGTCGCGGTGTTCGCGCAAGGCCCCATCGGGCTTTGCGCCACGGTCGGCGCGCGCCTCATGGGCGCGACCACGATCATCGCCGTCGAGACCGTGCCGGCGCGCATCGAGGTGGCGAAGCGTCTTGGCGCCGATCACGTCGTCGACTTCCGCCAGGTCGATGCGGTCGAGGAGATCCTGCGCCTCACCGACGGCCGCGGCGTGGACGTGGCCATCGAGGCCCTTGGCACGCAAGGAACCTTCGAGGCCTGCCTGCGCGTCCTGCGCCCCGGCGGCACGCTGTCGAGCCTCGGCGTCTATTCAAGCGACTTGACGATCCCGCTTGGCGCCTTCGCGGCGGGACTCGGCGACCACAAGATCATTACGACGCTCTGCCCCGGGGGCAAGGAGCGCATGCGGCGCCTGATGAACGTGATCGCCTCCGGCCGCGCCGACCTCAAGCCGCTCGTCACCCACCGGTTCACGCTCGACGAGATCGAGGCGGCCTACGACCTGTTCGCGCATCAGCGGGACGGCGTGCTCAAGGTGGCGATCAAGCCCTGAGGCGGCAAAGTTCAGCGGGGCAGCGGGCCCGCGCCGAGATCCTTGTCGTTGCCGGCGAACGCATCCGCGGACGCAACGCAACGAAGCGCCGGTATTGGACGGAAAGCGCCCGGGAGATCACTCATCGCCTCATCCGGACAATCGGTACCGGGCCCTTTGCCTCGTGCCGCGAGGCAAGCCGGTTGATCGAGATCAATGCGAGAGCCTTGCCGCGGCAGAAACTGAACGGAGTTTCGCAACAAACCGGGAGGGTACGATCATGCGCTTTCTCACGCGGACGGCGACCTGTCTCGGCGCGATCCTCCTGCTGACCGGAGCGGCAACCGGCGCGAGTGCCCAGTCGCCCGGTCAGCAGTCCGGCATGACGGACTGCCCGATGATGGGCATGGGTCCCGGCATGATGGGCGGCCAAGGGATGGGTCCGGGAATGATGGGTCCAGGAATGATGATGGGTCCTGGCCAGGGCATGGGCCCGGGATGGCAGCAGGGCTGGGGTCCCGGCATGATGGGTCAGGGCATGGGTCCGGGGTGGCAGCAAGGTCAAGGCCCGGGGATGATGGGCCAGGGCATGATGGGGCCCGGAATGATAAGTCCCGGTGCGGGCGGCGGTCCGATGATGGGACCGGGGCCACAGCTCGGCATGGCCCGCAGCCCGTATGCAATGCCCGTCGATCAGGACCGCGACGGTACCGTCACCGCCGAGGAAGCCGCCGTGTGGCATGAGATGATTTTCTCGGCTCTCGACGTCGATGAGAACGATGCGCTCAGCGCCGAGGAATTCGCGGCCGGACATATGGGGCCCGGCGCGCGGGCCGGCGGACGGCAGGAACGCCGGGAAGCACGCTTTCAGGCGTTGGACCGGAACGGCGACGGACAGGTGACGCTCGAAGAGTTTCTCGACACCGCCGCCACGCGTTTCCAGGCGGCGGATCGCGACGGTGACGGACAGGTCAGCGTTTGGGAGTTCCGCAGCAGCCGCCGCGGCTAGGCTCCGGGGCATCCGGCTTGTGCCGTCGACCCGTGGCGGAGCACGTCCCGACCGAGACCGATCGTCACCTGCCGTGACCGCATGATCCGGGCGCGCGGAGCAGCGCCCACTTGCGCGACGGCCGCCGCTCGGGATCCGCGCCGGGTTGCCGGGTCGGCCGACGTCCCTATGTCGGACTCTGGTGGTGTTGCTGCGGCATCCCTTGGGCAAGCAGCGACCGCTTCGGAACCCGGAGGGCAGAATGGCCGAAGAGAAGGCGCTTCTTCTGGACGATCCCCGGCAGATCACGCCTGCCGCTTTCGACAGGGCTCGGGACCACGGGGAGCGCCTCGCCGTCCTCCTGAACTACGCCGTTCTGGCGCCGTCCATTCTGAACGTGCAGCCTTGGCGTTTCCGGATCGAGGACGATACCCTTGCGCTCTACATCGATCGTTCTCGGGCGCTGCCGGTCACCGACCCGACGGGCCGCGAGCTGACGATCAGCTGCGGCGCCGCCTTGCTGAACCTGCGGGTGGCAGCGCGGGCCTTCGGTCAGGATCCCGAAGTCGACACGCTTCCGGACCCGGACGACGCGGATCTGCTCGCGAGGGTGCGGCTGCGGGCGGCGTCCCCGTCCGAGCCGGACCGCCGGTTGCGGGATGCGATTCCGGCGCGGCGCACGAACCGGGGCGCCTTCGAGGACCGGCCGCTGCCGAAAGACCTCGTGGACGCGCTCCGCGCGGCGGTGGCGAGCGAAGGGGCCGCCCTGACCTTTCTTCTCGAGGCGGGCGAAGCGAGAGACCGCGTGGCGGCGCTGATCGCCGATGCGGAGCTGATCCACCTCGGCAACCCGGCCTTCCGGCGCGAACTGATCGAATGGGCGTGGCGGCGGATCGGCGAGGCGCAGCAGCGGGAAGGCGAGGCACGGTGGCGCCTGGGCGCGGCCGGATATACGCCCGAGCCGGTCAATCAACCGGAGGTTGCGCACGCGATCGCGGCTGCGGCGTCGCGCACGCTCACGAGCGACGCGGAGGCCGCGATCGTGGCCCGTTCCCGCGCCGAAGCGGCACCCGCCCTGGCACTCCTGACGACGCCGGAGGACGACCGCAGGGCTTGGCTTGCCGCGGGCCAGGCGCTGCAGCGGGCGCTGCTGGTTGCGACGGCGAGCGGGATTTCCGCCTCCTTCCTCAGCCCGCCCGTCGAGATCCCGCATCTGCGACCGCAAGTCGGCGAGGCCTTCGGCGCCGCCGGCGTGCCGCAGCTCTTGCTGCGATTCGGATACGGGCCGGAAATTGCCGCGGCGCCGCGCCGTCCGACCGAGGAGGTCGTCGCATAGCCGCTGGGCGTCGGCATCCCGTCAGAGTGACCGGCTCATCAGCCGACCTACGGCGGGCGCAGCGCGGGCTCCCGTGGCTTTCCCTTACGTCTCTCGTGACCAAACGACTCTGGGTCGGGCATGCCAGCTGCGAAGGTCTCCGCGTGCCGATTTCGCTCGTCCGTGCTGCTCGCGGAGATGGCCATGCCCCGACCCGCTCCTGTCGAGGAAGGCAGGTCGACGATGGCGGACGACCGGGCAGGGCGACCGCCGAGCCGGACGGGAAAAGGGTGTCGGAAGACCGGCGCGTTCGGCGCTATGGTACCGGGACACCATTCCGGGCGGAGGCATCGTGGCGGACCCGATCGAGCGAGAGCTCCAGCGGCACATGGCGCGGCTCTACGGCTACGCGCTCAGCCTGACGGGCGACCGCGATACGGCACAGGACCTCTTGCAGGAATGCGCCGTCAAGGCGCTCTCGACGACGGCCGCGCCAATGGACGGCGCCGCGCTTCGGGCCTGGCTCTTCCGCATCCTGCGCAACAGCTGGATCGACCGGCACCGGGGCGACCGCCTGGATTTCGTGGCGGACTTCTCCGAGCCGACGCAGGATCATTCGGAATATTGGGGCCAGGATGACCGTCTCATCAACGCGATCACGGTCCGGCAGGCGATCGGCCGGCTGCCGGCAACCCACAGGGACATCATCGCCCTGGTCGATGTCGCGGGCTTCTCCTACGCCGAGGCCGCGGCCATTCTGGGCGTGCCGACCGGCACGGTGATGAGCCGGTTGAGCCGGGCCCGCCGGACGCTGCTGGAGATGATCGGCGAAACCAACGTGCGGCCGCTGCGCGCCAGACGCGGGCCGGAGTGAACGACCGATATGACCAAACCGAGCTGGACCGACCTCAACGCCTATATCGACGGCGAATTGCCTCCGGGTGCTGCGGCCGAGATCGCCGCCGCGATCGCCGCGGACGCCAAGCTTGCGGCCGAAGTCGCCGCGCTCGCCCGCCTGAAGGCCGCCACGGGCGATGCTTTGGCCGTCGACCCCACCGAAGTGCCACCGATCCGGCTGCCGCGACCGGCCGTCCGGCCGGTGTCCCGGTTTGGCCGGCACCGGCCCGCGATCGCCGCCGGCCTTCTGCTTGCGGTCGTGATCGGTCTGGCGAGTTGGTCGCTTGTGCCGAATTCGCACGCGACGGGGGTCTGGCTGGCGGCGATCGAGGCGCGACATGTCGGCTGGCTTGCGGACGATCCGCATCCGGAACCAATCGATGGGGATGCGATCGTGCTGGCCAGCGCGGCCGACGGCTCCGGGCGGGTGCCGGACCTCGGTCCCGCCGGCCTGTCCGTGGCGCATCTGGCGGTCGACGCCTCCGGGCGCATGCCGGGGCTTTATGTCGGCTATGTCGGCGTCAACGGCTGCCGGCTCGGGCTGTGGATCGGCCCGGCGCCCGAAGGTATGCCCGCGGATCTCACCGAGCGCCGTGCCGCGGAGACCCACAGCTTCACCTGGCGGGTCGGCGATACGGGCTATGCCGTCCTGGCCCGAGATATGGACGAGCGCCGCCTGACGGCCATCGCCGGCTATCTCGAGCGGTTGACGCGCACCGGACCCGAGACGCGCCTTGCCGGAATCGAGGACGAGGCGGCGGATGCCCCCTGCACCGCCTGAACGGCGGCGCCGGAACGAGCCCTGGAATAAATCCGGGACCCGCCGCGTCTTTTCTTGAGGGCGCCCCCGGGATGCTTGCGCCCGGCGCCGACCAGACAAAGCCGATCAGACGGAATTCGGGGAGGAAGCGCACATGTCTCATCTTGACGGAACAGACGACGTAAGGCCGGTGCACACGCCGGACGAGATCCGCCGGATCTACGCGGAACGGCCGCATGAGGCAGACTGGATCGTCTTCGGTCGGCGCGCTCACGCCGACCGCCGCGGCTTCTTGAAGGGCGCGGGCCTTGCCACCATGGGGGCGATGCTCGGCGCCACCATCCCGTTCCACCGCAACATGCCGGCGGGGCTGATGCCGGCGGCCTTCGCACAGGACACCGGTACCGATCTGTTGAAGGAAAAGGACGGGCTTACGGTCCTCAACGACCGTCCGCTCAACGCTGAAACGCCGCCTCACCTCCTGGACGACGACGTCACGCCCTACGAGCGCATGTTCATCCGCTTCAACGGCCTGGTGCCGCAGACCGCGCTGGACCAGAACGCCGAGGGCTGGACGCTGACGATCGATGGGGAAGTCGAGAATCCGCTGACCCTCACGATCGACGATCTGAAGAACAACTTCGAGACCGTGACGCAGCGGCTCTGGATCGAATGCGGCGGCAACGGCCGCGCGTTCTTCCAACCGGGCGCGTCGGGTAACCAGTGGACCGTCGGCGCGATCGGCTGCCCGGAGTGGACCGGTGTCCGGTTGAAGGACGTGCTCGACGCCGCCGGCGTCAAGCCCAGCGCCGTCTACACCGGTCATTACGGCAACGACGTGGATCTGTCCGGCGATCCGGAGAAGGTCGTGATCTCCCGCGGCGTGCCGATCGAGAAGGCGATGGAGCCGGAGAACATGATCGCCTGGCAGATGAACGGCCAGCCGATCCCGGCGCTCCACGGCTTCCCGCTGCGCCTGATCATCACCGGCTATCCGGGCTCGGCCTCGCAGAAGTTCCTGACGCGCATCTGGGTGCGCGACCGGGAGCATGACGGTCCGAAGATGACCGGCTATTCCTACCGCATGCCCGCCTATCCGGTCGCGCCAGGAACGGAAGTGCCGGAATCCGACATGGAGATCCTCACCGTGATGCCGGTGAAGTCGCTGATCACCTTCCCGCGGACGGGCGTCCAGGTGCCGGCCGGCCAACCTGCGGAGGTGCGCGGCCACGCCTGGGCCGGCAAGGGCGACGTCCGGGCCATGCATGTCTCGATCGACTTCGGGCAAACCTGGCAGGAAGCGAGGCTCGACCCGCCGCCGAACAAATACGCCTGGCAGCGCTGGCGAGCCGAGATCACCCTTCCGGAAGCGGGCTATTACGAGGTCTGGGCACGGGCGACCGATCAGGACGGCGTCATGCAGCCGCCGGTCGTGCCGGGCTGGAACCCGCGGGGCTACGCCAACAACATGATGCACCGGATCGCCCTGTTCGCCGTTTGACACGCCTTCGGCCGGGCGGGCCGCCTCGCGCCTGCGGGGCGCGCCCGTCCGGCTCGTCATGACCCCGGAAGCACGATGAAGCATCTTGGAGCGATTGCCTTCGCGGCCCTTTTGGCGGCGGGGATCGGACCGGACGGTCACGCGGCCGAGGGGGTTGGCGGCCAAGCCGTCACGCTTGCCCAGGCGAGTCCGGGATCGGGCGCGGGCGGCTATGATCCGATGGCCCGGCCGATCAATCCGATGATGCCTGGCACGCCTTCAGGAGAAGACGGCGGGGTGCCGCTCAATCCGGAGCTCGGCAACCTGCCGGACACGCCGGGCGCGGAAGAGACCTTCTATCTCTGCTCCGCCTGCCACTCGGTCGCGATCATCAAGCAGCAGCGACTGTCGGACGCCCGCTGGGACTATCTGTGGACCTGGATGATCGAGGAACAGGGCATGCCGGAGCAGGATCCCGAAACAAGGGAAACCATCCTTTCCTACCTCAAGCGCCACTTCTCCTCGGAACGCCGGCCGTGACCGCCCCCTCACCCGACGCCTTCGGGGGGTATCGCCCGATTTCGTCGCGCATCCCTCCAACGGCCAGGGCGCGACGACGGTTCCGGGCGTCTGGCAACTACTCCGCAAGAATGAAGGTGGTCCGGTCGAGGCCGGTGTTGCCGCTGTCCGGATCGTAGGCGTAGACGAGCGCCTCGTAGACCCCGGGCCGGTCGAGCGGCAGCCGGCCGGCGAATCGGCTGGTTTCGCCGGCATAGGCCAGGTCGAAGCCGCCCAGCTCGGCGCCGTCGCGTTTGATCAGCGCCTTCACCTCGTAGCGCTCGGCGTCCCACGGCCCGCCGGGTTCGATCGGGCAGCCGCACATCATAGTGACGTTGGCCTGCAGCTCGACCTCGCGCGTGCCGGCCGGCAGCCGGGCATGCGCCGCGGGCGCGAGGACATCGACGACGAAACCCTGCAGCACCAGGACCCACCCGTCGCCGCCGGCAATCGGGCGGCCGGGCACAACCCATTGCGTCGAAACCGCGCGATGGGCAGCCTGGGGCTGGGCCAAGGGGCCATAGGCCTCCGCCTCGATCAGCCGCGGTTCGTCGAGATCGAGCGTGACGGCGAACTTGGCGGTCGTATCGTCCGCACGCGGCGCCCAGCGCCCACCCTGTGGATCCATGATCCGCCGGGTATCGCCGGTCCCGCCGGCGGTGACGCCCGTGGCGAGAAGCTCGCCCGTCTGGGCATCGCGCAGCGTGATTCGCACGCCGCCCATGCTCGTACCGATGAACTTCGAATTCTTGCCGAGCACGCGAACCACGATGTCGGTCGGTTCCGCCGCGGCGCCGGTCGCACCCGCGACCATCGCGGCAAGAAGAAGAAGCGACCAAAGCTTAGGCATGACTCGTACCTCTATGGATGCCCTGGCCGGAAACCTGCGACCAGTGTTGGGTCGTCTCCGACAGCGGATGCGGGGTCCGCGGCGCAGCCGGCGCCGGGCGTCATGCGTTCGGCACGCAGCCGCTCGCACGCATCCGGGCGAAGAGACGCTCCACGTCCTCGCGCCGGCAGAGTTCCGTACCGGGCGTCATCAACGTCGCCGCACCGGCCGCCATGCCGAAGCAGACGGCGGCGCCGAGCGGCAACCCGCGGACAAGCCCCAGCGTAAGGGCACCGACCATGCTGTCGCCGGCCCCGACGGCGCTTTGGATCGGGACATCGATCGCCGGATACCGCTCGTGCCCCTCGGCGGTGACCAGAAGCGCTCCGTCGGCCCCGAGCGAGAGAACGACGACCTCGCTCAGACCGTCGGTGATCAGCCGCCGGGCCGCCCCCACCTGCTCGGCCTCGCCCCGAATCTCCCGGCCCTCCAGGTCCTGGAGTTCCCGCAGATTGGGCTTGACGAGGTAAACGCCGCCGCCCGTCCGCCGAAGCGCCTCGCCGGAGGTGTCCAGGATCAGGCGCGCGCCCGCGTCCCGGGCCATCTGCGCGACGCGGCCGTAGATATCCGGCGGCACTCCCGGCGGCAGACTGCCGCTCGCGACGATGTAAATCGGGGACGGCGACAGAGAGGACAGCCGGTCGAGGCAGCGCTGCAGCTCAACCGTCGTCAGCTCGGGGCCCGGCAGCACGAAGCGGTACTGCGCGCCGCTCCGCCGTTCGTCCACCGTGAAACTCACGCGCGTAAGCCCGGCGATCGGGACCGCTCGGCTGTCGATGCCCTCCCGGTCGAGCAGGCTCTGGAGCATCCGTCCGGTATTGCCGCCGGCCGGGAACACGGCGACCGCCTCGCCGCCCAGGGTCCGGATGACGCGCGCCACGTTGATGCCGCCGCCGCCGGGGTCGAAGCGAGGGGCCGCGCAGCGCAGCTTGTGGGTCGGGACGACAGCATCCGTCGCGGTGGACAGGTCGAGCGCCGGATTCAGCGTCAGGGTGGCGATCGCGGTCATCGGGCGCCGCCCCTGGCGGCGTTTGCCTCAACCTCCGCCACGTGCCGGACGGTGGCGACGAAACTGTCCGGATTGAGGGAGATCGAATCGATGCCGGCCTCGACCAGGAAGGCGGCGAACTCCGGATAGTTGCTCGGGGCCTGGCCGCAGATGCCGACCTTGACGCCCGCCTCGTGTGCCTTGCGGATGACCTCCCGGACCATCCGCTTGACGGCCTCGTTGCGCTCGTCGAACAGCTCGGCCAGTTCTTCCGAGTCGCGGTCCACGCCCAGGACGAGCTGGGTCAGGTCGTTGGAGCCGATCGAGAACCCGTCGAAGCGCCGGGCGAACTCCTCGGCCAGGACCACGTTCGACGGAATCTCGCACATGACGTAAACCTGCAGACCGTTCTCGCCGCGCTTGAGCCCGTGCTCGGCCATGACGTCGAGCACCCGGTCGGCTTCCTGCGGCGTGCGGCAGAACGGTACCATGACGATGACGTTGGCCAAGCCGATCTCTTCGCGCACGGCTCGGATGGCTCGGCACTCCAGCGCGAAGCCATCGCGGTAGCGGTCGCTGTAGTAGCGGGAGGCGCCGCGCAGCCCGAGCATCGGGTTCTCCTCCCGCGGCTCGAACGCGGCCCCACCGATCAAACGGGCGTACTCGTTGCTCTTGAAATCGCTCAGCCGCACGATCACCGGATTCGGATAATGCGGCGCCGCGATCTTGGCGATGCCGCGGGCGAGCGTCTCGACGAAGTAGGCCGTCCGATCCGCATAACCCCGGGTCAGATCCTCGATCTGCCGGCGCGCGGCGCTGTCCTTAACCTCGCCGAAGCGAGCCAGGGCCATGGGATGGACCTTGATGGCGTTGCTGATGATGAACTCCATGCGGGCAAGGCCGACGCCTTTGGTCGGCAGCCGCCACCAGCGGAAGGCGGTGCCCGGGCTGGCGAGGTTGATCATCATGTCGGTTCGCGTCTCCGGGACCGACGTGAGGTCGAGTTCCTCTTCTTCGAAGGGGAGAATGCCGTCATAGACGACGCCCTGATCACCCTCGGCGCAGGACAGGGTGATCTCCTGGCCGTCGCGCAGCAGCTCGGTGCCGCTCTGGGTCCCGACGATGGCCGGCACCCCCAGCTCGCGGCTGACGATGGCGGCATGGCTGGTGGTCCCGCCGTGGTCTGTGATGATGCCGGCCGCCTTCTTCATCACCGGCACCCAGTCCGGATCGGTGGATTCGGTCACCAGGATCGCGCCCTCGCGGAAGCGGTCGATGTCGTCGGCGCTGCGGATGACGCAGGCCTTGCCGGCGGCGATCGCCTCGCCGATCGCGGCCCCGGTGAGGAGCCGTTTGCCGCCCTGCTTCAGCCGGTATGTCTTGATCCGCCCGGCCTGCTTGACCGACTGCACCGTCTCTGGCCGGGCCTGGACCATGTAAAGCTCGCCGGTGTCGCCGTCCTTGGCCCACTCCATGTCCATGGGCCGTCCGTAATGCTTCTCGACGATCACGGCCCAGCGGCCGAGCTCGAGGATCTCGTCGTCGCTGAGCACGAAGCTCTGGCGCTCGCGGCGGGTCGTGTTGACGATCCGGGTGCGGCCGCTGCCGCCTTCCGCATAGATCATCTTTCGTTCCTTCGGCCCGAGGGTCTTCTCGATGATCGGCCGGTAGCGCCCGCTTTCGAGCAGGGGCTTGAAGACCAGATATTTGTCGGGGTTGACCGTGCCCTGCACGACGGTTTCGCCCAGGCCCCAGGCCGCGTTGATCACCGCCACGCCGGGGAAGCCCGTTTCGGTGTCGATCGAGAACATCACGCCGGACCCGGCCCGGTCGGCGCGAACCATCTTCTGGATCCCGATCGACAGCGCGACCCGCAAATGGTCGAAGCCCTTGGCCTCGCGATAGCTGATGGCGCGGTCGGTAAACAGCGAGGCGAAGCAGCGCCGGCACGCCTCCAGGAGATCGCGCTCGCCGCTCACGTTGAGGAAGGTCTCCTGTTGGCCGGCGAAGCTCGCCTCCGGCAGGTCCTCCGCCGTCGCGCTGCTGCGGACCGCCACGGCCACATTGTCCTGGCCGCTGCGGCGTGACAGGTCGCGATAGGTCTCGCGGATGGCCGTCGCGATCGCCGGAGGGAACTCGCCGTCGAGGAAGGCCTGGCGGATCGCCGCCCCCGTCTCGCGCAGCGATGCCTGGCCCCTCTTCAGCGCGTCGAGACGGGCGCGGAGCCGCGGCTCGATCTCGTTGGCCGCGAGATAATCGCGATAGGCGTCGGCCGTGGTCGCGAAGCCGTCCGGCACGCGCACGCCCTCGCCCTTGAGCGCCCGAATCATCTCGCCCAGCGAAGCGTTCTTGCCGCCGACCCGCCCGACGTCGCCGGACCTCACCTCTTCGAACCAGACAACATAATCTTGCGCCATCGTCCCTTCTCCTTCGGCCGCGACCAGAGCGCCCGTCGATCCGGCTCAGAAAAAAGCCCGGCCGATTCCGAGCGCCGCGTTTGTTCGGGCGATCGACGCTTCCGCGTCGCGCTCCCGCCCGGTGAGCGCGCGGATGGCGTCGATCGTGTCCGGAATGACGATCGCCTGATTGTCGACCATGTAGCCGTAGAAGGCCTCCCGCCCTTCCACGGTCAGCATGTCCGCCCAGACCGCGACCTCGTAGAGGTTGTCGTGCGGACGCCCGAGATCGGCCATGAGCTCCTTGATCGTATTGATCGCGGTCAGGCCGTCAGCCATGCGGATCGGCGCGATCCGGGACGAGCCGCGGAAGGCTTCGAAGACCTCGTCCTTGCCGGCGTCCCGCGCCAGCTCCACCACCCAGTAGTGCAGATGCGCCACCGTCTCCGGCACCTTGACCGCCATGGTCACCACGTCGAGGTCCGGATCGACGCTCTGTGCATCCGGCCCTTGGTGGCTCGGGATCTTCGGCTCCGGCACCAGGGTGTTCATGATGCCACCTTCGTGGCTTTCCCAGGGATCGGTGGCGCGGCGCAGCAAGATGCCTCGCGCCCGTGCCAGCAGGCCGGCACGCTTCAGCATCGTCAGCGTGCGCACGACCGAAGTCGTATTGCAGGAGACAACGCGCGTGCAGTCGCGGCCGATTGCGCTTTCGTAGCTCGCCTCGGCCACGAAAGAATGGCCCGTCGCCTCGTGCGTCTCGCCGCCCTGGAGTATGAACTTGATGCCCTTGGTACGGTAGGTCTCAGCGTTCTTGGCACCGATCCGCTTAGGCGTGCAGTCGACGACGATATCCGCGTCGCGGAGCAGGTCGTCGAGCGTGCCTTCCACCTCGAGGCCCGCCCGCCGCATCGTCTCCGCGTGCTCGGGTGTCGCGCCGTAGAGGCCGTAGCCCTTCCGCGTCGCCATGCGCATGCGCCAGTCGGTGCCGATGTCTGAGATGCCGGCGAGCGCCATGTCTGCCTGCAGCGTGACCGCGTCGGCCACGCGCTTGCCGATCACCCCGTAGCCGTTCACGGCCACCCGGATCTGCTCTGCCGCCATATCTGTCTCCGATTCTGAAATGGCTCTTCATGTGCTCGCTTCGCCCGATGCCTCAGGAAGAACGTCGATCGGCCCCTGGGCGGCACTGCGGGCAACGTCCTGCGCGACCGGACGCCGTCCACCGCCCTCCGTTTCGCACCGGAACTCCAGCACCTCCCCGGCCCTGAACGGATGGGATTCATCGCGCACGATGATCTTGTCTGGTCCCGCCCAACCATCCGGTGCGGACACGCGCATCTTGTCGCGGCCTATGTCGACGTCTAGCCAGTGGCCGCGGTAGCGAATCCGGAACCGCAGGCCTTGAAGCCCGTCGGGCAGACAGGGATTGAGCCGGAGAAAATCGTCCCGGGCCTCCAGCCCGGTCTGGCCGCGCTGAACAAGATCGACGGTCCCGGCCATGGCGCCCAGGTGGATCCCCTCGGGCGTCGTGCCGCCCTGGATGTCGGCAATGTCGCTTTCCAACGCCTCCTCGAGCAGCGCCCAGGACTGCGTCCGGTCCGCCCGTGCCAGGACCCAGGAGGAGACGATGCGACTCAGCGTGGAGCCGTGGGAGGTGCGCCGGGCGTAGTAGTCGACGGTTCGCGGGATCGCCTCGGCCGGGAGGTCATAGCCGAGACGGTCAAAGAGGCCCCGCAACTCGGCCGACGAGAAAAGATAGAACAGCATCAGGACATCGGCCTGTTTCGACGCCTTGTAGCGGTTGACCGTGTCGCCCTCCGCCTCGAGGATGCGGTCCAGCCGATGGATGTCGCCGTATTTCTTGCGATAGCCCTCCCAGTCGAACTCCTCGAGCCGCTCGTAGCCCTCGAACTGGCTGATGATGCCGTCGTGGAACGGCACGAACATCCGGCGGCTGATCTTCTCCCACTCGGCGAGCTCCTGGTCGTCGAGGCCGAGGAACTCGCGGAGCTCCCGGCGGCGCTCACCCGTGATCCGGTCGAGCGCGTCGCGCGCCCGGCACAGCACCCAGGCCGCCATCACGTTGGTGTAGGCGTTGTTGTTGAGCCCGGGCTCGGTCGCCCAGGGATAAGCGTCATGGAATTCGTCCGGCCCCATGACGCCGCGGATCTCGTAGCGGTCGCGCTCTGGATTGAACGTGGCGACGCTGGCCCAGAACCGGGCGATCTCGATCAGCATCTCGGCGCCGTAGAAGGACAGGAATTCCGCGTCGCGGGTAACTTCGTAGTACTGCCACACGTTGTAGGCGACCGCGGAACTGATGTGCCACTGCAGATGGGTATTGTCCGGGATCCAGCGGCCGGAGCGGGGATTGAGATGAAGGACCTGGCTTTCCTCCCGCCCGCTGCTGCCGCTCTGCCATGGATACATGGCCCCGCGATAGCCGGCATCCTGAGCAAGCCGGCGCGCGGCGGGCAGCCGCCGGTAGCGGTAGCGCAGCAGCGCGCGCGTCAGAACGGGGATGCGAAAATTGAGGAACGGAAAGATGAACAGCTCGTCCCAGAAGATGTGGCCGCGATAGGCCTCGCCGTGCCAGCCGCGCGCCGGCACGCCGACGTCCTGGTCGACCGTGTGCGGCGAAACCGTCTGCAGCAGGTGAAAGATGTGCAAGCGGAGGATCATCTGCGTGCGCTGCTTGCCCTCCAGAACAATGTCGCAACGCCGCCAGAGATGGGACCAGACGAGACGATGGCGTTCGAGAATCCCGTCGAAGGATCTGGCGCGCTCGATCTCCTCGGCCGCGGCGAGGCCGGGATCCGGGACCGCGTGGTCGCGGGAGGTGTAGAAGGCAATGACCTTCTCCACGATGACCGTTTGCCCCTTCTCGACCTCGAAGGTCAGATCCTGCGCGATATATCCGTCCTCTTCCCGGTTTTCGCGCTGCACCGGCACCGGAGCCCCATCCCGGAAGACCCGCATGCGAGCCGCTTCCGCCACGCGGATGTGCGACTGGTTGGTCTCGACAAGGAGAAGGATCGCCTCCTCGCCGAGCGCCGCCGTCTCGAGGGGGGCGAGGTGCTTGTTGTTGAGGTCCCGGTAGCGAGCAACCCCGGCGTTGATGACGCGCCCGTCGAGGGCCGATCGAACGATGACCGGTCCCGACCAGTTCTCCGGCCGCAGGCTCCACCGGATTACGGCGAGGTGCGGGTCGCTCATGCTCACGATGCGGCGGCTCGTCAGCGTCGTTTCGCGGCCCTGGCGGTCGCGAAAGCGGACATCGCGGGTGAGGACGCCCGCCTTCAGGTCGAGCTCCTGGCGATAGGAGAGGATCTCCGACCCCAGCAGATTGAGCCAGTCGCCGTCCGCGGGCCGGAAGGTCAGGAACAGCCAGTTCGGCATGTTGACGAGATCCTCGTTCTCGATGACGCGCCCGGCGATCTCGGTCTTGAGCCGGTTGTAGCCGCCGGCAAGATAGGTGCCCGGGTAGTGGATCTCGTCCGCCTCGGCCTCCTCCGCCGCGCCCCGAGTGGCGAAGTAGCCGTTGCCGAGCGTACACAGGGCCTCGCGGAGCGGTTCCTGAGCGGGATCGAAGGCCTCGTAAAGGAGCGTCCAGTCCGTCACGGCGTCCTCTTGTCACGCAGGGTGGTCGTGAGAGCATGGAGGAACCGGCCGACCGCATCGGGATCCTTCAGACGGTATTCCGCAGCCGTTTCCTGCGGCCGGTCCGCGACCAGGATCCCGATTCCCCGGCCGGCGAGCGCGACGAAGGCATCCTCGTCGGTGTCATCGTCGCCGAGATAGAGCGGCAGGACGTCCGGCCGGTCGAGCCCGAGCGCCGCCAGCAGCCAGAGAACGGCCCTGCCCTTGTCCCAGTCGATCCGGGGGCGCAGCTCGAACACCTTTTTGCCGTAGGTCTTGCGCAGCTCCGGATTGGCCTTCAGGGCGGCATCGACCGCCTCCTCCACCCTGTCGACGCTTTCCGCCGCGACGAGGCGGTAGTGCACGGCGATCGCAAACCGCTTCCGTTCGACGAGAGCGCCCGCGACATCGCCAACAGCCAGCTGGAGCTGCCGCTCGGCGCGGTCGAGCGCGGGCAGGAACGCCGCTGCCCGCTCGTGCTCCTTGCGCAGCCCGTCAGGCCCGGAGATGTCGAAGCCATGGCTCCCGGCATAGATGAGAGAGTCGAGGCCGACGAGGCGTGCGACATCGGCACGGTCGCGCCCGCTGACGATGGCGACGGGGCACAGCGCCGCGAGATCGCGGATCCTCGCTCGCATCTCGTCCGACAGAATGGCGAGATCGGGGCGCGCGACGATCGGGGTCAAGGTGCCGTCGTAATCGAGGAAGACGGCCGGCCGTCGATCAGCGAAGCGCGCAGCGAGTTCGGCGTACCGCGCCAGGGCGTCCGGCAGGTCCCGGTCTCGCGGTGCCGCCTCCGGAGACAGCCGAAGCTCCCCCAGATCCCGCACGACGATATCGGCGCCGTGCTCGCGCAGCGCCGCGCCCTCGCCGGTCCGGTCGACGCCGACGACCAGGCCGAAGCCGGCCGCCCGGATGGCCTCGACGCCGGCGATGGCGTCCTCGACCCCGAATGCGCGCGCCGGCGCGACTCGCAAGAGGTCCGTAGCGCGCCGGAAGATATCCGGGTGGGGTTTCCCCTTCAGGCCCAGCCGCGCCGCTTCAACGCCGTCGACCCTTAGGTCGAAAAGGTCGGTGAGGCCGGCCGCGGACAGCACCGCCGATGCATTCTTGCTGGACGAGACCAGCGCCGTCTTAAGTCCCCGCGCCCGAAGCTCGCGGATCAAGGCGACGGAGCTGTCGAACACCTCGACGCCGTCCTGCGCCAGCCGCGCGTTGAAGACCTCGTTCTTGCGGTTGCCGAGACCGCAGATGGTCTCGCGATCCGGCGGGTCGTCCGGTTCGCCGTAGGGCAGATCGATCCCCCGCGACGCGAGGAAGCTGCGCACCCCCTCGTAGCGGGGTTTGCCGTCGACGTACCGCCGGTAGTCTTCTTCGACGTCGAACGGTTGAAACGCTTCCCCGGTTCGAGCGGCACGGCTTTCGAGAAATTTGTCGAACAACGTCTTCCATGCGGCGGCATGTACCGTCGCCGTGCGGGTCACCACGCCGTCGAGGTCGAACACGGCCGCGTCGAACGCCTGCGTATCGAGAACAGGAACGCCGTCAGCCGCCATATCGGTGCTCTCCATCATGATCGGGGGCAAGCAACATCTCCACATACCGAGTATGTGCCGACCCGCCGCCATGACCAAATGACAGTCCGGATCGCACCCTGCCCGCTGCCGGAAGGTACCGGGCCGGTCGAAGCGAATGCCATTCTTGTTAACTCGGCCCTGGTCGGCGGGTTCCCCACAAAGCGCGTGCGCCGGCGATGAGCGCGACGGCATCGAAGCGAGCCCATGCCAACGCGGCTTCCTTGTACGGCGCGATCACGTCATGGGCCTTGATCTGCCTCAAGGCGTCGTGAACGCATAGGTGGTCTCTACCGTAGCGGGAAACCGATCCTCCCCGGAGTCGTTCACATCGTTGAATCCAACCGCTCGGAGGCCATCCCCCGCTTGCCCGATCAATCGCACGGCGTCGGCACGGAAGGCAGAGACCTGTCCCGCCGCGCCACCCGACCACGCCGGAAGCAAACGAGACAATGAGAACACGCAAGACCAAGCAGTGGCTGTTAAGGATCGCGATCGTGGCGGTCGTAGCCGGCGGCGCTTTCCTGGCGTGGCAGTTCCTCAGGCCGGAGGAACTCCCGGACGGCTTCGCCAGCGGCAACGGCCGCATCGAGGCAACCGAGATCGACGTCGCCACCAAGACGCCGGGGCGCGTCGCGGAGATCCTGGTCCGCGAAGGCGACTTTGTCCGGGCCGGGAAGGTCCTGGCCAGGATGGATACCGCCGTGCTCGAGGCGCAGCGCCGGGAGGCCGAGGCGCAGCTGCAACGGGCGCGCATCAACGTCGCGACCGCTCAGAGCCGGGTGACGCAGCGCGAGGCCGAAAAGGCGGCGGCCGCGGCCGTGGTGGCACAGCGCGAGGCCGAGCGCGAAGCCGCGCGGCGGCGCCTCGAGCGGTCCGAGGAACTCGCGAGGCAAGGCAACATCCCCCTCCAAACGCTGGACGACGACCGCGCCCGGTTCCAATCTGCGGTGGCGGCGGTTCGGGCCGCGGAGGCACAGGTGGCGGCGGCGGAGGCGGCCCTGCACGCTGCCAAAGCAGCGGTCGTCGACGCGCAATCGGCCGTCGAGGCGGCGCGCGCGACGATCGATCGCATTCAGGCCGACATCGACGACAGCACGCTTCGCTCGCCACGCGACGGGCGCGTGCAATACCGCGTCGCGGAGCCGGGCGAGGTGCTCGCGGCCGGTGGGACCGTGCTGAACCTAGTTGACCTCGGCGATGTCTACATGACCTTTTTCCTGCCCACGCAAGACGCCGGGCGAGTAGCTCTCGGCGCCGAGGTGCGGCTGGTACTCGACGCCGCACCCCAGTACGTCATCCCGGCACGGGCGACCTTCGTTGCCGACGTCGCCCAGTTCACGCCCAAGACCGTGGAGACGGCGGAAGAGCGCCAGAGGCTAATGTTCCGGATCAAGGCGCATATCGATCCGGAGCTTCTTAGAAAGCACATCACCCAGGTCAAGACCGGCCTGCCGGGCATGGCCTATGTGCGTCTCGACCCACGGGCCGAATGGCCGGCCGAGCTGCAGACCGGGCTTCTGCGATGACCGGCCGCCCAACTCCGCCCGAACCCAACGGAACGGCACCGGTCGCACGCTTGCGCGACGTTACGTTGCGTTACCGCAGGACAACCGCCCTCGACGGCATCGACCTGGACGTGCCGGCGGGCTGCATGGCCGGGCTGATCGGCCCGGACGGGGTCGGAAAGTCCAGTCTGCTGTCGCTGATCGCCGGCGCCCGCGCGGTGCAGGAAGGCCGGGTCGAGGTGCTTGGCGGCGACATGGAGGAGGCGGCCCATCGTCGGGTCGTCGGGCCGCGCATCGCCTACATGCCGCAGGGCCTG
>CAZKCM010000006.1:0-99317 GCA_964551315.1 uncultured Rhodospirillaceae bacterium | reverse complement strand
TCAGCTCGACGACGCCGAGCCCGGCCCCAAGATGGCCTCCGGTGATGGAGACCGCCTCGATCATCTCCTGCCGCAGCTCGTTCGCGAGCTGCGGCAGCTGGTGCGGCTCGAGCCGACGCAGGTCGGCCGGCACCCGAACGGTGTCGAGCAGCGGTGTCTTGCTGGTTGCACTCACGGCGGAGTCCCTCTCCGTTAACCTTGGCGCACCGGCGGCTCCCTAACGGCGCCGGGCGATGACGAACCCCGCCATGCCCCGCAGAAGGTCTGCCTTTTCACCGAAGAAATCAAGATGGCGGGCTGCTTGCCGGGCGAGCATCTCGGCCTGCTCCCGCGCCCGCTCCGGGCCGAGAATCGAAACGAAGGTCGCCTTTCCGGCGGCCTTGTCGCGGCCGACCGGTTTTCCGGTCGCCGCCTCGCTGCCTTCGGCGTCGAGCAGGTCGTCGATAATCTGGAAGGCAAGGCCGAGGTCGTGGGCATAAGCGTGCAGGGCCTGGCGCGCCGCATCCGACGCACGGGCGAGGATCGCGCCCGCCTCGCAGGAAAAGGCGATGATCTCGCCGGTCTTCAGCCGCTGGAGCCGGGTGACGGCGCCGATGTCGAGGTCCAGATCTTCCGCCTCGAGGTCGAGCATCTGGCCGCCCACCATCCCGGCGGGCCCAGCGGCCCGGGCAAGCGACAGGACGAGCTGCGCGCGCACCTGCGGATCGCCGTGGGTCTCCGGATCGGCCAGGACCTCGAAGGCCAGCGTCAGCAGCGCGTCGCCGGCGAGAATCGCCGTCGCCTCGTCGAATTCCCGGTGCAGGGTGGCGCGCCCCCGCCGGAGATCGCTGTCATCCATGGCCGGCAGGTCGTCATGCACCAGGCTGTAGCAATGCAGCATCTCGATCGCCGCGGCGACACGAAGCGCGCTCGCCTCCGCCACGTCGAACAGCCCGGCGCTGCTCAGCACCAGGAACGGCCGGATCCGCTTGCCGCCGCCGAGCGCAGCATAGCGCATCGCCTCGGCCAAGCGGTGTTCCGGCCCGATCGCCGGCGGCAGCAGGCGATCCAACACCGCGTTGACTGCCGCCGCGGCCTTGCCCAACGCGCCTTCGATCGGATGCAAACTCGGGGCCTCTGCTTCTTTGATCGGAATCCTCGGTCGAGATTCTCAGTCGAGCCGCGCAGGCTCCGTCGAGACGGCACCGTCGGCGCCGAGCACGATCTTGTCGACCTTCGCCTGCGCCTCCGTAAGCTTCGCCTCGCAGTGACGCTTGAGGGCAACGCCGCGCTCGTAGGACTGCACGGCCTCATCGAGCTTGCTTTCGCCCTTCTCCAGCGACTTCACCAGCATCTGCAGCTCGTTGAGCGCCTCTTCGAAGCTCATCCCGGCGATATCCGGATGCGGATTGCGGTCAGCCATGCTCTCTCCTCGAGTCGTTCGGCGGGGTCCCGGGCGGAGGGCCGGAGTCTAATCGCCGCCCGGCGCTCCAGCAAGGGTCGCGGATCGGCGGATTCCGGCCTCGGCGCCCGCCATCAGGGCACGGACATGGGCGGCCGCGCTGGCGCCGAGCGCCCGGAGGTCATAGCCGCCCTCCAGCGCCGAGACGACGCGCCCGCCGCAGCAGGCCTCGGCCACCCGAAGCAGTTCGGCCGTAGCCCAGGCGTAGTCGTCCTCGACCAGGTTGAGCCCCGCAAGAGGATCGTCGCGATGGGCATCGAACCCGGCGGAGATCAGCAGAAGCTCCGGCGCGAACGCTCGGAGCGCCGGAAGCACGGTCTCGGACATCGCCGCGCGGAACTCGTCGGAGCCGGCCATAGGTGGCAACGGCGCATTGCAGATGTTGCCCACGCCCCGCTCGCTGGCCGCGCCGGTGCCGGGATAGAGCGGCATCTGGTGCGTCGACGCGTAGAAGAGGTCCGGGTCGCGCTCGAAGATGTGCTGGGTGCCGTTGCCGTGATGGACGTCGAAATCGACCACGGCGACACGCTTCAGCCCATGCACCGCGCGGGCATGCGCGGCGCCGATCGCCACCTGGTTGAACAGGCAGAAGCCCATCGCCTGCGCCGCCTCCGCGTGGTGTCCCGGCGGCCGGATGGCGCAGAAGGCGTTCCGCGCCTCGCCCGCCATCACCGCATCGATCGCGGCGCAGACCGCACCCACGGCACGCAGCGCGGCCTCGCCCGAGGCGGGCGAGAGATAGGTATCCGGATCGAGCCCGACCGTGCCGCTCTCCGGCACCGCCTGCAGCACCCGGTCGACATAGGCCCGCGGATGAACGCGGGCGATCTGCTCGATGTCCGCCATCGGCGCCTCGCGTCGCACCAACCCCTGAAATTCCGGGTCGTCCAGCGCCGCCAGCACCGCCTTCAGCCGGTCCGGCCGCTCCGGATGCCCGGAGCCGGGATTGTGCTCCAGGCAGGCGGGATGGGTGTAGAGCAGCGTCGTCATGGCCTCCTCCTTCCCTGCGGCCGGCTTCCTGCCGGCTCAGGCCTTTCCGTCGCGCGGCGCGTTCCGCGCCGGCCGCATGCGGCAAAGGTTTCGCGCCCAAATGCGCCCAGCAATCACTTCGCCACGGTTAACGGCCGCAAGTTTCGGTGTTCTGCAGCGCCGACGCAAGGCACCAGTGCGCGCCGGGTGCCGATCAGTCGCCCGTTTCCCGGCGGCGCGGGCATCACAGCCGATTCACCGGAATCTTCAGATAAACGATGCCGTTCTCTTCCGGCGGAGGCAGCCGGCCGCCGCGCATGTTGACCTGAAGCGCCGGCAGGATCAGGTTCGGTGGCTCCAGTTCCTTGTCGCGCGCCTCGCGAAGCCGCACGAACTCGGCCTCGCCGATGCCGCCGCCGACATGCGCGTTGCGCGCGCGCTGCTCGGCCACCGTGCTCTCCCAGGCGAAGGCCCGGCCGCCCGGCCCGTAGTCGTGGGCGGTGAAGACGCGCGTCTCGTCCGGCAGCGCCAGCAGGCGCTGGATCGAGCGATAGAGCGTCCGGGCATCGCCGCCCGGGAAATCGCAGCGGGCGGTGCCGTAATCGGGCATGAACAACGCGTCGCCGACGAAGACCGCGTCGCCGATCAGATAGCTGACGCAGCCCGGCGTATGGCCCGGGGTATGGAGCACGGTCGCCTCGAGCTTGCCGATGCGGAACCGCTCCCGGTCGGCGAACAGACGATCGAACTGGGAGCCATCGGGCGTGAAGTCCGGCCCGGCGTTGAACAGCCGGGCGAAGCCTTTCTGGATTTCCGTGACGCCGGCGCCGATGCCGATGCGCCCGCCGAGCCTTTCCTTGAGGTAGGCGGCCGCGCTCAGATGGTCTGCGTGGAGGTGCGTCTCGAGGATCCACGCGACCGACAGGCCCCGCGCCGCCACCGCAGCGGCCAGGGCATCGGCCGAGTCCGTGGCCGTCCGCCCGGCCTTCTGGTCGTAGTCGAGCACCGTGTCGATCAGCGCCGCCGCCCGCGTTACGGAATCGGCCACGATGTAGCTGACGGAGGATGTCGGCCGATGGAAGACGCCCGTCACCTCCGGTACGCCCACAACGCCACGCTCATGCTCGCCGGAGGTCCGCACGGTCTCTGTCATCGGGCTCTCCTTTCGGACCGGTGGCGTACGGAGGATCGCCATCATACCCGAAACGCGCCCGGTTGGCGCCGCCCGGACGATCCGGCCACGGAAATGGCCCGCCGGACGCGCCGACGAGCCATTCCGCAGGTCTTCCGTATGCTCTTGAGCCGGCGTCAGCGCCGCGACGTCTCCGGCGGCTTCGGGGCAGCGCCGCTCCGCCCGTCCTCGCCCGGAATGTTCTCGATCTCGACGTCGGTGCGGCGGACGCTGTCGCGGACATGCTCCTCGCGGGTTTCGGCGTCCTTCCCGACGACCACTTCCTCGACGACGCGCGGCTCCTTCGAGACGACCGCCTCTTCGTCGGTTTCGGTCACTTCCACCCACTTCTCCTGGAACGCCTCGCCGGTTTCGCCCGAGGCGACCGGGCGATCCACCGGGCGGCGTTCCACACGGACCGTCTCGTCGCGCAGCCGGACCGTCTGGTCGACCGGCCGCTCGGTGACGTAGCTGCGCACGCGCACGCCGCCGCGCGACACCTCTCGCTTGCCGATCCTGGCCTCTTCTTCCACCACCGGGATGCGCGTTTCCCCGCGATCGGCGCCGGCCTCGCGGCCGAGACCGGCCGCGGGCTCGGTCGTGGCCGTAGATGCCGCCCCCGTCGCACGCTCGGTGCCGGCGATGCTGGGCCGTTGGCTCCGCTCTTCTGCGGCGCGGGACGTGGCCTCCGCGTCGAAGCCTGTCCATCCGGTCTCGCGCCATTCGCCGGCGCGAGTCTCGATGTCGACCGGATCGTTCCGCTCCATAGCGCCAGCGGCGCGCGCCGCCGCCGCATCGTCCGCCCGCACCGCGACCAGCGTCCCGCCGCGGCGCACGCCTTCGGCGTACCAGCCGGCCTCCTCCTCCGGGATGCCGGCATCGGTCAGCGCGCCGATCAGGCCGCCGGCGACGGCCCCGGCCCCGGCACCGACCAGCGCGGCCGCAAGCGGCCCGGCCGCGACGATTGGACCGATTCCGGGAATGGCGAGAGCGCCCATTCCGACGAGCAGCCCACCGATCCCGCCGACCGCTGCGCCGGTGCCGGCGCCGATCGCGGCGCCGCTGGTGCCCTCTTCGGCGGTGTCGGTCCCGGCGCGTGCGGTTCCGGCCTCGCCACCGGCCCCATCGGGGTTATTGGCCATCAGGCTGACGTCGTCGCGGGGAAACCCGCCTTCGACAAGGTCCCGGAGGGTTCGTTGCGCCGACGAGAAATCGTCGTAAAGCGCGACTATGGTCTTGGTCATCAGGGTTTCCTTTCTCGGATTTGATGTCTGGCTAGAAGTGTCTGAAACGGCGGCGACGGCAGCCGCCGGGTCTGCCGTGTTCAGGACGACGGCACGCGGGGGCTGGGCGGGACGGTCTCGACCGGCTCGACGGCCACCTCCTCCCGGCGAAGCGTCACGGCCTTTGGATCGCGAACCTCGACCCGGTGCTTCGTGACGTGCACCTCCTCGCGGAGCCGCAGCCGCTTCTCCACGAAGAGGACCTCTTCGACGACGGGGATGACGGTCGTCGCGCCTTCCTGACGGATTGGGGGCGGGGCCTCGACCCAGGAGCCGATCGGCACGTGCCGGACCTCGACCTCCTCCCGCCGCAGGGGCTCGTCGACGATCTCCTCCTCCTCGCGCACGCGCGTCGTCACCCGGTATCGGCGCTCGACCGCCTCCTTGTGGACGACCGGCCGTTCCTCGACGACCGGAATCCGCGTTTTCTCGTGGCCGGTGCCGTCGCCCGTCGAATCGTCGGCCGCGATCGTCGCGAGATTGATCGGCAGGCGGAGGCTGCCGTCGGGGTGGTGAGTCAGACTCTCTTGCGGAACCTGCAGATGGCCGCCACCGGCGCGTTCGATCGTTGCCAGCGGCGCGCCTTCAGCCGACGGTTCGACCGCCACGACCCTGCCTTCGACACCGTCCGCACCCGTCACGGTCCTACCCTTGAGATCGGTCATGTCGGCCGCCCGGAAGCCCTAGAAGGCCCAGATCAGAAGGGGGATGCCGATGACCACCGCGGCGCCGAGGGCGATGAGGACCGGCGACATCGAGGTATGGTCGGCGCCGTTCGGCCGATCGTAGATCCCGACCTTCCCGGGCGGTGCGCCGTTCCCGGCAGAGGAGGCGGGCTCGTCATAGACTCCGACCCCCCGGGTCCCGGCAACCGGGGCATTCGGATCTTCGGATCGATCGCGGTCTTTGTGCTTGCTCATGCGACACCCTCCCGGCGTCCGATAGCCGGCGTTCGAATCGCCGCCGGCCGGCTTGGCGGACCGACAAGAACGGGCCCGGGTGCCATTGGTTCCCGTCGCGGCAACAAATATTCCGCACCGCCGCCCCCCGCGAATGGGACGAACGAGGTCTCGAAGGTCGATTATCCCAAGGGGCCGGCGGTTATCGGCGAGGAAAAGGCGTCGGGATTGGCGGTTTCTTTTCTCATTCTTTTCTCAGGGTCGGGCGTCAGGATCGCAACGCTTCCACGCGTTCGATCACCTGCACACGCACACGGACACCGCCCGGTCCGCCGCCGCTAGCGGCCGAGCCCGTGCCAGCCGAGGGCAACCCAGCCGAGCAGGAAGGCGCTCCCGCCGATCGGCGTGATCCAGACGAGGCCGCGGAAATCGGTGAGGGCCAGCAGGTACAGGCTCCCGGAGAACAGCACGATCCCGACGAGGAATCCCGTCCCCGCGAGGATCAGCGCGGCGCGCCGCGGCGCCTCCGCATCCGCCGCCAGGAGCCCCACGGCAAGCAGCGCCAACGCATGCCACATCTGGTAGGCAACCGCGGTGTTCATCCAGGCCTGACGCTGGGCGTCGGGATCTCCCGGCATGCCATGCGCGGCGATCGCGCCCATTGCCACCCCGATAAGCCCGTTCACCGCCGCCGCAACCAGCCAGACCGCCATCGCCGCCCTGCTCCCCGAACACCTATTCCCGAACAAGCGCGGCGCGACGCGATGGTTTCGCGCCGCGCCGCGGTTCTATATGTCATGACCGCTGACCTTGCACAACGCAACCCGACCGGAGCCCGGCCATGGCCTTTCAAACGATCCTTCTCGACTCCGCCGACGGCATCGCCCGCCTGACCCTCAACCGGCCGGAGCGGTTGAACAGCTTCAACCGCGTGATGCTGGTGGAAATCCGCGAGGCGTTCGAAAGGATCAAGAGCGACTCCTCGATCCGGGTTCTGGTGATCACGGGGAGCGGCCGTGCCTTCTGCGCCGGCCAGGACCTGCAGGAACCGGGCGCGCTCGACAGTCCGGAGTCGGTGGCGGAGCTGCTGCACAAGTTCTACAATCCGATGATCGGCGACCTCCGCAGCCTCGAGCTGCCGGTGATCGCCGCGGTGAACGGCGTTGCCGCGGGTGCCGGCTGCAGCCTTGCGCTGGCCTGCGACCTGGTGCTTGCCGCGCAGTCGGCGAGCTTCGTCCAGGCCTTCTGCCGCATCGGCCTCGTCCCGGACGCGGGCGGCAGCTTCTTCCTGCCGCGGCTCGTCGGCCCGGCGCGGGCGCTGGGCCTGGCCCTTCTCGGGGATCCGCTGCCCGCGGCCACGGCCGAGGCCTGGGGGCTGATCTGGCGCTGCGTCCCCGACGACTCGCTGGCATCGGAAACGGATGCGCTCGCCCGCCGCCTGGCGGCGCAGGCGACCCGCGCGCTTGCCCTCACCAAGCGGGCGATCGGCGGAGCGGCGAACCGCAGCCTCGACCAGCAGCTCAACCTCGAAGCCGACCTTCAGGCCAAAGCCGCGGGCACGGCGGATTTCCGCGAGGGCCTGGCAGCCTTCCTGGAGAAGCGTCCGGCCCGCTTCACGGGCCGCTGACCGAAGACCAGCGGAAGGCTCGACACCGCTCCGGAACCATTTCGCATTGGATCTGGCGCGCCCCTGCCCGTTCGGGCATATCTTCGTGGCAGCATTCGCCAGTCTGGAGTGATAGCCTATGTCCCTTAGCCCGATCGATCTCGGTCGGCCCGGAGCGCCGCATGTCGGCTCCTATTGGGCCGTGACCGCCGGTGAGGAGGTGTCCGGCGCCGGGCCGGTTACCGAGGACCTGGAGGTCGAGATCGCGATCATCGGCGGCGGCTACACCGGGCTGTCCACCGCCTATCATCTCGCCCGCGATCACGGCGTCGCCGCCCATGTGCTGGAGGCCAACCGCTTCGGCTGGGGCTGCAGCGGGCGCAACGGCGGCTTCTGCTCGGTCGGCGTCGGCAAGGAGGACTTCGAGACCTGGGTGCGGCGCTGGGGTCTCGAACGGGCGAAGGCGGTGTTCGAGATGGGGCGCACGGCGGTCCGCACCGTCCGGGCGATCGTTACCGAGGAAGCGATCGAGGCGGAGTTGACGCCGGAGGGCGGCCTCGAACTCGCCCACAAGCCGAACCGCCTGCGTGAGTTGGAAGCGCGCGGCCGGCGGATCCGCGACCTGTTCGGGATTGAGGCCCGCCTCCTCGACCGCGCCGAGCTGGAGCGCGACCACCTGGTCAGCCGCGAGGCGCACGGCGCCTTGCTGCACGGCGAGGGATTCGCCCTGCACCCCCTGCGCTATGCCCGCGGCCTCGCGCAGGCGGCGCACCGCCGGGGCGCGCGGCTGCACGGCGCCTCGCCGGTCACCGAATGGCGCCGCGACGGCGAGCGCCATCTGCTGGTCACCCCGCGCGGCACGGTGCGCGCACGCCAGGTGGTGATCGCGACCAACGGCTACACCAACGATTCGCTGAGCCCGGCGACGGCAGGCCGCCTGCTGCCGGTGCTGTCGAACGTCGTCGTGACGCGGCCGCTGACGGAGGCGGAGCGGGACTCCGTCAACTGGAAGACCTACCTCAAGATCTGGGACACGCGCCACCTGCTGTTCTATTACCGGCTGCTGCCCGACAACCGCGTGCTGTTCGGCGCGCGCGGCGGCATCAACGATACGCCGGTGGCGAACCGGACGCAGAGGGTCTGGATGCGGCGCCGGTTCATCGAGATGTTCCCGCCCCTCGCCAGCGTCGAGACCGAGTTCTTCTGGCGCGGCTGGGTCTGCGTCGCCTATGACAAGAACCCGCATCTCGGAACCACCGACGACCCGACGGTGCATTACGCGCTGGCCTATGCGGGTACGGGGGTCGCCCTGTCGACGCTCTGCGGCAAGCTGCTCGCCGACCGCCTCGCCGGCAAGGCGACAGACGCCGGCCCGCTGCTGAGCCAGCCGCTGCCCCTCTTCCCCTTCCCGCGCTTCCGCCGCCTCTACCAGCGCGCGGCCTATGCCTATTACGGCTTTCGGGACGAGTGGCTGTAAGCAGGGGCGTCCTTTCTCCCCGTCGCAGAAGGGATTGAGCGCCGCAAAAGAAGGCCCCCTTCCCTTTTCGGAAGGGGGCCTAAGAAACCGAAACGTCCGATCAGACGCCGGCGGCCAGCGCCAGCCCGCTTGCGGCGATCGCACCGCCGGCGAGTCGCAGGGCGGGTGCCGCGGCGAGACGGCCCGCCGCCAGAGCGAGGCCGATGCCGAGCCCGTGCAGCAGCGCCGTGGCGAGCGCGAAGCCGAATCCGTAGAGCAGCGGATTCGCCGCCGCCGGGGCCTCCAGCCCGTGGGCGTGGCCGTGGAAGACGGCGAACAGCGCCACCAGCGCCATGCCAAGCGGCAGCGACAGCCGCGAGCCGAGCGCGATGAGCCCGCCCATCAACACCACCGAGGCGGCGATGCCGAATTCGACCATCGGCAGCGGGAAGCCCGCCATCCCGGCGATGCCGCCGCCCACCATCGCGGCGACGAAGGCCGCCGGCACGAACCCGAGCGCCCGGCCGCCCAGCTGCGCCGCCCAGATCCCGACGGCGACCATGGCGAGAAGGTGATCCAGCCCGCCGAGCGGGTGAAGGAAACCCTGGGCGAAGCCGCCGCCCAGCGCACCGCCATAGGTATGCGCGAAGGCGGGCGTCGTCGCCGCCAGAACCACCGCGCCGGCCGCGCCGGCCGTCAAGATGCGTCGAACCATGTGTTGCTGCTCCCCAAAGAACCTGTCCCCCGGCTCTATAGCAGAATGCGCCGCCATGTCAGCCCCGGATTCACCGCGCTTCTTGTCCGTAAGCGACAGGCCGCGGGCTTCCTCCCGGGTCGCGCCCGCCCGCCCGCGGCGCAGACTTGGAGAGGGTCCGTTCGGCACTCTCAGTCCGCGACGCGGACGACGACCTTGCCGAAGTTCCTGCCTTCGAGCAGTCCGATGAAGGCCGTGGGCGCGTTCTCCAGGCCATCGACAACGTCTTCGCGCAGCTTCACCTTGCCTGCGGCCACCCATTCGCTCATGTCACGGGAGAACACCGCGAACTCGTCGGCATAGTGGTCCAGAATGATGAAGCCTTGGGCGCGGACGCGCCTGATCAGCAGCGTCGACATGAGCAGCGGCAGACGGTTCGGCCCGGGTGGAAGGTCGCTGTCGTTGTAATGGGCGATCAACCCGCACACCGGCACCCGCGCTCCGATGTTGAGCAACGGCAGCACGGCATCGAGGACCGGGCCGCCGACATTCTCGAAATAGACGTCGATGCCGTCCGGGCATGCCGCCGCCAGCCTGGCGGCGAATCGCGGATCGCGACGGTCGATGCAGGCATCGAAGCCGAGTTCCTCGACCACGTGGCGACACTTGGCCTCACCGCCGGCGATGCCGACCGCGCGGGCGCCCTTGAGCTTGGCGATCTGCCCGACCACCGCACCCACCGCGCCGCTGGCCGCAGCCACGACCACGGTTTCGCCCGGCTTGGGCTCGCCGATCTTCAACAGGCCGTGCCAAGCGGTGAATCCCGGCATGCCGAGCACGCTCAGCGCGTAGGACGGACGCGCCATGTCGCCCAGCGGCGCAAGATCGCTGCCGTCGGACAATGCATAGTCCTGCCAACCGGCATGGCCCAGCACCAGATCGCCTTCGCGGAACTTCGGGTTGCGTGAAGCGACCACGCGGTTGACCGTACCGCCGACCATCGGCTCGCCCAGTTCGAGCGGGGGCGCATAGGACGGCGCTTCGTTCATGCGACCGCGCATGTACGGATCGAGCGAGAGATAGAGCGTGCGCAGCAGCACCTGGCCTTCGCCGGGCGCCGGCACCGGGACTTCCTCGAGACGGAAATCCCGCGGCGTCGGTGCGCCCTGCGGCCGGGCGTTGAGCACGATACGGCGGTTGGTGGTCTGGCGTGGCGACATGTCTTTCTCCTCAGGAAAAGGTGGAAATCGGAGGCTGGCTGCGAGACCGCCGCGGCCGACGTCGAGGGTCATGTCCCTGCGTTCGCCGGCGGATTGGCGGCGGCGTCGCCAAGGCCGGTTCAGGCCGCGGCCGCCACCGCCCGGGGCCGGATGCCGAGGACAATGATGACAGCCGCCAGCAAGAGGATGAGACCGGCGGAGACGAAAACCCCGGTCGCGCCGCTCAGGTCGAACACCGCGCCGCCGGCGGCCGCGCCGGTCGAGATCGCGAGCTGGATCGCCGCAACGATGAGGCCGCCCCCGCTTTCCGCCTGGTCGGGAACGGTGCGGGTGAGCCAGGTGGACCAGGCCACCGGCACGGCACCGAAGGCGAGCCCCCACAGCGCCACCATCGCCGCATCCGCCATCGGTGCGTTGCCCAGGCCGACGAGGGCGAGTCCGAGGAGGCCCATCAGAAGCGGCATGGACAGCAGCGTCAGCCGCAGGCTGCGCTCGATCATCGGCCCGGCAAGGAGCGTGCCGAGGAAATTGGCGAGCCCGAAACCCAAGAGAATGGCGGACACCGCGCCGATCCCGACACCGGTGACGGTCTCGAGGAAGGGGCGGATATAGGTGAAGAAGGCGAAGTGCCCGGTGAAGACCAGCATCACGGCGAGCATGCCAAGCCCCACACCGGGCCGCTTGAGCAGGTCGGCGAGCGTCCGAAGACGGGTCAGGCCGTTCGGCGCCATTCTGGGGAGCGTGGCGACCTGCGCGACCAGCGCAACGGAGCCCAAGCCCGCGGCGAGGAGGAAGACGCTGCGCCAGCCGACGATGTCGCCAAGATAGCTGCCGACGGGAGCGGCAAGGATCGTCGCGGCGGAAACGCCGCTGAAGATCATCGACAAGGCCCGGGGCACCAGCGCCTCGGGCACGAGCCGCATGGCAATCGCCGCGGACATCGCCCAGAACCCGCCGAGCGCAATGCCAAGAAGCACCCGCCCGAGAAGCAGGAGCGGCAGGCCGGGCGCCAAGGCGACCACGAGGTTTGATCCGACCAGGAGCACCGAGAAGCCCAGGAGCACGCGCCGCCGGTCGATGTGTCGCGTTGCGGCGGAGATCAGGAGGCTGGTCAAGAACGCCACCACGGCGGTCGCGGTTACGGCCTGGCCCGCCATCCCTTCGGTGATGCCGAGATCCCCCGCCATCGGCGTGAGCAGGCTGGCCGGCAGAAACTCCGCCGTCACCAGGCCGAACACGCCCAGCGCCATCGAAACGACGGCACCCCAGGCGGGCTCCTCCCGCGCCCACGCACCGTCCGTCCGTTGCAAGGATTCGCTCATTTGTAAGCCCTTTCGCAAAGCGAAGTGTTTTGCAGCGCGGCAAAGCTAGGATGGACTTTTCGGACGGTCTATGTCATGAAATCCGAAATGCTTGATCGAAAGTCTGAAAATCGCCCTGCTCCGCAGGGGACGCGCATTCCGGCCGATCTCGTGAGCGAGCTGCTCATGGGGATGCGCCTGGTCGGGATCGAGTACCGCCGCATCGAGATCACGCCACCCTTCGGGCTACGCTTCGGCACCGTGGACGGGCGGGCGCAGTTCCATTTCGTCGCCCGCGGTCCGGTGTTCCTGCGCGGCGTCGGCGAGGCCATCCACGCCATGAACACCGGCGATGCCGTGCTTCTGCCGCGCGGCGGCGTGCACGACCTCGTCTCCGCGCCGGATCTCACCGCCGGCCGCGACGTCACCGCCTTCGAGGCCGCCCCGCTCTGCCAGAGCGTGAGCGCCATCAGGGCCTGTTCGGCCGAGGCCTGCCGGTCGACGGACGTCCTCATCTTTAGCGGCTGCATGGAATTCGACCTGGGCGGCATGCACCCGCTCGTGGCGCTCATGCCCGAGGTGATGTTCGTGAGCACGCTCCTCGAGCGCTATCCCGAGATCCTGCCGATGCTGGAGGCGATGGAGCGCGAGGCGCGGGGCCAACGCGCCGGCTTTGCCGGCATCCTCGCCCGGCTTGCCGATGTCGTATCGGCGTTCATCGTCCGGGCCTGGGTCGAATGCGGCTGCGGGGATGCGAACGGCTGGGTCGCGGCCCTGCGCGATCCCCGCCTCGGCCGCGTCATCGCCGCCTTGCACCGCGATCCGGGACGGAACTGGACCGTGGCCGAACTGGCCGCGGAAATGGGCAGCTCGCGCTCGGTCTTCGCCGACCGCTTCCTGGCGGTCACCGGCATGACGCCGGTCCGCTACCTCACCGAGCTCAGGATGCGGCTCGCGGCGCAGTGGATCGGGCGGGACCGCATGCCGATCGAAATCGCCGCCCACCGGCTCGGCTACGGCTCTCAGGCTGCCTTCAGCCGCGCCTTCAAGCGCGTGATGGGACATCCGCCCGGCGCGATGCGGGCCCAATCAGGCTCCTGAGAGCCTCGCCGGAACGGCCGTCGATGCGAAGGCGCGCATCGACCTGAACCCGCAACGGCGCCCTTTTCCGGAGATTGCCCGCGCCTTTCGAACAAGGACCGTTTCAGCGACGGCCGGTGTTGCCCCACGACGCTCCTCGGATTCTCCGGGGGAACGCCGCCCCCGAAGGTTCAAGAAAGGATTGATCGGACCGCCCGTCGATGGTCTGTATCCCTTCGGAGTCGTCTGCCCGGGAAGCCATGTCCGTCGCCGTTCTTGCCCACGAGATCCCCTATCGCGATCCGCTCGACGCCTTCGCGCGGTTCGCCGGCCGGCCCGGCGCGGTCTTCCTCGACAGCGCCCTGCCCGGCGGGCCGATCGGCCGCTACTCCTTCGTCGCGGCCGATCCGTTCCTGGTGCTCCGCAGCCGCGACGGGCGGATTCTGCGCGGCGAGATCGAGACGCGCGGCGACCCCTTCGCCGTCCTCCAGGACTTGCTGTCCGCCTACGCCGTGGAGCCGCGGCCGGAGCTGCCGCCCTTCCAGACCGGCGCGGCGGGCTACTTCGCCTATGATCTGGCACGGCACCTGGAGCGCCTGCCGCCGCACGCGCGGGACGACCAGGGCTTCCCGGACCTGCTGCTCGGCTTCTACGACGTGACCCTCGCCTTCGACCACGAGGCCCGTCGGGCCTGGATCTTCTCCAGCGGCCATCCGGAGACGACGGCCGAGGGCCGGGCGAGCCGCGCCGCCGACCGACTCGCCTGGTGCCGGTCGGTCCTGGAGGCGGCCGCGCCGCCGGAACCGGCCCGGCCCGTGCTGCCGCCGGCCACGCCGGAGCTCCCGCGCGAGCGCTACCTCGCCATGGTGCGCCGGGTGATCGAGTACATCTATGCCGGCGACATCTATCAGGCCAACCTGTCGCAGCGGTTCCGGACGGCGCTGCCGCCGGGCACCGATCCCTTCGGCCTCTATTGCGCGCTGCGCCGCCGCAACCCGGCGCCGTTCGCCGCCTATCTCGACTTCGGCGACGCGGTGATCGCCTCGGCCTCGCCGGAACGCTTCCTGCGGCTTCGCGACGGCCATGTGGAGACCCGGCCGATCAAGGGAACGCGGCCGCGCGGCGCGACGCCCGACGAGGATCGGGCGCTCGCCGCCGAGCTCGCTGAGAGCGAGAAGGACCGCGCCGAGAACCTGATGATTGTCGACCTGCTGCGCAACGACCTCTCGCGCGTCTGCCGCGACCACACGGTGAAGGTGCCGGCGCTCTTCGCCCTCGAAAGCTTCGCCACGGTTCACCATCTGGTGTCCGTGGTCGAAGGAGAATTGCGGGAGGGCATGGGACCGGTCGATCTTCTGCGCGCGACCTTTCCCGGCGGATCGATCACCGGCGCGCCGAAGATCCGTGCGATGGAAATCATCGCCGAGCTGGAGCCGACGCGCCGTGGCCCCTATTGCGGCAGCATCGGCTATATCGGCTTCGACGGATCGATGGACACCAGCATCACCATCCGCACCTACACCATCAAGGACGGCACGCTGACCTTCCAGACCGGCGGCGGCATCGTCGCCGATTCCGACCCGGTCGCGGAGTACGACGAAACCCTGGCGAAGGCCCGGGCGCTGCAGGAGGCGCTCGGCGCCGGAGGCGCATCGTGACCGTCCTTTTGATCGACAACTACGACTCCTTCGCCCACAACCTGGCGCGCTACATCCGCGAGCTCGGCCGGCCCTGCGCGGTGGCGCGCAACGATGCCGTGTCGCTCGCCGAGGTCGCGCGCCTTGCCCCGTCGCACATCGTCGTCTCGCCCGGCCCCTGCACCCCGAACGAGGCGGGGGTCTCGAACGCGGTGATAGCCCGCTTCGGCGGGACGGTGCCGCTGCTCGGCGTCTGCCTCGGCCACCAGTGCATCGGCCAGGTCTTCGGCGGCCGGGTCGTTCGCGCAAAGCGGCCGATGCACGGCAAGACCTCCCTGCTCCGCCACCGGGGCGACGGCATCTTCGCCGGCCTGCCCAGCCCCCTCCGCATCACCCGCTACCATTCGCTGGTGGTCGCGGCGGACGGCCTGCCGGAGTGCCTGGAGGCGACGGCGTTGAGCGAAGAAGGCGAGATCATGGCGCTCCGCCACCGGCATCTCCCGATCTTCGGCGTGCAGTTCCACCCCGAGGCGGTCCTGACCGAGCACGGCCACGCCCTGCTCGAGAACTTCCTGCGGATCGAGGCCGCGCAGGCGCGGCCGGACGACGCCGCGTGATCTTCCTCAACGGCAAGCTCCTCGACCCGGCGGAGGCCCGCATCGACCCGGCCGACCGCGGCTTCCTGCTCGGCGACGGGCTGTTCGAGACCCTGCGCGCCTATCGGGGCCGTCCGTTCCGGCTGGCCGCGCATCTCGCGCGGCTGCGGGCAGGGGCCGAGGTCCTCGGCATCCCGGTTCCCATGACCGACGCCGCGATTGCGGATGCGGTTTCGGCGGTTCTGCGGGCGAACGGCCTCGCCGAATCCGATGCGTCGATCCGTGTCACGCTGACCCGCGGCGCCGGGCCGCGCGGCCTGCTGCCGCCGCCCGAGCCGACCCCGACGCTGATGATCACCGCCGCGGCCTATGCCGCGCCCGAGGCGCGCCCGCGCAAGGCCGCCATCGCCTCGATCCGCCGCAACGACCGCTCCCCCGCCGCGCGACTCAAGACGCTGGGCTATCTCGACAACGTCCTCGCCCTGCGCGAAGCGGCCGCCCGCGGCTTCGAGGAGGTCATCCTTCTCAACACGAAGGACCGCGTCGCGAGCGGCAGCCACGGCAACCTGTTCCTGGTGATCGACGGCGCGCTCCGCACGCCGCCGCCGGAGGAAGGCCTCCTGCCCGGAATCACCCGCGCCCTGATCCTCGACCTCGCCCGCGACCTCGGCGTCGCGGCCCAGGAAGCCCCCATCGAAGCCGGCGACCTTGCCCGCGCCGAAGAGGCCTTCCTGACGAACAGCCTCGTCGAGATCGCGCCGCTCGCGCGCATCGAGGACCGAACGATCGGTAACGGCGAGCCCGGCCCGCTCACCCAGAAGGTCCGCAGGCGCTACCGCGAGATAACGGCGAGCGGATAACCGGCCCGCCCTACGGCCGCGCGGTCCGTTTACCACGGGAAGGCGTCCGCCGCAGAAAAGCGCCCTTTCCCGGCCGTTTCGGGCGAGGGCCGTACTGCGAATGCGAATGATTCGCGTTTCCATGGCGTCGATTCGCTGCTATAAGCTCCTGGACTCACCCGGGGGCATCCCCGGCATCGATACGGCGAAGGAGATGACGATGGGCCTGACCCGCCCGGCGATGCTGGCGCTCGCGCTCCTGCTGCCGATCGCGGCAACGCCCGCATCGGCCCAGCAACCGCGTACGCTGGGCATCGAGTTGAACAAGCTGGAGCCGGTGGCGAATGGCTGCCGCGCCTATCTGGTCTTCGACAACAGAACCGGCAGCGCCTTCACCGAGTTCAAGCTCGACCTCGTCATGTTCGACGGCGGCGGCGTGATCGCCAAGCGCATGGCGGTCGATCCGGCCCCGTTGCCGGCCGAGAAGACAACGGTGAAGCTCTTTGATATCCAGGGCGTCGGCTGCGCCGATCTCGGGCAGGTGCTCGTCAACGAGGTCATGGCCTGCGTCGACCAGAGCGGCGCCCGAGCCGATTGCACGAAACTCATCGAGGCGACCTCGCGCGGCGCCGTGGCGTTCGTGAAGTAGCCGCGTCGCCGCCATCGCCGGACCGGGCCGACCGAATCATGGACCAACAGCTGAACGACCAGACGATGGCCTCGCTCGACGCCACCCTGACCGCGCCGGCGGGCGGGGACGAGTTGTCGATGATCGCGCTCTTTCTCCAGGCCGACGCGATCGTGAAGGGGGTCATGATCCTGCTTCTGCTGGCGTCCGTCGCCTGCTGGGCGGTGATCCTGGATAAGGCCGCGCGCCTGACCCGGCTCGCGCGCGATACCCGCCGGTTCGAGGCGGCGGTTGCCCGCGGCGGCATGCCGGGGCCGGACGGGCTCGGGATCGTGCCCGGGGCCATTCTCGCCGCCGGCTGCGCCGAATGGCGCGATCACTCCGACAACGAAAGCCGCGCCGAACGGCGTGAGCGGATCGAACGCGCCATGCGCGCCGCCCTGTCGGCCGGGCTCCGCGAGATGGAAACCGGTCTGCCGTTCCTGGCGACCGTCGGGTCGGCGGCGCCCTTCGTCGGGCTGTTCGGGACGGTCTGGGGCATCATGAACAGCTTCACCGCAATCGCCCAGTCGAACGACACCAGCCTCGCCGTGGTGGCGCCGGGCATCGCCGAGGCGCTGTTCGCGACCGCGCTCGGCCTCGTGGCGGCCATCCCGGCGGTGATCGCCTACAACAAGATCTCAACCGCCCTCGGCCGGCAGGCGCAACGGCTGAACGCGGCGGTCGGAACGCTGGGCAACCGCATGGCGCGCGGTGCCCCCCACCCGCGGGCGGAGGCCGCCGAGTGATGGGCATGGCTCCGTTGGACACTGGCAGCGGCGACTCGGGCTATCGCCCGCTGGCCGAGATCAACGTCACGCCGCTCGTCGACGTGATGCTGGTTCTGCTGATCATCTTCATGGTGGCCGCGCCCCTCATGACGGTCGGCGTTCCCGTACAGTTGCCGAAAACCAGCGCCGCCAAGCTGGCACAACCGCGCGAGCCGATCATCGTCACCATCGACGCAGAAGGCCGCGTGTTCCTCCGCGAGGAGGCGCTGGCGCCGGATGCCGTGTTGCCGCGGTTGACCGAGCTGGCAGCGAACGCCGACCCCGAGACGGTGGTGTATGTGCGGGGGGACCGAAGCCTGTCCTATGGGCAGATCATGACGATCATGGGCCAGGTGTCGACAGCCGGCTTCGCGAAGGTATCGCTCATTGCCCATGGCGCTTCCGACGGCGCGGGCAATGGCGCTGCGGACGCGACGACGGGAGAATGAGCCGTGAGGGCCCCGGTCGGATCCTGGGCCGTCGCCGCCTCCGCGCTTGCGCATGGCTGCGCGGTCGCCCTGATGCTTCTTCGGTTCCAGGCCGAGCCGAGCGGCGCGGCCGCGGCGGGCGTCGGCGGCATCGTCGCCTCTCTCGGCCCCATGGGCGGCGCCCCGGGCGGCGAGGTAACGGCGACCGCGCCGGAGCTTGAGGAGGTCGAAGCCGTCGAACCCGTTGAAACGGTGGATGCCGTAGAAGCCGTCGAGCCCGCCGAAACGGTCGAAGCCGCAGAACCGGTCGAGACCGTCGACGCGACAGAGGTGGCGCCCCCCGTCGAGCCGACGGTGTCGCCGGCAGAACCGGTGGAGGCCGAGGCCGTGCCGCCGGTCGAAGCCGTCGAGACGGTGGAGCAGGTGGCCGAGGCGCCGGTGGTCGCGATGACCGAGCCGGAGCCGCCCCGCGAGATCGTCCCCCCGCCGCCGGCACCCGTCAAACCGGAAGCGCCCCGCCCGCTGGCGTCGACCGCATCCCCGCCGCCGAAGTCCCTGGCCGCGATCGCGCCCGCCGCCGAGGCGAAGCCAGATCCGGCCCCCGTACCGCCGCAGGTGGCCGGCGTCGGCGGCCGGAGCGGCACCCGATCCGCCCCGGATGCCGGCAGCGGTGAGAGCGTCACGGGCGGCGGCCAACCGGGCGCGGATCCCGGATATCTGGCGATCCTGAGCGCCTGGCTGGAACAGCACAAGGAATATCCCCGGCGCGCCCAATTGCGTCGCCAGGAAGGCACGGCGACCCTGCGGTTCGTGATCGACAGGAAGGGCCGCGTCCTGTCGTTCGAGATCGTCAAGAGCTCCGGCTATCCCGCGCTGGACCGCGAGGTCAAGGCCATGATTCAGCGCGCGTCGCCCGTGCCGGCGATGCCGGACAACATGCAGCAGGCCGAGCTCGAGCTCGTCGTTCCCGTCGCCTTCAAGTTGCGCTGAGGGAAGCGGCGGGTTCCGGGTCCGGGTCCAGCGGTCTGCCGCGCACCGCCGACCTCCCTTGCGGCAAGAGACGCAAACGCTCCCCACGGCCGGAGTCGCCGGCGGGGTCCCTCAAACGTTGCCGGCGCGATACCCGAGGCGCCGTTTCCGCCTTTGCATGGGGTTGTTTGTTCGGCTTTCTCGGCGGGGGATAACCGCCCCTTCCCTCCCCCGCGCCGCGGGGGAGGGACGCAACCGGGATCAGGCGGCGGCGAGCCGCTTGTAGAAGAAGCCGGTCAGCGAGCCGAGGACCAGCCAGAACAGGAAGCTCGTGACCAGCGCCGCGACGACGAAGTCGCGCGCCAGGCTTTCGGGCGCGAGGCCGCCATGCGTTTCAGGCTGCGGCGCGCCGATCAGGTGCGGCAGAACGAGAAGGGCCGCACCCGCCGCCATCCAGACCGGACGCCGCACCAGGAACAGAAGGGCCAGCCCCCCGCCGGTCGCCAGCACCGCGCCGACCCACCAGAGCTGCCGGTCGAGGAGCGGCGCCGCCTCGGCGCCCGGAATCTCCGGCGGCAGACCGAGGGCCGGGGCCAGGGTGAAGGTGGCGAATCCCGCCAGGCCCCAGTAGAGGCCGCTGCGCCAGTCGGCCCCGCCGCGCAGGGCGAAAGCGGCGGCGAGCAGCAGGCCGAAGCCGATGCTCGCGAGCACGTTCGTGAGCAGCGTATAGGCCATGCGCTCCACCCCGTCCTCCGGCGCCCAGGCATCCTCGCCGTGGTGGTGCGCCCCGGCCGCCGCCCCATGGGCGTCACCGTGGGCAGCGGCGTGGTCGTGGTCATGCACAGCGCCATGGGTGTGGTCGGAAGCGGGGGCGCTCGCCTCGTAGGTCTCGGCCTCAAGGATCAGCGGAATGACGCGCACCGCCTGCGCCGCGGTCACGAAGACGCCGGCGATCAGGCCGGCGAGCGCGGCGACGAAAACGATCCTGCGGAACATCGAAGGGCCTCCGACGTCAGCCGCCGCTCAGTGGCAGGGGAAGGCGAAGGCGTGGCGCCCGTCATGGGCGGCATTGTGGAGGACGTCCGCCCCGGCGAACCCGACGCCCCACAGGATGAGGACGCCGAACAAGGCGGCAAGGAGGGCCGGCAGCACGGCGACGGTACGGCCGGCGGCGGCCTGCGCCGAAGCGGCGCGGCGGGTCGAGGACAGATCCGAATGCAGCATGGTGTCTCCCCTAACGATAGAGCGGCTTCGCGGAAATCTGCCGCAAGGCCCGGAAGCCCGACCGGCAGCGTGAACATGCCCCTTTTCGACCGCCGGGGCAAGGCGGTTCGGACGTGCCGAATCGCGTCGTCGAGACCCGCGTCATCGGGCCTCTCCGGCGGGCGACTCGGCCGCCCGGTCGATCAGATGGACGAAGGAGCCGAAGACCGCGCCGCGGCGGCGCCCCGCGGGGCCGAGCGCCCGGCCGGCGGCGTCGCGGCAGTCGAACAGCGGCTCGCCGGAACCTTCGTCGAGAATGGAGGCATAGTGGAACTCGTGGCCGCGGAAGCCCTGACCGGCCGCGCCCAGGGCACAGGCGCCGGACAGCCGAGCCTGGCGGTAGCCGAGATGCAGCCGCCGCTCGGCGAAGGAGGTCTCCAGCGGCAGCAACCCGGCCATGGCGTGGCGCCGCCCCTCCGCGTCGACGAGGCCGGCGCCCAGCACCATGTAGCCGCCGCATTCGCCGAAGACCGTGGCGCCGCGCGCCGCCGCGCCGCGCAGCCCGTCGAGGAACGCGGCGTTGCCCGCGAGGCGCCCGGCGTGCAGTTCCGGATAGCCTCCCGGGAGATAGACCGCGTCGGCGTCCACGGCCGGCGCCTCGTCCGCCAGGGGCGAGAAGAAGCGGATCTCGGCGCCCGCCGCGCGCCACCCTTCGAGCAACGCCGGATAGGCGAAGGCGAAGGCGGCGTCGCGGGCGACGGCGATCCGCTGCCCCAGGGGCGGCAGGCCCTCCGCCTCTCCCCTGCCGCCCTCCGGCGGAAGACGCGGCGGCGTCGCCAGGGCGCGCAGCGCCGGCAGGTCGAGATGCTCCGCCACCCGCTCCGCCGCGCGCTCCAGAAAGGCCGCAAGATCGGCGCGTTCGCCCGCCGGGACGAGGCCGAGATGGCGCTCCGGCAAGGTGAGGTCGTCCGACCGCGGCAGGCAGCCCAAGACCGGGATCCCGAGCGGCGCGACCGCGCGACGCAGCAAGGCGGCGTGCGCTGGTCCGCCGACCCGGTTGAAGATCACCCCGGCCACATGGACGTCCGCCCGGTGCCCAGCGAAGCCACGCAGGAGCGCGGCGGCCGAGGCCGCCTGGCCACGCACATCGACCACCAGCACCACCGGCCAGCCGGTCAGCGCCGCAACGTCGGCGGTCGATCCGGTGCCGTCCACCGCGCCGTCGAACAGCCCCATCACGCCTTCGCCGAGGACGAGTTCCGCGCCGTCCTGAACCGACCGCAGCAGGCGCGCGACCGTCGCCGGCCGCATCGCCCAGGGATCGAGGTTCGGGCAATCCCGCCCGCTCGCCGCGGCGTGAAATCCGGGGTCGATGTAATCGGGCCCGATCTTGAAGGACGCCACCGCCACCCCGTCGCGGCGGAAGCGCCTCAGCAGCGCCAGGGTGACGGTCGTCTTTCCGCTGCCCGAGGCGGGCGCCGCAATGATGAGGCCGGGCCCGGCCGGCATCGCCGCCCCGTTTGCGGAAGGGGATAGGGTCGAGATCCCGGCGGCTTGCGCGCCCATCGCCACTCTCACCCAGCCTCGCTGCGGCCGCGCCGCTGGAGCGGGTCCGGCACCAGGGCTCGGCCGTCAAGCGCGCCCAGCCAGTCGAGGGCCGCGCGCAGGCGCACCACCTCGCCGACCACGACGAGGGCCGGCGGCTCGATGCCGCTGTCGGCCACCGCCGCGGCGCAGGCGTCGAGCGTCGTCTCCAGCACCCGCTGCCCCGCCGTCGTGGCGCGGCTGACCACCGCCACCGGCTCGTCACCGCGGCGCCCGGCGGCGCGGAGCCGTTCGGCGATCGTCGCGATGTGCTTCAGCGCCATGTAGAGCACCAGCACCGGCGCGCCGCGGGCAAGCGCGTTCCAGTCGACGGAGTCGGGGACGATCCCGTTGGTGTCGTGACCGGTGACGAAGGCGACCGCCGAGTTGACGTCGCGATGGGTCACGGGAATTCCGGCATAGGCAAGGCCGCCGATCCCGGCGCTGATGCCCGGCACCACGCGGAACGGCACCCCGGCCTCCACCAGCGTCAGGGCCTCCTCACCGCCCCGGCCGAACACGAAGGGGTCGCCGCCCTTGAGGCGCAGCACGCGCTTGCCGTCGCGCGCGAGCTGGACGAGCCGGCGGGAGATGTCCGGCTGCTTCGCCGAGGGCTTGCCGCCGCGCTTGCCCGCATATTCGAGGACAGCGCCGGGGCGCGCCAGGTTCAGGATCTCGGGGCCGACCAGCGCGTCGTAGACGATCACGTCCGCCTGGCCCAGCCCGCGCAGGGCGAGCAGGGTCAGGAGGCCGGGATCGCCGGGGCCGGCGCCGGTCAGCCAGACCCAGCCCGGCTCCAGCGAGGGTAGCGACGGAAGGGCGGGCGAAAGGTTCTCCATGTCGCCATTATGCGAGCCTCGCCGTCGCCGACTAGCCAAATTGAGACATTCGCCCCTACTATTCGCGGCATGGCACGAAAACCGGAAGGGCCTTTGCGCCGCGGCTGGACGACCGGCGCCTGCGCGACGGCGGCGACCACCGCCGCCTACACGGCGCTGCTGACCGGCACGTTCCCGGACCCGGTCACGATCACCCTGCCGAAGGGCGAGCGGCCGAGCTTCGCGCTCGCGCACGAGAGCCTGGAGGGCGACGCCGCCACCGCCGGCGTCATCAAGGACGCCGGCGACGACCCGGACGTGACGCATGGCGCGCTCGTCCTCGCCACGGTGCGCCGCGGCGCGCCCGGCAGCGGCGTCGTCTTCAGGGCCGGCGAGGGCGTCGGCACGGTCACCAAGCCCGGCCTGCCGCTCGCGGTCGGCGAGCCGGCCATCAACCCGGTGCCGCGGCGAATGATGAGCGAGGCGGTGCAGCAGATCGCCGCCGCGCAAGGCATCCTCCCCGATGTCGAAATCACCATTGCCATCCCCGGCGGCGCCGAGATGGCGCGGCACACCTGGAACAGCCGGCTCGGCATCCTCGGCGGGCTGTCGATCCTGGGGACGACCGGGATCGTGCACCCCTATTCCTGCTCGGCCTGGATCGCCTCGATCCATCGCGGCATCGACGTCTGCCGGGCGAACGGCGTGGAACACGCCGCCGCCTGCACCGGATCGACATCCGAGGCCGGCGTGAAGCGCCTCTACGACCTGCCGGACTTCGCCTTCATCGACATGGGCGATTTCGCCGGCGGCATGCTGAAATACCTGCGGCGCCACCCGATCCCCCGCCTCACGCTGGGCGGCGGATTCGCGAAGATCTCCAAGCTAGCGGTGGGCTGCATGGACCTGCATTCGGGACGCAGCCAGATCGACCGCGACGCGCTGGCCGCCGCGCTGGAGGCCCTGGGCGCACCGCCCTCACAGGTGGCGGCCGCGCGCCGCGCCAACACCGCGAACGAGATCCTCGCCGACGCCGCGGCCGCAGGCCTGCCGCTGGCGGACCATGTGGCGCGGCAGGCGCAGGCACTGGCGGGCGACCTCGTCGAGGGCAAAGTCGCGATCGAGGTCGTGATCTTCGACCGCCAAGGCACTCTGGTCGGCCGCGCCGGATTCTGCTGAAATGGGGTGATCGGACCGCCGCGCCCTTGATCCGCACATGTCGGCCGCGCAGCGGAACGACCGCTTCCGCCGATCGGTTTATCGGCCGTCAACCGGGTTGGAGGCCGAAGATCGCATGCCGAAGCTATCGAATCCCGTAGACACCGAGCGCGCCGGAGGCACAAGGGCCGCCGCGCGGCGGCGCCTGCTGATTCTCGGCGGCACCGGGGAGGCCGCGGCGCTGGCCGAGGCCCTTTCGGGGCATGAGCGGATCGAGCCGATCACCTCGCTCGCCGGCCGGACGGAGGCACCCAACCGGCCGCCCGGCACGGTGCGGATCGGCGGGTTCGGCGGACTGCAGGGGCTGCTCGACTACATCCGCGACGAGTCGATCGACCTGGTCGTCGATGCGACCCACCCCTTCGCGCAGCAGATCACCCGCAACGCGACCATCGCCTGCTGGTCGGCCGAAGTTCCGCTGCTGCGGCTGGAGCGCCCTGCCTGGGACCCGCATCCCGACGACGTCTGGTACGAGGTGGGCACGCTGGCCGACGCTGCGGCAACGGTCCCGAAGCTGGGCGCGCGGGCCTTCCTCACGGTCGGTGCCGGCGAGCTGCTGCCCTTCGCCGGCCTGCCGCAGGTCTGGTTCCTGGTCCGCCTCATCGAGGCGCCGAAGGAACGCCTGCCGCTGGCAAACTACGAGGTCGTCCTCGGCCGCGGCCCCTTCTCGGCGGCGAAGGAGCTGCGCCTGCTGGAGAGGCACGGAATTGACGTGGTCGTTGCGAAGAACAGCGGCGGCGACGCGACCTACGGCAAGATCGCGGCGGCCCGGGCCCTGGGCCTGCCGGTGATCCTGCTCCGCCGCCCGACCCTACCGCCCACCGAGCGGCCGGAGACGGTGGTCAGCACGGTCGAGGCGGCGCTCGCCTGGATCGAGGCGCAACTGGCCTGACACGGTCGCGTTGCGGCGATACCGGGCATCATCCCCAGGGTTCGTTCACCGAGGTTCGCTTGTCCATCGCGCCGCCGTCAGGAGCGAAAGGACCGCGGCGGCGAGTGCTATCAGATTCAGCACGGCACCCGCGGCGTGCGCGTACTCCCACTGGTCGCGCAGCGCGCGCCAATTGTCCGGCACTTGCGTCCAGTTCGCCGTCGCCTGGTTGGCCGGATAGGTCCAGGTCCAGAAAATGATCTGGGTGCCGACGATCGCGAGCAGGGCGACGAGCGCCCACAGGAACGGCGCGCGCCGCCGCCGAAGCATGACGACCAGCGCAAGATTGGCAAGGAGGGCCGCGACAATGACGATACCGAACAGGGCCCAGCCGCGATAGACGCCCTGCGCGACGAAATACTGTTCCTGAGGCAGGCCGATCTTGTTCGGCAGCGCGAATAAATGCGCGCCGGCGGGAACAAGCGCCAGGGCGTTGAACAGAATCGCGAAGAAATACGCCGTCTTGAGCCGCATGAATCGAGCCCGGGCAGTGCTCCGGCGCTCGCATGATAGTCGCGGCCGGTCCCGCCTGTCGATCTCGGAGGTCCGGATTCGATCGGCGCGCAGCGGCGCCTGAATCCCGCGAAGGTCGCGAACAGCGCGAAGACCGCCGCGGAAGGATTATCAACCGCCGCGCTGCGCTGTATGGTGCCCGCGCGACCGGCCGGCCGTTGTGCCGCCGGAGATGATGGGAGAGAGACACGCTCATGCCGGGTTCGGCCGTGTTCGACAGTGCGTTCCGGGCGCGCCTCCGTGACCTGCTCGTCTGGCGCCGCGACGTGCGGCGGTTCCGACCGGATCCGCTGCCGGATGGAACGCTGGAGCGTCTGGTGGAACTGGCCTGCCTCGCGCCATCGGTCGGCCTGAGCCAGCCCTGGCGGTTCGTCGAGGTGGCCGACCCGGCGCGGCGCCAAGCGGTGCGGGACAATTTCGAAGCCTGCAACGCAGAGGCCCTGGCCGATTACACGGGCGAGCGCGCCGGGCTCTATGCCCGCCTCAAGCTCGCCGGGCTCGACGAGGCGCCGCTGCAGCTCGCCGTCTTCGCCGACCGGTTGACCGCGCAGGGGCACGGCCTCGGCCGCCGCACGATGCCGGAAATGATCGAGTATTCCGTCGTGACGGCCATTCACACCCTGTGGCTCGCGGCCCGCGCCGAAGGCATCGGACTGGGCTGGGTCTCCATCCTTGACCCGGAGCGGATCGCCGCGATCCTCGATGTGCCCGCCGACTGGTCCTTCATCGGCTATCTGTGCCTTGGGTACCCGCAGGCGGAGGATGACACCCCGGCGCTGGAACGCGCGGGCTGGGAACAGCGCCGGGACGCCGATTCATTCCTCCTTCGCCGGTGACGGCATCGCCGCCCGGGCCTTCGCCTTGGGCCCGGGGCGCAGGATGTGGCGGTGGTCGGCGTGGTAGAGGCGGCTGTCCGTGAAGTCCCGGTTGTCGAAGACGCGGCCGACGAAGATGAGGGCGGTGCGGGTGATCTTGGCCGCCTTGACGAGGCCGCGGATGGTGGCGAGCGTGCCGCGGATCACCCGCTGGTCCGGCCAGCCGACGCGGTAGACGACCACGACCGGACAGTCGGCGCCGTAGCGCGGCGTCAGCTCGCTCACGACCCGATGAATGTTGCGGACCGAAAGGTGGATCGCCAGGGTGGCGCCCGAGGCGCCGAGGGTCGCCAGGTCTTCGCCCGGCGGCATCGGCGAGGCCTTGCCCTCCGTGCGCGTCAGGATCACCGTCTGGCTCACCTCCGGCAGGGTCAGCTCGGTCTTGAGCACGGCCGCAGCGGCGGCGTAGGCGGGCACGCCGGGCGTCACGTCATAGGGAATCCCGAGCGCGTCGAGCCGGCGCATCTGCTCGGCGATGGCGCCGTAGAGCGAAGGGTCGCCGGAATGAACGCGCGCCACGTCCTTTCCCGCCTCGTGCGCGGCCTGCATGTGGGCGAGGATCTCGTCGAGGGTGAGCGGTGCGGTGTCGATCACCGTGGCGCCGGCGGGGGCATGCGCTACCACCTGCGGAGGCACCAGCGAGCCGGCATAGAGCACGACCGGGCAGCGGGCGATCAGGTCGCGCCCGCGCACGGTGATGAGGTCCGGGTCCCCGGGCCCGGCGCCGATGAAGTGGACGGTCATGTCCCCTCCCCGTTCTTTCGCTCCCCGCTCTTTCGCTCATAGCCGCGCGGCGTGTAGACCCAGGCGCCGCCGTCGGGGCGCGGCACGGTCCGGGTGGCGGTGCTGCCGATCAGCACGACCGTCAGCATGTCCACCTGGCTGGGGTCGAGCGCGCCCAGCGTCGTCACCGTCACCCGCTCGCCGGCGCGGCCGAGATTGCGGGCGAGCGCCACCGGCGTTTCCGGCGGACGCTTCGCCAGCAGGATGTCGCGGGCGGCGACGAGCTGGCTGCGGCGGCGCTGCGACACCGGGTTGTAGAGCGCCACGACGAAGTCCCCCTCCGCCGCCGCCCTGAGGCGCCGCTCGATGACCGGCCAGGGCGTCAGCAGGTCGGAAAGCGATATGGCGCAGAAGTCGTGGCCGAGCGGCGCGCCAAGCCGCGCCGCCGCCGCCTGCATCGCCGAGATGCCGGGGACGCCGAGGATCTCGATCCGTTCCCAGTCCGGCCTGCCGCCGCGCTCGATCAGCTCGAAGACGAGACTCGCCATGGCATAGATGCCGGCATCGCCCGAGGAGACGAGCGCCACCGCGCGGCCCTCGGCGGCGAGGTCGAGCGCCGCGCGGACCCGTGCCGTCTCCTCGCCGAGCTCGTAGCCATGCAGCGCCTTGCCCCGCGCCGCGTCGCCGAGCAGATCGAGATAGAGGCGATAGCCGACGAGGTCGGTCGCCGCCCGCAGCGCGGCGTCAGCCGCCGCGGTGCGCCCGTCGGCCTCGCCCGGGCCGATCCCGACGATAGCGAGCCGGCCCCGCGCCCGGCCGACGGTGGCCGGATCGACGATCCGGGGGCTGCGGGCGATGGCACAGGTGGTTCTCTCACTCCGCCGCTTCGGCAGGACCAGCGCCCCCGCCGGGCCGACGGCGGCGAGCGCCGCGCCCTCGGCGACGCCGTGGCACCCCGTCTCGCGGAACACGAGGTCGGAGGGGTTGGCGAGGCGCGGCACCTCGGCCTCCAGCGTCTCCGCGTCGAAGAACCGCGCCGGGACGCCGAGTTCCGCCGCCAGGGCGTGGACCGCCGGCTCCGCCGCCTTGAGGGCGATGGACGCGACGCAGGCAACCGACCGCGGCGCCAAGCCCGCCTCCTCCAGGCAGCGCCGCGCCAGTTCGATCAGTTCCTCCGGCGGGGCGAGTCGCTCGCAGCCCACGCCGAGGACGAGCGTCGCCGGGTGCAGGACGAGCGTGTGAAGGCCGGGGACGACGTTACGGTCGGTAACGAAGACGCGGGGCCGCGCCTCCCCCCCTCCCCATCCCTCCCCCTCGACGAGGGAGGGATGGGAGGGGGTGACCGGTAACTCGAGGAAGGGTGCGCTCCGCAGCCAGCCGCAATCCGGCTCCGCCGCTTCGATCGAGAGCCCGACCGGCTCGCCGGCGAGCAGCGCCGCCGTGACCGGCTTCACCGCCGCCTCGTCGGCGAGGCGCCAGCCGGGCGGCGGCTCGTCGAGGGCGAGGCCGAAGCGGCGGTCTCCCGCCGTCGTCACCGCGGCGATGCCGCCCAGCGTCTCGGCGATCCGCCGGGCGAGATCGTTCGCCCCGCGATGGCCGCCGAGCAGCGGTACCGCCGCGCTGCCGTCCTCCGCCACGGCGACGACCGGCGGCTCCGTCCGCTTGTCGGTCAGCAGCGGCGCCAGGCTGCGGATCAGCACGCCGGCGGCGCAGATCCCGACGATCGGCTTGCCGGCGGCAAACAGCTCGCGCAGATGCCCGGCCGTGTCGGTGAAGGTGATCCCGGCCTCCGCCACGCGCGGCGCGAAGCCGTGCAGGGCCGAGCCCGGTAGCGCAGCGGCGATGCGCCGCGCCGTCGCGAGGCCGCTCGGGCCCAGCACCACGACCGCGGCCGCCGTCATCGCCAGGGTCATCGCCAGGCCTCGCCGCGGCTGTGCACGAGCACCATGGAGAAGTAGGGCGCGGCGTCGCCGCTCACCTCAGCCAGCGGGAGGATGCGCTGCGCGTCCAGAGTCGCGCGCTCGACGTAGCGGGCACGGTCGAGCATCCCCAGCGAGTCGAGCACGCGGCGCAGCTTGCCGAGATGGCGCCCCACCTTGATGATCGCCGCCGCGTCGCCGGCGGCGAGCCGCGCCGCGAGCGCGTCCTCCGGCAGCGGCGCCGGGATCACCGTCAGCGTGTCGTTGCGGGCGGCGAGCGGCGCGCCGCAGGCATCGGCGCAGGCCATCAGCGAGGAAACGCCGGGCACGACCCGCACCGGGCAGCGCTCGACCAGCCGGGCGTAGAGATAGAGGAAGGAGCCGTAGAAGAACGGGTCGCCCTCGCACAGCACCGCGACGTCGCGCCCGGCGGCCGCGTGATCGGCGATGCGCTCGGCGGCGCGGTCATAAATCTCGTCCTTCGGGAAGCGGCCGTCACCGATCGGCATGCGGATGGCGATCTCCTCCTGCCCGCCGGGCAGATGCGGCGCGACAATGGACCGCGCGAAGCTGTCGCCGGTCTCCGGCGCCGGATAGGCGATGACCGGCGCCGCGCGCAGCAAGCGCAGTGCCTTGAGGGTCAGCAACTCCGGATCACCCGGCCCGACGCCGAGCCCCCACACGGTGCCGCTCATGGTTTCGCCGCCGCGAGCTGGGTCACCGGCCGCAGCGGTCGCCAACCGGTGAACGGACCAACGGGCTCGGCACGGCTCACGGCGAGGCGGGTCAGGGTGCCGCCGATCGCCGCGCGCAGGGCGATCAGCCGCGCCTCCCCCTCGACCGTCACGGCGTTCGCCACCAGTCGGCCGCCGCGCGGCAGCACCTCCCAGCAGCGCTCGGCCAGACCGGGAGCCGTCACCCCGCCGCCGATGAAGACAGCGTCGGGCGCGGGCAGGTCGGCCAGTGCGGCCGGCGCCTCGCCTGTGACGATCTCGAGCTGCGGCACGCCGAGGGCCGCGGCGTTCTCCGCGATCATCGCGGCGCGCCTAGCCTCCCGCTCCACGGCGACAGCGCGGAGCGAGCGGCCGCAGCGCAGCCATTCGATGGCGACCGAGCCGCAGCCGGCGCCGACGTCCCACAGGCGCTGCCCCGGCAGCGGCGCCAGCGCCGCAAGCGTCGCCGCGCGGATCTCGCGCTTGGTGAGCTGCCCGTCATGGATGAAGGCCTCGTCGGGCAGTCCCGGCACGCGCGGACGGACGAAGGCCTCCGGCCCGGCCGCGACGCATTCGACGGCGAGGGTGTTGAGGTCGGCGACGCGCTCCGCCGCCCAGCTTTCGGCGGTGGCTTCCACCTGTCTTTCCTTCGCGCCCCCCATATGCTCCAGCGCGACCAGACGGCTCGGCCCGTAGCCAAGGGCGGTCAAGGCCCTGGCGACTTCGGCCGGGGTGGTGCCGTCATTGCTCAGCAGGAGCAGGCGCGCACCCGGCGCGACCACGCCGTTAAGCAGCGCCAGCGGCCGGCCGTGCAGCGTTAGGCACTCGACCTCCGCGAGTGGCCAGCCGAGGCGCGCGCAGGCGAGGCCGAAGGCGGAGGCGACCGGCAGAATCAGCATCTCTGCGGGCGGCACCGCGCGGGCGAGGGTCACGCCGATGCCGTACCACATGGGGTCGCCTGTCGCGAGGACGACCACCCGCCGGCCGCGCCGGCGCAGGATCTCCTCGATGGTCAGCCGCAGCGGCGAGGCCCAGGTCATGCGCTCGACGGCGCCGTTCTCGGGCACCATCGCCAGATGGCGGGTCCCGCCGACCAGGACCTCTGCCCGATCGACGAGGCCGCGGGCGACCGGGGACAATCCCTCCAGCCCGTCCTCGCCCAGGCCGACGATGGACAACCAGCGTCCGGTCATGGCACCTCGCCCTCTTGCCTCAGGATCAGGGCGTTGACCGCCGCGGCGGCAAGGGCGCTGCCGCCGCGCCGGCCGCGCAGCGTCAGATAGGGGATACCCAGATCCGCCGCGATCAGCGCGTCCTTCGATTCCGCCGCGCCGACGAACCCGACCGGAAAGGCGAGGATCGCCGCCGGGCGCGGCCCGCCCGCCTCGACGATCTCGAGGAGGCGGAAGAGAGCCGTCGGCGCGTTGCCGATGGCGGCCACGGAGCCGGCCAGCCGGTCGCGCCACAGCTCGACCGCGGCGGCCGAGCGCGTCGTCCGGAGCGTCCGTGCGAGGTCCGGGACGCGCGGGTCGTCCAGCGTGCAGACCACGTCGTTCGCGGCGGGCAGGCGTCGCCGGAGGATGCCGGAGGCGACCATCGCGGCGTCACAGAAGATCGGCGCGCCGTCGGCGAGCGCCGCCCGCGCCGCCTCCGCCAGATCGGACGTGAAGGCGAGATCGGCGGCAATGTCCGGCATGCCGCAAGCGTGGATGAGCCGCACCGCGATCTCCGCGATCGCGGGCGGCAGGTGGTCGAGCTTCGCCTCCTCGCGGATGAGCGCGAAGGAGCGCCGGTAGATCGCGTCGGGATCGCGGAGATATCGGCGGACATCGGGTGCTTCACCCCCTCCCCAACCCTCCCCCGTCGAGGGGGTGGGTGCTCTTTCTTCGCCGATGGCACCAAAACTGTTCCCTCCCCCCTTGCGGGGGAGGGTTCGGGAGGGGGGAGCGGCCGCTCGTCTATCTGCCATCGTCTCACTCCGCCGCGTCGGGATTGCGCCGCTGCGGCCCATGCGGGTGGTCGGCATGGGGATGCGGCGGATGCCGATGCTCGTGATGATGGTGATGACCATGGTGATGATGGTCGTGGCCATGGTGATGATGGCCGTGATCGTGGTGATGGTGGTGCCCGTCGTGGTGATGGTGATGATGGTCGTGCGCCGCGCGGTCGGCGTCGGTGCCGATCCCCTCGACGTGGTGGTGATGGCTTTCCTGCGGCCACCCCACCTCGGCCTCGAAGCCCAACACCTGCTCGCGATACTTGCAGAGCTGGCAGTTCATGTTGTTCTGGCCCTGGAGGATCTCCTCCACTCGCTCGGCGAAGGTGTCGAGCACGAGCGGATGGTCGTTCAGATAGCCGGCCTTCAGGAACTCGATCTCCGGATGGCGGGCCGCGATCTGGTCGGTGATCCGGTAGATGCGCTTCACCAGAACGCCGGTGAAGAGGAAATAGGGGAAGACGATGATCCGCCGGTAGCCGAGCTTCACCGCATGCTCGAGACCGGGCGCCACCAGCGGGAAGGTGACGCCGCTGTAGCAGACCTCTGTCCAGCCGAAGCCCATGCCCTCCCACAACATGCGCGCGACCTTCGAGATGTTGGAATTGGCATCGGGATCGGAGGTGCCGCGACCGACCACGACCAGCAGGGTTTCCTCTCGTGGCACCGCGCGGGTGGCGGACCGCTCCGCCTCCTCGATCCGATCGCGGGCGGCGCGCAGCAGCTTGAGCTCGACGGCGAGCTCGCGGCCGTAGTCGATCCGCAGCCCCGGATGCTGCGCCTGGTAGGTGTTGAGCACGGAGGGAATGTCGTTCTTGGCATGGCCGGCGGCGAGCAGCATGCCCGGCACGGCGAGGATCCGCGTCACCCCCTTCGCGCGCAGTTCGTCCAGCCCGTCGCGGATGATCGGCCGGGCGAATTCGAGGAATCCGCTGCTCACCGGATATTGCGGCAGCCGTTCAGCGATCCCGGCCGCGACCGCCGCGAACTCCCGCACCGCCTCGACATCGCGGCTGCCGTGGCCGCAGACCATCACACCGATCCTGTTCATCTCCGAGTCTCCTGTATGCGAGCGCGGTGAAGCGCATGGGGAAGCGGGGTGCGCGTTGACGCGAGCCGGAATAGCTGCTCATGCTCCGCACCATGCTTGCGCCCGCGACCGCCGGCCCTGATCCGCTGCTCATTCTTCTTCTGGCGATCGCCTTCGACGCGATCCTGGGCGACCCGCCCTGGCTTTATCGCGCCCTGCCCCATCCAGTCGTCATCCTCGGCCGGGGCATCGATTGGCTGGACCGTCGCCTGAACCGCGAGACGGCAGCGAACGTCGCACGCCGCGGCGCCGGCGCGCTTGCCGTGCTGATCCTGGTCGGGGCCGCCGTAGCGACGGGCTGGATTCTCTCCGCCGCCTTCGCGCACCTGCCCTTCGGCTGGGTGCTTGAGGGGCTGGCGATGAGCAGCCTCGTCGCCCAGAAGAGCCTCTACGACCATGTCGCCGCCGTGGCCCAGGGCCTCGAGCAAGGTGGCCTCGAAGGCGGCCGCAAGGCGGTGTCGCTGATCGTCGGACGCGATCCGGAGAGCCTCGACGACGCCGGCGTCGCCCGCGCCGCCATCGAGTCGCTCGCCGAGAACTTCTCCGACGGCGTCGTGGCGCCGCTGTTCTGGGCGGCGCTGTTCGGCCTGCCGGGCCTGCTTGCCTACAAGGCGGTGAACACCGCCGACAGCATGATCGGCCACCGCACGCCACGCCATGAAGCCTTCGGCTGGGCCGCGGCGCGGCTCGACGACCTCGTCAATCTGGTGCCGGCGCGCCTCGCCGGGCTGCTGATCGTGGCAGCGGCCCTGATGCTGCCGGGTGCCCGGGCCGGCAAGGCGCTGCATGCCATGCGACGCGACGCGCCGAAACACCGTTCGCCCAACGCCGGCTGGCAGGAAGCGGCGATGGCCGGCGCGCTCGGCCTCGCCATCGCCGGGCCGCGCCGCTACGGCGGCAGAACCGTCGAGGACGCCTGGATGGGCGCCGGCGGGCGAACAGAAGCAACGGCCGAGGACATCCGCCGCGCCCTGCGCCTCTATCTCGCCGCCTGCATCCTGCAGGCGGCGCTCATCGCCCTGGCCGCGGCCGTATAGGAACCACGGACGCAGAGAGACACGGGGAGCAAATCTTTCCCCTGTGCCTCTGTGCCTCTGTGGTGAACCGACTTCAATCAGCACGGGCGATCTCCAGGATGCGGTCGAGGTCGAGATGCGCAGCGAGGTGGTCGGCCAGCGCGTCCAGGGTCGCCTCCACCTCGCGTTCATAGGCGATGCCGCTTACCGCCCGGCGTCGGATTCGGTCGAGAAAGGCATGACGGAATCCGTCGGCGGCGAACAGCCCGTGGACGTAGCAGCCGAGCACGCGGCCGTCAGCCGACCGCGCGCCTTCCGGGCGCTCGCCGCCGTCCTCGGCGAGGTGAAGCATCGGCCGCGCGAGCGCCGGCCCGTGGGTGCGGCCGATATGCATCTCGTAGCCGGCAACCGGCTCGCCGGTGGCGAGGTCGCGGCCGCGGACCGCGCGCAGCGTCTTGTCGCCGGCAAGTTCGGTCTCGACGGCAAGCAGGCCCAGCCCCTCGACCGCGCCGGCCGGCCCCTCGATGCCCGCCGGATCGGACAGGCGGCGGCCCAGCATCTGATAGCCGCCGCACAGCCCCAGCACCCAGCCGCCGCGCCGCAGATGCGCCCGCAGGTCGATGTCCCAGCCTTCGGCCCGAAGGAGGGCAAGGTCGGCGATCGTCGATTTCGAGCCGGGCAGGATCACGAGGTCGGCGTCGCCCGGCAGCGGCCGGCCCGGCGGCACCAGCTCGACCGTGACGTCCGGCTCCGCGCGCAACGGATCGAGGTCGTCGAAATTGGCGATGCGGGCGAACCGCGGCACCGCGATCTTGATCGCCCCGGCAGCGCCGCGCCCGGTGTCGCCTTCCAGCGTCATCGCGTCCTCCGCCGGCAGCTTCGCGGCCGCCGCGAAAAACGGGACGACGCCGAGGCTCGGCAAGCCGGTGCGCGCGGTGATGATCGCGAGCCCCTCGTCGAACAGCCGCACGTCGCCGCGAAACTTGTTGATCAGATAGCCCGCGAGGCGGGCGCGGTCGGCGTCGTCGAGCAGGGCGTGGGTGCCGACAATGGAGGCGATGACGCCGCCGCGATCGATGTCGCCCACGAGCAGGACCGGCACCCGCGCGGCCGCCGCAAAGCCCATATTCGCGATGTCGCCGGCGCGGAGATTGACCTCGGCCGGGCTGCCCGCGCCCTCGACGAGCACGAGGTCGGCCTCGGCGCGCAGCCGGGCGAAGCTGTCGAGCACCGCCGGCATGAGCTCGCGCTTGATCCGCTGGTAGACATCCGCCTTCGCCGTGCCCCACACGCGCCCCTGCAGCACCACCTGGGCACCCACCTCGCTCTGCGGCTTCAGAAGCACGGGATTCATGTGCAGGCTGGGGGCGACGCCGCAGGCGCGCGCCTGCAGGGCCTGGGCACGGCCGATCTCGCCGCCCTCGGCGGTGACCGCCGCGTTGTTGGACATGTTCTGGGGCTTGAACGGCCGCACGGCGAGCCCGCGCCGGGCATAGGCGCGCGCAAGCCCCGCGACGATCAGCGACTTGCCGACGTCGGAGCCCGTGCCCTGGAACATGATCGCGGCGGCGGTCATCGGCGCTTGGTCAGAACTCGATTCCCGCCTGCGCCTTCACGCCCTCGCGGAAGGGGTGCTTGACCATCGTCATCTCGGTGACGAGGTCGGCCATCTCGATCAGCTCGGGCTTGGCGTTGCGGCCGGTAACGACAAGGTGCAGGTCCTTGGGCTTCGCCTTCAGCACCGCGAGCACCTCGTCGAGGGGAAGGTAGTCGTAGCGCAGCACGATGTTGAGCTCGTCGAGCAGGATCATCTTGTAAGCCGGATCGGCGATCATCCGCTTCGCCTCATCCCAGGCCGCACGCGCCGCGCGGATGTCGCGGGCGCGGTCCTGGGTTTCCCAGGTGAATCCCTCGCCCATGGCGCGGATCGTCACCTGGTCGGGGAACCGCTCCAGGACCTTGCGCTCGCCGGTTTCCCACCGGCCCTTGACGAACTGCACGATGCCGACGCGGAAGCCGTGGCCGATGCAGCGCATCACCATGCCGAAGGCGGCCGACGACTTGCCCTTGCCCTTGCCGGTATGGACGATCAGCAAGCCCTTCTCGATGGTCTTGGTCGCCATCATCTTCTCGCGCGCGGCCTTGCGCTTCGCCGCCTTCTCGTTCGCGCGGCGGTTGATCTCCTCTTCGCTCAGCATCTCATCCGTCGTCATGTGCAATCTCCTCCCTTCCGGCCAGCGCCGCCAGACGGCCATAGGCGGCGTTCGAGCGGGGCCGCCACAGGCCGCGCTCCTGCGCCTCGATCAGCCGCTCCGCCATCTCGCGCGCCGCGGCAGGATTGTGGTCCAGCATGAAGCGGCGGACCTCGTCGTCGGCGACGTAGGCGTCGAACACGGCGTCGAAATGGTGGTCGGCGACGCAGTCCGCCGTCGCGGCGAAGGCGAAGAGGTAATCGACGGTCGCCGCCATCTCGAAGGCACCCTTGTATCCGTGGCGCATGACGCCGCGGATCCATTTCGGGTTGACGACGCGGGCCCGGACGACGCGCGCGATCTCCTCGTCGAGCGTGCGGATCCGCGGGTTCTCCGGCCGGGAATGGTCGTTGTGGTAGATCGCCGGGCGGCGCCCGGACAGCTCGCGCACGGCCGCCGCGAGACCGCCTTCGAACTGGTAGTAGTCGTCGCTGTCGAGCAGGTCGTGCTCGCGGTTGTCCTGGTTGTGGAGCACGCCCTCGATCTGGGCGAGCCGAGTCTCGAACAGCCGGTGCTCCGCCGCGCCGGCCGCGCCGCCGCCATAGGCGTAGCCGCCCCAGGCGACATAGGCGCGCGCGAGGTCGGCCGCGGTCTCCCAGCCGCGCTCGTCGATCAGCGCCTGTAGACCGGCGCCATAGGCCCCGGGCTTGGAGCCGAAGACGCGGAAGCCGGCCCGCCGCGCCGCCGCCTCACGCGAGAGGCCACTCGCCACCAGCGCTTCCGTGTCGCGGCGCACGCGCTCGGCGAGTGGGTTCATCGCCGGCGGCTCGTCCTCCAGCGCGGCGACGGCCCGGGCGGCGCTGTCGACCAGGTCGATCTGCGCCGGGAAGGCGTCGCGGAAGAAGCCCGAGATGCGCAGGGTCACGTCGACACGCGGGCGGTCGAGGACCGACAGCGGCAGGATCTCGAAGCCGTTCACCCGGCCCGAGCCGGTGTCCCAGGTAGGCCGCACCCCCATGAGCGCCAGCGCCTGGGCAATGTCATCGCCGCCGGTGCGCATGTTGGCGGTGCCCCAGGCAGACAGCGCCAGCGCCTTCGGCCAGGCGCCGTGCTCCTGCCGGTAGCGGTCGAGCAGCAGCGCCGCCGATTTCCAGCCAAGCTGCCAGGCCGTCGGCGTCGGCACGGTGCGGGTATCGACGGAGTAGAAGTTGCGGCCCGTGGGGAGCACCTCGGGACGGCCGCGGGTCGGTGCGCCCGACGGGCCCGGGGCGACGAAGCGGCCGTCGAGGCCGGTCAGCAGACCCGCGATCTCCGCCTCGCCGCAGGACCGCACGGTCGGGCGCAGGCGGCCTTCGATATAGGCGAGCACCGCGCGCGTCGCCGTCCAGTCAGGCGCCGGCTCCGTCTCCCCGGCGACGAGGCGGCGGGCCAGAAGTTCGAGCCGCTCCACGGTATCGCCGTGGGTGCGCCAGGGATCCGGCCCTGCGAGAGCCGCCGGCCGCGGGCCGGTCCAGGCCTTCGCCATCTCCGCCGCGAGGGGATCGAAGCCGTCTTCGCACAGGCCGAGGTCGCAGGCGAGCGCACGGATCAGCGAGGCGTCGCCCCCCTCGCCCGCGCCGCGCGGCAGGCGCGTGAGCGCGACCAGAAGGTCCGTCAGCTGCTCGCCTTCCGGCGACCGGCCGAAGACGTGCAAGCCGTCGCGGATCTGCAGCTCCTTCAGCTCGCAGAGATGGTTGTCGAGCTTGCCGAGCGCGCTGTCTGCGTCCTCGTCATGAGAAATGCCGCAGTCCTTGTCGAGCCCGGTCGCCGCGGCGAGCTCCAGGATCCGGTCGCGCAGCGCGCGGCAGCGGCGCGGATCGAGGCCGGCCGCCTCGTAATACTCGTCGACGAGTTGCTCGAGATCGCGCAACGGGCCGTAGCTTTCTGCGCGGGTCAGCGGCGGCGTCAGATGATCGATGATGACGGCGGCGGTCCGGCGCTTCGCCTGGCTGCCCTCGCCCGGGTCGTTGACGATGAAGGGATAGAGATGCGGCAAGGGCCCCAGCGCCGCCTCGGGATAGCACTCGGCGGAAAGCGCCAACGCCTTGCCCGGCAGCCATTCGAGGTTGCCGTGCTTGCCCATATGGATCACCGCATGCACGTCGAACGCGCGGCGCAGCCAAGCGTAAAAGGCAAGATAGCCGTGCGGCGGGACGAGGTCCGGGTCGTGGTAGCTGCGCGCCGGATCGATGTTGTAGCCGCGGGCGGGCTGGATCGCGACGACCACGCGACCGAGCCGCAGCGCCGGCAGGCGGAAGCCGTCCCGATCGAAGAACGGGTCGCCCTCCGGCTCGCCCCAGCGCGCAATCACCGCCGCGCGCACACTTTCCGGCAGGCCCGCAAAGAACGCCCGGTAGTCCGCGAGGGCATAGCGTTCGCCGCCGGCTCGACCGGCGCGATCGATGGCGCTGTTCGTCGGTCCGGCGGTCAGCCGGACCATCAGGTCCGCGCCATCGGCCGGCCGGTCGGCGATGTCGTAGCCCGCTTGCTCCATCGCCTCGAGCAGGCGGACGGCGCCCGCCGGCGTATCGAGGCCGACGCCGTTGCCGATGCGGCCGTCGCGGTTCGGGTAGTTGGCAAGGATCAGCGCGACCCGGCGCTCGGCCGGAGGGGTCGCCCGCAGCCGCGCCCAGGCGGCGGCGAGCGCGGCGGTGTAGTCGACGCGATCGGGCACGGGCTCGTAGGTCACGATCGGACACTGCGTCGCCGCATCGAATCGCGCCTCGGCCTTGAAGGAGACGGCGCGGCCGAGAATCCGGCCATCGACCTCCGGCAGGGCGACGTGCATGGCGATGTCGCGCGCCGAGAGGCCCTGTGTGCCCGCCCGCCAATCGGCTTCCGATCCGCCGGAGAACGCCACCTGAAGCACCGGGCAATCGGCGGAGTCGAACGGCGTCTCGGCGCGGGCCGCGCCTGGCTGTGACACGGCGAAGGCGGTGGCGTTGAGGATCACCGCCGGTGGCGCCTCGGCGAGGAGCGTCCGCAGGATGTCCGCCGCCACCGGCTCCTTGAGGCTGGTGGTGTAGATCGGCAGCGGGTTGAGGCCATGCCGCCGCAGCGATTCGATCAAGGCGTCAACGACCTTCAGATTGCCGCCCTGCAGCAGCGCCCGATAGAAGACGAGGGCTGCCACCGGCGCATCCGCCCGCCAGTGCGGCCGCAGCTCCGCGAGAGTTGGCCGGTCGAGGCCCGGCCAGTAGAGCCCCGCGCGCAGCAGCGCGACCGGCTCGCGCCAGGGCCGCTCGAATCCGATCAGGCTGCCGGCATAGGCGAGCAGGTTGGCCGCGTTCTCGGTCCCGCCCTGGACGCAGTACTGCCAGAGGCGATGGGCCGCCGGCGGCGGCACGGTCGACAGCGCCGCCAGTTCCGGGTCCGGCTGGTCGTCGCCGGGCAGGACGGCGAGCGGAATGCCACGGCGCCGACAGGTGTCCGACACCTGCTCGATCCCGTAGGGCCAGTAGCGCACGCCGCCGAGCAGGCGCACGATCACCAGCTTCGCCTCGGCGATCACGGTCTCGACATAGGTGTCGACCGAAAGGTTGTGCGCGAGGAACAGAAGATTGGCGAGGCGAAGGCTCGGCGCCCGCTCGCCGTCGAGGCGCGCCTGCGCCGCAGACAGGCAGGCGAGTTCCGTGTCGGCCGCCGACAGGAAGACGATGTCTCCCGGCGTCTGGCCAAGATCGACGGCTTCGCTGCCGTCGGTGATCGCACCGGGCTTGGCCGCGAGCAGATGCATTAGCCGATCCTCAAACCACAGAGGCACAGAGACACAGAGGATTCGGAATCCCGCTCCACCTGCCCTATCCGTACCTCAGCGTCTCTGTGGTGCATCGTCATCCCGCGATCGCCGCGGCGATGGCGGCGCGGTCGAGGCCCTGCAGGCCGATCACCACGAGGCGGCCGATACGGTCCTCGCCGTCGCGCCAGGGCCGGTCGTAATAGTGCTGCAGGCGGCTGCCGACGCCCTGCAGCACCAGCCGCATCTCCTTGCCGACGACCGGCAGGAAGCCCTTCACGCGCAGGATGTCGTGGCGCTCGATCGCGGGGCGCAGACGCTCGATCAGCGCCTCGGGCGAAGCGACCGCGGGCAGATCGACGTGAAAGCTTTCGAACTCGTCGTGGTCGTGGTCCGCGTCGGCGTCGTCGTGATGCGACGGCCGGGCGGCGAGGTCGTCCTCCGCCGCCGCGCCGAGGCCGAGCAGGACGGCAGCGTCGATCGCGCCGTAGCTCGCCGGCACAACCTTGACCCCCGGCCGCAGGCCGGCGCCGATGACCGCCTCGACGGAGGCGCGCGCCGCCGCGTCGAGTTGATCGACCTTGTTCAGGACGACGAGATCGGCGCAACCCAACTGGTCCTCGAACAGCTCCTCGAGCGGGCTCTCGTGGTCGAGCGCCGCATCGGCCGCCCGCTGCGCGGCGACGGCGTCCGGATCGCCGGCGAATCGCCCGTCGGCCACCGCCGGACCGTCGACCACGGCGATCACGCCATCGACGGTGACGCGGGTGCGGACCTCCGGCCAATTGAAGGCCTTGACGAGCGGCTTCGGCAGGGCGAGGCCGGAGGTCTCGATGACGATGTGGTCCGGCGGGGTCGGCCGGTTGATCAGCGCCTCGATGGTCGGGAGGAAGTCATCCGCCACCGTGCAGCAGATGCAGCCATTGGCCAGCTCGACGACATCCTCTTCCGAGCACCCCTCGATGCCGCAGCTCTTGAGCAGCTCTCCGTCGACCCCGATGTCACCGAACTCGTTCACGATCAGGGCAAGCCGCCTGCCGTTGGCGGTGCGCAGCAGATGCTGGATGAGGCTGGTCTTGCCGGCGCCGAGAAAGCCGGTGACGACCGTCGCGGGAATCTTCCGGGTCATCGGTGCGAAGGGGCTCCTCTTGCTTGGGTTGCGGTCGGCGCCGCCCCGTCCCTGGGCGTCAGGTCCTTGAGCGTTAGAGGCAGGCCGGCGGCGACGAAGTACACCCGGTCGGCCGCCGCCGCCATTGCCTGGTTCAGACGCCCGGCCTCATCGCGGAAGGCCCGCGCCAGGGGGTTGTCGGGCACGATGCCGAGGCCGACTTCATTGGAAACGAAGACCACGGGCCCGCCGAGGCGCGGCAGATCCGTGACGAGACGCGACATTTCGGCCGCCGGATCGCGGTTCGCGCCCATCAGGTTGCTGAGCCACAGGGTCAGGCAGTCGACGAGAACGGCCGCGCCGTCCCGGGCCACGCGCGAAAGGGCGCCAACAAGGTCCAGCGGTTCCTCGACCGTGTCCCAGCCCTCGCCGCGACGTTCCCGATGGTGGCGGATCCGCTCCGCCATCTCCGTGTCCCGCGCCTCGGCCGTCGCCAGATAGACGCGGTGGCCCGGATGACCGGCGACGAGCTGCTCCGCGAAGCGGCTCTTGCCGGACCGCGCGCCGCCGAGAATCAGAGTCACGGGCGGCAAGCTTACGGGAGCGGAGTCGGGCGCGCCGGGAACGGGCGACGGGGACGGTCGGGGGACTGTCATCAGGCCTCTCCTCCCACCGAGGATGCGGTTGCTGGACCGGCTGAGGAGGTCTCCTGGCTCGGGCTCTCCGGCCGACGGCGCCTTCCCGGCCTTCCGGCCAGTGGCTTCGCGCCCGCGTCGCCGCGGGCCGCCGTCCGCCTCACCACTCACAGTTGCGGGGGCAGCGCCGGACTGGTCGCCTCACGCCCGTTCGGGTGCGGGCGACGGCACCGGCTTCCCTGGTCTCAGCCAGCGGCGACGCTACAGCATGGCGCGGGCTTTGGCCAGAGGATTGCACGGCACGTACCCCTTGCCTAGCGGCGCCGATCCGTGGCACGCAGCGGTGCCGTTGGCGTTTTGCGGACCCGCAAGGATGAACAGGAGCGATCACCGGCTGCATCACGGCGGCGACCTGACCGCGGCCGAACGGCGATTCGGACGGCCGGTGCGGGGGCGGTGGCTCGACCTTTCGACCGGGATCAACCCGACGGCCTATCCCCTGCCCGACCTGCCGGCCGAGGCCTGGTCGCGCCTGCCGGACCGGAAATCCCTTGCCCGCCTGATCGACGCGGCGCAGGGCTACTACGGCGTCCCGGCCGCGGATTGCATCGTCGCCGCGCCGGGTTCGCAGGCGCTGATCCAGTGGCTGCCGCGCCTCCACGCCCCGGGGCCCGAGGGCGCCGTCGCGGTGCTGACGCCGACCTATGGCGAGCATGCCCGGGCCTGGGCGATGGCCGGTTGCGCCGTCGAGTCGATCGCGGACCTTGCCGACGTTGCCGACCGGCACGCCGTCGTCGTCCTCGCCAACCCCAACAACCCGGACGGACGGCGATTCGACCCTGACCGGCTGCGCGCCCTCGCCGACCGGCTCTCCGCGCGCGGCGGGCTGCTGGTGGTGGACGAAGCCTTCGCCGACGTGGCGCCGGAGTTGAGCCTCGCCGGAGCGGCGGGGCGACCTGGCCTCGTGGTGCTGCGCTCCTTCGGGAAGTTCTTCGGCCTCGGCGGCCTGCGGCTGGGCTTCGCGCTCGGGCCGCCGCCGCTGATCGCCGCACTGGCCGAGGCGCTTGGCCCCTGGGTGGTGAGCGGGCCAGCCGTCCATATCGGCGCGGCAGCGCTCGCCGACACCGCCTGGATCGCGGCGGCGCGGCAGCGGCTGGCGGAGGACGCATGCCGCCTCGACGCCCTGCTGAGCGGCGCCGGCTTTTCGATCCTCGGCGGAACCGACCTGTTCCGCCTTACCGAGCATCCCGAGGCGCCGGTCTTGTTCGAGCGGCTCGGTCGCGCCGGCATCCTGGCGCGCGACTTCCCCGAGCGGCCGCAATGGCTCCGCTTCGGCATCCCGACGAAAGCCGATCTCGCGCGGCTGTCCGACGTGCTGAACGACCGGGGAACCCCCGAACAGGCAGCCTCCGAAGCCTAGACCGTCGCCGGCACGGCCGTCGGAGGACATCCGCGGCACGCTTCGACGCCGGATAGAACGCCCCCCGCCCTAATCCCCGCGATCGCCTCGCCAGAGAACGCCCGCATCGCGCACCACCGGGTCGCGCAATGTAATATTAACCTCTCGATAAATGGATGTTAAATATTTCGTTTCATAATTCGAAAAAGTAAAACGTCGGCGGGCTCATAAATATTTGGCGGTTTTATAAATAAAAGGATCTCCTTTCGAGACCCATAAAGCGCCCAAAGCCGCGGAATCTTCGGAACACCGGCACGCAACGATGAAATATGCTGGCATGATAACCGGAGGGGTTCGTCTCCCACGGCGACTGCTCGCGATCGCCGTGATCCTGGCCGGGACGGGATTCCCCGATCCTTCACGGGCCATAGGGACGGTCGAAAGGGCCGGTGACATCGTCCAGATCCTGCTGCCGACGACCGCATACGGGACAACCTTCTACATGGACGACCGGCAGGGCCGCAGCGAGTTCTACAGGTCCTTCCTGACGACCTTCGCCGTGACCCACAGCCTCAAGAACATCATCAATAAGAAGCGACCCGATGGCGGCGACCAGGCCTTTCCGTCCGGCCACACCGGAGCCGCATTCCAAGGCGCGGCCTTCATCCAGCAACGATATGGATGGGTTTACGGGATACCCTCCTATCTCGGCGCGTCGTTCGTGGGGTACAGCCGAATCCACGCCGACAGGCACGACCTCGCGGATGTGCTGGCCGGCGCCGCCCTCGGAATCGGGACGAACATGCTTTTCACGACGAACTACATCACCTACTCGGTCACGCCGACCGTCGGCGAAGACGGGGTTGGGGCAACGATCCGGTTCCGCTGGTAACCGGGGAAGCGTGGACCGCGCAAGGGTGCGGGTCGGCCGCCCTCCAAGCCCAGACAAGAGCTTGCCCGGACCGCCCTTCCCGTTCGGCCGGTCCTAGACCGCCGCCGGGAACCGGATGCGCACCCTCAGCCCCGGGCGGTTGTCCTCCAGGCTCAGCTCTGCGTTGTGGAGCCGAGCGATCGCCGAGACCAGGCTGAGCCCCAGGCCGCTGCCGGGCGTCGAGCGGCTGGGATCGAGCCGGACGAAACGGTCCAGGACGCGGGAGCGATCGGCCTCCGGAATGCCGGGACCGTTGTCGGCGACGACGACTTCCGCCCCGCCCTCCGGAGTCGGCGCGACCGTCAGCGCGATGCGCCCGCCCGATCCCGCATATTTGACGGCGTTGTCGATGAGGTTCGCCAGGGCCTGGAACAGGAGCTGCCGGTTGCCGGAGACGACCGCCGAGCCGGACAGGCCGGTCTCCAGCACGAAGCCGCGCTCCTCGACCAACGGCTCGTAAAGCTCCGCCACGTCGCGCCCGAGCGCCTGGAGGTCAACCGGCGCCATCTCCCCGCGGCCGGCGCCGGCCTCCGCGTCGGCGATCGACAGCAGCGCGTTGAAGGTGGCAAGGAGCTGGTCGGCCTCGCCCACCGCCTGCTCGATCGACTCGCGCCGCTGGTCGGTCTCCTCCATGCCGGCAAGCGCCGCCTCAAGCCGGTTCTTCACGCGCGTCAGCGGGCTGCGCAGATCGTGGGCGATGTTGTGGGTCACCGTGCGCATGCTCCCCATCAGGCGCTCGATCTCGTCCAGCATGGCGTTCAGGTTCTCGGCGAGGCGGTCGAACTCGTCGCCCCCGTGGCGCACCGGCAGGCGGTGCTTGAACTCACCCCGCATGATCCGCTCGGCGGCGGCGTTGATCGTCTCGATCCGCCTCAGGGTGTTGCGGCTCATGATCAGGCCGACGGCAAGACCGAGGCAAAGGGTGATGGCAAGCGACCAGAACAGGGCCTCGACGACCACCCGCTTGAGCTGTTCCTGCGCCCGCATGTCCTGGCCGACGAGCAGGTGATAGCCGTTCGGCAGCACGGCGTGAAGCGCCTGCGCCATGTGGATCTCGGGATCGCCGAGCGGACTCCGCGCGACGGGAAAGGTCAGCCACGGCCCCTCCTGCTCGGCATAGTACGGCCAGCCGGTGCCGTTGCCGGCCACCGGCCGGAAATTCCGGTCGGCGAGCAGATAGATGTTGTCGCCGACCCGGTCCGGCTGTGTGCGCGCGAGGATCGCCGCGGCCAAACCGTTGAGACCGGTGGCGGCATAGTGGTCGGTGAGACTCGCCATGTTGGCGGCGATGGCCTCCTTGCGCTCGCGGTCGATCAGGACCGTCGTCGTCCCGTAGATGAAGGCGAAAAGGGCGAGAACCGACGCCCCGAACAGCATGGCGTAGAGGAGCGCCAGCCGGAAGGTCGTGGTCCGGAAGAACCTATTGAGGCGCACGGATGCAGTATCCCGCCCCGCGCACGGTGTGCAGCAACGGGACCTCGAAGCCCTTGTCGATCTTCTGGCGCAGGCGGCTGATGTGCACGTCGATGACGTTGGTCTGCGGGTCGAAGTGGTAATCCCAGACGCTTTCGAGAAGCATGGTCCGGGTCACCACCTGCCCTGCGTGCCGCATCAGGTATTCGAGCAGCCGGAACTCCCGCGGCTGCAGATCGATGGGCTTGCCGCCGCGCTTCACGGACCGGGCGAGCAGGTCCATCTCGAGATCGCCGACGACCAGCCGCGTTTCCGCGCTGTTCCCGCCGCGGCGGCGCAGCAGGGCCTCGATCCGGGCCAGAAGCTCCGAGAAGGCGAAGGGCTTCGTCAGATAATCGTCGCCGCCCGCCCGCAGCCCGGCGACGCGATCATCCACCTGGCCGAGCGCGCTCAGGATCAGCGCCGGGGTTTCGATCTTCGCGGCGCGAAGCGCCTGAATCAGGGACAGGCCGTCGAGCTCGGGCAGCATGCGGTCGACGATGAGCGCGTCGTAATCGCCGCTCGTGGCCATGAAGAGCCCGTCCCGCCCGTTCGCCGCGTGATCGACGACATAGCCGGCCTCGGCCAGCCCCTTGGCCATGTAGCTCGCCGTCTTCTCGTCGTCCTCAACCACCAGGATGCGCATCGTGCCGTCGGTGTCTCGTCTCTCGTTGCGGATCCCTGCCTCGCGGGGCTGCGCCGCCTTTCCCATCCCGCTGGCGCCGTCCGGCCAGACCCGCGCCCCGGACCGATGGCGGGATCGCGCCGGGCGTAACTGATTGAAATATGCGCTGCCTGCACCTGAAACCAGCCTACCCGAAACGGCCGAGCCGGGTCCATTGCGCGCCGCCCCCCGCCGCCTTGCCTCAATTGCGGAGGGCCGGCGCGCCGAGGCGACGGCCGGCCCTCCATGTCGACACGCCCGCCGTTACGGCGGGTCATCCCCGTCAGGCGATGTTGATCGCGATGAACTGGGACGTGCCCCGACGGTTGATCAGGAGCAGGACGGCATCCTGCTTCGCCTCCTCCACCGCCTTGTCGACGTCGGCCGGGGAGGAAACCCTGGTCTGCGCCACCTTCTCGATCACGTCGCCGGGGCGCAGCCCGTTCTCGTCCGCCGGCCCGCCGGCCTCTACGTCAAGAACGACGACGCCGCTCTCGACGTCGTCGGGAATGCCGAACCGCGCCTTCAGTTCCGGCGTGATCGGCGCCAGGGTCGCGCCAAGCGACGCGGAGCTGTTGGACGGCTGGGCCGCATCCCCGGCCGATCCGAGGGCCGCCATGCGGTCCTCCTGCGGCAGCCTGCCGATCTCGACCTCGACGGTCCGCGTGTCGCCGTCACGCCAGATGGTGAGCTCGGCCTCCTTGCCAATCGGGGTCTCGGCGACCAGCCAAGGCAGCTCGCGCATCTCGCCGATCTTGGTGCCGTCATAGCGGAGGATGACGTCGCCCTGCTGCAAGCCGGCGCGCGCCGCCGGGCTGTTCGGCTGAACGTTCGCGACCAGGGCACCGGACGCTTCGTCGAGACCGATGGCCGCGGCGATCTCCGGCGTTACCGGCTGAATCATCACGCCGAGCCAGCCACGCTCGACGCTGCCCTTCTCGCGCAGCTGGGTGACGATCGGCTTCGCGATGTTGGAGGGGATGGCGAACCCGATGCCGACGCTGCCGCCGTTGGGCGAGAAGATCGCGGTGTTGACGCCGATGACCTCGCCCTTGGTGTTGAAGGTCGGGCCGCCGGAGTTGCCCTGGTTGATCGCCGCGTCGATCTGCAGAAAGTTGTCGTACGGCCCGGCGTTGATGTAGCGGCCGTGCGCCGAAATGATTCCCGTCGTCACGGTGCCGCCGAGACCAAAGGGATTGCCGACGGCAATCACCCAGTCGCCGACCCGGGCCGAATCGGAATCGCCCCATTTCACGAACGGCAGGGGTTCATCGGCCTCGATCTTCAGAAGGGCCAGGTCGGTCTTCGGATCGGTGCCGACCAGATCGGCCCGGTATTCGTCGCCGTTGGTCAGCGTGACGGTGATTTCCTCCGCCTTGTCGATGACGTGGTTGTTGGTGACGACATAGCCGTCCGGATCGATGATGAATCCCGAGCCCAGCGCGACGCGATCGGGAAGCCGCCGATTTCTGTCGCCACGGGGCATCTGGCCGAACCTGTCCCGGAACTGACGGAAGAACTCCTCGAAGGGCGAGCCCTCCGGGAAGTCGAACGGCATCGGCGGGAACAGCTGACGGTTGGCGAGCTCGGCACTGTGTTTCGAGGATATGTTGACGACCGCCGGCGTCACCTCCTCCGCCAGGTCGGCAAAGCTGCCCGGCATCGTGTCGGCCCGGACCGCCGTCGACATCGCCAGCAGAGCCGCGCCGGCGACGATGCCGACGGCGGCCCGCGACGCCGCCGGGCGATGGGAGCCATAACCTGTGATCCAATTCATCTGGTCTTCTCCGTTGTCTCTTGGCGAAGGTGCTTACCTCCCTTCGTTCGACCCCATAGATGCGAAGCCGACATGACGTCGCCCTTGCCGCAACATTAATTCCTTGTAATCAAAGAGTTAACACATCGTTTCCCATACGGACCGATCCCCGGGGCGCCGGCCGGCCCGGGGACCGGCGCGGGCCGGGGCGGCACACGCCCTATGGCCTGTCGCCGGCTTTGTGGTAGATGTGTCGCTCGTCGCGCCCGGGATGAGGGCGCAACGCGGATTGCGAACCATTTCGATCACCGCCGCGCCGCATCGACACCGGCGAGCTGAGGGCGGGACCGCGGCGGCCATGAGAGCGTCTGACTGGATCGAACTTCTGCGCGAAGGGCGCGCCGTTTTCACGGCGATCCTCGTCCTCGCCATCGGCCTGCACGCAATCGACGTCTTCGTCATCGTCACCGTGATGCCGGCGGTGGTGGCCGATATCGGCGGCGCCACCTTCTACGCCTGGTCGACGATGCTCTACATGGTTGCCTCGATCGTCGGCGCGGCCAGCGGCGGCCCTCTCAAGGCGGCGCTCGGCGCCCGCAAGGGATACAGCCTGGCGGGTCTCGTCTTCCTCGCCGGCACGGTTGGTTGCGCGGTCAGCCCGAGCATGGCGGCCCTGCTGATCGCCCGGGTCGTGCAGGGCGTCGGCGGCGGCCTGCTGATCGCCCAGTCGATGGCGCTGGTCCGCGAGCTCTATCCGCCCGAACTGCGCACCCGCGTCCTTGCGCTGATCTCCGGCATGTGGGGCGTCGCCGCGCTGATCGGGCCGCTGTTCGGCGGCGGCTTCGCAGAAATCGGCTGGTGGCGCGGCGCGTTCTGGGCCGGCGCGCCGATCATCGTGACCTTCACCCTTCTCGCCTGGCGATCGCTGCCGGCCACGGCGCCGGCCGAAGCGATCCCCTCCTTTCCGATCCGCCGACTGGCGCTGCTGGGCGCCGGCGTGCTGTGCGTGGGCGCAACCAGCACCATCGAGGGCCTCGCCGTGCAGGCGGCGCTCCTCCTCGCCGCCGTGCTGATGGTCGGGAGGACATTCCGCCTCGACGCAGGATCCGAGAATCCGCTGTTTCCGTCGAACCCGCTCTCGCTTCTCTCACCGGTCGGGACCGCCTACTGGATGTTTTTCCTTCTGTCGATCACCCACACGGCGATCGGCATCTTCCTGCCCCTGATTCTGCAGGTCCTTCACGGCGTGACGCCGCTGGTGGCGGGCTACTTCAACGGCGTGCTCGCGCTGAGCTGGACGGCCGCATCCTTCCTTACGGCCGGCTGGCGCGGCCGGGCGCAGCCGGTCGCACTCATTGGCGGCCCCTGCATCGCCGCCCTCGGCCTCACCGGGCTCGCCATCGGCATCACCTCGGCGCCGCTTTCGGTCATCGCCGGGCTGGTCGCGATGGTCGGGCTCGGCGTCGGCATGTGCACCTTGCACCTTACCGCCACGACCATGGCGGCCGCCGCGCGCGGCGAGGAGAGCCTCACCGCCTCGTCGATTCCCACGGTCCGCTCACTGGGCATCGCCTTCGGCTCGGCCGGTGCCGGGCTGGTCGCGAACACCGCCGGTCTGGCGCGGGGTATCAGCCCGGAGACGGTCGCCAACGCCGCCATCTGGGTCGACGGCGTCGCCATCCTGGCGCCGGTTGCGGCGGCGCTGCTGGCCCTGCGCGTCGTCCGGCTGCGTCATCACGCCGCCGCAGCCGCGGGCGAAGACGCTTCCGACAGCGGGAGCCGCTCAGTCTGAACCAGCCCGCAAGCGAAGGGTCCAGTCGCGCAAAGCGACCAGCAGGTCCCGAATGAAGCCCCGCGTCGGTTCATCGATGAGACGCCCCCGCGCGTCGAACTTGGCGCGCGCATCGGTGATCATGACTTCCGGCTTGTTCAAGATGTGGGCGTTGAGAAAGACGAAGACCTGGCGGAGATGGTACTGGCCCCGCGCCGTTCCGAATCGGCCGGTGGACGCCCCCATGAGGGCGAGCGGCTTGCCGTTGAACGGCTGGTCGGGCGGCCGCGACGCCCAGTCGATCGCGTTCTTGAGGACGCCCGGGACGGAATAGTTGTATTCAGGCGTGGCGATGAGCACGGCATCGGCCGCCGAGATTCGCGCCCGGAAGTCCTGCACGCCGGGCGGAAATCCACGTTGATACACGTCGTCGTTGTAGAGCGGAATCGGTGAAAGATCGACAGTCTCGATCACCATGCCCTCCGGCGCCAGCTCTGCGGCGGCCCGCAGAGCCGCGCCGTTGTAGGACTCCTTCCGCAGGCTGCCGGAAAAACCTAGTACCCTGACGATCTCCGAATCCGCCATCGCCGCAACGCTCCCGTTTCAATTGACTTCTCACCCACGGGAAGATACCTGCTCATGGCCCCGCCGGAAACGGACGGGGCTTTTCCGTGGGGTAATGATTCCCGTCCGTCGGGACAACGGACGGGGAGCATGGACAATGACGCAGAACATCTGTGACAACCCGGAGTTCTTCGAGGGATACAGCCGGCTTGGCCGCTCGGTCGAGGGCTTTTCCGGCGCGGCGGAATGGCCCGCCCTGAGGGCTCCGCTCCCGAACCCGCGCGGCCTCAGGATCGTCGATCTCGGCTGCGGCTAAGGTCTAAGGTCCCCGTATCACGGACTGGTTGGCGAAAGGCGTCGTCAAGCAGCACTACACCATCGGACCCCCCCTCAACCTGCTGATCCACCATGGGTTCGCGATCGAGCACGTCGAGGAATGGCGGCCGACGGACGAGCAGATCGCGGCGCGACCGGAACTGGCCGAAGAGCGCGAGAGGCCGATGTTCTTGCTTGTGTCGGCTCAACGGTAGGAGCGGCCGTACGGGCGTCGGGAGCAAGGCTGAAGAACCCCGATCCGCGCCAAGGTCGACGGCAATGCCCAAACTCCCGCAGTGGACCGGAAGCTGGAACTCAAGCCACTGCAGCGCCGACCCGGCGCCACTTGCCTCAAATCCGGCTCTGGCCAATCATGATTGTCTGGCTTCGTGTGTTCGAAGTGGTCGCGACGCGGGGCCGGCCACCGGCCCCTGCCGGACCAAGGAGGTGCCATGTACGTTCAGTCGATCCTCGACACCAAGGGAAGCGAGGTCGTCACGACCCGCCCGGAGGAGACGATTGCGGCGACGGCCCGTCTGCTCGCCAAACACCGGATCGGCGCCGTTCTCGTCCTGAGCGGCGACGCAGGCGACGGGGATGACGGAAGGCGCGTGATCGGCGTGATTTCGGAACGCGATATCGTCGCCGGAATGGCTGCGCACGGACCCGGAGTCGCGGACATGAAGGTGTCCGACCTGATGACCCGCGACGTCGTCCTCTGCCGGCCGACCGACACCATCGAGGACATCATGACCGTGATGACGGGTCGCCGCATCCGTCACCTTCCCGTGGTCGAGGAGGATCGGCTGGTCGGCATCGTCAGCATCGGCGACGTGGTGAAGCAGCGCCTCGACGAAACGGCGATGGAGATGGATTCGCTCCGGCAATACGTGCTGGCCGGTCGGTAGGGCCCGCCCGGCAGACGCAAGAAGGAGGGGCCGGACGCCGCTCCCTGCGCCCGCGGCGGCGGGGACCGGAATCGCGCGGCAAACGAAGGGCCGACTTCGGCGTCAAGGGAAGCGGCAGCGGTCGGTTGCGACGCGGACGAAGCCCGGGAGCTCGCTGGCCAGAACGCTGAAGCGGTATTCTGTGTCGCCGATGACGACCGAGTGATGCAGCGGCAAGAGTCCCGTTGCCTCGGAGATCTCGCCGCCGGGCCGCGCGAACCGGACGCTGATCGGCTTGGCGGGGTCGAAGCGCATCTCGGCGTTGCCCTCCGCGTCCTGGGCCGATTGCCCCTCCGCCGTGACGACGATGAGGCCGTCGGCGAAGTCCACGGCGTCGTTGGCGCCGTTGTAGAGGGGCGTTCGGACGATGAAGCGTTTGGTTTGCGGCGCGTTCGCGCAGCGACCTTCGTTCTCGGCGGCGCCGATCAGGAAGGCAAGGCGGTCGGGCTCGACACCGGCTTCAAGCTTCTGGCGCACGAGTTCGAACAACGCCTTCATCTCGCCGGTCGGCACATCCTCTTCGTAACGCCGCTGCCATTCGGCGAGTTGCTGCCTCGCGTCGGCCACCTCCTTGTGCTGCTGGGCGCTCGCCTGTCGCAGCCGGTCCACGGTGTCCGAGAGTTCGACGATCTCTTGCCTGAGGTTGGTGACCTCGCGCTCGGCCAGCGCCGAGGCGGAGAGATATGCGTAGATGCCCGCGGTGATGACCACGCCGAGTCCAAGCGTCCACTTGACGACGCCCCACCAGAAACGCCGACGCGCCCGCGCCCTTCGTTCGTACAACCCAAGCGACATCCTGCCCGGTATCCTCCCCCCAAGGCCGATCGAACAACCGCATTCTCTTACCGCCAAAGCCGGCATGAAGCCATGCTTTTGCGACCGATGGCGGACGCCGCCAAGCGGAGATGGAAACCGGTTCGCTGCTTCAGGAAAGGAGCAATGGGCAGAGGGTGAAACGAGACGGGTGACCGGCGCGACGAACTGCCTGGCCGACCACCCGCGCCTCGTCAGTCCGTGATCGTTATTCCGTGGTCATCGGGGCCGGCTCTTCGGGCGGTGTCACCGGCTCTTCCGCGGCCGTCGGCTCATCCATCGGCGCGGGCTCCTCCGCGGTCGCGGGTTCCTCGGTCGTCGTTCCGGTTTCGCCGACCTCGGGCTCGTCCTCGCAGGCGGCCAACGCCGTCACGGAGAGCAGAAACACGCCGACGATGGAGAACTTGCGCAGATAGTCTCTGTTCAGCATCACTCACTCCTCTTTCGGGCGCCCGCCGACGGGCGCGCCCATCGATAACGGACCGGACCGATGCGTTGCGCGGCCTCGCCGCAAGCGCGACCGCACAACGGGCCCTTGTTCCGGTTCAGGCCTCCGCTTCCGGCTTGCCGTCCACCAGGATCCGGTCGACCCGCTCGTTGTAGAAGCACATCAGCCCCTTGATCTTCGGGCATTCCGGAAGCGGATCGTCATAGGCCCAGACCACGTCCTCGTAGAGGGTTCCTGAAAGCCGGGCCGACCAGTAGCGCGCGCGCCCCTTGTAGGGGCAGATGGAATGGGTATCGGTCGGAACGAGAAACTCGGTCCTGACATCCTCGGGCGGGATGTAGTATCGCGTCGGCAGCCCCGTCTCGAACAGGAACCGGGCGCGCCTGGTTTCCGCCACCGTCTCGCCGCCGAGGATCACCGTCACCGGCCGGGAGCTGAAGAGAACGTCCACCCGGTGGTACGGGTCGCGCGGATGGCCGAAGACCTCCTCGTCCTCCTCGTACCAGCGGTCCATCCTGTCCCAGTAGAACGCGACGTGGTCGGCGATCGCCGCGACCTCTTCGAGCGGGCGCTCGTAGCCCCAGGCCGCGTTCTCGGCAACGCGGTCGCCGACCTCCACCGACCAATAGGACGCCTCGCCCTTGAAGGGACAGACCGTGCGGTGGGCGGTGCGCCGGAGCCGATCGACCCGCAGATCGGCGCGGGGAAAGTAGTACACGGGCAGATGCCCGCGCTCGAGAAGCAACAGCGCCCGGGTCGTGTCACCGATGGTCTCGCCGTTGAACGCGACCCGCACGCGGCGACGCATTCGCTCGATGCGGATCCGATCACCGGATCGCGACTCGGCCTGGGCCGCCCCCTCTGCTCCCTTAACCGCCGTTGTCACCGTCGGAGTCCTCCGCTTGTCCGCCGATCGGGCGGCCTTTCGCGGACCGCCGCACCCGCCGTTCCGCCGCAGGCACGACACTCCCTTCGGCTACCGCGCCAATCGCCGCCACACCGTCAAGAACATCCGTCCCGGCCATTTTGATCCATCGAAACGGCCGGACGCACGATCTCAGTCAAGAATTCTGGCGGATACCCTCCGCCGCGGCACTACCAGGATCGGACCGGACCGACGTCGAGATGGACGAAGTTCGAGGAAGGATAGCATCCGACGCCGCCGCGCCCCAGTTGGACGGCCGCGTCCCGGACCGTCTTGAGATCCCGGTCCGGGAGACAGACATCGACCGCCATGCCGTGCATGTGGAAGCTGTTCTTCGCGACCTTCCCGCTCCGGCTGGCGAGCATCGCGTTGGTCGCGGGCGAGCGGTAGCCGGAGACGACCCGAAAGGTTTCGGTGCTGCCCAGGAGATGGCGGAGATCGTAGAGAAGATCCAGCAGGCGAACATCGATCTCGATCTTCTCGTCCGTGCGGAAATCCCTGAGGAGCCAGTTGATCTCGGCAAGTGCGCCAGGCCGATATCGGCCGTCGGCCCAGTAGGTCGCGACCAGGCGCTCGTCGGTGTGCAGATTGTGGAGAGCGAGCGATCTTGGGGGCTTGTGCCGAATCGTGGCGGCCCGCGCCACGGGGGAAGCGAGAGCAGCCACCGACAGAAAACCGATTCCAAGGAACCGGCGTCGATTGACGGCGGAATGGACGACGAATTTTCGCGGCATGATCACTCCCCCTCCTGCCCATCTTGCGCGCGCCCCCGCGCCGCCGGGCCACAATGCCATCGCGACGGCATGTGTCAACAACGTCGGCCCGCCGATCGCGGTCGGCATCGGCCGCCAAGACAGGAATCTTTTTTTAGAAGGGATAGAAGGGAGAGACTAGAGGAGAGAGGAAACAATGGAGCCCCCCGGCCGCCGCGCCGCCGTGACAGACCGGCGCGTCCCGGGTCGCCTCAGACGAGATATCGGTGTACGGGAGCGGCGGATCTCCGTTTTCCGAGGGAAGACAGGTCGACGGAGGCGCCCGTCAGTCCGCGCCCTCGGGAACGAGGTCCTCCACCGCTGCCGTCGGGCCCTGCCCGTCACGCCGCCGGCCGATCCACTGTCCGAGTTTCATCGACAGTCGGACCAGCTCGGAGAAGGGATAGAGGGGATAGGTCTCTTCGAATGTCCTCTGCATGGTACGGTTTCCTTCCACAGAAGCTCATCGCGCAATGCTGCGCTGCACACAAAATATATGTGTGTCCTTACAAGCATTTAAAGACTTGAATTTCGCGGCGCAGGCATTCGCCGGGCGCATGGCTCGCGGCCGTCGGCGACCGGGTTCCCCCCGATCCCGCGCAAGCAGAAGCGCCGCGGCGGTCAGCACCGCCGCGGCGCCTTGCGCAGAGGCGAGAGTAACTACTCGGCCGCGGCCACGGCCTCGGCCTTTTCCACCTTGGCGGCGCAGAACTTGAACTCGGGGATCTTCCCGAACGGGTCGAGCGCCGGGTTCGTCAGCAGGTTGGCGGCCGCTTCCGAGTAGCAGAACGGAATGAAGATCATTCCCTTCGGCACGTCGCGATCGGCCCGCGCCTTGATCACGATGGCGCCGCGGCGCGTGGCCACCCGGATGAAGTCGCCGGGCCGTACTCCCATTTGCGCCAGGTCCGACGGCGCCATATGGGCGATCGCCTCCGGCTCGATGGCGTCGAGATTGCTCGCCCGCCGGGTCATCGCCCCCGTGTGCCAGTGCTCCAGCACGCGCCCGGTGGTGAGCACCATCGGATAGTCGTCGTCCGGCAGCTCGTCCGGCGGCACGATATCGGCCGGCACCAGCTTGCCGCGGCCGCTTTCGGTCGGGAAGCCGGTTGCGAAGATGATCTCGTTGCCGGGCTGGTCCTCGGCGTCGCAGGGATAGGTCACGGAACTCTCGCGCTCCACCCGGTCCCAGCTGATGTTCTTCATCGACGGCATCAGCGACGCCATTTCGGTAAAGACGTCGCGCGGATGGGTGTAGGTCCAGTCGAGCCCGATGCGCCGGGCGATCTCCTGGATGATCCACCAGTCCTGGCGCGCCTCCCCCGGCAGCGGCAGGGCCTTGCGGCCCATCTGGACCTGCCGGTTGGTGTTGGTGAAGGTGCCGTCCTTCTCCGGGAAGGCCGAAGCCGGCAGCACGACGTCGGCGTGCCACGCCGTCTCGGTCAGGAAGATGTCCTGCACCACCAGATGCTCGAGCTCGGCGAGCGCCTGACGCGCGTGGTTCAAATCCGGGTCCGACATCGCCGGATTCTCGCCCATGATGTACATGCCTTTGATCTGTCCGGCATGAATGGCGTTCATGATCTCGACGACGGTGAGGCCCGGCTTCGGGTCGAGCGTCATACCCCAGGCCTTCTCGAAGGTCTCGCGGATCGCGTCCTTGGTGACCGGCTGGTAGTCCGGATAGACCATCGGGATGAGGCCGGCGTCCGACGCGCCCTGCACGTTGTTCTGGCCGCGCAGCGGATGGAGGCCCGTGCCCGGCCGCCCAATCTGGCCGGTGATGAGCGCCAGGCTGATGAGGCAGCGGGCATTGTCGGTGCCGTGGATGTGCTGCGAGACGCCCATGCCCCAGAAGATGATCGAGGCCCTGGCCGTCGCGTAGAGCCGCGCGACGGTGCGGATCGTGTCGGCATCGATGCCGCAGACCGGGGCCATCGCCTCCGGCGAGAACGGCTTTATCCGCTTTGCGAGCTCGGCGAAGCCCTCGGTGAAGCCCTCGACATATTGCTGGTCGTAGAGCTTCTCCTCGATGATCGTGTGGATCATCCCGTTGAGCAGGGACACGTCGGCGCCGGGCTTGAACTGCAGCATATGCGTCGCATGCCGGCTGAGCGCCGAGCCGCGCGGGTCCATGACGATCAGCTTGGCGCCGCGCTCCGCCGCGTTCTTGATGAAGGTTGCAGCGACCGGATGATTGACGGTCGGGTTGGCGCCGATGACGATGATGACCTCGGCGTCCATCGCCGCGGTGAAAGGTGCGGTCACCGCGCCCGAATTGATGCACTCCATCAGCGCCGCCACCGACGAGGCATGGCACAGGCGCGTGCAGTGATCGACGTTGTTGGTGCCGAATCCGGTGCGGACCAGCTTCTGGAAGAGATAGGCCTCCTCGTTCGACCCCTTCGCCGAGCCGAAGCCGGCCAGCGCCGACGATCCGTCGCGGTCGCGGATGCGCTTAAGGCCGGCCGCGGCAAAGTCGAGCGCCTCCTCCCAGCTTGCCTCGCGGAAATGCGTCCAAGGGTTCCTCGGATCGACCACGTCATCGGCGCTCTTCGGCACGCCCTCCTTGCGGATGAGCGGCACCGTCAGCCGGTCGGGGTGATGGACGTAGTCGAAGCCGAACCGCCCCTTGACGCACAGCCGGCCATGGTTCGCCGGGCCGTTGCGGCCCTCGACGTAGAGCAGCTTGTCGTCCTTGATGTTGAAGGTGAGCTGGCAGCCGACGCCGCAATAGGGGCAGACGCTGTCAACCTTGCGGTCCGCATACTGCGTCCGCACGTTCCGCTCGTCCAGCAGGGAGGCGGGCATGAGCGCCCCGGTCGGGCAGGCCTGCACGCATTCGCCGCAGCCGACACAGGTGCTCTCGCCCATCGGATCGTCGAAATCGAAGACGATCTTCGCGTTGTGGCCGCGGCCCGCCATGCCGATGACGTCGTTTACCTGGATTTCGCGGCAGGCGCGGACGCAGAGGTTGCAATGGATGCAGGCGTCGAGATTGACCGCCATTGCCGGGTGGCTGCGGTCGGGCGCGGGCTGCCCGGCGCCGGCGCGGCCGCGCGAGGGAAAGCGGCTGACCTTGACGTCCATCGCATCGGCCCAGCGCCAGAATTCGGACTCCGGATCGTGCGCCGTCTCCTTCGGAGGCTGATCGGCGAGCAGCATTTCGATCACCATCCGGCGCGCGGTCTCCGACCGCTCGTTGTTGGTGATGACCTCCATGCCGGGCGTCGGCTTGCGGATGCAGGACGCCGCCAGCACGCGCTCGCCCTTGATCTCGACCATGCAGGCGCGGCAGTTGCCGTCCGCGCGGTAGTCGGGATAGGGCTGCCAGCACAGATGGGGAATCTCGTTCCCGAGGCGATTGGCGACCTGCCAGATGGTCTCACCCGGCTCGGCCGTGACCTCGCGGCCGTCAAGGATGAAAGAGATCCGATCGCTCATCGCAGGTCCTCTCGAAAATGCTTCATGACCATCTTGACAGGATTGCAGGCGGCCTGGCCCAGGCCGCAGATCGAGGCATCCGTCATGACGCGGGCCAGTTCCTCAAGCAGGGCGACGTCCCAGGTGGGCTGCGACATCAGCTTGACCGCCTTTTCCGTGCCGACTCGGCAGGGGGTGCACTGGCCGCAGCTCTCGTCCTCGAAGAAGCGCATCAGGTTGAGCGCCACGTCCTTCATATTGTCCTTGTCGGAGAGAATGACGACGGCGTGCGAACCGATGAAGCAGCCATGCTTCTCGAACTGGCCGAAGTCCATCGGGATGTCGGCCATCGAGGCCGGCAGGATGCCGCCGGATGCCCCGCCCGGCAGATAGCCCTTGAATTCATGGCCTTCGGCCATTCCGCCGCAATACTCGTCGATCAGCTCCCGCACGGTGATGCCGGCCGGCGCGAGCTTCACGCCCGGCTCCTTGACCCGTCCGGAAACCGAGAAGCTGCGCAGCCCCGTACAGCCGTTGCGCCCGAAGGAGGCGAACCAATCGGCCCCCTTCTCGACGATGTCGCGCACCCACCAGACGGTCTCGACATTGTTGATCAGCGTGGGCCGGCCGAAGATCCCAACCTGTCCCGGATAGGGCGGCTTGTGGCGAGGCAAGCCGCGCTTGCCCTCGATGCTCTCGATCATCGCCGATTCCTCGCCACAGATATAGGCGCCGGCGCCGCGCCGCAGATGGATCTTCGTGTGCCGGGACAGACCCGCCTGCTCGACCTTCGGGATTTCCCGCAGCAGGATCTCGCGGCATTGCGGGTATTCGTCCCGCAGATAGATATAGACCTCCTCGGCCTCGACGACCCAGGCGGCGATCAGCATACCCTCAAGCATCCGGTGCGGATCGGTCTCGAGATAGTGCCGGTCCTTGAAGGTGCCGGGCTCGCCCTCGTCGCCGTTGATGGCCATCATGCGCGGCTTCGGCGCCTGGCAGACGAGCCGCCACTTGCGGCCCGTGGGGAAGCCGGCGCCGCCGAGCCCGCGGAGCTTGGCGTTCTCCATGACCTGGAGGATCTGCTCCCGGTCGCGCCGTCCGGCCAGGCAATCCTCGAGCAGCCTGTAGCCGGCGTCGGCGCGGTAGCGATCGAAGTCGATGTAATCGGGGATTTTCGGCTCCAGATGGCCGTCATGGGCGCGCGCCTCCGTCACCGCGGCAGCGACGCTTTCGACCGTCGCGTTCTCGTGCAGGGCGTGGCCGATGGCGCAGGCGGGCGCCCGATGGCAGGCGCCCATGCAGGGCGCGCGGACGACGCGGACATCCGGCCCGAGCGCCGCCGGCAGATCCGCAAGCAGCTTGTCCGCGCCCATCATCGCACAGGTCAGGCTGTCGCAGACCCGCACCGTCACGGGCGGTGGCGGCGTCTCGCCGTCGAGGACGACGTCGAAATGCGCGTAGAAGGTGGCGACCTCGTAGACTTCGGCGAGAGCGAGCTTCATCTCATGCGCGAGCGCCGTGAGATGCCGCGCCGACAGGCAGTGATAACGATCCTGAATGAGGTGCAGATGCTCGATCAGCAGGTCGCGGCGTCGCGGCCGGTCTCCGAGAAGAGCCTGCACCTCGCGGAGCGCATCCGAATCGACCTGGCGGCCCTTCGGAAACGGCACCGCCTTGCGTCGTCCGGCACCCGGATGGATGGATCTCTTGACGGAACCGGCCCGCTCCTGCGAAGTCCCGCTTGCCCCATTAAGCCCCGCACCGTCTCTTGACACAATTTACTCCTGCTAAAGCTCGTTTCTTCCGCTGAACGTTTCTCTTTCGCTGGATACTTTGCACCTCTACCCCAGTCGATCCTAGGAAGCCAGGGCTTTCGCAATGGTTGCGCCGATCGCCGCGGCGGTGTCGGCGATGTGAACGCCTGCGCTTCGCAGCGCCTCGATCTTTGCCTCCGCACCGCCCGTGCCGTCGGCGTTGACGGTGCCGGCATGGCCCATCCGGCGGCCCGGCGGCGCAAAGCGGCCGGCGACGAAGGCAACGACCGGTTTCCGCGGCCGCTCCGCCGCGAGAAAGGCCGCGGCATCCTCTTCCGCCGCCCCGCCGATCTCGCCGAGAAGGATGATGCCATCGGTTTCCGGATCGGCGAGGAACAACTCAAGGCAATCGACGAAGCTCATCCCTGATATGGGGTCTCCGCCGATGCCGATCACGGTCGATTGGCCCAATTTTGCCGCTGTCGTCTGCTCCACCGCCTCATAGGCGAGGGTCGTGGAGCGGGAAACGATCCCGATCCGGCCGCGCCGGTGGATCGACCCCGGCATGATGCCGATCTTGCAGGCATCCGGGGCGATGATCCCGGGCGAGTTCGGACCGATCAGCCGGGTGCGCGAGCCTTCCAGGCGCCGCTTCACGCGGACCATGTCGAGCACCGGGATTCGTTCGGTGACGCAGACCACAAGAGGCAGGTCGGCGTCGATCGCCTCGATGATCGCGTCGGCTGCCGAGGGCGGCGGCACGAAGATCATGCTGGCTTCGGCACCGGTCGCGGCAACCGCCTCGGCCACGGTGTCGAAGACCGGCAGGTAGAGGTGCCGGGTCCCGCCCTTGCCGGGCCGGACGCCCCCCACCAGCTTGGTGCCGTAGGCGATCGCCTGCTCGGAATGGAAGGTCGCCTGGGCGCCGGTGAAGCCCTGGCAGATCACCTTGGTTTCGGGTCCGATGAGAATCGCCATTACGCCGCGTCCTCCCTCGCCGCCCGGACCGCCAGATCCGCCGCTTCCGCCATGTCGTCCGTGAAGGTGGCGGCCAGGCCGGAATTCCGGATCAGTTTGCGGCCAATATCGGCGTTCGTTCCCGAAAACCGGACAACGAGCGGCACGTGCAGCCCAACCTCTCGCGCGGCCTCCACGAGCGCTTCGGCGACCAGGTCGCAGCGCATGATGCCGCCGCCGATGAGGTTCACGAAAATCGCCCGCAGATGGCGATCGGCCAACATCGTCTTAAAGGCGGCAGCGACCTGCTTGCGCGTCGCGACGGGTCGGATGTCCATGAAGTTGGCGGGCTGGCCGCCCCGAAGCTTGAGGATGTCGAGGGTCGCCATGGCGAGGCCGGCGCCGCTGACGATGCAGCCGATGTTGCCGTTCAGCCGGACATAGTTGACCTCGTGGCGCGCCGCCTCGAGCTCCGACGGCTCACCCTCGTCCGGGTCGCGCAGCTCCTCGAGCTCGCGATGCCGGAACAGGGCATGGTCGTCGAAGCTCATCCGCGCGTCGAGGGCGACGACGGCGCCGGCGCGAGTGACCGCCAAGGGATTGATCTCGATGAGGCTGGCGTCGAGGCCGACGAAAGCCTCGTAGACGCCGCCGATCACCCGCGCGGCCGCCTCGGCCTCCGACCCGCCGAGGCCGAGATCCTCCGCCAGCCGGCGCGCCTGGTCCGGCGACAGCCCGTCGAGCGGATCGACCGCCAGGCGGAAGACCTTTCCCGGCGCCATCGCGGCCAGCTCTTCGATCCGCATGCCGCCCTCGGGCGACGCCAGGATCGTCACCCGCGCCGTCCGCCGGTCGACCAGCGCCGCGAGGTAGAGCTCGCGGGCGACGTCGCAGCCTTCCTCTATATAGATGCGCTTGACCGCCTTGCCCTCGGGGCCCGTCTGGTCGGTGACCAGCTTCGTGCCGAGCAGCTCCGTGGCGGCCGCGCGGGCGTCCTCGACCGAATCGACCGTCCGGATCCCGGCCGCCTTGCCGCGGCCGCCGGCGTGGATCTGCGCCTTCACCACCCAGACCGGTCGGCTGAGCTCCCCGGCCAGCTCCCGGGCCACGACCTCTGCCTCCAACGGCGTATAGGCGACGCCGCCGCGCGGCACGGCGATGCCGTAGGCCTTCAGGAGCTCCTTCGCCTGATACTCGTGAATGTTCATTGCGACCTCTCCCCGGTCTCGGCGTCGGCCGCTCGGGCGGCCCAGGACCGAACGACCGTCGAGCCCCTCCCATTGAGTCACCGACGCCCCGTGGGCAATGCCCCTTCGGGGCAAAACGCGGCGGAACGGCTCCGAACCGCTCCCGACGAGCACTCTATCGGGACAGGTCGTGCCAGTTTAACCGAAACTCTGGCATAATATATACCAGGATCCGTCAGAAGCCACGCTAAATTATGAGATTGTGAGCGGGAGATCTCTGCGCGTCGGTTTTTGGTCTACCGGCGACACAGCGGGATCCGGTACGCTCCGAGCGGCCGCAAGCGGAGCGCGAAAAAAACTCTGTACATCCTCACCACATTCTGGTTACCGTTTCTCGCTGTTTGGTATTTATTATACCAGACTTTTAGCCCCACGCAGACGTGACAGACCTGGAGGATCGGAGAACACAGCAGACCTTACGAGGACGACGAACGGGCCAGAGGACAAAAAAACGAATAATGCAGGGCCCGCGCGCCACGGTATCGCACCGCAATGCCACGCAACTGTAATAGGGAGGAAGCGATGGCTCGCATCGAGAAGTATGGCCTAGCCTTGGGGCTTGGGCTTGCCTTTACGTCGACCGCCCTCTTCACCACCGAGGTCGACGCCCAGGATTGGAAACCACAAAAACCGGTCGAGTTCGTCATCATGGCCGGCGCCGGCGGCGGCGCGGATCAGATCGCGCGCTTGATCCAGAACATCGTTCAGAAGAACGACCTCTCGAACGTCCCGTTCATTCCGGTCAACAAGGGCGGCGGCTCCGGGGCCGAAGGACTGCGGTATCTGGCCGACAAGAGCGGCGACTGCCACACGATCATGGTGTCGCTGAACAGCTTCTTCACCACGCCGCTGAGGCAAGGAAGGCTGGGCGTCGACCCGCGCGCGTTCACGCCGATCGCAATGATGGCCGTAGACCCGTTCGTCCTCTGGGTTCGCTCTGAATCCGATGTCGAGACCCTCGACCAGTGGATCGCCGAGGTGAAGGAAGCCGGGTCGGACTACGTGGTCGGCGGCACCGGCAACGGGCAGGAGGACTCGCTGGTGTTCACCATGCTCCGGACGACGCTCGGCCTGCCGGACTTCACCTACGTTCCCTATGAGGGCGGCGGCGACGTGGCGAAGAACCTGATCGGCGGGCACATCACGGCGACCGTCAACAACCCCGCGGAGCAGACCGGCTTCTATCAGGCGGGCATGTCGCGGCCCATCATGGTGATCGCGTCGGAGCGGCTGTCGGCCTATCCGGACACACCGTCGGCGGCCGAACTCGGCTATGAGGATCTCGAGTACTTCCAGTACCGCTTCATCGTCGGCCCGCCGGAGATGCCGAAGGAGTGCCAGAACTACTACACCGAGGTCATGCGTCAGGTGAACGACTCCGAAGAATGGGTGAAGTACACCAAGGAGCAGTCACTGGAACGCAACTTCCTCTCCCAGGAGAAGCTCGCGCAGTTCATCAGCAGGCAGTACGACGTCCATGCGGACATGCTGACCGCGATGGGCGAGGAAGTTCACAAGGCCGAGGCGCAGTAGGGGCGCAGTAGGCACGAACGTGCTGCACCGATCACGTAAACCGATGGCGTAAACCCCGGAGAAGGGCGGAGGGACCGTTAAGATGCGACGCGCGGAAATTTTTACGGCTGTAATCTTGGCGCTCCTCTCCGTCTTTCTCATGGTCGAAGCTGCGCAGCAGCCCATCGGCTGGAACGCCAGAACCGGCGGACCCGGCAGCGGCGCGTTTCCGTTCTGGCTCGCGCTCGGGATGCTGCTGTCCAGCGTCTGGATCCTCATTCGGGGACTGCGGGGCGTGACGCCGCAATCACGGTCGGGCGAACCCTTCATGGACTCGCTCACCCTGAAGCTGTTCGCGATCACCGCCGGATCGCTTTTCCTGATGATCCTGGCGATCCATTTCGTCGGGGTTTATGTTTCGCTCCCGCTGTTCTTTCTTTTCTATTTGCGGTTCGTCGGCCGGCATTCCTGGATCACGACGGCAATCATCACCGCGGGCGTTCCGGTTTTTCTTTTCCTGTTTTTCGAGATCGCTCTGCAGATCACGCTGCCGAAGGGCGTGACGGAGCCGTTGTTCTACCCGATTTACGGAATCTTCTACTGAGACCGTTCGCCCGGGAGTACTTGCGAGGGAAGACCACCTCTAATCGATCGGCTTTGAGGCAATGGGTGGGCCGGCCTCTTCGCCGGACGACCATCACGGACTGGGACCCCGGGACTCCGGCGGCCGGCCGCTCGCGAAGGGCCGCGGATCCCGAAAGAAAACGGACGCAGGGATAAATGGAAATCTTTACCGCTCTCCTCGACGGGTTCGCCGTCTCGCTGCAACCGCTGGCCCTGACCATGATCGTGATCGGCTGCGCAGCGGGGCTGGTCATCGGCGCGCTGCCGGGCCTGGGTTCGGTGAACGGCGTCGCCATTCTGCTGCCGGTCACCTTCCTGGTGCCGCCGACGGAGGCGATGATGTTCCTCGCCGCCATCTATTACGGGGCCATGTATGGCGGCTCGATCAGCTCCATCATGCTCGGCATCCCGGGGGCCTCGACGGCCGTCGCGACCACCTTCGACGGCCGGCCGCTGGCGCAGAAGGGCCTGGCGGACCGGGCGCTGATCGCGGCCGGGGTGGCATCGTTCGTCGGCGGAACGGTCTCCATCATCCTGTTCACGCTGTTCGCGCCGCCGCTGGCCATGTTCGCGCTGAAGTTCGGCCCGCACGAATCCTTCGCGCTGATGGTGATGGCGTTCGCCACCTTCATCGGCCTGGGCGGCGACGACATTCCCAAGACGATCTTCTCGATCTGCATCGGCCTGGTGCTCAGCGCGGTCGGGCTGGACCCCGTCGTCGGCATGCCGCGCATGATCTTCTTCGACCTTCCGGGCTTCTATGCCGGGATCGGCTTCCTGGTGCTGGCCATCGGCATCTACGGCATCGGCGAGATCCTCTGGACCATCGAGACCAGCAGGGGGAAGGTCGAGATGAGCCAGGCGGTGGTCAACGCAAAGCGCATCTTCGAAGGTTTGCGCCGGCTGAAGAGAACCGTCGGCACGATGATGATGGGCTCCATCCTCGGCTATTTCGTCGGCATGCTGCCGGCCGCCGGCGCCACGCCCGCCTCGCTTATGGCCTATGGCTTCGCCAAGACCATGGCCCGCAACCCCGAGGATTTCGGCAAGGGCGAGGTGCGCGGCGTGGCGGCGCCGGAGGCCGCGAACAACGCCGCCAGCACCGGCGCGCTGCTGCCGATGATGACCCTCGGCATCCCCGGCTCGCCGACCACGGCCATCCTGCTCGGCGGCATGATCATCTGGGGCCTGACGCCCGGCCCGCTGCTGTTCATCAACGACCGCGACTTCGTCTGGGGCCTGATCTCCAGCCTCTACACGGCCAATCTGGTCACCGCGGTGATGATGCTCGGCTGCATCCCGCTCTTCGTCTGGGTGCTGCGCATGCCGTTCACCATTCTGGCGCCGATCATCTTCATGCTCTGCGTCGTCGGCGGATACGCGCCGACGCAGGTCATGCACGATGTCTGGCTGATGTTCCTCTTCGGCGTCGGGGCGTACCTCCTGCGCAAGCTGGACTACCCGATGGCGCCGGCGGTGCTTGCGATCGTGCTCGGGCCGATTGCCGAGAAGACCTTCCGGCAAGCCATGATCACCTCGCAGGGCGACATCGGCGACTTCTTTACGCGCCCGCTCTCGGGCTCGTTCATGCTCGCGGCGCTGCTGCTCTTCGTCTATCCGCTTGCCCAGACCTGGATGCGGAAGCGGCGGCAGGCGCAGCAGGAGGGGGCGCCGGCCGAATAGGGCCGGCGAGCAGGGCGGCGGTTCGGCCCGCCGCCGCCCGTTCGCTCAAGCGCCGAGCGCCCCGGACCGGGGTAAGGGAGGGGCTTGCGGCACGCTCTGGCATATTGTATACCAGACCCCAGAGCGGTTCGCCGCGTTGGCCCCGGATCCGTGTAAGGCCGGCTCAAACGGCGAAGGCGTGGAGGCGTGATGACCAAACTTGCCGTAGAACCCCTGGACGTGAACTACGTCCTGAAAGACAAGATCTACGAGCGCCTGAAGCAGGCGATCACGTCGATGAACATTTACGACAACCGCGAGGAGCCGCGGCTCGACGAGCGGCAGCTCTCGGCCATCCTCGGGGTCAGCCGGACTCCCATCCGGGAGGCGATTGCGCGGTTGGAGCAGGAAGGCTTCGTCCGTACTGCACCGCGCAAGGGTGTGTTCGTCGTCCGCAAGACGAAGGCCGAGATCCTCGAGATGATCACGGTCTGGGCGGCGCTCGAAAGCATGGCGGCGCGGCTCATCACCCTGCACGCCAGCGACGAGGAGATCGCAAGCCTACGGGCGATGTTCGCCACCTTCCAGGATGACCAGGTCGAGGCCAAGATCGACGAATATTCCGAGGCGAACGTCGCCTTTCACCAAGCCATCCTGAAGATGAGCCGCTGCAAGCTGCTGCACCAGCTTGCCCAGAACCTGTTCATTCACATGCGCGCGATCCGGATGAAGACGATCGCGGAGAACGATCGGGCAAAGCGCTCGATCAAGGATCACATGCACATCATCGAGGCGTTGGAGGCGCGGGACACCGAGCTCGCCGAACGGCTCGTGCGCCAGCATGCGCTGGACCTGGCGGAGCACGTCAGGACGCACATTCACGACCTGGACTGAGGCCTGTCCACAGGCCCCGTCCCCAACCCTGCCTGCCTGACGGAGGAAATCATGGCGGAAGCGGCAACGAGAATGGAAGCAACGGAACTTTCGACGGAGAAGATCTCAGGCGGCCATCTCGTCGCCAAGGCCCTGAAGAACGAGGGTATCGACGTCATCTTCACGCTTTGCGGCGGTCACATCATCGACATCTATGACGGCTGCATCGACGAAGGCATCAAGATCATCGATGTGCGCCACGAGCAGGTCGCGGCCCACGCCGCGGACGGCTACGCCCGGATGACCGGGAAGCCCGGCTGCGCCGTCGTCACGGCGGGCCCGGGAACGACCGACGCCATCACCGGCGTCGCCAACGCCTTCCGGGCGGAGAGCCCCTTCCTCCTGATCGGCGGCCAGGGCGCGCTGAGCCAGCACAAGATGGGCTCGCTCCAGGACCTGCCCCATGTCGACATGATGCAGCCAATCACCAAGTTCGCCGCGACCGTCCCGCACACGGAGCGGATCGCGGACATGGTGAGCATGGCCTTCCGCGAATGCTTCAACGGCGCCCCTGGCCCCTCCTTCCTCGAGATTCCGCGCGACGTCCTGGACGCTCAGGTCGACCTGAAGAAGGCGCGCATCCCGGCCGCCGGCCAGTACCGGGCCTCGACCCGCTCGCTCGGCGACCCGGATGACATCCAGCGCCTTGCCGACATCCTGGTGAAGTCGGAGCGGCCCTGCGTCCTGCTCGGCACGCAGGTCTGGACCTGCCGGGCTAGCGACGCGGCGCGCGAGTTCGTGCGCACGCTCAACATCCCCGCCTACATGAACGGGGCTGGGCGCGGCACCCTGCCGCCGGGCGATCCGCACCACTTCAACCGGACGCGGCGCTACGCCTTCGACAAGGCGGACGTGATCGTCATCGTCGGCACGCCGTTCGACTTCCGCATGGGATACGGCAAGCGCCTCAGCAGCAGCGCGACCGTGGTGCAGATCGACCTCGACTATCGGACGGTCGGCAAGAACCGCGACATCTCCCTCGGCATCGTGGGCGATGTCGGCCGAATCCTCAAGGCGGTGACCGACGCCGCCACCGGGCGGACCGACAACGGCGCCAAGAAGCGCGAGGCCTGGCTCGAGGAGCTGCGCGCCGGCGAGAAGGCGGGCGGGGAGAAGCTCGCGGCCATGTTCCATTCCAACTCCAAGCCGATCAACCCCTACCGGGTTGCCTGGGAGATCAACGAGTTCCTCACCGAGGACACGATCTATATCGGCGACGGCGGCGACGTGGTGACGATCACCGCCCAGGCGGTCCAGCCGCGCCAGCCCGGCCACTGGATGGATCCGGGGCCGCTCGGCACGCTGGGCGTCGGCGTGCCATTCGCCATGGCGGCCAAGTACGTCCATCCGGAGAAGGAAGTGCTCTGCTACTTCGGCGACGGCGCCTTCTCGCTCACCGGCTGGGACTTCGAGACCTGCGTGCGGTTCAACCTGCCGTTCCTCGGCGTCATCGGCAACAATTCGGCGATGAACCAGATCCGCTACGGGCAGATCGCGAAGTACGGCGCGAACCGGGGCGACGTCGGCAACAAGCTTGGCGACGTTCCCTACAGCAAGTTCGCGGAGATGCTGGGCGGCTATGGCGAGGAGGTTTACGAGCCCGATCAGATCCGTCCCGCCCTGGAGCGGGGCCGTGAGGCGGTGAAGTCGGGCAAGCCGGCGCTGATCAACATCTGGGTGGACCCGAACGTATACGCGCCGGGCACGATGAACCAGACGATGTACAAGTAACTCGCCGCGACGGGGGACGGGGCGTCCGGCGCCCCTCCCCCGCCTCCGACCTTCGTCTCACTTGTGGAAGATGACCATGGGAAAAGCTCTTGACGGAATCCGTATCCTGGACATGACGCACGTCCAGTCCGGTCCCTCCGCCACTCAGATCTTGGCCTGGTTCGGCGCCGACGTCATCAAGGTCGAGCTACCGGGTCGCGGCGACATCACGCGCGAACAGCTGCGTGACCTGCCCGACGTGGACAGCCTTTATTTCACGATGCTGAACTGCAACAAGCGCAGCATCACCATCAATACCAAGACCGAGAAGGGCAAGGAGATCTTCAAGCGGCTGGTCAAGACCTGCGATGTTCTGGTCGAGAACTTCGCGCCCGGCGCGCTCGCCCGCCAAGGCTTCAGCTGGGAGGTCATCCACGAGCTCAATCCCCGGATGATCTACGCCTCGATCAAAGGCTTCGGCCCCGGCCCCTACGCCAATTGCAAAGCCTATGAGAACGTCGCGCAGTGCATGGGCGGTGCCGCGAGCACGACCGGCTTCGAGGATGGTCCGCCCCTCGTCACGGGCGCCCAGATCGGCGATTCCGGGACCGGCATGCACTGCGTCGCCGGCATCCTGGCGGCGCTCTTCCAGAGGGAGAAGACGGGCCGCGGTCAGCGGGTCGAGGTGGCGATGCAGGACGCCGTGCTCAACCTCTGCCGTGTCAAGCTGCGCGACCAGCAGCGCCTCGCCCACGGCCCCTTGCGCGAATACCCGAACAAGGAGTTCGGAGCGGCCGTGCCCCGGTCGGGCAACGCTTCGGGTGGCGGTCAGCCGGGCAGCGCCCTACGCTGCAAGCCGGGCGGACCCAACGACTACGTCTACGTGATCATCCAGCCGCAGGGCTGGGCACCGCTGATGCGGCTGGTCGGTCGGGAAGAGCTGATCGAGCATCCCGATTACGCGACGCCGAAGGCGCGCCTCTCGCGCCTCGACGAGTGCTTCGCGATCATCGAGAGCTGGACGCAGAAGTACACGAAGTTCGAGGTCATGAAGATGCTCAACGAGGTGGACGTGCCCTGCGGCCCGATCCTCGACATGAAGGATCTGATCGAGGATCGATCGCTGGCCGAGCGCGGCGCCATCGTCGAGGTGAAGCACCCCACGCGGGGCACGTTCAAGACGGTGGCCAACCCGATTCGCCTCTCCGACAACCATGTCGAGGTAAAGAGTTCGCCGCTGCTCGGCGAGCACACGGAAATGATCATGAAGGAACTCGGCTTCGGCGATGACGACATCCAGACCGCCCGCGCCGAAGGAGCAATCTGAGTTCATCCGAACACTTCGACGGGGCAGCCCTGCGGGGCTGCCCATCTGACCACACCCGCCGGGGTTCCGCACGGAGGCACTCCTACGGCCCCGCGTCACCGAGATGCATCAACGGGAGGCGCCGATGGCCCACGATAAGGAAACTGTCCGCGCGGTGTTGGACGAGGTCAAGCATTCCGGCCGACGGTCGCTCAGCGCACCGGAAAGCAAACGCGTTTGCGACGCCTACGGCATTCCGGTGCCGCGGGAAGGGCTGGCCACCTCGGCTCAGGATGCCGTGCGCCTGGCCAGGGAGATCGGGTTCCCGGTCGTTCTGAAGATCGTCTCAAAGGACATCCTCCACAAGACCGAGGCCGGGGGCGTCCTCGTCGGCGTCAAGAGCGCCGAGGAGGTCGAGCACGGCTACGAGACCATCATCAAGAATGCGCGCGCCTATGAACCGCAGGCGGACATCGACGGAGTCCAGGTCCAGCAGATGCTGTCCGCGGGGCAGGAGGTCATCGTCGGCGCGGTCACCGATCCGAGCTTCGGAAAGCTCGTCGCCTTCGGCCTCGGCGGTGTGCTGGTCGAGGTGCTGAAGGACATCACCTTCCGCCTCGCCCCGGCGTCCCGCGAGGACGCCCTGTCGATGATCGACGGCATCGCCGCCGCGGAGATCCTTCGCGGCGTCCGCGGCGCCAAGCCGGTCGATCGAGACGCCATCGCCGCCATCATCGAGAATGTGTCCCGCCTCGTCGACGACTTCCCCGAAATCGCCGAGATGGACCTCAATCCGGTCTTCGCGACGCCCGACGGCGCGACGGCGGCCGACGTCCGCATCGTCGTCGACTTCGAGTCGAAGAAGCCGGTCTTCCGGCCCTCGCGCGATGAGATCCTGAAGGCGATGAACCGGATCATGAGGCCGGACTCCGTCGCCGTGATCGGCGCCTCCGCCGAAGACGGGAAGATCGGCAATTCGGTGATGAAGAATCTGATCAACGGCGGCTATCAGGGGGCGATCTACCCGATCAACCCCAAGGCCGACGAGATCCTCGGCCGGAAAGCCTACCGGAGCGTCAAGGACGTGCCCGGCGAGATCGACGTCGCGATCTTCGCCGTTCCGGCGAAGTTCGTGCCCGCGGCGCTGGCCGAGGTCGGCGAGAAGGGAATCCCGGGTGCGGTGATGATCCCCTCCGGCTTCGCGGAGACGGGCAACGTCGAACTGCAGCAGGAGATGATCGAGGTCGCGCGGAAATACAACATCCGCGTCATGGGACCGAACATCTACGGCTTCTACTACACGCCGAAGAACCTCTGCGCCACCTTCTGCACCCCGTATGACGTCCAGGGCAAGGTCGCCCTCTCGTCCCAGAGCGGCGGGGTCGGCATGTCGATCATCGGCTTCAGCCGATCGACCCGGATGGGCGTTTCGGCGATCGTCGGCCTCGGCAACAAGTCCGATATCGACGAGGACGACCTCCTCGCCTTCTTCGAGCAGGACGACAACACCCAAGCCGTCGCCATGCATCTCGAGGATCTGAAGGACGGCCGCGCCTTCGCCGAGGTCGCGCGGCGGGTCTCGAAGAAGAAGCCGATCATCGTGCTGAAGGCCGGCCGCACCGCCCTCGGCGCGCGCGCCGCGGCCTCGCACACGGGGGCCCTCGCCGGCAACGACAAGATCTATGACGACGTCCTGCGGCAGAGCGGCGTGATCCGGGCGCGAAGCCTCAACGACATGCTGCAGTTCGCCCGCGGCGTTCCCGTCCTGCCCGCCCCGAAGGGCGAGAACGTCGTGATCATCACCGGCGCCGGCGGTTCCGGCGTGCTTCTGTCCGATGCCTGCGTCGACAACGACCTGCGGCTGATGACCATGCCGGAGGACCTGGACGCGGCGTTCCGCAAGTTCATCCCGCCGTTCGGGGCCTCCGGGAACCCGGTGGACATCACCGGCGGCGAGCCGCCGACAACCTACAAGAACACGATCCGCCTGGGCCTGGAGGACGACCGGGTCCATGCCCTCATCCTCGGCTATTGGCACACGATCATCACGCCGCCCATGGTGTTTGCCGAGCTCGTCGGCGAGGTCGTCGAGGAATGCCGCGCCAAGGGCATCGACAAGCCGATCGTCGCCTCGCTGGTCGGCGACGTCGAGGTCGAACGGGCCTCGGACTATCTCTACGAGCGCGGCGTCGTCGCCTATCCCTACACGACCGAGCTGCCGGTGGCCGTGCTCGGGGCGAAGTATCGCTGGGCCCGCGCCGCCGGCCTCCTCTAGCCGCGGAAGGCCTTCCAAAGGAGTCTCGCCCCTCCCCCTGTTCCCCGGATGGCCGGACAGCTCCAGCCATCCGGGAGCACCGGGAGCGGTCCCCGTGTTCGTGCCCCACACGGGGTCGCTCCCACCCTGCTCATCGACCGCAGGCTCGTCGGATCTGCCTCGGATCGGCGATCACACGCCCCCCCGGCGCAGTGGGGGGTACGCTGCGGCATCGGGTCACATGGCACCGGCGGCCGCGGTACCTACACTGGCAAGATCGAGTGCGAAGACGGGCGGGCTTACGGGCCGGCAGCCCGACGGGGAGACGTTCTCGTTAACGATAAGGGGGCTGCCCTCTTGAAGATATGCATCTTTGGCGCCGGCGCGACCGGCGGGTACCTCGCGGTTCCGCTGGCACAGGCGGGAGCCGAGGTCAGCCTCGTGGCCCGCGGCGCCCACCTGGCAGCCATGAAGGCCAACGGCCTGAAGCTGCTGAAGGACGGCGAGGAGCAGGTCGTACACCCGATCTGCACCGACACGCCGTCCGATCTCGGCCCGCAGGACTACGTCTTCGTCACCCTCAAGGCGCATTCGGTGCCCGGTGCGGTCGAATCGATGCGGCCACTGCTCGGCAACGACACGGCCGTGGTCACGGCCTATAACGGTATCCCCTACTGGTACTTCTATCGCCATGGCGGCGCCTGGGAGGGCCAGCGGCTGGAAACGGTGGATCGCGGCGGCAAGCAGTGGGACGTTCTCGGTCCCGAGCGCGCGATCGGCTGCATCGTCTATCCGGCGACCGAGGTCGTGGAGCCGGGCGTTATCAAGCACGTCTACGGCGACAAGTTCCCGCTCGGCGAGCCAAGCGGCGAGGAAACCGAGCGAGTCAAGCGGCTGAGCGAGTTCCTCACGGCCGCCGGGCTCAAGGCGCCGGTGCTCGACCGGATCCGCGACGAGATCTGGCTGAAGCTTTGGGGCAATCTCTGCTTCAACCCGATCAGCGCCCTCACCCATGCGACCCTCGACGTCATCACCAGCGACCCGGAAACCCGGGCCGTCGCCAAGGCGATGATGCTCGAAGCGCAGGAGATCGCAGAAAAGATCGGAGTCCGCTTCCGCGTCGACGTCGAGCGCCGGATCGATGGCGCCGGCCGGGTCGGGGCACACAAGACCTCGATGCTGCAGGACCTCGAGCGCGGTCGTCCGATGGAGATCGATGCGCTCGTCAGCGTGGTGCAGGAGCTGGGGCGTCTGGTCGGCGTCGAAACCCCGACGATCGATACGGTCCTCGCCCTGGTCCGTCAGCGAGCCCGTATGGCCGGTCTCTATCACTAGGGGCCGGGCGCCGCAGAGATCGCCCCGGACGCCGGGGTCTTGGGCGGACCTCCCTCCAACGTGCCGCCCAGGTTCGCGCCCCCGTTCCCGCAGCCCGGGACGGGGGCGCGGCCGTCATCGGAACAACCAGTCGGAAAGGACGAAGAGCAGGCAGCCGACGAGCGCGCCGACGAGCGTGCCGTTCATGCGGATGTACTGCAGGTCACGGCCGACGGCGAGTTCCATGCGGTCCGACACGGTGCGCGCGTCCCAGCCGCGCACCACCTCGGCGATGAACCCGCCGATCTCCACCCGCCAGGGCACGACGGCCTTCATCACGAACCGCTCGACCGACCGGTTGACTCGGTTCTGCATCCTGCGATCTTCGCCAAGCGCGCGGCCGAGCGACTGCAGGCCGCCCGCGATCGCTTCCCTTGTCGTCGACTCCGGCGCGGTCAGGTCCGCGAGAACCAGCCGGCGGACCTCGTCCCAAACCGCGCTCAGATACTCCTGGATGACGGGGTTGGCGAGGACCTGGTCCTTCAGGGACTGCACCTTCTCCGCGTAATCGGGCGAATGCTGCAGCTTGTCGATCATCTCGGCGACGGCGCGATCGACACGCTCGCGCGCCTCGTGGTCCGGCGCCTCCAGTTCGTCGAGCAGCTCATGCACCCCCGCTACGATGGCGCGGGCCACGCGGAGATCGATGCTTCGCGGCACCCACCAGCTGCTGCGCCGGCTGACCAGCTCGTAGATCCGCTGCTCGTGCTCGAGCAGGAGCTTGCGGACGATTATGAGCGCCTTGTCGAAAAGCATCTGATGCTGACCGCTTTCGGAGAGCACGGCCAGCGCCTTGCCGAGAATCGGGGCCAGATTCACGGCGCGCAGCTGCTGGTTCAGCGCCTGCCGGACGAACTCCCGGATCTCCTGGTCCTCCAGGGACTCGAGGATGTAGGGGAGCGTCGCGACGATGCGTTCGGCGGCGGCGTCGGCATTCTGGCGCGTGCTGAGCCAGGCGCTCAGCCGCGTCGCAATCTCGAGCGACCTGACCTTCTGCGCGACCAGGTTCGGCGCCAGGAAGTTCCGCTCGACGAATCGGCCGAGTCCTTCGCCGATGCGGTCCTTGTTGCGGGGCACGATCGCGGTGTGCGGGATCGGCAAGCCAAGCGGATGGCGGAACAGCGCCGTCACCGCAAACCAGTCGGCGAGGCCGCCGACCAGGGCCGCCTCTGCCCCCGCCCGGATCAGCAGGACCCAATAGCTCGGCTCTTCCACCAGCCGGGTCGCGAGGAACACGGCCGCCATGACCAGCAGCATGCCCGTGGCCAGCAGCCGATGCTGCCGTAGCGCCCGTCGCTGGGCGCGCTCACCGCCGATCGCGACCTCCGCTTTCATCCGGCGGTCCTCAACCCGATTCGCCGCGGGGTTCGTTGCGGCTGCCGGCCCGCATCGGCACGCCTCTGCGATCGCCCGCGCCGGCGCGATGGTCCGCCGCGCGCCCGTCGTGGACGGACCATCGCCGCAACGTCGAACGGGCGGTTGCTCCGACAGCACCGGCGCCTCGTTGGCGCCGCGGGCGCCGCTGCAGGCGTTCCCGTCGCCGCGCCTGATAGCGCGCGATGAGGCCTCGGCACAGCCAATAGCTGACCACCCAGGACACCGCCGCAAGCGGCAGGCTTCCGACCATCATCGGCACCCAGATCGGCCTGAGGCGTCCCGGAAGCAGGTCGAAGTTGAGGGTCAGGACCGCGGCGGCCACGGCACCGAACGTCTCCAGATAATCCAGGGTGTTGGGATTCGCCTCGCCGGGACTTCCTGGCAACATCCATCGCCCCAACAGATAGGTGACATCCCAGATCGCCGGCAATGTCCACGGGTTGGCGATGAAGCTCCCGGCCGCCGAAGCAAGGACGTTTCCCCGGACGAGCACCGCCAGGAGAGCCGCGAGGACGAACTGGATTCCGACCAGCGGCGTCAGAGAAACGGCCACGCCGCAGGCAACACCCGCGGCCAGCCGGTGCGGCGAGTCCGGCATGCGCCCGATCCGATGGGCCCTGTAGGCGATCGCCCGGCGCCAGCCGGGCCTGGGCCAGAACGCGCCGAGAAGGCGATCCAACAATCCGAGCGGAACACGACGTCGAAACATGTCGATGATTAAGCCGTGAGCAAAATGACGCGCCGTCAAGCCCGGGCGCCCCGGCCCGCTTGGCAGGTTACCGGGTTGAATGGTCCTTCCGCGTGCCCCGATCCGTCGCGCGCGGGCCCCGCGGTCGCACCCCGGTCACCGCCATTCGCCAAGTCGTCGTCTGGCCGCCGGGTTATCGAGCGGCGAGCGTAACGTCGACCCGATCGGCCGGCATGTCCTCGGATGCCTGATCGCCGAGCGCGCGCACATCCATCCGACTGGATGACACGCCCTGCTCGATCAGGAAACGCCGAACGGCAATCGCGCGCGACAGGGACAGGCGCCGGGCGTAGCTCGTCCCCTCGGCGTCGCCGCCGCTGGCATAGGCGATCAGCTCAACGCGCGCGTCCTGGTTCCGGGCGAGTTGCTCGGCCAGCGCCTTCAATTCGGACTGTGCGGCCGCCGAGAGCTCGGCCGAGCCTTTATCGAAGAGAATCCGCGTGCCGGCTTCTGCCTCGACGGCGGCCGGCTCATCGCCCGGTCCGCCCGCGTCCGGCGGCAGCGCCGCGACTTCGGCCTCCGGTTCCTCGGCCGGCTCGGCCTCGATGACCGGACCCAACGCGCCGCCCGGTTCGAGCACGCCACCCGGTTCAAGGGTCGGCGGCGCCGGCTCGGGCGCCTCCGGCGCTTCTGCCACCTTATCCGCGGCTTCGCCCGCGGCCCCATCCGGCGGCGCCTCCGAAGGCGGCTGCATGAGCTCCGCGACCGGCGAGGGCGGCACGTCGGACCCTTGGGGAGCGGACCTGGCGACCGCCTCGGACGCCGTGTCGGAGGCCGCGCGGGACGTTGCCGCAGCGCCCGAATCCTCGGAAGCGACTGCGGGCGGGGGCGTGACCGACGGCTCCGGCGTCGAGGCCGGTCGCGCCGCCACGGCGGGTGCGCCCGATACTCCGGCCGCCGGCCCGACCGAAAAGATCTCCGGCAGCGGTTCCTCGCGCCGGGCAGGCGCCGCGTCCTCGGCCGTCAATCGCTCGCGGGTGTACTCGGCGTTGGCCCGATCGGCGATCAGCCCTTCCATGATCTCGCGCCGCGCCTCGGGCGCAGTGACGACCGGCGGCTCGCCGGGGACGCTGCCGAGATTCGGAAACGGCGCGTCCTGTTCGCTCACATCGGCCGCGGTCGAGGACAGCCGCGGCCGCGATTCGGAGGGGTCGGACAGATCCACCAGCTGAGAGCAAGCGCCGAGCGCAAGCGGCACCGCCATCAGCCAGACCCACCGGAGCGCCCGGCAACGGTCCGCATGGCGAACGACACGACCACCGCCGTTATTCCAGCGGTTCATAGGTCGGCTCAGTGGGCTGAGCATGTGGAACGTCTCCTGTCCTCGATGCCCCGATAATTCAATGCGGGCCCACACCTTGGCGAGGGACTGCCGGGGCGATCCGGGGCGCTGCGCCGGTGCGGCGGGAACGGCACCTTCTCGCAGCCATGCCTCCCCCGGCTCTGCCGTCATCCGACGAACGACGCCCAATGAACGGTCGCAGCCGGACCGCAGTTCCTTCAATTCAGTCTCCTCGTCGCGGAACGGGGTTCGACAATCGAAGAGCACGATCGGGCCCCGAAAATCAACGCCGAAACGCGGAACCAACGGCGGGCCGCGCCGTTTTCGCTGGTCCGATCCGAGCGCGGGCATCGGCGGTACTTTGCGGCGCCATTGGCCGGAGAACCCGGCGGGCGCATCCGGCGATCGGCGCGTCCATTCTCCCGGAAGCTTCCGGCCTCCGAGCGCCCAAGGGAGCTGAGCGCCGGGAGACTCAAGCTCCCGGGCTGCGTCCCGTTCGGCCGCGTGCGGCACCGCCGATGCGAGACGTCCGGCGCTTTCCGAAAGTCGCCTCTTGGGGGTCGCCGCATATGGCGTGAGGTCAGCCGCGCCCGGGCCCTTATCCGCCGGTGCCGACAAGATAACGGGGATACATGGTTCTCTGCCGCCTCCATCGGCTCTCAACTTTGAATTGATTGGGGAGCGCCCCCGGTTTCACCGTAAACGTGGGCATGGCGCGGTCGATGACCCGCTCTTGACAAGTGCTGATCTTGACAAGAGCCGATGGATTCGGCACCGGAATCCGGTGGTGACCGCAGCGAGGCCCGCCGCTTGCGGCGGGTCCGCGACCGGGGACAGACGACGAGCAAGAAACGGTTTTCGTCACGATGCCGTGGACAGCGAGGAAGCTGACCAAACATCTGCCGATCACGCCCATTCCGCCCCCGCTTCACCTCTCCGTCCGCAACTGACGATCGGAGGCGTGCCGCACCGCCACGCGACGAGCGACGACGACTTTCGCGGCCGCCGCACCGCCCGACACCCCCGCCGATCCCAGAGAACGGAGAGTCGCGCATGATTCGGGTCGAGCACCTGACGCGCCGCTACGGCGATTTCACCGCCGTGGACGATGTGAGTTTCGAGATCCAGCCCGGCGAAGTGGTGGGCTTGCTGGGCCACAACGGCGCCGGCAAGACCACCATCATGAAGATGATGACCGGGTTTCTGGAGCCGACCAGCGGCACCATCCGCATGGGCGATCTGGAGATCGGCCGCGACACCCGCGCCATTCAACGGCGGATCGGCTACCTGCCCGAGAACTGCCCGGCCTGGCCCGAGATGACGGTGATCGACTATCTCGACTACCAGGCGAGCCTGCGCCGCGTGCCCGAGGCGAAGCGGGCGAACGCGATCGCCGCCGCCATTCGTCGCACCGCTCTCAGGGAGAAGGCCGGCGCGCCGATCCAGACGCTCTCGCGCGGCTATCGACAGCGCGTGGGGGTGGCCCAGGCGCTGCTGCACGATCCCGACCTCATCATCCTCGACGAGCCCACCAACGGCCTCGACCCCACGCAGATCCGCCACATGCGCGATCTGATCCGCGAGCTGGCCCAAACGGCCACGGTGATCGTCTCTACGCACATTCTGCAGGAGGTACAGGCCGTGTGCGAGCGGGTGCTGATTCTGCGCGCCGGGCGATTGGTCGTCGACGCGCGCATCGATGAGCTGGCGCGTAGCCGCGGCCTGCTCCTCAGCGTCGACCAGGACGCCCGCCTCGCGCTCGAAGGTGTCACGGCGATCAGGACGGTGGAGGAGCGCAAGACCGACAACGGCCACCGTCACTACTGGCTCGACGCCCCGCCCGAGGCGGCCCCGGAGGTGGCCGAGGCGATCACCCGAAAGGGATTGAGGCTCTACGCGCTCCGGCCGGAACACCGGGACCTGGAGACGGTGTTCGCCGAGGCCAACGAGGAGGCGGTACATGCTTGAGGTCCTGCGCATAGCCCGAAAGGAGTTCCGGGATTTCTTCGCGAGCCCCGCCGCCTACCTTTTTCTCGGCGGCTTCCTGGCCGTGATCCTGTTCGTGTTCTTCTGGGTGGAGGCGTTCTTCGCCCGCAACATCGCCGACGTTCGCCCCCTGTTTCAGTGGATGCCGGTGCTGCTGATCTTCCTGGTGGCGGCGCTGACCATGCGAAGCTGGTCCGAGGAGCGGCGCGCCGGCACGCTTGAGAGTCTCCTCACGGCGCCGGTCCACCCGCTCCATCTGGTACTCGGCAAGTTCGCCGCCGCGCTCGGGCTGGTGGTGCTGGCCCTCGTGCTGACCTTGCCGCTGCCGATCACCGTGTCGCGACTCGGATCGCTGGATTGGGGGCCGGTCATCGGCGGCTATCTCGCCACCCTGTTTCTGGCCGCCGCCTACGCCGCCATCGGCCTTTACATGAGCGCGCGCACGGACAACCCGATCGTCGCACTCATCCTGACAGCGGCGGTCTGCGGCCTGTTCTACCTGGTGGGCTCGAACAGTTTGATCGCCCTGTTCGGCCACCGGGTCGGGGATGTCCTGGCCCTACTCGGCTCGGGAACGCGGTTCGAATCCATCACCCGCGGGGTGCTCGACCTGCGCGATCTCTACTATTACGTCTCCATCGTCGGGGTGTTCCTGGCGCTGAATCTCTTCGGCCTGGAGCGGCTGCGCTGGGCGGGCAACCCGACCAGCCGGCGCCACCGCCTGTGGGGCTGGACCGTCGGTCTGGCGGCGGCCAACTTCGTCGCCGCCAATCTGTGGCTCGCCCCCGTCGGCTGGGCGCGGATCGACATGACCGAGGGCGACCTCTACTCCCTCTCCGAAGCCACGGAGCGGCAGCTCGATCGGCTGCGCGAACCGCTGCTGATCCGCGGATACTTCTCGTCGAAGACACACCCTCTGCTGGCGCCGCTGGTGCCCCGCCTCAAGGACCTGCTGGAGGAATATGCCGTAGCCGCCGGCGGGCGCGCCCAGGTGGAGTTCGTGGATCCGACCCGGGACACCGCCCTGGCGGAGGAGGCCGCCGCTAAGTACGGCATCCGGCCGATCCCCTTTCAGACGGCCAGCCGATATCAGACCGCGGTGGTCAACTCCTACTTCGACGTGGTCGTGGCCTATGGCGACCAGTACGAGACCCTCGGATTCCGAGACCTGATCGAGGTGAAAGTGCAGGGCGAACGGGATCTCAGCGTGGCGCTGAAGAACCCGGAGTATTCGATCACGCGCGCGATCCGCAAGGTCGTCAACGCCTACCGGGCGGGCGGCAACCCCTTTGAGGCCCTGAGCGGTCCGGTGACGTTCACGGGCTACCTGTCGCCCGAGGATCGCTTGCCGGAGCCGTTGCGCGGCCTGCGCGCGGATCTCGAGGCGTTGCTCGCGGATCTCGAGGAGCAGTCCGGTGGCAAGTTGAAGGTCAGCTTCGAGGACCCCGAAGCCGACGGCGGTCGGCTCGCCGAGGAGCTGAGGCAGACATACGGCTTCGGCCCCCAGATCGCCAGCCTGCTCGATCCCCAACCGTTCTGGTTCTACATGATGCTCGAGGCCGACGGCGAGGCGGTGCAGGTACCGCTGCCGGAAACCCTCGACAAGGATTCCCTGAAGAGGTCCCTGGACGCGGCGCTCCGGCGCCTGGCGCCCGGGTTCCTCAAAACGGTCGCGGTGGTCAAGCCGCCCATCGGCCCCGGCGGCCAGCGCTACAGCCACCTCGAAGAGGCCCTGTCCGAGACCGTCCGCCTCAAGAACGCCGACCTGTCCGACGGGTACGCGCCCGAGGACGCCGATCTGCTGCTGGTGCTCGCGCCGCAGCGGCTCGGTGACAAGGCGCGCTTCGCCATCGACCAGTTCCTGATGCAGGGCGGCAGCGTGATCCTGGCCACCTCGCCCTTCGAGGTCGAGATCGGCCAGAGCCTCACCGCCCGCAAGACCGAATCGGGCCTGGAGACGTGGCTCGCCCATCACGGCCTGTCCGTGGAGGAGACGATGGTGCTCGACCCGCGCAGCGCCGCGCTGCCGGTGCCGAGCGTGCGCCATATCGGCGGGCTTGCGATTCAGGAAATCCACATGATGCCCTATCCGCACTTCCCGGACTTGCGCGGCGATGGCCTTTCCGGGGACACCCCCATCACCTCGACGCTGGGTCAACTCACGGTCAACTGGGCCTCGCCGATCACGGTCGACGAGAAAAAGAACGAGGGCCGCTCGGTGGCCGAGCTGCTCGAGAGCTCGTCGCGGAGCTGGACTTCAGACAGCCTGAACGTGCTGCCGGACTACGATGCCTACCCCGAGACCGGGTTCCCCGTCTCCGGCGAGCGCGGACCGCGGGTTCTGGCCGTCGCGGTGGAGGGGCGCTTCGAATCCTTCTACCAAGACAAGCCGTCGCCGCTGGCCACCGCGCCCGAAGACGAAACCGGAGAGGCTCAGGACGGGACGGATGCCGCCGGGCCCGATTTGTCCGATACGGATCCGGCCAAGTCGGACGCGGCGATCGTCACGGGCGTGATCGAACGCTCGCCCGAATCGGCGCGGCTGATCCTGATCGCCAGTAACACCTTCGCCTCGGACGCGGCGCTGGACCTCGCCTCTCGCGGGATCGGCACGCCCCTCACCAAGCCGGTGGAGTTCCTGCAGAACGCGATCGACTGGTCGTTGGAGGACCGCGACCTGCTCGCCCTGCGCGGCCACACCCAGTTCGCCCGCACGCTGGCACCGCTGACCGAAGGCGAGCGGCGCCTGTGGGAGTACCTAAACTACGGGCTCGCCCTGGCCGGCCTGCTCGCCGTCTGGGGGTGGCGCCGGTGGGTGCGGGCGGCCGATCGGGCACGATATCGACAGATCCTCGCGGAGGTCTGACGCATGCAAAGGATCATTCCCCTGTTGGCCGCTCTGCTGCTTGCGCAGCTGGCGCTGGCCCTCGGCCTCAACCTCACCGGCCCGGATCTGTCCGCGGAGCGGAGCGACGCGCCCCTGCTCGCCCTCGAAAAGACCACCGTGGATCGCCTCGTCATAGAGGGACCCGACGAGGCCAGAGCGGTGCTGGCCAAGACGAACGGCGCCTGGCTCCTGCCGGACTCGGGCGACTTCCCCGCCAACGGCGACAAGATCGAGGGCCTGCTCGATCGCCTCGAGGGGCTGGAGCGCGGCCGAGCGGTTGCGACCTCGGAAGAGGCGCTCGTCCGTTTCAAGGTCAGCGACGAAGATTTCGAACGGCGCATCACGTTTGCCGCCGGCGACCAGACCCTCGCGACGCTCTATCTCGGCACCTCGCCGGGGCGGGGGCGGGTGCACGCCCGCACCGCGGAGCAGGACGCCGTCTACGCCGTAGACCTCGCGACCTACGAGGTGCCGGCCGATGCCGCCGACTGGGAGGACAAGACCGTCCTCCAGATTCCGAAGGGAGAGATCGAGTCGATCGCGGTGGCCGGGCTGCGCATGGCGCAGGTTCCGACGGAGAAGGAGAAGGTCAACGAGGACGAGACGGCCGAGGACAGAGCGGCCGCGGGAGGATCCCCCAAAGAGGAACCGTCGGCAGGGGACGACGCCGCGGCAGCCGGGGACGCGGCCGGGCCCAGCTGGACGACCACGGGGCTGGCCGCGGGGGAGAGGCTCAAGCCCGACGCCGCCGCCGAGCTCGCCCGCCTGCTGGCCGGCCTGCGCATCGGGTCGGTGCTGGGAAGGGAGGAGAAGCCGGAGTATGGCCTGGACAAGCCCGCGCTCAGCCTGTCGCTCACGCGCAAGGACGGAGACGAGGTGACTTACCGGCTCGGCAAGAGAACCGAAGAGGAGGGATACGTACTCAAAGTCTCGACGCGCCCGGAGTACTTCGCCCTGCCGGCCTTCGCCGCCGAGCGGCTGATCGAGGCGGCCAGCCGAAAGGCTCTGGTCGAGGCCCCGGGTGCCGATGACGGCAGTGCGGATCGGTCGGCCGCCGACGGCTGATGCGCGTCCCGGGCTCTACCAAACTCACCGCGTTCCGCATCGGCACGGCCGCGCCCGCCGCCGGGACAGTTCGCGTCCGGCCGCCGCATCCGCGTCCGGCCCTCAAGCGGATCGGGTTGCGGCCGCTCGACCGCCGACGGTGATCGGACAGCACGCCCTCGTGAGGTTCCGGGGAGATCCGGCGGTGATGGTGCGGGCGCCCGCGGCGCCCGGAGCGAATCAAAAAGGCGGCCCCGCCGAGACGGGGCCGCCAGGTGTGCAACGACGCTAGGAGCCTGCCACGTGGAGGTTCGCAGCATGACAAGCGCAACAAGCGGGCTACTAGCACTTAAGAAAAACGCGCCTTGGTCCATTTAGTTCCGCGTCGGGCAGATCATTCGCGACGCCTGCCCGCCGCACTCGCGCCAATTGCCGGAAGTCCGGGCGCTTGAACTTCTTGTCGTTTCTAAACCGGTCGCATGGGCACAGCCGGCAAGCCCGGCGCCAGACCGGCCGGCCCCTTCGGGCCGGCCGTTTACTGGCTGATGTTTACCGGCAGGCCCCTCAGGCCGCGTGCCCGGCGACCATCGTATCCCGTCCGGCGCCCCAACCGAAGGCCATGCGCAGGCTGAGCACCGCCAGCCCCAGGGAGACGACGACGTGATAGATCACGCGGGGATCCAGGAAGTCTCGGGTCGCCTTGCCGAAGCCGAGGGTGAGCACGATCCAGCAGACGCAACCCGCGAAGCTGAGCCACGCAAGCGTGCGGTCATCGGACCGCTCAACACGCACAAGGTTAACGACGGCCAGGAGCAACACGGCCAGGCTTCCGGACAGGGCCCAGATAAAAGTTTGGGACTGGTGCGCGTAAGCCTGGAACGCGCCGTAGGTGTGCCCCACACCGCCGAGGAGCAGGAGCCACCCCAACGAACGGTCGACGATCTTGAGCATAGCTACCTCCGTCCATCTGCTCAGGAGCGGACGAGCTTAGCCTGCGAGGAGCTAACAGAATCTTTCGATAAACCGCTGTCATATAAAGGATTTTTTAGGCATGTTGGGCGGCATGCGCCGCTCCGCCAAGGCGGAAATCCCTCAACGCACGTCGACGACAGGATCGCCGAGCAGCTCGTAGCGCGGCCGAACGCCGAGCCCGGGTACCGTCGGCGCGGCCATCCGGCCGTCCTCGCGGCGGGGCGCGCCGTCGGCGATGCGAACGGTGACGTAGCTGTTGAAGTCGGTCGCGGTGAAGCGAAACGCCGCCGGCGTGCTATGCGCCAGATGGGCAATGGCCGCGGTCGCGATGTCGCCGCCCCAGCTGTCCTCGATGGTGAGCGCGATGCCCATGGCGACGCAGAGATCCCGCACCTGCCGTGCGACGGTCAGGCCGCCCAGCTTGCTGATCTTGAGATTGACGACGTCCATCGCCTGATCGGCGTGGGCCCGCAGCAGCATCGGCAGGCTGTCCACCGATTCGTCGAGCACGAAGGGATGATCGGTCCGGCGGCGAACGGCCAGGCATTCCTCATAGCCGAGGCAGGGCTGCTCGATGTAGACGTCCAGGTCCCTGACGGCACGGACGACCCGCATCGCCTGATGCGGCAGCCATCCGGTGTTGGCATCGGCGATCAGCACGTCGCCGGTCCCGAGTTCGGCCGCCACCGCGCGGATGCGCTCGATGTCCTCGTCCGGATCGCCGCCCACCTTGAGCTGAAAGCGGCGGTAACCCTCGGCTCGGTAGCCTGCCACTTTCGCCGCCATCCGCTCGGGCGATTCCTGGGAGATCGCCCGGTAGAGGTCGACCGCCTCCCCGTCCCGGCCGCCGAGCAGGGTGCAGACCGGCAGCCCCGCCGCCTGGCCCAGGATGTCCCAGCAGGCGATGTCGATCGCCGACTTGACATAAGGATGGCCCTTGAGCTTCGCCTCCATCAGGCGGTTCAGCGGGCCGAGGGCGGTCGGGTCCTGACCGATGAGGTGCGGCGCCAGCTCTGCGACGCCGGTGCGTACCCCGGCGGCGTAGGACGGCAGATAGGCCGGGCCCAACGGACAGACCTCGCCATGCCCGACAAGGCCTTCGTCGGTCTCGATCCGCAGCACCGTGCTGTCGAAGACACGGACCGATTTGCCGCCCGCCCAATTGTAACTGCCTTCGTGCAACGGCAGATCCACCCGGTAGGCGGCGATCCGGCTGATCTTCATGCGGCGGCTCCTTTCCTGCGCGAGGACGCTTGACCGGCGCATTCGATATCCCGCGGCGGGCCGGCGCGCAACCAAGCGGATGTCCCGACCCCCGGCGGACCGAATTCGGTGCGGGTCCGCGGTTTGGCCCCAGGGCTCTCCCTTGCGTGGAAGGCGGGGTGTACCACCTTTGACCCTGCGGCTTCCGACGATCTGGCACAGCGCTTCCGTTACAATCGGCCAGCCGGAAGACGATTCGGGCCGACGAGGAGACCGAGCGCTCCGACATGGTCACGCCCCCCGCCGCCGAGTCCCCTTGGCTCCCGCCGGTGCTCGCCACGGTGCTGGCGGTGCTCACCCTGTTGCCGGCGGGATATGCGGGGGCCGCGCGGGCGCAGACGGCGCTCGAACGCTGGGACTGGGACCCGGCGATCCGCGTCGCCGGTGAACCGGTGACCTTTCCGAGCCACAGCCCGTTCACCCCGGCCGATGTCGGCGACGGACCCCGGGACGATCCACCGGAAGAGGCCGTCGGGATGCTCTTCTTACCGCCGGAAGCATCCGCCGACGCGCCCGTCCCTGCGGTCATCATGCTGCACGGGGCAAGCGGCGTGATCGCGCGGCGCGAGCTGGTCTATGGCCGTCAGCTTGCGGCCATGGGCGTCGCCGCCCTCGTCGTCGATGCCTTCGGCGCGCGGCGTGACATGGCGCAAGGTTTCACGAATCGCCTCATCCGGATCACCGAGAGCATGCTGGTCGCTGACGCCTACGCCGCGCTGCGTCATCTTTCGCGGCGGCCCGACATCGACCGGACACGAATCGCTCTTGTCGGATTCTCCTATGGCGGCATGGCGGCGACCTATGCTCTCTACAGAGAGGTGGCGGAACGCTTCGCGCCGGACGGGCCGCGTTTCGCAGGACACGTCGCGTTCTACGCGCCGTGCCTGGCGCGCTTCGCAGACCCGCGAACGACCGGTGCCCCCATGCTCATGCTGTGGGGCGCCGGGGACGAAATCACCGATCAACGCCGCTGCACCGAGATCGCGCAGGAGTTGCGCGCCGGCGGATCGGAGGTCAAGCAGATCGTCTATCCCGATGCCGTCCACCAGTGGGACGGCAGCATCGTCGGACCGCGACGAATCGGACGGACCTTGTCGGAATGCGACTTCACCGTCCGCGAGGACGGCACCGTGCGCGACAACAACACCGGTCTGATCATGCGCGGCCCCTTCAGCCGCCGGATCATCCTCGCGTTCTGCGTTGGTCGGGAGGGGTATCTGATCGGCCGCGACGACCGCGTCCGCGAACGATCGAACCGCGACCTCGGCCACTTCCTCGCCCGCGTGTTCAACCGGATCGCGTCGGCCGACTGACCGGCGAACGCCCTCACCCCGAGATCCGTCTCCCCGGTTCCATCCGCGTCGTGCGGTATCTCGTTAAGCAATGCTTAACTGGACCGCCGACAGTGTGGAACGTTGACCGGAGGGCGCCCGGGACCGTGGATGCGCCCAAAAGCCTGCAGTACGGCAGGGTCAGGACAATGCTCGCCGACACCGCACCGCGCGCCGCGCCAGGGGGCGAAACCGACGACATCGCGACGGAGCGCCTCGATGCGGGGCCGAAGCCCCGCGCATAGCCGGGACCGGCGCTGGCGCGACCGCCTTTGGCCAAGATCGGTAGAGGCGGGGCCGCGCGTCGTCGTGCCGCTCGGCATGCATCGGTCGGGACTGTCCGTGGCGACGGCGCTGATTTACCGTCTCGGCGTGCCGGTCGATGAGGAGGGCCGGCGCATCGTCGAGGCGCATGACCGCCTCTTCGCACGGTTCGGTTCGAGCTGGATGCGCCCAAGGCTCACCACGCCCTTGCCCGAGACCTGGCACCGGGACGTAGAGGTCACGGCGATCCGGCGCGAGCTGGTGGGCCTACTGCGCGAGGCGTTGTCCAGGAATCGCGGCCTTTGGGCTTTCAACGACCCGCGCACGGTCCGATTCCTGCCGCTCTGGCAGCGGATCTTCGCCGAGATCGGCGCCCGACCTTCCTGGATCCTCGTGGTCCGCCATCCCGCGGCGGTGATCGGCTCGCTCGCTCCGCGAAGCGGGCTCTCGCGGCCGCGCTGCGAGCTGCTGTGGATCGAGCACTATCTCGACGCGCTCGCCCAGATCGAGCGAGCGGATCTGGTGGTACTGAGCTTCGAACGGCTGCTGGCCGATCCGGCGCGGGAGTTGCGGCGCCTTCTGAATCGTCTGCCGTTCCTCGCCGCCCGGTCGGAGGAGGAGCTGGCGGCGATCGCCGCGACGAGCCTGGACGCGGCCAGGGTTCACGAGGGTCTGAATCGCGGACGCGGCAGGGACGACACCTGCACGAAAACGGCCCTCATGATCCACGACTGGCTGGGGGCGTTGGCCGCGGACCGGCCGCTTCCGCAGGCGACGCCCGCCGGGATCAGTGCGGCGGCCGCGCAGGACCTGGCCCGGCTGGTCGAGCGCGACCGAACCAACGGAGCGGCGCCGCCCGTCTGAGTGTGTGAGGTCAGGATGCGGTCTGCCGGCGGGCCGGTCCGGCGCCCGCATCACCACCGGAAGGAGGGCAGGACGAAATCCGGCATTGCCACGCCGTATTCAGCGGTGAGCGCGGCGAGTGCGGCCGGTGCCGCCGGATCGCCCAGACGGTCCGCGTGGATGCCGCCGGTCACGAAAGCGGTCGCCATGCCGGCGGCGGCCCCGCCGGCAATGTCGTGCTCCAGACTGTCGCCGACCGCCACGGCTCGCGTTGGATCCAGGTCGCCGAACCGGCGAAGACAGAACCGGTAGATCTCCGGATAGGGCTTGCCGACATAGTGGACGCGACCGCCCATTGCCTCATAGTGGCGGGCGAGCACGCCGGGACCGGGCACGAGACCCGCGGCCGTGACGCCGACGCGATCCGGGTTGGTGCAAAGCATCGGCAGGCCGCGTCGCGCGGCGTCCCGCAGCACCGCATCGTGGTCAGCGACCGCGAAGTCCGGCTCGTTTGTACTGCTGGCGAGAAGGAAGTCCGCCTCCGACACCGCTTCCACCGGCTCAAGATCGAGGCCGTCGAGCACGCTCGGATCGGCCTGCCGGCTCAGCAGCAGGCAGCGGCGGCCGAGATTGGCATAGAATGGCTCCGAGCGCTCGCGCAGGGCGTGCCAGGCGACCTCGCCCGAGGTCACGAGCATGGTGTAGCTGTCCGCGGTGAAGCCGAGCGCATCCAGACGCTTCCGATTGGCGTCGGCCCGTTTGCCGGAGTTGGACAGAATCACGACCGGCTTGCCGAGGGCCCGCAACCGGGCGAGGCAATCGATGGCTCCGGGATAGGCCTCGGCGCCGTTGTGCAGGACTCCCCATTGGTCCACCAGGAAGGCGTCGAACGATTCGGCAAAGGCCGCGACGCCATCGCAAAACCGGGGGGGCGTCATTGCGAGGCCGCTCCCATCCGCGCCAGGAGCGCAGTGCCATAGGCGGCCTCGAGGCTGGTCGGCCGCGGCATGGAAACACCGAGCCGCCGCGCGCGGATCTCCGACCAGGCCGGGTTCCGGGCGCCGCCGCCGACCGTGCGAACGCTGCGCAGCGGCGGTGCGCCGAGGTCGCGCAGACGCCGATAGGCCAACGCTTCTACGTCGGCGATACCCTCGAGGAGAGCCTGGAAGAACAAGGCGTCGTCCTCGGGCCGCGGCTCGGTCACGGACGGCTTCGCAGGGTCGTTGATGGGGAAGCGCTCGCCCGGTGCCGGCAGCGGATAGTAGGAGAGCCCGGTCGGCCGATCGGGCTGGAGCCGCGGCTCCAGCTCGGCCATCTGCTCCGCCGTGAAGAAGCGCAGAAGCGCGGCGCCGCCGGTGTTGGACGCCCCGCCCGGCAGCCAGCGATCGCCGAGGCGATGGCTGTAGACGCCCGACGCGGCATCGAACAGCGGCCGGTCGGAGAGCATCTTGACCACGAGCGTGCTGCCGAGCGAGGTCACCGCGTCTCCGATCTCCGACGCGCCGGTCGCGAGGAACGCCGCAACGCCGTCCGTCGTGCCGGCGACCACGCGAACGTCGCGCGGCAGGCGGAACCGTGCGGCGACGCCGTCGGCGATCAGCCCCAGCGCGGTGCCGGGAATTCGGGCTTCCGGCAGGAGGTCCCGGCGAACGCCGAGATCGTCGAACCAGTCCGGCCAGCAGCGGGCGACGACGTCGTATCCCATCTTCAGACAGTTGTTCTCGTCCGTGATCCCGAAGCGGCCGGTGAGGCGGCCGGCGATCCAGTCCGCCTGGTGCAAGGCATGGCGTGCCTTCGCGAGGTCCGGCCGGCCCTGGAAATGCAGCAGCTTGGCAAGTGCCGAGGTCGCGCCTTGCGCGCCGCTGTCCGGCGGCGCGACCCGTTTCACCCGCGCCGCCTCCTCGACGCTGCGCGCGTCGTTGTAGAGGAGGCCCGGCGCCAGCGGCGTGCCCGCGCCGTCGGTCACCAGCAACGTGCCGGAGGTGCCGTCAACGGCCAGGGCCGCGATCCGGTCCGCCGGCACCGTGGCCAGGAGCGCGTCCAGGGCCGCCTCGACCGCACGCCACCATTCCTCCGGATCCTGCGAGAGCCCGCCGCCCTCTCGATCCGGCTCGGGGATCGGCGCGGCCGCCTGACCGCAGGAAACCCCGGCCCGGTCGATCGCGACGGCGCGCACGCCGGACGTGCCGACATCGATTCCGACGAATAGCGGGTCGCTTCGCACGGCGTCGCGAGCCTAAGAGGCCCGGCGCCGGGCCGTGGTCCCGGTCCGCTTCGCGCGGCGGGCCGTCGTCCGGGGGGCGTCGCGGCGCGGCGGCGGCAGGACCGCCAGGGCCTCGCCCGGCTTCAGATCCTGCACCTGCTTGCCGTAGGTCCCGAACCGGTCGAGGACCGTCTGCACCTCCGCCTCGTCGAGCAGGGCGGGTTCGCCGACCTGGCGGGCGTACCAATACTGCCGGGCCAGGGTCTCGACCTCACCGGCAAGCCACAGCGCCTTCTTCAGATTGGGACCGAAGCAGATCATGCCGTGATTGGCGAGCAGACAGGCGGTCCGCCCTTCCATTGCCCGCAGCATGTTCTCGCTGAGCTCCTGCGTGCCGAAGGTTGCATAGTCGGCGCAGCGGATGTTCGGGCCGCCGCTCACGGCAATCATGTAGTGGAAGGCCGGGATGCCCTGGCGCAGGCAGCTGAGCGCGGTGCAGAAGGTCGCGTGCGTGTGCACCACGGCCCCCGCTTCGGGGCGGTTGCGATAGATGTCGAAATGCATCCGCCACTCGCTCGACGGCAGGAACTCGCCGTAATAGCCGCCCTCCAGGTCCATCCGGACGATCTGCTCCGGCTTCATCGTGTCATAGGGCACGCCCGACGGCGTGATCAGGAACCCGTCCTCGATCCGCACACTGATATTGCCGGAGGTCCCCTGGTTGATGCCGAGCGCGTTCATCTGCTGGCAGGTGGCAATGATCTCCCGGCGCAACTGCCGATGGTCCCGCGAGGCCATGACTTCTCCTTATCTCTCCGTCTCGTTCCGATTGGCAACCGAATCGCCCAGGCTCCGGCGATACTTCTCCGCGTCCCAGCCGAGCAGTTCCGCCTCCTGCGCCGGCGACAGATAGACGAGCGGCGCATCGGGCGGCACGCGGCGCAGGACGTCCGCGAGGCACGAGACCATGGCCTCGCCGCCGGCCGAGAGATCCTCCCGCACCAGGACGCCGGTACCCGGCACCAGCAGCATCACCGGCGGCTGGCCGTCTCCGGTCGCGGCGCGCCGAGCGGCCGCGGCAACGCTCTCGCCGGGCCGCAGTGCCACGGCCCCGGACCCCAGGAAGATGAGGTGGTCCGGGTAGAGCGTGCCGCCGGTGGCATGGGCAAGACTGGCCGGATCGGTCGCGATGCCGTGCGCCTCCGGATCGCCGCAAGGCCGGAAGGGCGTCCCCTTCGCCCGCTCGGCCAGGCCGGCGAGATCGCCGGGCGGCGCGGCCCGCGGCGAGACACCGAGCCGCCGTTCGACCTCGGTCAGCAGGGCCTCGGCCGCGTCGCAATCGGCACCGCCGACCACGAGGCCGTGATTGGCCATGAGGACGACATCTGGCGCGGCGCGCGCAACGGCCTGCGCCACCGCCTCCGCAAGCGGCAATCCGGGCCGGACATAGGGGATCCATGCCCAACGCAACCCCTCCAGGCGCTTCGCCACTTCCGCCTCGCCGTCCGCGCGGACCGCCCAGGCGATGGCGTTGACCGAGTGGACATGCAGCACCACCGGATGCGGCAGGATCGCGTGCAGCGTCGTCTCGATGGACGGACGCAGCGGCCGGTCGGAGTCGCCGGGCAACCGCTCGGGGCCGACCGGATCGGCCTCGCCCGCGCCGATGCGGGCGCGCACGCCGCTCAGGCGGACCGGTACGAAGATCGACTCCTCCTCGGCCCGGGCAAGCCAGGTGCCCGAGGCTTTGACGAGCAGGACGTCGCCCTGTTTGAGCGAGGTGTTGCCGCCCGCCCCCTGGGTCAGCAGCCGGTCCCGGCCGAGTCGCGCCGACAGGCGGCGCAATGCGGTCACGGCGGCATCCGTCGTGGTCATGGTCGTCCTCCGCGTCTTGCCCTTCCCGATCATACCGCGCGCGCCCGCGGGGGGCCGGCCTCGCGCGCGAGCCACGCGGCGAAGCGGTCGATCTCCGTTGCCGACAGGTGCAGGTAGTGCTTCGTCCGCCGCTCGAGGATGTCCTCCGCGGTCATCGCCCACTCCTCCTCGATCAGATAGCGCGCCTCGCGCTCGTAAAGATCGGCGCCGAAATGCCGGCCGAGATCCGCCAGCGAACGGGCGTCGCCGAGCATGCGCTCGGCGAGCGTCCCATAACGGCGCAGATATTGGGTGGCAAGGCCAGCCGGAAGCCAGGGACGGGCGGCCCGGAAGCGGGCGGCGTAGGCATCGAAATCGGCATCCGGCATGTCGCCGCCGGGCAACGGCGCGTCCTCGGTCCAGGCCGCGCCCATCTTCGGCAGAAAGGGCTTCAGCTTCTCCAGCGCGTGCTCGGCGAGCTTGCGGTAGGTCGTGATCTTGCCGCCATAGATCGACAGCATCGGCGCCCGCCCCGCACCGGCGTCGATGTCGAAGACGTAGTCGCGCGTCACCGCCGACGGGTTCTCGGCGGCGTCGTCGTAGAGCGGCCGCACCCCGGAGAAGGAGTGCACCACGTCCGCGGGTGAGATCCGGCGCTTGAAGTATCGGTTCACCGCTGCACAGAGATAGGCGACCTCCTCGGCGGAGATCGCCACCTGGTCGGGATCCGAGTCCTGCGGGATGTCGGTCGTCCCGATCAGGTTGTAATCCCCTTCATAGGGGTTGACGAAGATCACGCGCTTGTCGGTGTTCTGGATCAGATAGGCCTGCGGGCCGTCGTAGAGCCTGCGCACGATCAGATGGCTGCCGCGCACGAGCCGGATCCGGCTGCGGGCGGTATAGCCGGCGACGCCCGCCAGCACCTTCTCCACCCACGGGCCGGCGGCGTTGACGACGACGCGCGCGCGCAGCTCCCGCTCGGCATGGCCGTCGGCGGTGCGCAGGGTGGCCCGCCAGAGAGAATCTTCGCGGCGGATCGACTGGCAGGCGACGCGCGGCAGCACCACGGCGCCGTGCTGCGCCGCCGACCGGGCATTGAGCACCACGAGACGGGCGTCATCCACCCAGCAGTCCGAATACTCGAACGCCTTGGTGTATTCGGGCAGCAGGGGCTCTCCTTCCGCCGACTTGCGCAGGTCGAGCACGCGGCAGCCGGGGAGCTTCCGCCGCCCACCCAGATGGTCGTAGAGGAACAGCCCGAGCCGGACGAGCCAGGCCGGCCGCTGGCTGCGATCGTGCGGCAGGACGAAACGCATCGGCCAGATGATGTGCGGCGCGCTGCGCAGCAGCACCTCGCGCTCGATCAGCGCCTCGCGCACCAGCCGGAACTCGTAGTATTCGAGGTAGCGGAGCCCGCCATGCACGAGCTTGCCGCTGCGCGACGAGGTGCCGCTGGCGATGTCGTCCTTCTCGCACAGCACCACGGACAGACCGCGACCCGCCGCGTCCCGCGCGATGCCGGCACCGTTCACGCCGGCGCCGACGACCAGCAGGTCGACGGGATCCTCGATCCGGACGTTGGAAAGATCGGTCATGCGTGACCCGGCACTCCGGCCTCCTCGCGCCGCGATCAGGCGGGATTGAGCGCGGGCTCGCCCGCGACGAAGCGCCGGACCTCCTCCGCCACCATCTCCGCGGCGTAGGCGATCGTCCGCCGGGAGGCCCCGGCGATGTGCGGCGTCAGCGTGACGTTGTCGAGCCGCAGCAGCGGCCAGTCCGGCGGCGGCGGCTCGATCGCGAAGGTCTCGAGTCCGGCGCCGCGCAGATGGCCGGAGCGCAGCGCCTCGTAGAGCGCGTCGTAATCGACGAGCGGCCCGCGCGCGGTGTTGATGAAATAGGCGCCCCGCTTCATCTGTGCGAATTGCTGCTGTCCGATGAAGCCCTTCGTCTCCTCCGTCACCCGGGCATGCAGGGTGACGATGTCGGACCGCCGCAGGAGTTCCTCCAGACCCACCTGCTCGACGCCGTCGGCGGCGTCCTCCGGCCTCAGCGCGACATAGGGATCGTTGACGAGAATCGAGCAGCCGAACGGCTTCAGCAGACGGACCACCCGCGTGCCGATATGGCCGTAGCCGATGACGCCGACCACCTGGCACGACAATTCCTCGCCGGTTCGATCCTCCCGGTAGAGGTCGCCGCGCCACTCACCCTGCGACAGCGAGCGGTGACCGAGCGTGATGAGGCGCGTCTCGGCCAGGATCATGCCGATGGTGAACTCGGCGACGGCGCTCGCATTGCGGCCAGGAGCGTTGACCACCGGGATGCCCCGGCTGCGCGCCGCCGCCATGTCGATGTTGACGGGCCCGCCGCGCGACACGGCAATCAGTTTCAGGGCCGGCAGCCGCGCCAGCATGGCGGCGCTGACCGGGGCCACGTGGTTGATCAGCACCTCCGCGTCGCCGATGAAGTCCGCGATCGCGTCGGGGTCGCCGACGAACTCACGCAGCCCTTCGAGCTCGGTGCCCGGCTCGCCGTGGACCATCGGCGTGTCCGGCCAGTCGAGTTCGAGCGTCCGCGCCTCGAAGGCGAGCCCGGGCACGGCCTCGAGCGCACGCCGGAAGTAGTCCGGCTTCATGAATCGGTCGCCGACGATCGCGATGCGAAGCCGTGTCACCTCAGCGCCCTCCCCGCGCGCCGTGAAGGGCGCGCCAAAAGTCGAACATCGCTTCATACCCCTTGCGGTAGACGGGAAACAGCGCGCCATAGGCCGCGACCAACTCCGGGTCCGGTGCCTCGAGCGCGCCGAGGGATGGCTCGACCCACGCCCTGCAGACCGCCTCCAGGCTCGGCGCGATGCCGAGGGCGACGGCCGCCACCATCGCCGCGCCGGCGGCCCCCGCTTCCTCGCGCTCGACCAGGCGGACGGGGGCGTTGACCGCGGCCGCCAGGATCCTGCGGCAGGTCGAGCTGCGCGCCGCGCCGCCGGCGAGGCGGATCTCGCAGGGTGCGTGGTCCAGCGCCTCGTAGCAGTCGCGCGCGGCGAAGCCGAGCGATTCGTAGACGCCGCGCATCAGGTCGAAGAAGGTGACCCGCGAGGTCAGGCCGAGGAACTGGGCCCGCGCACAGGGCTCGACGAACGGCCCGCGCTCCCCCGCCTCATAGATGAAGGGGTGGAACAGGACGCGTCCCGGCTCGGCCTCCGCCGCCCGCCGGTCCATGAGGGCCAGCAGATCCTCCCGCCCCGGTCCTCCGTCCGGCAGGAACGCGCCCAGAACCTCTTCGGCGCGATCGAGCAGCCAGTCGATGTTGAGCGTCGCCGACATGTTGGACATGAAGCCAACCCAGGTGTCGGGCGCCGGCATCACCATCGTGTAGCCGACCTGGTTCCGGAGCCGCACCGCATCGACGTTCCGGTAGAGCCGCATATGCGCGCCGGTACTGCCCAGAATGGTGCAGCCGACCGGCCGATCGGGCTCGTAGAGACCGGCGCCGAGCGCGGTGCACAGCACGTCCACGGGCGCCAGCGACACCGGCGTGCCTTCGAGGAGGCCGGTCTCTCTCGCGGCCTCGGCAGTGAGCCGGCCCTGGTGGCGGGTGCCGTCGACCTGCTCCGGCAGCAGATGCCGGATCGCGGCGAGATCGAGCAGCGCCAGCACCTCGTCGCTGTATTGCCGGGTGCGGAAATCGCCGAAGGTGAAGTTCGCCTCCGACGGGTCGGTCGCGCGCTCGCCGGTCAGGTTGAGGTAGAGCCAGTCCTTGCAGTGGAACGCGGTGGCCGCGCGCGCGAGGAGTTCCGGCCGGTGCCGCTTGAGCCAGATCAGTTGGCCGCTCTGGTTCGACGGGTTGAGGCCGGTGCCGGTGATCCGGAAGATCCGCTCGCCGGTACCGTCGCGGCGGAGCTCCTCGACGATCTGCCCGGCCCGGGCGTCGAGCCACAACCAGGCCGGCGCGACGGGGCGGCCGGCGGCGTCCGCCAGCCAGGTTCCGTCGCCCTGCCCGGTGACGGAGAGCGCCGCGGTGCGCCGCGCGAGATCGGGAACCTGATCGCCAAGCTGCCGGAGCGTCTGCGCGGTCGCGGCCCAGGTTTCGTCCATGTCCTGCTCGACGCCCCCTTGGGCGACATGGGCGATGCGGTTCTTGACCGAGGCACAGGCCACCTGTTCGCCCTCGACGGTGAAGGCGACCGCCTTGATGACCGACGTGCCGGCATCGAGCCCGATGAGCAGATCGGCCGCCATGACGCTTACGCCTCCGCCGGGCGCATGCCGTGCAGCAGGGCGCGCTCGCTGTCGCGGTCGAAGACATGCAGCGCACCGAAGGGCAGGCCGACATCGACCGGCTCGTCCGTCCCGAGGGCGACGCCGCGGTCGCTCACCGCGATCATGAAGCAGCCGCCGACCTCTATGCCGAGATGACTCTGGTCGCCGAGCCACTGGTTCGACAGCAGAGTGCCGCGCACGACCGCGTCCACGCCGTTGCCGACCGCAACGTCGTTTGCGCCGGCGGGCCCGACGCGGATCCGGTGCGGACGGATGCCGATATGGACCTTGCGGCCGGGATGGAGGACCTGCGTGACGGCATCTCCTGCACCGGCGAGGTCGATCGAGAACGCCGCCTCGTTGGCGTCGTTGATCACATGGATTCGATGGTCCGGGCCGACCTCCGCCGGGAACAGGTTCATCGGCGGCTCGCCGATGAAGGACGCGACGAAGAGGTTTGCCGGCCTCTCCTTCAGGTCCTCGGGCGAGGCGAACTGCTGCAGCTCGCCGCCTTCCATCACCGCGATGCGGTCGGCGAGCGCGATCGCCTCGGTCTGATCGTGGGTGACGAACACGGTCGTCATCCGATGCTCGATCAAATAGTCCTTGATGCGGGCGCGCAGGACCGCACGAAGCTGCGGCTCCAGCTGCGACATGGGCTCGTCGAGCAGATGGACATCGGCGTCGCGGACCAGCGCGCGAGCGAGGGAGACGCGCTGCTGCTGTCCGCCCGAAAGGGTCGAGGGATAGTGATCGAGGATGGCATCGATTTCGAGCAGCTTGGCGATGCCGGCCACCTTGCGCGCGACCTCCGCCTTCGGCCTGCGGTCGCGCAGCAGGCCGAAGGCGATGTTGTCCGAGATCCTGAGCGGCGGGTAGAGCGCGTAGCCCTCGAACGCCATGGCGACGCCGCGCCGCGCCGGCGGCAGATCGTTGATCCGCTTGTCGCCGATCCGGATCTCGCCCTTCGTCACGCTCTCGAAGCCCGCGATCATGCGGAGCGTCGAGGTCTTGCCGCAGCCCGAAGAGCCGAGCAGTCCGACAATCTCTCCGTCGCCGATGTGCATGGTGAGGTCGCGCACCGCCAGGACCTCCGCGCGCCGCCTCGGCCGGTAGATCTTGCTGACGTTGTCGAGGGTGAGAGAAGCCATGCCGCCCGTCTTTTGCCTTTTCGTTCGTCAGTGGACCAGCGTCTCGGTCGCCCGGTCGAAGAACAGCGCCCGGCCGAGGTCCAGCCGGGCCCAGACCTGGCGCCGGCCGCGGCCGAGCGCCGGGCGTTTGTCCTCCGGGCAGGATGCCAGGATTTCCGTCGCGTTCCCGGCCTTCAGCAGCATGACCGAGCGCACGTTGAGCGGGGTCAGCGCGTCGAGCTCGACCGGGATGGCGCCGTCCGCCGGCTCCGTGAGCACCTCGACGTCCTCCGGCCGGACGCCGAGCAGCAGGTCGCGGCCGACCAGCCCGTCGAGCGACGGTGGGCCGGACAGGTCGCTGTCGCCGATTCGCACCGCGGCGCGGCCATCGCCATTGCGTTCCGGGCGGACCGGGAACAGGTTGATCGGCGGGTCGCCAAAGAGCCGGGCGATGCGGATGCTCTCGGGACGCCCATAGATCCCGGCCGGCGTATCGACCTGCCGGAAGGTGCCGTCATACAGCACACCCACCCGGTTCCCGAGCGCCATCGCCTCCTTGTAGTCCTGGGTCACGTAGAACACGGTGGAGCGGTACTCGCGCAGGACGCGCGGCAGCTCCAGCCGCATTTCATAGCGGATCTTGGCGTCGACATTGCGCAGCGGGTCGTCGAGGAGAAGCACCGCCGGACGGCGGGCGAGGCTGCGCGCCAGCGAGGTGCGCTGCTTCTGCCCGTTCGACAGCTCGCGCGGCATGTGGCCGAGGACATGCTCGATGCGCAGCAGCGCGGCGACCTCGTGCACCCGGCGCCGGACCTCCGCCTCGTCGGTCCGGCGGGCGCGCAAGGGGCTCGCGATGTTCTCGAACGCCGTCATGTGCGGATAAAGCGCGAAGTTCTGGAAGGCCATCCCGACGTTTCGATGCTCCGGACCGAGATGGGCGATGCTCTCGCCGCCGATGCGGATGTCGCCCGAATCGGCACGCAGGACGCCGGCGATCAGCCGCAGCAGGACGGTCTTGCCACAGCCCGACGGGCCGAAGACGACGACGGTCTCCCCCTGCGCGGCCGAGAGCGACAGGCTCTCGATGACCGCCGACCGGCCGAAGGACTTGGACAGGCCCTCGATCTCGAAATAGGCCATGGCTTGCGGCACCTCCTATCCCTTGACCGCTCCGAGGCTGAGCCCCTCGACCAGATAGCGCTGCGCGAACAGCGCCAGGACCAGCGTCGGCACGATGGACAGCACCAGCGCCGCCGCGATCTGGCCGTAGTTGATGCCTGACGCGGTGATGAAGGCGAGCGCACCCACCGTCACCGGCTGGACGTCGCTGGAGCCGAGGATCAGCGCAAAGATGAAGTTGTTCCAGGCATAGATGAAGGCGAGCAGCGCCGCCGCCGCGATGCCCGGCCGCGCGAGCGGGATCGCGATCCTGAGGAAGGTCGCGAGCCAGGAATGCCCGTCCAGCCGGTAGGCGTGCTCGATATCGGCGCTGACGTCCTCGAAGTAGCCGCGCACGATCCAGAGGATGAGCGGGAGCGTGATGAGCTGATAGACCCAGATCAGCCCGATATAGGTGTCGTAGAGCCCAAGCTCCTGAAAGTAGAACAGCAGCGGTAACAGCACCAGGAGCGGCGGCGCGAAGCGGAAGCTCAGCAACGTGAAAGCGATGTTTTCGCCGAGCCGGAACCGGAACCGAGCGAAGGCATAGGCCGCGGGCACGCCCAGAAGCAGCGACAGCAGAACCGAGCCCACGCTCAGGATCAGGCTGTTCGCGAGGTTCTGCATATAGGCGACCTTGAGCGTCCCGACGCTGGTCGAGAGCTGGCCCGAGACCAGCGCGGCGTAGTTGTCGAGCGTCGGCTCGAAGACCAGGCTGGGCGGGCTGCGCAGGATGTCCTGATTGGTCATCAGGCTCATCAGCAGCACCCAGAAGATCGGGAACAGGAAGAAGAGCCCGACGAGGGTCAGCAGCACGGCGCGGACGATTCTGGCGAGCATGGCGGCGCGGCCTCCTTTCCCTCAGACGTTTCCGTGCCGGCGCTCGCGCAGCTTGAGCCAGCGCTTGATCACGAGGTTGCTGAGCAGGAAGGTGATCGCCCACAGCACCATGAGCACCGCGGCCGAGCGACCGATGTTCGTGTAGGTGAAGGCCGAGAGATAGGCCTGGACCTGGAACACCATCAGCGTGTCGCCCGGCCCGCCCTGGGTCATCGCATAGATGATGTCGAACTGCTGGATCGCCTCGAGCATCCGGAAGAGCCCGGCCGTCAGGATGTAGGGCATCAGCATCGGCAGGGTGATGCGGAAGAACACGAAGCTCTGCGGCACGCCGTCGAGCTCGGCCGCCTCAAAGGGCTGCTTCGGCAGCGCGCGCAAGCCGGCGAGCAGCAGGATGGTGATGAACGGTGTGTAGACCCAGGTATCGACCAGCACGACCGTGAAGAGCGCGGTGTCCGGCGAGGAGGCCCAGCGAAAGTCCTCGATACCGACGACCGAAAGCAGATAGCTCAGGATCCCGAAGCTCGGATTCGTCATGAGCTTCCACATCAGGCTGGCGATCGCCGGGGCGACCATGAGCGGCAGGATGAGGAGGACGCTCATGACGTCGTTGAACCAGCTGCGCCGGGCCAGCAGCAGCGCGATGCCGAGTCCGAGTACGAGCTGGATGCCGACGCACAGGGCCGTGTAGAGCAGCGACACCTGCAACGTGTGCCAGAACGCCGCATCGCTGAGCAGGTTGACGTAGTTCTCGAACCAGATGAACCGCCGGCCCATCGGGAACGCCAGGTTGTAGCGCTCCATCGAATAGTAGACGGCGGTGCCGAACGGGATCAGGATCCCGATCGTCACGAGGAGCGAGGGCAGGCTCAGCAGATAGGGCAGCAGCCGGCTTCCGGCGCCGGGACGCGCCCGGCGGACGGCCCGTTCCTGGGCAAGCTCGGTCACGGTTCGGACTCCCTCATTCGGCTCGGTGCGCGAACGTAACGCGGGCGGGCGCGGCGCGGCTCGTGGCCGCGCCCGCCCGCGGCGCCCGCCCTTACTG
>CAZKCM010000005.1:0-120866 GCA_964551315.1 uncultured Rhodospirillaceae bacterium | reverse complement strand
GCGGCGGGCGAGCGTACGCAGATAGAGAACCAGATAGGTGACCCAGACGATGACGAGCCAGATGTCCGCGTACCATTCCGGCTCGGCATATTCCTTCGACTGCGTGATGCCCATGAGGTAACCGCTGACGGCGAGCACGCAGAAGAGGTTGTAGCCGATGAGCACGAACCAGGGACTGAGCTGGTCCGGCAGGCGCGTGCGGCCCGTCCGCTGCATGACGTGGAGCGAGGTGGCGATCAGCGCATTGCCACCGAAGCCAAAGATGACGCCGGTGGTGTGCACCGGCCTCAGCCGTCCGAAGCTTGCCCAGGCGGCGTCGAAGGTCATCTCGGGGTAAGCCAACAGCCACGCCACCCAATCCCCGATGAACATCGCGAAAACGGCCCACGCCATCGCCAGGACAATGCCGGCCTTCACGGGATCATCGTAATACTGCGCGAGCCGCTCTTTGGCCGGCTCTGGCGCGTGGTAGCCGGAGATGATCACGAAGGCCATCGCGATGCCGAAGCCAAGCACGACGAATCCGTGAGCACCCAATGGATCCGCCTGCCCCGCTCCGGCCATCAACAGCCCGACGAACGCCACGAACACGGAGATGACGAGCGCAAGGAGCCGCTCGGTCTTGGTTAGCTGCGAGATCACGTTGGCGCCCCTGGTCCTGGTTCAGAGTCGGATGCGGTGAACGGCTCCGCGGTGCCGGGTTGGAGTGCAGGCGTGTGCCGATCTGGCCGTCGCCGGCGCGAGCGCGTTTGCGCGAGCTCAGGGAAATCGGTTTCCGACAGATCGGCGGTGGGGAATAACGGCAACGCCCGTGACGACATGATCCAACCCCCTTTGCGGGCACCCTAAAAGACGGATTTTGATTACATCTTTGCGCTGCGACAAAGAGGGGCGTTTGGCGGGCCCTCCCGGGGTGAGACATTTTGCCTCAGGCCGCCCATCGGCTCGCCGGGTCGACCGCACCCGATGGTGAATCGACCCCCGTGCGCGCCCGGGCAGGTCGCGGCATGGCGAAGAGCTCTTGCCGCTCCAGCGGCTCGCCAATTCATCCGTTGATAGCGGGCACTAGCCGAGCAGAAAGATCAGATCGCCTTTCGATTCGGGAGTGAAGGGTCCGGCAGTCATCACGACGCGCCTCGGCTGCTTCGCGCTGGCCATCATCGGTACCCTGGCCACCCTGCACGGTGCCTTTGGCGACAGCTGAGGGGCAACGGTCGAGATCCGTTCCAATGAAGCAGGGATCCCCGACGCATTACCGAGATTGGATGATCATGTCGACATCAGACGGACGAAAGGGATGTGCCCAAAAGCGGCCAGTGCAAAGAAGAAGAACGAGCGGTCGCCTCTCAATCCGACACGGGACCGATTGCGCGACCGCGCCCAAGCCGATGGCGTCCATCGGTATCTCAGCTGGCGACACTCTCCAACGTCGTCCGCCGGTCGGCCGCCATGGCCGACAACTCGACGGCGTTCGGACAGAAGGCCTGATAGCCCTCGCGGTCGCCCGAGGCAAGCCACCGTCGGCAGGTACGGGCGACCGAGCAAAGCGCGCAGGTGTGCTCGAGCTCACGACGATAGCCCCAATTGTCGAGCGAGGGATGCTCGCTTACGCCGACCCGCTCGAGCATGCGCTGGAGTTGACCTGGCTCCCGCCACGCGTTTCGGGCCAACGCCGCCGCGTCGCCCGGCGCGTGAAGACGCAGCTCCGCCCGCGTGGCGCCGTCGATCGAGGCAAGCTCCCGGCGCAACCTGTCGATCTCGAACCAACGTCGGACGACCCGACCGAGCCCGGCCCAAGGCATCCAGATCTCCATGGCAACCTCCGAAAGGACCATCGAAACCTTATCTTGGCCGACCCCCCGCGCCGGCTCTTTGATCAAGCGCAAATTCGCGGCCGATCGCAGCTTTCGATGCCACCACGGAACTGGATCGTGCCTCGTTCCCGGCATGTCGATCTCTTACTGCACCGCTTGACGGGGCAGGTCTCCTGGTGAGCCTTGCGCTCCCCTTGGGCACCACCGGCGGTCACGAGACCGGCTCAAAGGCGGCGACCGGCGAGGCCCGGAAGCGCCTTGTCGGCCGCGCGCCCGTCAGCCGCCCTTCCTCACGTCTTGTCGGCGAGTGCACTCTTCGGGTTCAGGCCCTGGATGTGGCCGCTTTCGGTCCCTGCCGTCGGGTCTATGACGGCATTGATGAGGGCGGGCCGTCCCGTCGAGAGTGCGTCGCTTAAGGCCTTCGTGAGGCCGACCGTGTCGGTTACGTGATAGCCTGCGCCGCCGAACGCCTCGATGATCTTGTCGTAGCGCGCGTCCGGTGTCAGACCGGTCGGCGAGCACGGGCTGCCGACCGGGTCGCCGCGATAGATGCCGTTGTTGTTGAAGACGACGGTGACGACGGGCAGCTGATAGCGGCAGATCGTCTCGACTTCCATGCCGCAGAAGCCGAATGCGCTGTCGCCTTCGATGGCGACGACGGGCTTGCCGGTGACGGTGGCCGCGCCGATGGCGTAGCCCATGCCGATGCCCATCACGCCCCAGGTTCCGCTGTCGAGGCGCCGTCGGGGCCGGTGCATGTCGATGATGTTTCGGGCAAGGTCGAGGGTGTTGGCGCCCTCGTTGACGATGTAGACGTCCGGCCAGCGGGCCAGCACGCTGCGGACGGCGCGCAGCGCGCTGTGGAAGTTCATCGGGCTCGGGTCGGCGTTGAGGCGCGCGGCCATCCGCTCCATGTTCTTCTGCTTGCGTTGGGCGATCTCATCGAGCCAGGCGGCACTCGGTTTGATCAGCCCCGGTTCGAGCGCGGCGTTGAACGCCGCGAGCGCGGACTTGATGTCGCCGACGACCGGCGCGGCGATCGGCCGGTTGCTGTCGATCTCGGTCGGCGAGATATCCACCTGCACGAAGCGCGTGTCCTCCGGCCAGAGCGGGCCCTTGCCGTGCGAGAGAAGCCAGTTCAGGCGCGCGCCGATCAGCATCACCACGTCGGCGTTGCCGATCGCATAGGAGCGTGCGGCGGCGGCCGACAGCGCATGGTCGTCCGGGAGAAGGCCCTTTGCCATCGACATGGGCAGAAACGGGATGCCGGTCGTCTCGATGAACGACCGGATCTCCTCGTCCGCCTGCGCGTAGGCCGCCCCCTTTCCGAGGATAACGAGCGGGCGCCGGGCCGCGGCCAGGAGATCGATCGCACGCGCGATCGATTCGGCGGCCGGCACCAGGCGCGGCGCGGCGTCGACGACCTTGACCAGCGACTTCTTGGCCGCGTCCGCATCGAGGGCCGAGCCGAGCACCGCGGCCGGCAGGTCGAGATAGACGCCGCCGGGGCGGCCGGACACGGCGGCGCGAATCGCCCGCGCGACGCCGATGCCGATGTCCTGCGGCCGGTTGATGCGGTAGGCCGCCTTCGCGTAGGGCTTCGCGGCGTTCAGCTGGTCGAGTTCTTCGTAATCGCCCTGCTCTAGGTCCACGATCGCCCGATCGCTCGACCCGCTGATCAGGATCATCGGGAAACAATTGGTGGTGGCGTTGGCCAGGGCGGTCAATCCGTTCAGGAATCCCGGGGCCGAAACCGTGACGCAGACGCCGGGCTTCTGGGTCAGATACCCGGCGATCGCGGCCGCGTTCCCGGCGGACTGCTCGTGCCGAAAGCCCAGATAGCGAATCCCTTCCGACTGCGCCAAGCGCAACAGGTCGGTGATCGGGATGCCGGCGACGCCGTAGAGCGTGTCGATCCCGTTCAGCTTGAGGGCGTCCACCACGAGGTGGAATCCGTCGGTCATGCCCGTTCCGCTCATGTCGTTTCCCCCCAGATCGCGCCTTCTCCAAGGTTTTCGTGCCTTGCGACGAGATGCCCATTTCGCGAGGAGACGAAACGCGCCACCGCGACGCCACGCACCTCGCTCCGCGGATTGCGACACCCCAAGAGGCTTCATGGACCGCAGAGGCCGCGGCATTACTGCATGCCGTTCTTTTAAGATATACTTACTATACATCTTATACCAGCGACGTCAATGCGGCCGCGCAGCTACGCAAGAATAGACTTCTGCCGGGGGTGGTCGGGCTCCAGATCGACTTTGAGCGGGATCAATGACCGCGGCCGAGCGCCGCGCTATTGGCCAAAATCCAGTCGTGGGGAAGTCCCGCTCATGGGAATGAATATCCGAACCGTGGCGTTCGGTGGCGCGATCGGCCTGCTGACGATTGCGGCCTTCGCGATAGACCTGCTGCTTCCGGCCGGTGTCGCCGCTGCAGCTCGACCACCTTCTCGAAGAACGCGAGGCCAAGCAGCGTCGGCTCGCCGCCCTGCCACACGAAGGTGATCTCGGGCCCCGCCTGAGAAGTCATGTAGTCGCGGACGAAGACCTCGACGGTTTCATCGCTCATCCGCAGGCCGGTGTTCCGGGGGTAGAGCCGCTGTTTTTCGGTGTAGTAGCAATAGCGACAGTCGAGGTTGCACCGCGGACCGATGGGCTTGGCCATCACGGTGAACGGGCCCCCGGCGCGCCGGGGGCCGCTGGGTCCATCGGGGGCGTCGGTCATCCTAGGTCACAGCCCCGTGCCCCGGTGCCGGCGTCCACCGCGAGCTTCAGGCCGAGTTTTTCGCGGGTCCTGGCCATTTTGCCGTTTCTTGCGGTGGCGCCCGCCTTGGAAAGGCACCCGTCCGGAAAGGAAGGCTGCCGCCCGCCCCGGCGTTGCATACGGGCGTTTGCGGTTGCCCATCGTTGGCAATCGCCAAAGCCTGGCGAAAGGCCGCTCCCGCACCTCGCTCGCCCGCCGGATAAGATCGAGCCCTTCGCGGTTGCAGGACGCGCGTTTCCATGACCGTCCGCGGGCGCTCTTCCGGCAGCCGGACCAGATTGGCCGCGCGCCGCGAATCCGCGGCGCTCAAATCGCCCGTTCCGACGAGTGCGTCCGCCGTACCGATCGCGCGGTCGTGGTCGACCGGCAGATTCTCGATGTACGCCGCTTCGAAGACGTCGGCCAGCGACGGACAGAGTGCTTCCTCCTCGAGACGAAAGTGCGCCCCGGATTTGGCGGTGCTCTTCGCGAAACAGCCTCGCGAACTCGTCGGCCAAGATGATCCCCCTTCGCTTCGACGCGCCGAATAAGCGGATCCGAACTGATTAGCACCATCGCCGCTGGACAAGCTTGACGGCGGTCAAGAGGGGCCGAACCCGCACGGACCTGACCGGCGCCAGCGCGCAAAATGGAAAGCGGTTCAAGGCGACTCTGGAAAGTGATGCCGCCGGGTCCGGAAAGATTCTGGCGTTTTCAGAGAGATAGTGGCGCGCCCGAGAGGATTCGAACCCCTAGCCTTCTGATCCGTAGTCAGATGCTCTATCCAGTTGAGCTACGGGCGCAACGGAACCGCCGGGCGGCGGTTATCGATGGTGCGACCGGGGAGATTTGAACTCCCACGAGCTTGCGCTCACAGCGCCCTCAACGCTGCGCGTCTACCAGTTCCGCCACGGTCGCGATGCAGGTCCACAAGAAACCGATAAGACATCCGAAGACCGCGGCGCCCGGCTTCTAGATGACCGCGGCGGAAGGGGTTTTCAAGGCCGTCGGCACGCTCGCGGACAGGATACCGCGGCCGCAATGCCGTGAGCCGGGGAACCCATGACCGCCGACCGCGATTCTCTAGAAACGTACGATTTGCAGGAGACCGGGGATGGTTCACGCATTCGACCCGGAGGGAACGCGGCTTCCGATCAAGATCGACGCGACCAGCAACGGCGAGTTCGCGCCCCGGCCGATCGGGGCCGCCGCGACGGCGGCGAACCGGCTGGCGCGCCTGCGCACGGACGAGATCGCGCGGCGGCTCGGCCTGCCGCGGCGCCGGTTCCTCGCCTCGGCCTCGGGGGCGGCGGCCACGCTTCTTGCCCTGAACGAGGCCTTCGCCGCCGCCGGCCGGCGAGGCGGCTTCTTCGCGGTTCCGGCCGATGCTGCCTACGACCCGCAGCTCGCCGAGGCCACGCTCGGCGGCGAGGAATTCATCTTCGACGTGCAGACGCATCACGTCGATCCCGACGGCGCCTGGCGGAGCAGCGGCAGCGGCTGGAATCGCTCGCTCTCGGCCTTCCCGCAGGCCGCATGCGGCGAGCCGGACGCCGTCGCGTGCTTCGGTCGCGACGATTTCCTCCGCGAGATCTTCCTCGAGAGCGACACCGACATGGCGGTCCTGTCGATGGTGCCGGAAGCGCCCGAACGCAACCCCCTTTCGATCGAGGCGGCGGCCGCGAGCCGCGAGGCCGTCGCGGAGCTTCGGGGCAATCACCGGCTGCTGCTCCACGCGCCGGTCCACCCGCAGCTCCCCGGCAGCTTCGAGCGCATGGAGCGCGACGCCGGCGAGATCGGCATCGCCGCCTGGAAGACCTACACGCAATGGGGCCCGGAGGGCGAAGGGTTCTTCCTGGACGACGAGGAACACGGCATTCCCTTCATCGAGAAGGGACGGTCGCTGGGCGTGCCCGTCTTCTGCATGCACAAGGGGCTGCCGTTCCGCGGCTTCGACTACCGCTATTCGACCTGCCGCGACGTTGGCCCCGCCGCGCGGCTGTTTCCCGATTCGACCTTCATCGTCTACCACTCGGGCTACGTGTCCGGCGCGCCGGAAGGCCCGTACGATCCGGACCGGACCGATGGCGTCGACGCCCTGATCACTTCGCTGCGCGAGAACGACATCGGCCCCGACGGCAATGTCTATGCGGAGCTCGGCAGCACCTGGCGGCAGGTGATGCGCGACCCGGACGAGGCGGCGCATCTCATCGGCAAGCTGCTTCGGTATGTCGGCGAGGACCGGGTGCTCTGGGGCACGGACTCGATCTGGTACGGCAGCCCGCAGGACCAGATCCCAGGCCTTCCGCACCTTCCAGATTTCCGAGGACTTTCGGGAGCGGTACGGCTATCCCGAGATCACGCCGGGGATCCGCGCCAAGGTCTTCGGCCTCAACGCGGCCAAGCCCTACGGGATCGATCCGACCGAGGTCCGGAAACGGGCACAGACGGACCGGATCGGCCGGACAAGGCAGGCCTGGCAAGAGGCGCCCGACCCCAGCTTCATGACCTACGGACCGAAGACCCGGCGCGAGTTCCTCCGGCTCCTGCAATGCACGGGCGGCCGGCCGACATAACGCAGGAACGCGATAAGATGGGCGAGAGACCGGACGAGCCGCGATCACCCCGACCCTATCCGGGCGAGAAGGCACGGCAAGGCCGGATCGTGCTCAACACCCCGGGCCGGCGCCGCGCCTTCCTCGGCGGGCTGATCGGCATCGTCGTCTTTGCCCTGCTTGCCGCCCTGCTCTTCTGACCGCCTTCGCTCCGCGTCGGCGTGGGCCCGCCGCGACGTGCGGAACCGCGAGCGGCCGCCCGCCGGTGGAATCCCGCGCCCTTATCGCTCCGGATGCGGGTGGATGTCGTCGACCCAGAACACCTCTTCGGGCGTTTCGACCGGTGCGATGTCGAGGTTGACCACCACTGGCTCCTGATCGCTGCGGACCAGCACGCATTCCAGCGGCTCGTCCGCGCTGGCGTTGATCTCCTGGTGCGGCACGTAGGGCGGCACGTAGATGAAGTCGCCCGGACCGGCCTCCGCGACGTATTCGAGCCGCTCGCCCCAGCGCATCCGCGCGCGCCCCTTCACGACGTAGATGACGCTCTCGAGCGGGCCGTGATGATGGGCGCCAGTCTTGGCGTCCGGGTGTATGGTGACGGTGCCGGCCCACAGCTTCTGGGCGCCCGCCCGCGCGAAATTGATGGCGGCCGCCCGCGACATGCCCGGCGTCTGCGGTGTGTTCGGATCGAGATCGCTGCCGCGGACAATGCGGACTCCGCGGTCGCGCCAATCGGGCGAAGGCTCGCTGCTCGACATCGGTTCGCTCCTTCCGGGGTTGCCTCGTGACGGTCGGTTTGGTTCTCAGAAAAAAAACCGGCCGGTCCCGCCATGATCGACGGGAACCGGCCGGCCGGCAAGCGGCGCTCGAAACCTCAGGCGGAGGCCGGCGCGGCAGCAGCGCGTCGCGGCCGCGGCGTCCGCGAGGTGCGGCGCAGATCGGCCTTCACGTACTTCGTGCTGTAGCCGTTGAACAGGTGGCCCAGCAAGCCACGATCCAGGTCCGACGTGCCGAACATCCAGTCCGCGATGGGAAAGGTCAGGTTCATGTTCTTTTCCATCATTAGACTCTGGTCGTGATGCGCGGTGTGATGCCGTCGCAGCGTGTTCACGAATGGCGTGTAGCGCACGAACCAGTTCTCGTCGACATGGCAGCAGAAATGCATGAACTCGTAGATGAGATACATGCCGGTGGTCGTCGACATCAACAGCCAGCCGACGTTCGGCGAGATCAACCAGCCGGTGATGAGCGCGCCCGGAATCGACATCAGGATGAAGACGACCAGCGCGTAAGGCGGGAAGAAGGTCACGCGCCAGTCGCGATGATTGGCGAAGCGCATCTCCTCCCGGGTAAAGAACTGATGGTGATTCAGCGTATGCCGCGAGTAGATCGCACGCAGCGCCTTGTTCTTGCGGGGCCGGTGCATGATGTACAGATGCAACGCCCATTCGAAGATGTTGCAGAGGAGTCCGACCACCGGGATTGTCAGCCACTCCCACCAGCGCACGTTCTCAATGTTGCTGATATAGACGTACATTGCGGCGGCACCGATGGCGTAGATCACGGCGACATGTAGCCATCCGTTGTACCAGCCGGCGATCTTCGCCCGATATTGCGCGCGGAATTTCCGCTGGCGATCCGACATCACGAAGTCGCTGTCTGAACTCATGACCTCGATCCTCCTTCTTCTGCCGCAACGGCCTGCTTGGAGCCAAGCATTCAGATCTGATATATCAGATGTACATCAGACGGCCCGGCATGTCAAGGCCGCCCACCGCCGCGCCGGGGCCAAGTCGGTCCGGCAGTCTTCTGCAGTTTAATTTCCGTCTAAAGCCAAGTACTTAGCCTTGGATGCCGGCCGAAGCCGGCGCTTCGACCTCCACCTCACCGGCGATGATTCGCATGACATCGCGGTTCCGCTGAGCGGCGGCAAGCGAGCCCGAGAAGATCAACTCGCCTCGCTCGAGCACGTAGAGTTTGTCGACGTAATCGGGGACATGGTGGATGTTCGACTCCGCCATCAGGAGCGCCTGACCGGTAGCACGAATCGAGGCGATGCCTTCGGCGATGGTGGGGATGATCGCCGGCGACAGGCCTTCGAATGGCTCGTCCAGGAGAAGCAGCTTGGCGTCCAGGGTCAGAGCGCGCGCGATCGACACCATCTTCCGCTCGCCGCCGGAAAGCTGTGCCCCGCCGCGCGCGAGATACTGGCGCAGTTTTGGGAACACCCGATAGGCATATTCGAGCCGCTCCTGGGCCGGGCGTCCCTGGGGACGAGTCCAGGTCGCAAGCTCGATGTTCTCGGCCACCGTCAGGTCCGCGTAGACTTCCGATTCCTCCGGCGAGAACCCGATTCCCTTCTGCGCGATGCGCCATGTGGCAAGACCCGTGATGTCCGTGCCGTCGAACATGATCCGACCGGAGACGGGACGGCGGTAGCCCATGATGGTGCGGAAGGTGGTGGTCTTGCCCGCTCCATTCCGCCCCATCAAGCAGACGAGTTCGCCCGGATTGACGGTGAGGTCGATCCCATCCAGGATCCGGCTGCCTTGGATGTCGACCTTGAGATCGCTGACGGTCAGCATGCTCCTCCCCTCGCCGCCCTGGGCGGCCGCGTGCCGACCACTGCGCTGATCAGCGCCGGGTCGTTGAAGAACTGGTCGGGCGGAAGATTTGCAAGGACCCGCCCCTCCTGCAGCGCCACAATGCGATGGGAATAGCGCGCCACAAGGTCCATGTCGTGCTCGACCTGGATAACGGCGCGTACGCCCGCGGCTTTTGCGGCCCCGACGAGCACCTCCATGATCGCATGCTTGTCGCCGGTGCTAACGCCGCTTGTCGGCTCGTCGAGCAGGATGATCTGTGGCTGCAGCGCGAAGGCGCTGGCGATATCCAGAAGCTTCTTCTCGCCCTGTGACAGCGTCGCCGCCTTGGTCTCGAGCTTCGGGCGCATGCCGAAGACGTCGGCAACCTCCTCGACGGCCGCTTGGAGTTCGGCGTCGGGCCGCAGCGACCGAAACGGATTGCGGATGCGGCCGAGCCTGGCTGCGACCGCGACGGCGAGAGTCTCGCGTACCGTCAGGCCGGGGAAAATGTTGACGAGTTGAAAGGCGCGCGCCATCCCCCGCTTCGCGAGTTCCACCGGACCGATTCCGGCGATATCGACGCCGCGGAGGCGGACCTCTCCCGCCGTCGGCTTCAGAAGGCCCGTGACCACGTTGACCAGCGTCGTCTTGCCGGCGCCATTTGGGCCGACGATCGAGATGAACTCACCGTCGCCGACCGCGAACGAGACATCGCGGAGGGCGTGAAAGTCTCCGTAGCTCTTCGAGACGCCTTGTGCCTCCAGGAGTACGTCCATGCCTTACCTCGTTCCGCGGAGCCGAGCGACGATACCGCCGGCGATGCCGGCCAGCCCGCCAGGAGCGAATATGACAAGCAGGATGAGGATCGCCCCCATCACGAACCGCCAATATTCAGTTACGGACATGACGAAGTCCTGCAGCAGGACGAACACGAGCGCACCGACCATCGGGCCTGCGAATGCGCCACTCCCGCCCAGAACGGTCATGAAGACCAAGTTGCCCGAATGGGTCCAATAAGCCAGCTCCGGATCGGCGAGACCGGCGGTCACGGCCAGAATCACGCCGCCAACGGCGCCATAGGCCGCAGAGATGACGAAGGCGATGAGGCGCATGCGGTATACGAGAACGCCGACATACTCGGCTTTGCCTGCATTCTCGCGGATCGCCCGAAGATGCAGGCCAAAGGGCGATTCAACGATGCGCCACATGACGAATCCGAGTATCGCGAGGAGCCCCAGGGCGTAGTAATAGAAGGGACCCGCCAGGAACGCCGTCTTCCCGGCATCCACCTCGACCCCGAGCAGCAGAGGGCTCAGGGTGCGCATTCCCTGATCGCCGCCCGTCATGCCGTAGAATTTGAACAGGAACGAGTGGAACAGCATGCCGAAGGCAAGGGTGAGGATGCCGAAGAAGATACGGGTATAGCGCACGCACAAGGCGCCGACCGGCAGCGCGATCAGCACGGCAACGAGAACGGCGACAAGCAGAATGAGCTCGAGATGGAGAATGCCGAGCTTCGAGGTCATCACCGCGGCGGTGTAGGCGCCGATCGCCAGGAACATCGCGTGCCCGAACGACAGGAGGCCGGTATAGCCGAACAAGAGATTGAAGCCGAGCAGCGCGATGCCATAGCCGAAAAACGGCACCATCAGGAGCAGTGTGTACCGGTCGACAAAGGCCGGTAGCGCGGCCATTGCCGCGAGCAGGGCAAGAAGGATCCACAACCCGCCGATGCCGGCATATTGGATCGGGCGAGCCGGCGCCCTCAGTTCCCTGACGAGTGTCCGTTCGGTCATGCCGAGGCCCTCCCAAACAGGCCGGCCGGGCGCATGATGAGCACGGCAACCACGACCAGATAGATCGACAGCATCTCTGCCTCCGGAAGGATGGCGATGGCCGCAGCACGCATGAGGCCGACGATCAGGGCTCCGACAAGCGCACCGCGCATGCTCCCGAGCCCGCCGATGACGACGACGGCGAAGGCCTCGACGACCAACTCGACGGCCATCCCAAGGGAGGAAGCTGCGGAGGGCACCACGAGAGCGCCACCTACCGTGCCGAGCATGCTGCCGACGGTAAAGACCACGGCAAAGATACGTTTCGCATTCACGCCCAGGCCTTCCGCCATGTCGCGATTTTCCGCCGTGGCCCGTATGATGCGTCCGGTCTTGGTCCGCTGGAGGAAGGCGCCGAGCCCCAGCGCGATGAGGAGGCTCGCCAGGATGACCAGGAGATTGTAGGTCGGCATCCTTGCGCCCAGAATGTCAACGGTGCCATAGGCGAGATAATAGTTGCCGCCAATCGTCCGGGGCGTTGCTCCCCAGAAGAATTGGAAGACGTCCTGGAAAATCAACAGGAGGCCGAAGGTCAGCAGCAGCTGATAGCTCTCGTCGCGCCGGTATATCGCACGCAGCAACAGCTCGATGGGCAGGCCGACGAGACCGATCACGATCCCCGAAACGATCAGCACCGGCAGGAAGAGCAGAGGCGGCAGGCCGAGGTCAGCCGCCACGGCAACGGCCGTGATCCCAAAATATGCGCCGAGCGCATAGAAGGACCCGCAGGCCAGGTTGAGGATCTTCTGGACGCCAAAGACGAGTTGCAGCCCGGCGGCCACGAGAAAGACGATGGCGGCGTGAAAGGCACCGCCTAGGATGATATCGACGATTGCCGTCACTTCATGAGGTCTCCGGCTGTTTCGGAACAGTCTGTGGCCAGCATGACAGTTGCAACGCCGGACTCAAGCGCTGAAGGCCGACTCACGCGAGACTCGTTCATGAGCGGCCCGCCGCGAGCACTCGCGACGGGCCGCTCATGACTTCAGACTGGGAACTCCGCGGCCCTGATCCAATCCCAGAAGTCGGCGCCCGCGGGCTTCTGGATCTGATCGGCCCCGAACGTATCGATCGTGGCCAGGGTCGGGAAACTATATTCGTTGTCGTTCGTCGACAGGCCTTGGCAGAAGACCTGCACCGCGATCTTGTCCTCCCGGAAGTGGCCAGGGCCGCCCAGACTTTGAACCTCACGTCCGGGAATGGCGTCGATGATCTCATCGAGATCCGGCCAGCCGCCGCTCGCCTCATAGGCCGCCTCGACGCCCGCCTTGTAAGCGGCGAGCGCGAAATAGGCGCGATCTGCCTCCCAATGCGGGGCTTCCTTGTAGCGGTCCATGTAATCCTCGACGAAGGCCTTCTGCAGATCCGACGCCTCAGGGTGCGCGAAGTAGAGCGTGTTGTGGCCGAAGATCACACCTTCGGGCATGAATTCCTTGCTGAGTTGGTTGAGCTGCCAACCGGCAGCCGGCAAGACGACCTTCGTGTTCTCGAATAGGCCCGCGGCATAGCCCTGCTTCATGAAGATCGGCAGGTCGGCGAACAGCATCGACGAGAAGATCAGGTCGGGGGCCGCAGCCTTGAGCGCCGCCACATGCGAGGTGAGGTCCATCGTGCCGACCTTCGGCCACTGCTCGGCGACCACCTCGGCCTCGATCCCGTAGCGCTTGAGGATCTCCTGGAATGCGGCCCAGTTGTTCCGGCCGTAGGAATAATCCGGATTGACGCCGGCGATCTTCGTGAACTGACCTTTGAAATACTTTACCGCGAGCAGCGAGCCCATCACTGCCTCGCATTCGTTGTCGGTGCTGCGGAACACGTAGCGGGGATTCGGCATGGTCTCGTTCACGCCGTCCTGCGTCGTTCCATCCCACATAATCATCAGCGCGCGCTCTTCCTCCGCCGCCGGGGCCACGGCCAGACTGGTGCCGGTCGAGATCAGACCCTGCACGCAGTCGACCTCTTCCTGCAAAACGAGGCGGCGGAAGCGCTCGACCGTATCCTTAGGAGAAGTCTCCTCCTCGATGATGAGCTCGATCGGGCGACCGGCGATCCCGCCCTCCTTGTTCATCCGCGCCGCCGCCCATTCCGCGGCGCGCCGGCCGCACTCGCCAGCCGTGCCGGCGACTCCGGAGCGCGGCGCCAGAATGCCGATCTTGACCGGCTTGTCCTTCGCGATCGCTGGCGCGGGGAAGGCCGGCAAGCTGGCGGCCGCCGCAGCGACCCCCATGCCCTTTACAACTTGTCGACGTGTGAACTTCATCTGCATCCTCCCAATTTATCGCTTCGATAGTCCGCGAGCCTCCCAGAACGGCCTTGCGGCCGCAGACGGTTCGGGATCGCGAAATTGGCCCTGACGAGGCCCGGTTATCGCTGCCGAGGTGCAGCGTCGACGAGCTCGGCGATTAACCCGTCGATATCCGCGTCGCTCATTTCCCACTCGTTGTCGAGGCTGGCAACGACTTCCCGCATGAATACATCATATAATTTAAGGGCTTGCCGATCGTCCTTCAGGTGGTTTGCGAGGATTGCGAGAGCCAACTGAGCAGGCTCCGGCCCCTCGTAGGTCCACTCGAATCCGTTGTCGGAGATCTTCTTGAGGTCATAGCGGGGATCGAGCGGCTTTCCGTCCACCAGGACGACGACCCCGTCCATCGTCCGCTCGCCAGTATATACGGCCATATTCCTGCCCAGTACTGATGACCCAGTGATATATCTAGCGTATGTTAATCGCCCTGCCTTAGGATGTAAAGTGGTGGGGTTCCAGTCGCCACCGGGGCATCGCCGCGGCGTTGCAAGATAGGGTTTCGGGGAGCGTGCAGATGGTCGTGGTCATCTTCGAGGTCTGGCTGAAGGACGAGACGGCGCAGCATTACTTCGATCTCGCCGCGGAATTGCGGAAGGAACTGGAGCGGATCGACGGATTCATCTCGGTCGAGCGGTTCCAGAGCCTGACGTCGGAGGGGAAGTACGTCTCGCTTTCCTTCTGGCGGGACTCCGCCGCCGTCGAGAGCTGGTACGAGAACGAGAGGCACCGCGCCGCCCAGAAGCAAGGCCGGGCAAGCATCTTCCGGGACTACCGCATCCGCGTTGCCGAGGTCTTCCGCGACTACGACATGGCGGCGGGACGTCCGGCCACGGCGGCGGCGATGCGGAGCTGAGGCCCGGAGCCCATTCGCGCCGGCCCGGACGCACGCTCGCTCGTGCGGTGCTTCATCGGACGTCGAGCGTCGCTCGAGTGAACTTCTCGATGTAGTCCAGCAGCCGATCCGTCGCCTTGGCGGCCGCCTCGGGGTCGCGGCTGGCGATCGCCCGGGCCATCTGCGCGTGGAGGCGCGCGCATAAGGGAAGATCGGCCACCTGCTTGTAATGCAAATACCAGAACCGGCGGGACAGGCCTTGCAGCAAGGTCATGGCGTTGCTGGCGTAGAGGTTCCGGGCCGCTTTGGAGAGGAGCGTGTTCAGCTCCTGGTCGTAGCGCATGAAGGTGATGTCGTCATTCTCCTGAGCGGCGCGCTCCATGCCCTCGGCGATCTCGTTGAACTGACGCTGCTCGTCGTCGGACATGCGGACGGCTGCGGTGCGGGCCATGAGTCGCTCCAGCTCGCGCCGAACCTCGAGGAGCATGAGCTGGCGCTTCACGTTGATTTCCGAGACAAGGATGCCCCGGCGCGGCAGAATCACAACCAGCCCTTCACGCGCCAGCCGTTGCAGGGCTTCGCGGATCGGGGTGCGCCCGATGTTGAGCTGCTTGGCGAGCGTCGCTTCCGACAGAACGCTTCCGGGCTCGAGCCGCAGGGTGACGATCCGCTCCTCAAGCTCCTTGTAGGCGCGGTCGGTCAGGCTGCTCGTTCCCTCTGCCGCCGGAGCGCGTTCCGAAACGACGTCAGCGATCAATTCTGTCACGGCTTCTCCCTTTCGCATCGGCCGCCCCACCGCCCGGGCAACGGCGCCGCCCTGCCCAGGAGTTCAGATGTGCCTCCGCTTCTCCACCATTGCGGCGAACTTCTCAAGCTCCTCGGGCTTGACCGTGTAGCTGTGCTCCTCGTCCGGGAAGGTGCCATCCTTGACCTCCTTCACGTACTGCCGGAGTCCGGCAACCGCTATTTCGGTCAAGTTAGCGTAGCGCTTCGTAAACTTCGGCTTGAAGTCGGTGAAAACGCCCAGAAGATCGTAGCTCAAGAGGATCTGCCCATCCGTGCCGGCGCCGGCGCCGATGCCGATCGTCGGGATCTCGAGCTGCTCGGAGATCAGCTTCGCAATCGGCGCGGGGACCGCCTCGAACTCCAGCATGAAGCAGCCGGCGTCCTGGATCGCCAGCGCGTCCTCGAGAATCTTCATCGCCTCGCTCGCGGTCCGTCCCTGGATCTTGAAGCCGCCGAACATCGCAACGGTGTGCGGCGTCAGCCCGATGTGGGACGCGGTCGGAATCCCCGCATCGACCAATGCCTTGAGGATATGGGCCTGGCTCTTGCCGCCCTGCGGCTTGACCGCGTCGCAGCCCGCCTCCTGCATGAAGCGCGTCGCGTTCACCAAAGCACGGTCGACCGTGTTGTAGCTCTGATAGGGCATGCAGCCGAGGACGAAAGTGTTCGGGGCGCCGCGGCGGACGGCGAGCGCGTGCATGACCATCATGTCCATCGTGGCCGGAATCGTGTTGGGATGGCCATGGGCAACCATTGCCAGGCTGTCGCCAACAACGCAGACGTCGACGCCCGCCATCTCCGCCCAGCGCGCCGAGGTGTAGTCCGGCACCGAGGTGTAAACCATCTTCTCGCCGGTCTTCTTCGACTCGCGAATCTCGGTGATCGTCCGCTTCTTTCTCTCGCCGCTTGCCATGGCCACCCCGAATAAACTACCTCTGATATACGACTTATATCTTTAATCGTCGCGACCGAGGGGGGTCAAGCGGCCGATGCGTTGGCCGACCGGAACCTCGAGGCGCGACGAAACGACGGGACGGGGCGTCAGGTGACCGACATCATCCTACCCGAGTTCTTCTTGCTTGCTGCGGGCGTTCTGGTGATTTGCCTGTTCGTCTGGACCGTCAGCGGCATGTTTCCCGCCGAGTTCCGGCCGCCGGCGCTGCACCGCCCCGCCGGCGCGGCCATCCTCTACGGTGCGATCCTGATCATCGGGACCCTGGGCGTTCACTTGGTGCTGTTCGCCGCGCACCGCATCGCATGGCCGGCCGCCGTGATCGCCAGCGGTCTCGTTCTTCTCGCCTCGCCCTTCATCCACAAGGCAATGCCGCGCTCCGTTCAGGACGATACGGTCGGCGTTGTCGGCTTCGCGCTCGGCGGCTTAGCTCTGCACGGGTTGCTGGCGTTCGCCTGAGCGTACGGGCACGCATGCCGCGCATACGCGCGCCATGCGTCTGCGCGGGACGGCAGAGCGGAAAGACTGGAACAATAGAGAGAATGGAGGAGGCCTTGATGGCCTCCTCGACCAGGACGGAAAGATTATTGCTGCGGCCGCGACGTGATGCGGCCGGTCGCGAGGTCAATCAGCACCGTCTCCTGCTGGCCGTCCTTTGTGGCCTCGGCCTCGTAATAGGTGCCGCAGCTGTAGATGCTGCTCACCTCGGCGTATCCTTGCTTCTCGAGCAGGGTTTGGACCCTCTCCTCGTCAGGGCCTTCGATCTCCGGCGAATCAACGGGAGCCATCGCCGTATCGCCGTCCTGCTCCTCCATGGCGCCCTGGGCCGTTTGCTCGCCACCGGCGCCGGTCGTCACGCCGCCTTGCTCCGTTTGGATTCCCGATCCGGCCGTCGCGGTATCGCTTCCACCGGTCGTCGCGCTGCCCGTCGCCGCGGATTCGCACTGGGCCCAGGCTATCGGCGCGGTGCCGATCAGAACCGCAGCGGCAAGGATGGAGGCAGGCAAGCTGACGTAGAATGCTCTCCTAGTCGTCATAGTCTCCTCCTCAATCTGGTTCGTTCACGGAATCCGGTCGGGTGGGATCGCCGATCGACGGATCCCGCGCTGGATTGCGAGAATGAGACTGGAACACAACCGGGATGTATCGGTTCCGGCTCTTGAAAGATCGGCCGGCTTCAAGAGCCGGCGAAGCCCTTCCGCGCCCCCGGCCGGCCCTTCGAAGGAACTACGAGGCCGGTCGCGCCTCTTCCGTCAGGAGATCGTGGCAACTCGCGCGGATGCCCCCCTTCCCCATTACGACGGGCTCAACCGCGATGTCCTGGCCGGTCTGCAGCGCCTGCCAGACCGCCTCGTCCTTGGGCGGGCACAGATTGCGGAGCAAGGCAAGCTGCTTGTCCGAATCGTAGAAGAGGTCGAAGGCCTCGGCGACCGGCGGCGATACGAACGCAACCAGCACGTCGTCGCGCCAGCGGACCCGCACGCCCCAATCTTGCGGGACTCGCGCTTCGACGAACTCGGACAGAAGCTCGGCCGGATCGGTCGCCGCGGCCGGAACGGGCTGCGGCAGGATACCGACCGCGAGCGCAGTGGAGAAGGAAGCCGCAAGGAACGCAGCCCGTTTCATGATCCTTCGCCCTTCATGCGTTGCCAATCCGCCGATACACGAACGCGGGCGGCGCGGCACCCGATTCCATTTCCGCAACGCGGACAAGATCGTCGTGGAATGGGGAGAGCGCGCAGGCCGGATCGGTTGCGTCGGCCTCCCCGGTCAGGGCAAAGGCCTGACAGCGGCAACCGCCCCAGTCGATCTCGCGGCGGCTGCAGGATCGGCAGGGCTCGGGCATCCAGTCGGTCCCGCGGAATTTGTTGAAGGCTTCGGAATTCTCCCAAATGTCCTGCAGGCCGCGCTCGCGCACCGAATCGAAGCGGAGGCCGGTGATCGATTCGGCCGCATGGCACGGCAACACGCGCCCCGAGGGCGTCACGTTGAGGAACTGTCGCGCCCAGCCGCCCATGCAGGCCTTCGGCCGCCGCGCGTAATAGTCCGGCACCACGTAATCGATGACGAGCGCTCCCTTGAACCGCTCGCGCGCCGCATCGACGACCGCCGTTGCGCGCTCGAGCTGCGCCCGGGTCGGCATCAGCGCCCGCCGATTCCTCAGCGCCCAACCGTAATACTGGACATGGGCCACCTCGACACGATGGGCGTCCAGCGCCACGGCCATGTCCAGCATCTCGCCGAGGCGGTCGAGGTTCTGGCGGTGCACGACCAGGTTGAGGGTGAGCGGCAGGCCCGCCGCCCGCACAAGCCGGGCCACCTCGATCTTCTTCTCGTGGCCGCCGCGGAAACCACCGATCCGATCGGCGCTTTGTGCCTCGCTGTCCTGGAAGCTGAGTTGCACGTGTTCGAGACCCGCCTCGACGAGGGCCTGGAGCCGGGCCTCGTCGAGCAGCACGCCGGAAGTGATGAGGTTGCTGTAGAGGCCGACTTCGGATGCGTACCGCACCAGTGTCGGCAGATCGCGCCGTGCTGTCGGCTCGCCGCCGGAAAAGTGGATCTGCAGCACGCCCATCTCGACCGCTTCGGCCATGATGCGGCACCACTCCTCGGTCGTGAGCTCTTCGCTCGCGCGCTCAAGCGCCACCGGATTTGAGCAATAGGGACATTGCAGCGGGCAGCGATGCGTCAGCTCCGCGAGCAGCGCAAAGGGTGCTGCCTGCGCCATCATCGGGTCATCACCCCCTTGTCTGTCAGGTCCTGGAGGAGCACGCAAACGTCCCGCAGGATCACGTCGCGCGGGGCATCGAATTTTGCCGCCAGGTCGTCGACGATCCCCGCCACTGTCGCCGCGCCGTCGCAACGTTGGATGATTTCGAGAGCGATCGAATCGGGGACGAACAGCCGCTCGGGCGCAAGGACGATCCACTGGTCGCGCTGTTTGTCGAAACGCAGCCGGACATGCGCCGCCAGGCGCGGTACCGAAGTCTCGTCGATGACGATGCGTTCCTTCACGATCACTCCGTTTTGGGCACGAATGCCCCGGGTGGAACGAGGCCCGGCTCGACATAGGCAAAATAAAGGGCGTCGAGCTGTGCCCATAATACGTCGGTCTTGAAGCGCAGCGCCGCAAGGGCCGCCTCCTGCTTTTCGCGCGTCCGCGCCTCCCGTTGCACGAAGGCGAGACCGAACGCCACGTCCCTCGGCGCCTGCGTCAGACGCTTGCGAAAGTAGGCCAGCGTCTGGTCATTGGCGAAAGCGTAATTTTCGAGCAGTGCAGCGATGCGGGCCTTGTGGAGGTCGGGCGCGAACAACTCCGTCAAGGACGAGGCAACGGCTTCGAGAAGGCTCTTGTCGCGCACGAAGCGGACATAGGCATCGACCGCGAATCGCGTGGCCGGCAGCACACCCTCCGTCGAGCGCACGTAATCGGGGTCGAGGCCGACCCCTTCAGCCAGGATGAGCCACCGATCGATGCCGCCTTCGCTGCCTTCCGTCCCGTCGTGATCGTGGATCCGACGGATCCATTCCCGCCGGAACTCCGGATCCTCGACCTGCGACATCAGGGCCGCGTCCTTCATCGGAATGCGGCTCTGGTAGTAGTAGCGGTTGAGCACCCAGGCCTGGACCTGGCCCTGGGTCAGCTTGCCCTCGTGCAGCAGCCTATGAAACGGATGCCGGCTGTGGTAGCGCTCCTCGCCGATCTTTCGAAGCCGGGCCTCGAACTCGGCCGGACTCCACGGCTCGCTGGTCAGCGGATCGCTCATAGGGTGACCTCCATTCCGTCGTAGGCGACCTCCCAGCCGGCCGCCTCGGCCTCGGCGCGTTCGGCGGAATCGGCCAACAGAATCGGATTGGTGTTGTTTATGTGGACGAAGATCTTGCGCGCCACGTCAAGTGACTGGAACGCCGCGATGCTGCCGTCCGGCCCCGAGACGCTGATATGGCCCATGCGCCGGCCGGTCTTCGTGCCGACGCCGGCAACGATCATCTCGTCGTCGCGCCACAGCGTGCCGTCGAACAAAACGAGCGGCGCACCGTGCAGGCGATGCCGCAGATCGTCCGACATCCGTGCACAGCCCGGAATATAGAACAGGGCCGGCCCGTCGGCCGACCGAATCTTCAGCCCGACCGTATCCTCGGGCAAGGTGCCGAAATTCGGACCCGCCGCCGCGTCCTCGCGGTAGAGGGCGACCTTTCCGGGCACGGCAAAGGCCTCGACGAAGACGCCGGTTCCGTCGCCGTCGCGGGTCGATACCTCGAATTCGGTGTCGAGAGGCATCGTCCGACGCTCGACGAACTCCGGGTTCAGCACGTTGAAGATGCTGTTCTCTGCGAGAATCGACAGGACGCGCCCGGTCGCATAAAGGCTCAATGGATAGCTCTCGCGCAAGGTCAAGAGCCCTGCGACGTGATCGACATCGCCGTTGGTCAGCACCACGCCGACGAGGGGGCTGTGCCGCTTGCCTTCTTTTGGATGGAGCCGCGGGTTCGCGTTTATCTGCTGGCGGAGATCCGGTGAGGCGTTGACGAGAACCCAGCGCCGGTCGTCCGCGCTCACCGCGATCGACGACTGGCTTCGTGGCAGCGCTTTGGGATCACCCGCACGGGCGCGCCGAGACCCTTCGTCGTTACTGTTCCATTGGGGAAAGCCGCCCCCCGCAGCCGATCCTATGACGAGGAGCCGCAGCACCGCGCACCCCTGATGTTGTAACGCCCCGAGACCGGCCTGATCGCCGAATTCTCGGGGCGTTGGGAATGGCGCTTAGAGGTCAGCGCAAGCGTAGGAATTGATCTCGAGGCCAACAGCAATCTCGAGGATTTTCGGCGCAGTCCAGGCCATGTCTGTAATCCTCCCATTTCCTCGTGTCCGATCCGGGACACTGATCTCTTCGATCGACTCCTGTTGGAGTCGAACGATTCTAAACTATCGTTACGGACCCAGCAACGCAAGGTGGTTTCGCAGCGGTAACCCGCAACCAGTTGCCGCAGGTTTGAGCGAACCGGATGAAAATGAGCGCTCCCGCCGGTCGACAGCCGGCCGTGCCCGTCTTTACACTGTTATCGCGCGCGACCGTGCGTGAAACGGTACCTCGAAAGCCCTGGGACCTGTCAGACATGCGCGAACATTTTGTCGGCATTCGTCGCAATCACGGCCGAGGCCAATGCGGCATGGCCGCCACGGGGATTCTGCTCGTGGCGATCGGTGCAGCCACCCTCGGGTCGGCCCAGGCCGGCGAGGACGCAGCAGCCTCGGTACCCGAGCCCGCCGGTTACCGGATGGAAGACTACAGGGCGCCCACGCCCGACTCGATCACCGGCGGAACGACGGTGTCGACGGCGGACCTGCGGGCGCTCCTAGCCGAAGGCGACGTCATTCTCATCGATGTCCTTCCGGCACAGCGCAAACCGGAGAAGTTGCCGGCGTCGACCTTGTGGATCCCCAAGCCCAGACACAACATTCCCGGAAGCGTCTGGCTTCCCGAGGTCGGCCGCGGCGCCCTGTCGCCTGCCATCGAGTCCTACTTCCGCGGCAACCTCGAACGGCTGACCGAGGGCGACCGCGACCGCAAGCTGGTCTTCTACTGCCTGGCGAATTGCTGGATGTCCTGGAACGCGGCGAAGCGCGCGATCGCCTACGGATACGACAACGTCTACTGGTATCCGGACGGCACCGACGGCTGGGCGGCGGCCGGCCTGCCGCTGGAAACGAGCCGGCCCGTGCCGATGCCCGACCCGACGGCGCCGCCGCCTTCCTGATCCACGCCGGCGCGGTCGCCCGCGCGATCCGGCGCCGCGCCGCGGCGGGACCATCAGTCGATGTGCTTCATGATCTCCCGGCCGAGGGCGAAGGCGCGCTGCTCCAGAAGCACGGGCTGCTCGCAGACATAGGTCAGCGAGCGTTCGCGCTCTTCGAAGATCCGGATGTCCCAGGTCTGGATCTCCTCGAGATCCGCGCGGTCGCTCTGCTGCGCCTCGGTACCGTCGCTCGGCAGCGCGGCAAGTTGGGCCGACTGCTTCTCGATCTTCTCCGCCAGCGCCTGCTGCCGTTCCGCGTAACGGCCGATGCCGGCGATGATCGAGGCGCGGTCGTGGTTGATGATGTCGAGCACGCCGGCGAACAGCATGGTCAGCTTGCGGTTCCTTTCGTCCGCTGCCTCTTTGGCAAACTGCTCGATCGCCGTCTTGGCTTCCTCGATCGAGGTCCGGCGGGAAGCGATCTTTGACGCAAGCGTGGCAACTGTCGGATCGTCCCGCCAACCCTTGCCGACCTCATCGAGCGGCGGCCCGGCCCAGACCATGCCGGCGGAGATGCTCGGGACTTTTCGCTGGATGCACGGCCAGCTCGGATCCTTCTCAAAGCCTTGCGCCCACGCGACCTGCTGCCCCGCCGCGGCGCACAGGACGGCCGCTGAAAGCGCGAGAGCGCGGGGCCAAGTTCCGATCCGGATCTCGGCCCGAGCCTCCGGCGGAACGCGCCGACGAAGCTCCCATCTCGGGTGGTCTGACGACATGGCGGCTCCTCCGCTGAGTGTTCTTCTTTCCTTACTGACGTGCCGTACCCCTGCCGAAGCCGGTTATGCGGCGATCCTACCGGCCGGCCGACGCGAGGGCAACGCCGCTGCCTGCCCTCATGCCGGCGCTCCGCGACGCGCGATCAGGCCGCGTGCCGGATCATAGCCGTAAATCGCCAGCCCGAGGAACAGGACCAGACAGCCCAGGACGTAGAGCAGTGCCATACTATTGACCTGACCGTAGAGGGCGAAGCGGATCAGCTCGACCGCGTGGGTAAAGGGGTTCAGCGCGCAGATCTGATAGAGCAGCACGCTGGATTCCCGAATCCGCCATAGCGGATAAAGCGCCGAGGAGGCGAAAAACATCGGGAAGATGACAAAGTTCATCACCCCGGCGAAGTTCTCGAGCTGCTTGATTGCCGAGGACAGAAGCAACCCCAAGGCGCCGAGCATCAGGCCGGACAGGATCAGGGCCGGCAACACCGCGACGTAACCGTAGAGGGGCGGCCGGATGTTCCAGAACCAGGCGATCGCCAGAAAAACGTAGACCTGCAGAATCGACACCGCCACACCGGCCAGCAGCTTGCAGACGAGCAGGTACCAACGGGGCAGCGGGCTGACGAGCAGCGTGCGCATGCTGCCCATCTCGCGGTCGTAGACCATGGACAGCGAGCTCTGCATCCCGTTGAAGAGCTGGATCATCGCCACCAGGCCGGGGGTGATGTAGACCTCATAGAGCACGTAGGTCTGGTAGGGCGGAATGATGGAGACGCCCAGAACAGCCCGGAAGCCCGCCGCGAAGATGAACAGCCAGACCAGCGGCCGCACGAGGGCGGCGACGAACCGGCCCCGCTGGTTCAGAAAGCGGAGCGCCTCGCGGGCCACAATTCCGTTGAGGCAACGAAGATAGTGTGCGGCGGTCATGGCGTCCTCCCCGCATCGCCGGTGAGCACCGCAAAGGCGTCGCGGATGGTCGCGGCGCCGGCGTCCCGGGCCACGTCCTCGACCCCGCCATCGGCAACGACGCGCCCTTTGTGCAGAATGATGACCCGGTCGCCGGGTTCCACCTCGTCGATGAGGTGGGTGGCCCAGAGAAGGCCGATCCCGTCCTCGCGACACAGGCGGCGGACGTGATCGAGGATACCCTGGCGACTGCCGATATCGAGCCCGACCGTGGGCTCGTCGAGCAGCATCAGGCGCGGCCGATGGATCAGCGCGCGGGCGATCTCCACCCTGCGGATCTGCCCGCCGCTGAGCTGCCGCACCTTGTCACCCGCACGGTCGAGCATTTGCAGACGGGAGAGTTCGGCCTCGATCCGCTGGCGCGCCTCGCGCCCGCCGATGCCGTGCAGCGCGGCGTGGTACCGAAGGTTCTGGTAAACTGTGAGGTCGAGGTCGAGCGTCCGCTGCTGAAACACGACGCCGATCCGGGCGAGCGCCGCCGACGGCCGCCGCCGCACCTCGAACCCGTACACGCGGATCGATCCGGTGCGGTTGTTGTACAGGCGCGTCACGAGCGAGAACAGAGTCGTCTTGCCGGCGCCGTTCTGTCCGAGAAGCACCGTGAAGGCACCGGGTGGAATGGCGAACGAGACGTTGTCGAGCGCCTTCCGGTCCCCGAAGCTGTGGCTGAGGTTCGCGACCGCCAGGGCCGGAACCTCCGGCACGCCGACCTCGGCAGCGGGCGCCGGTTCGGTGGTCTTGGCGGCGGCGTTACGGTCCAACGACAACTCCCCAGGGAGCCTGTACGGCGGTGACGGGCTTGATGACCTCGAGGTCCTCGATGTCGATCACCGAGACGTCGTTGCTCTTCTCGTTGGAGACGTCGATCGTCTCCGCCCCCGCCGCGCCGGCAACGGCCAGAAGACCGGCCGCGGCGCCGAGAAACAAGCTTCGCAATCCCTGCACGGCTCGCCTCCGCTTCGTTCGGTTCGCGACACGCCCGGTGATGACGTGCTAGAGTGAATTAATACTGACTCTCACGCGTAGTCTGTGTGCCGTCAATGTTCTTTGCGTGCCAAAGAGCGATGTGGACCGGCCGGCGCCCGCGCACCGAGCGCGAGCCGTGCTTGCGGACCAGAGCGGGTACGCCTTAGCATTTCGACGCGGCCCCATCCAAGGCGGCACCGAAGGAGACAGGATCATATGATCGCTCTCCGTCACCGAACAAGGTGTGCGCGGCTTACCGCGGCCGTGCTGTTGGCGTTCGTCTTGGCGATCGGCCCGGCGACGGCCGGCACGGTCCGGATCGGCGTATTGAAGTTCGGCACCGTCGCCTGGGAACTCGATGTCATCGAGGCGCACGAGCTGGACAAGGCGGAAGGATTCGACCTCGAGGTGGTCGAGCTTGCCGGCAAGGACGCCACCACCGTGGCCCTGCAGGCGGGCAAGGTCGACGTGATCGTGACCGACTGGATCTGGGTGTCGCGGCAACGCGCGGACGGTGCCGACCTCACCTTCGTGCCCTATTCGACCGCCGTCGGCGGGGTCATGGTTCCGGCCGATTCCGACATCCATTCCCTGGCGGATCTCGAAGGCAAACGACTGGGCATCGCCGGCGGCCCCGTTGACAAGAGCTGGCTGATCCTTCGCGCCCTGGCCGAACGGCGGCACGGGATGGACCTTGCCGCCACCGTTGAAGAGGTGTTCGGCGCCCCGCCGCTGCTCAACCAGCAGATCCTTCTTGGACGGATAGACGCCGTCATCAACTACTGGAACTACATGGCCCAACTCGAAGCAGAGGGCTTCCGCACGGTGGTCGGCGTCGAAGAGGCCGCGCGGGAACTCGGCATCAGCCCGGATCTGCCGCTCCTCGGCTATGTGTTCGACGAATCCTGGGCCGACGCACACCGCGATGATGTCCTGGCGTTCGTGCGCGCCAGCCGTCGGGCAAAGGAACTGCTGCTGGAGTCCGATTCCGAGTGGGAGCGCCTCCGCCCGATCGTGAGGGCGCCCGATGAGGCGACCTTTCGCGCGCTCCGCGAAGGCTTCCGCCGCGGAATCCCGACGAAATGGGGAGAGGCCGAGCGGGCAAGCGCGGAACGCGCCTTCGCCCTGATGGCGGAACTCGGCGGCGAGAAGCTGGTTGGCAATAGCCGAGAACTGCAGGCGGGCACCTTTTGGCCACACGTTACCTATTGAGGGCTTCTGACCGGTTGAGAGCTTCCGACGGGCGCCGTCCGGGACTTGGACGGCTGCCGCTCATCCTCTGGCAGGCGGCCTCGGTCGGTGCGCTCCTTGCTCTGTGGCAGATTGGCGCGCTCTTCGCCGAGGACCGGCTGCTGCCGTCGCCGGGCGCGGTGTTCATCACCTTGATCGACGCGATCGCTGAGGGCGAGCTGCTCTGGCACGTCGGCATTACGCTGGCCCGCGTCGCCGCCAGCTTTGCGCTGGCAATGCTCATCGGCGTGCCGATCGGAATCGCCATGGGTCGATCGCGGAGTCTCGACCGTTTCTTCGATCCCTGGCTGATTCTGTTCCTCAACATTCCGGCCCTGGTGGTGATCGTCCTCTGCTATGTCTGGTTCGGGCTGGTCGAGGCCGCGGCCATCGCCGCCGTTGCCATCAACAAGATCCCAAACGTCGTCGTCACGCTCCGGGAAGGGGCCCGGGCCCTCACCACCGACTATCTGGAGATGGCGCAAGTGTTCCGCTTCGGCCAGGTCAAGACGCTCCGGCATGTCATCCTGCCCGAGCTCCTGCCCTTCATTCTGGCTGCCGCCAGGTCCGGGTTGGCGCTCATCTGGAAGATCGTGCTGGTGGTCGAGCTGCTGGGGCGCAGCAGCGGCGTGGGCTTCCAGATCCACCTCTTCTTCCAGTTCTTCGACGTCGCGAGCATCCTTGCCTATACGATCGCCTTTATCGCCGTGATCCAGTTCATCGAGCTCGCGATCCTGCAGCCGCTCGAACGGCGCGCCAACAGGTGGCGCCGGTGAGCGATCTCGAGATTGATATCCGGCGCAAACGCTATCCGGCGGTGGGATCGGCGGCGATGCACGTCGCCCTCGAGGATCTGCGGTTCACCGTGCGCCGCGGAGACCTTGTCTGCGTGATCGGACCGTCCGGCTGCGGCAAGACGACCTTGCTCAACATCGTCGCCGGCCTCGACAAGGACTTCGAGGGCCAGGTCAGGCTGCCGTCCGCATCGGGCGCGCGCGAACCGGTCATTGGGTACGTCTTCCAGAATCCGCGGCTGCTTCCCTGGCGTACCGTCGCCGAGAACATCGAGCTGGCGCTGCGCCCGGAGCAGGCCCGAACCGGCATCGTCGAGGAGCTTCTGGCCGCCACGGGGCTTCAGGATTTTCCGCACACCTATCCGGAACGGCTGTCCGTCGGGATGATGCGGCGTGTGGCCCTGGCCCGCGCCTTCGCGGTGCAGCCGGACCTGCTGTTGATGGATGAGCCCTTCGTTTCGCTCGACGGGCCCACGGCGCACCGCCTGCGGCTGCTGCTCCTCGACATCTGGAGTCGCCGGCCGACCACGGTGCTGTTCGTGACCCACGACATCCGGGAGGCGGTGCTCCTGGCCGACCGGATTCTGCTCCTCTCCGCGGCGCCGGGCACACTCGAGGCCGATGTGCCGGTCGATCTCGACCGTTCCCGGCGCACCGACGACCGCGCCATCGAAGCGTTCCGGCAACGGTTGATCGAGGAATATCCCCAACTGTCGCGCGAACTGTGACGGCCCGCACGGCTCTCATTCGGAAAAGCCGGAAGGAACCGGTCCGCAGCCGAGGGGAATGGACCGGGCCGGAAGGAATCCGTCGATCAGCGGCCTAGGGCTTGATCAGCTGTCCCTTGTGATCAAGGAGTGGCACGCCGTAGTCGAGAAGGATCTGCGTGATCTCCGGCTGCTTCTCCCGGATCATCTGATTGATCTGATGCTTCCAGTCCGGCTCGTTGAAGCGCACGGCCATCGTGATCCAATAGTCGAGCTGAACCCCGTCCTCCGACGTCAGCGGGACCACGGTGAGCGGCGTCGCCTCCTTCTTCGCGTAATAGCCGGCGATCGGCCCCCAGAGAACGCCGACATCGATCTTGCCCGTCGCCACGTCATGGACGAGCTCCTGCCCCGGATCGTCGAAGCGGGTGTCGACCATGATGCGATAGGGGACCATCTGCCGGAGCAATCCCTTGCGCGCAAGAAGGGTCACGGGCGGCGTTTGGGCGATCGCACCGATCTTGAGGGATTTGAGCGCCGGATCGTCGAGCGACGTGAGCGAAATGTTCGAATCCTTCCGATACACCAGGCTGTAGGCCGAACGGTAGTACGGATTGGTGTTCTGCATCAGCTCGCTGCCCGCCGAGGTACCGACGATCAGATCGCACCGGTGCGCCCTGAGGGTGTTGCGAACGAAGCCTATCGTGTCCGGATACCAGGTGTACTGGACCGGAACCTTAAGCTCCGCGGCGAGAAGTTCGGCGATCTTGTTCTCGAAACCCTCGCCGTCCTTGGTCGAGAAAGGCGGGTTGCTGGGATCGGCGCAAACCCGAAGCGCCGTCCGCGAGACGATCTCCGCGGTCTGAGCCCACGCCGGCGCCACCGCACCGGCGAGGGCCCAGATCATCGTGACGGCCGCGCCCAGCAGGATGTTAAGCGTCCTCTTCGTCGTCATAACGAGATCCCTCCTGGTCGCCGATTTGGCCCCGGCGGCCCCTCGCGGCAATAGCTCCTCCTCCAGGCGGGGAGCCCGCTAAGGCTCAAAAGCCCAGACAGGCGTCGTCCCGCTCCACGGCCTCCTGAGGCTTCCGCTGAGACTTCGGACGACCGCGATCGAGAGCGCCGTCGGAGCGCGCCTTCAGATAGCTATATATATCATCGATGAAGCACATGACGTTCGGATTCGTTCCGAAGGCCGGCATCGCCCGGAAGTTCGCCTGCGAAACGTTCTGGCGGCCGTTGACCACGACCTCGATGAACTCATCGTAGGTCATCGACTTCAGGGAGTTGACCAAACTCGGGCCGAAGGAACTGCCGAGGCCATCAGGCCCATGGCAGACGTGGCATTCGGCATGGTAACGGCGAAATCCGCTGTAGGTGTACCAGTCGACCGTACCGTCCTCGGCGATCTCGTAGGGCTTTTCCTCCTCTTGTGCCGCTGCCTTCTCGGATCCTAACGCGAGGAAGGCAACGGCGGTAAGCATACACAGACAGAGAGCTGCCCCTTGGGACAGAATCCCTTTCATGGGCGTTCCTTTCGAATTACAGGTTGGGCTAGCGAATTGGGGCGTATGGAAAGACGAGCCACGTCACCCGCTGTCGCCGCGGTCGTCCCCGCCGGCCGCCTGCCGACGATCGTTCGCGACGATTGTTCGCATGGCCGGCCGGCAGATATCCGCGTCACCCGATCGCAGAAGGGGGACCCGACACCGAGATCGCAATGTCCCGGCGCCGGGCCCAAGCATAGTCCGTCAGACGATCGTCAATCCGGCAACGCGAAGACCGTCAGGACGCCGCCGAGCTGGGTGTAGTTCGCCAGCGACTGATAGGCGCCGACGGCACCCAGGCCCGCCGTCGGCTCGGTCAGGCCGGCCGCCAAGCCGATACCGGCCCAGCCGCCAACGCCCGACAGCACCGCGACGTACTGCTTGCCGTCATGCGTGTAGGTGTTGACGTTACCGATGATCCCCGACGGGGTACGGAAGCGGTACAGTTCCTCGCCCGTCTTCACATCGACCGCCTTCAGATAGCCTTCCAGCGTGCCGTAGAAGACGATGTCGCCCGCCGTCGCCAGCGCCCCGCTCCAAACCGAGAACGGCTCCGGCTTCGACCAGACGATCTCACCCTTGGCGGCATCCCAGGCGATGAAGTTGCCGAGATGGTCTTCGCCCTCCGGCGGATACATGCTGAGCGTGGCGCCGACATAGGGCTGGCCGGCGGTGTAGCTCACGCGGAAGGGCTCGTAGTCCATGCAGACGTGGTTCGTCGGAACATAGAACAGACCGGTCTTCGGCGAGTAGGCTGCCGGCTGCTGGTCCTTCGTACCGAGCGCGGCCGGGCAAATGCCCTGGACGTTCACGTCTTCACCCTGGGCCTGCGTAGAATACTCGGCCACAACCTGCGGACGACCGGTCTCCATGTCGACATGCGTCGCCCAGTTGACCACGGGGTCATACTTCTCGGCCACCAACAGCTCGCCGGTATCGCGGTCGAGGGTATAGGCGAAGCCGTTGCGGTCGAAATGCACGAGAACGTCGCGCGTCTCACCGTTGATCTGGAAGTCGTCGACGAGAATCATCTCGTTGACGCCGTCATAGTCCCACTCGTCGTGCGGGGTCATCTGATAGACCCACTTCGCCATGCCGGTATCCACGTCGCGGGCGAAGATGGTCATCGACCACCGATTGTCGCCGGGGCGCTGGCTCGGGTTCCAGGTGCCCGGGTTGGCGCTGCCGTAATAGATCAGGTTCCGCTCGGGGTCGTAGGATGTCCAGCCCCAGGTCGAGCCGCCGCCGATCTGCCACTGGTCGCCTTCCCAGGTCTTCAGGCTGGAATTCTCGCCGACCGGCTCGCCCAGATGGGTCGTCTTCTGCGGGTCGACCAGGATCTCGTTGTCCGGGCCGGCCGAATAGGCCCGCCAGACAAGCTCACCGGTGTTGATGTCGTAGGCGGAGAGATGGCCGCGGACCCCGTACTCGGCGCCGCTCATACCGACGATCACCTTGTCTTTGACCACCAGCGGGGCCGAGGTTCCCGTCTCGCCCTTTCCGGGATCGCCGTTCTTGGCACTCCACTTGACCTCACCCGTCTTGGCGTCGAGCGCCACCAGGGTGGTGTCGGCCTGATTCAGGAAGATCATTCCGTTGCCGTAGGCGACGCCGCGGTTGACGGTGTCGCAGCACATGACCGCGATGACGTCCGGATCCTGCCGCGGCTCGTACTTCCAGATCACCCGGCCGGGCTCGTTCAGGTCGAGCGCGTAGACGATGTTCGGGAAGGGCGTGTGGATGTACATCACGTCCCCGATCACCAGCGGGCCGCCCTCGTGTCCGCGCAGCACGCCGGTCGAGAACTGCCACACGACCTGAAGGTTGCCCACGTTGCTGGCGTTGATCTGATCGAGTTCACTATAGCGGGTGCTTGAGTAGTTCTTCAGCGGCATGACCCATTGGTTTGGGTCATCCTGCATTTTTAACAGCTCGTCGTTCGCGAGTGCCGCCCCGGGCAACGCCAAGGTTGCGCCGATGACGATGGCAGCGCTCTTCAGAAGGGATGATCTCATTACGGTTTCCTCCCAAGCTCGACGGCAAAACCGTCTGTACTACCGAACAGAGGCGGGCGATTCCCGCAGCTCTGCTTAATCAATTTCTTCGGCAGTCCGGTCTACCTGGGTGGTGCTTGCGAAACTTCGGCGCGCTCCGACCACCTACCAACCGGTAGCAGCTTGCGGCGCCACGACGCCGCGACACCCGCTGCAGCCTGGTTCGGCGATATTCGCCTCGGCCAGTTCCACCAATCGTGGTCGTCCATGTTCGGACATGATGTCTGACCGCATGAGAATCATAGACCGATTTTATCAATGGCCGTCAAGTCGTCTGTGGCCACCCTTTATTGATTCCAACGTAGCGGGCCGTGACTGGCCCCGAAATCACACGGATTCTATCGTGCCGGCTCCACCGATCGATTTCGCGGATGATCGCGGACGGTGGCGTGCCGGTGTCGGTTGTGGCAGACTCCTCTTGAAGGTCGGGACTCGGCTATTGGAGAGTCTTTGACGTGAACCGACAATCGGTGCAGCCGGCACACGACTCGGCCGTTCCGCCGATCGAGCCCTTTTCCGGCGGTCGGCGATATCCCGTGGCGCGTTTCCTGCGCGGCATTCAGTGGGGATGTCTTGCGCTCGCCGTCCTCCCGGTTGTCGCGGAACCGGCCGCCGCGGCGGACTTTACGGCCGATGAGGTGCGGGCGCTTCTGGCAAAGGCCGGCGGGGAGCCGGTGGATCTGTCGGACGTGGATCTTGACGGCCTTGATCTCGCCGGACTGGACTTCCGAGACGCCGATCTACGCAGCATCAATCTCATGGACGCGAACCTGCAGGGGGCCGACTTCCGCGGCGCCAACCTCGACGTCGCCTACCTTCATCGAGCCGACCTGCGACGCGCCGACCTGCGGGGCGTGAGCGCCTTTTCCGCCATCTTTACGGAGGCCGATCTGCGCGGCGCCGACCTCTCCGGCGCCAAGCTCGTCAGCAATTTCGAGAATGCGGACTTGCGAGAAGCCAACCTTGCCGGCGCGACCCTGGGTGCCGACATGCGCAATCAGCCGATGGGTCTGGTGCGCGTGTCGTTTCGCAATGCGGATCTCCGGGGCGCGAATCTCGCCGGCACGGATCTCTCGCGCGGCATGCTCGAGTTCGCCGATCTTCGGGGTGCCAACCTGACCGGCGCCGACCTGACGCGCGCGGCATTGGGGGGTGCCGACCTGTCGGGCGCCGATCTGACCGGCGCCAATCTCACGATGGCGGATCTGCACAGCACGCTGTTCGTGGGCGCGCGGGGCCTCGATACCGTCATCGGGCTCGACACGGCCGTGAACCGGCGTTCGGCCCGGTTCGATTAGACTTCGCCCGAAGACCGAAGCGTGCGAGTTCGGGTATGAAGAAGCGGCTCGTGCAGGACCTCGCGTCGCGGGGATGGGCTATCGCGGCCGCCGTGCTCCTCTTGCTCACCGGGCCGAGCACCGGTGCCGCTTCGCCGCCGGAGATGCCCGAGCCGCTTTCGATCGAGGAGGTGGCACCCGGCATCTTCGTCCACCGGGGCGCGCATGAGGAAGCGACCGCCGACAACCACGGCGACATCGCCAATATCGGCTTCATCGTCGGCGACGAGGCGGTGGCTGTGATCGACACCGGTGGCAGCGCCCTTGAAGGACAGCGCCTTCTCGCGGCGGTTCGCTCGGTGACCGACCGGCCGATTCGCTACCTCATCAACACGCATGTCCACCCGGATCACATCTTCGGCAACGCGGCGTTCGCCGAGATCTCCGGGATCACGATCATCGGGCACGCCAAGCTTCCGCGGGCGCTGGCGGGCCGCGGAACCTATTACCTCGATAATCTGACCGAACGGCTGGGCGAAGCCGCGACGGGAACGCGGGTGGTCGCCCCGACGCTTTTGGTCCACGATCGCACGGAGATCGACCTCGGCGGCCGTGTGCTGTGGCTGGTCGCGCATCCGACCGCCCACACCGACAACGACCTGTCGATTTATGATCAGCGCACGGCGACACTGTGGCTGGGTGACCTTCTGTTCATGGAACGGACCCCCGCCATTGACGGCAGCCTCATGGGCTGGCTCCGGGTGACCGCGGAGCTGCGCCACCTCGAGGTCGCCCGGGTGGTTCCCGGGCACGGGCCGGTCACGGCCGACTGGCCGGGCGCGCTCGACGCACAGGAGCGGTATCTCCGGACGCTGCGGGACGAAATCCGGGACATTCTGGCGGCCGGCGGCCGGATGGAAGATGCCGTCCAGACCGTCGGCCGCTCCGAGCGCGAGAAATGGCTGCTGTTCGACGACTACAATGGCCGAAATGTCGTCACCGCCTTCGCCGAGCTCGAGTGGGAATGAAACGATCACGCCGCCCCGGCGACTCGCGCGCGCATTGACCCTATGCGGGCCCTGCCCCACAATTGACGGCACCTGAAAGACGGCGGCGGACACGGACGGAGGCAACGATGCGGCGAATTCGGGCTGTCGTTATCCTCGGGGGGCTGGTCGCCGCCTTGGGGCTCGTCCCGAACGATGCAGCCGTGGCCGGGAACGACTCGGCGGCGGTCTGGCCGGACATCCGGGAAGCCCTGTTCGCCGAGCGCGAGATTCACGATGGAACCGGCGTCCTGAGCATCGAGGCGCCGCCTCGCGCCTACGACGCGGCGGTCGTCCCGATCACCGTCGTCGCCGAGATCCCGCAAACGTCCGACCGCTACATCAAGACCGTCCATCTCGTGATCGACGAGAACCCGGCGCCGGTCGCCGGTGTGTTCCACTTCACGCCGGACAGCGGCAGCGCCACTTTCTCAACCCGGGTGCGGGTCGATACCTACACGGACGTCCGCGCGATCGCAGAAACAAGCGACGGCGAGCTCTACATGGCCGCGCGATTCGTCAAGGCATCCGGCGGCTGCTCGGCTCCGGCGCTCAAAGACCATGAGAGCGCCATGGCGAACCTCGGCAAGATGAGGCTGAAGCAGAGCGGAGACGTCGTGCTGAACCAGATGAACGAGGCACAGCTCCTGATCAGCCACCCGAACTATTCCGGGCTGCAGTTCGATCAGATCTCCCGCACCTACGTCCCCGCGCATTTCGTGCAGGAAATCCGGGTGCGCTACGGCGACCGGACGATCATGACCGTCGAGGGCAACATCTCCCTGAGCGAGAACCCCAGCATTCACTTCCACTACCGGCCGCGCGCCGCAGGCGCGATCGAGGTCGAGGTCAAGGACTCGGAGGGGATGACCTTCAACGGCAGCTGGCCGGTGGAACCGGCGCCAGCTTCCTGACGCCCGCGCCCCCGCCGATCACTCCCGGGCGTCGAGACGTCGGCGTCGCCGGCATCAGAAGCAGCGGACCTCTGCCTCCGCCTGCGCCTGCCGAACCTGCTTCACCACTTCCTGAAGCCAGGGGACCTGGCGGAATATTCCGGTCCTCTCGCCCGGCACCTGGCTCATACTGAGGACCGTCTCTGCCTGGACATATTTCTCATACGGAATGATCGACGCGATCACGTCGATGCTGCAGGAACAGCGCCGCAGCGTATCGGGCGTCTGACCGTTGGACGCCATGCAGCCGAAGACGTAATCGGCGAGCGCCGCGGTCGGATAATCGCTCGGGGCCGCAGCGGCGTTGGATCCGATTGCCCCGGCCGCAAGCAGGATCAGGGCCAGTTTCCTCATCGCGCGCCTCCTCAATGTCCGTTGTCTTTCATGAGTTTATGGAGCATTGCAACCTCGGCGGCCGACCGCATTCCGGAAGCTTGCCTCCGAAAAAGGGTGGCACCGGATCGCCTCGCTCCTATCTTTAATGACGGTCGGCACAGGATGCAAAGCAAGGATGCCCTCCGGTTCGCCAGCCGGGTAGCATCGCTTGGCCCCGGCTTTCCTTGGCCATTTGGGTGCCGCGACGGCACCGACTTCCGCCAGAGGTGATCTTGCCCGGCAACACCCTGCTATCGGACTTTGTCCTGGAGCTGCTGATGGCCATTCACGGCCTTTCGGCCTACCCGGTTCCCGACAGGGTGCCCGAGGTCGTCCTGGTTTCGCATCCGGAGCTGGAGCGGATGGCCTGCGACGGCCCCTGCGCAGTCTATGGCTGGTTCCCCGGGGGCAAGACGATCTATCTGGACGATCGGCTGGATCCGGTCCACAAGACAGTGGATGCTGGAATCCTCGTTCATGAACTTGTCCACTTCGTGCAGCAGGAAAGCGGCAGGTTCACCGATCGTGGTAACTGCAACGACTGGGTGCAGCGTGAGCAGGAAGCCTACCAGGTTCAGAATCGCTGGCTGAGGCGGCAGCCCGCCTTTTCGGGCCCTTTCGCCGGCTCGCTGCTGCCGCCCTGGCGGATCGTCTGCGAGGGCGAGAGGGCGGCCGAATGAAGGCAGACGCGACGTCCGGTGGCAGCGAATCAACCCGCGATCAATTCGATTTGCCGAAAATCCCCGTGATTCCCCATCCGTGATTTCCCATCTTGGATCCCATCCTGGAGCTTTCCGCCGGGTTTCGGCATTATGGCACCCTCCGATGAAAGAAGCGAGGACATGAACCCCGTGTCGATAAGTCATTTGCTGGCGACCCGAATGGTGTCGCCCGGTGGGTTGCAGGCTGAGAAGCGGATCAGCCGGCTCCTCATTCGGGACCTTGTCCTCATGTGCCGCATCGGTGCCTACCCGGAGGAGCGTCTGGCGCCGCAGCGTGTACGGATCAACGTCGAGATCCGTGTCCGCGAGGCGGACAGGCCGCTGAATGACGACATCGACAACGTGCTCTCCTACGACCACGTCGTCACCGCGATCAAGGAGCGGATCGGGCGGGGTCACATTAATCTTGTCGAAACCCTGGCCGAGGACATCGTCGACCTTTGCTTCGCCGACCACCGCGCCGAAGAGGTCCGGGTTCGGGTGGAGAAGCTTGACATCATTCCGGAGGCGGCGGCCGTCGGCGTCGAGATCGAGCGCAGCCGACCGCCACGCCCAGCAGCAGCCAGCATCTACCCTCTGCCGCAGGTCGTCGAATCCGCCCTTGGCAAGAGCAACGGCCAAGCGAGCAGCGATCCGGATAACAGGGGCCGCGGGGACAACGACCAACGCTGACCGCACCTCCTTGGATGGACTCTCTCGTCGACTCCGGGAACCAACGCGCCGCGGCGCTCCCTGGGTCATAAAGCTCGGCGGCAGCCTCGCCGAATCCCCGGCGCTCACGTCATGGCTCGACGCCCTCGCGGCGGGTCGTGGTCGCGCCGTGCTCGTGCCGGGTGGCGGACCGTTCGCGGACGGGGTCCGCGCGGCGCAGCGGCGCTGGCGATTCGACGACTCGACCGCCCATCGGCTTGCCCTGCTCGCTATGGAGCAATATGGCCTGATGCTGGCGGGGATGCGCCCCCGGGATCTCCGGCCGGCGAGCAGCCGGGCCGAAATCGCGCGAATCAGACGCGCGGGCCTCGTTCCGGTCTGGCTGCCGAGCCGCATGGCGCTCGGCCGGCCGGAGATCCCGGAGAGCTGGGATGTCACCTCCGACAGCCTCGCCGCTTGGCTGGCGGGTGCCATCCGTGCCGAACGGCTGGTCCTCATCAAGTCCGTCGAAACGCCATATGACGGCCTGACCGCGGCGGATCTTGCCCGCCAGGGAATCGTCGATCCGTTGTTCCCGGATTTCCTGGCCCGCTGCGATGCGGACTGTCACTGCATCGGCGCCGGGCAGCAGGCGGAGTTGGCGGACGCGCTGCGCTCCGGCACGGCCGCGGGGGCACGCATTGCGCGGCCACCCGGCGATGTTACATTGTGCGGAGACCGTCGGGGCCGCCGGATAAGAGAATGAGAAGAGAGACGCGCACCGATATCAACGGAGGACGGACCGGAGAACGCCGGGCGGCCAAGGTCCTTCGAACGCCCCGGATGGCGAGGACCTTGAGAAAACCGGATCGGCGCCCCGCGCCCGGCTCGCATGCCTGAACACCTCCTGTTCCTGACCGGCCGGCTGGCGGAGCCACGCCTGGAAAAGGTGCTGCGCGCCATGCAGCCGACCGAGTTCACCTACACCATCCGCAACATCGGCGTGAAGGTCGCAGGGCTGATGACCGCCGACCTCATCCGGCGCCGACTGCCCACGCCCGTCGAGGCCGACCGCGTCGTCGTGCCCGGCCGGTGCCGCGGCGACTTGGAGGCGTTGTCCGCGCATTTCGGAACGCCCTTCGAGCGCGGGCCGGACGACCTTAAGGACCTGCCGGAGTATTTCGGCCGCAAGGGCGTGGCGTCGGACTTGTCGCGTTACGACGTGCGGATCTTCGCCGAGATCGTCGAGGCGCCGACGCTCGACGTTCCGGCCATTCTGCGCCGGGCCGAGGATTACCGCGCCCAGGGTGCGGACGTCATCGACCTTGGATGCCTGCCCGAAACCCCGTTCCCGCATCTCGAAGACGCGGTCGCGGCGCTGCGCGACGCCGGATTCGAGGTCAGCGTCGATTCGGCCGATGTCGAGGAGCTGCGCCGCGGCGGGACCGCCGGCGCGCACTATCTCCTCAGCCTGACCGAAGACAGCCTATGGCTCGCAGAGGAGGTGGACTCGGTGCCGGTGCTGATTCCGGCGCGGCACGGCGACCTCGACTCGCTGATCCGGGCGATGGACGCGCTGGACCGCAAGGGACGCCCCTATCTCGCCGACCCCATCCTCGACCCGATCCATTTCGGGTTCATGGAGTCGCTGGAGCGATATGCCGCGCTGCGCCGCCTGCGGCCGCAGGCGGAGATCCTCATGGGCACCGGCAATCTGACGGAGCTCACCGACGCCGATACGACGGGCATCACCGCCGTTCTGATGGGCATCGTCTCGGAGCTGCGCATCACCAACGTGCTCGTTGTCCAGGTCAGCCCGCATTGCCGCCGGGCCGTTAAGGAAACGGACGTCGCCCGCCGAATCATGTTCGCCGCGCGCGAGGAAGGCAGCCTGCCCCAGCGGATCGACCCAGCGCTGCTCTGCCTGCGCGACCGCAAGCCCTTTCCCAACACGCCGGAGGAGATCGCCGAGATGGCATCGATGGTGCCCGACGACAGCTTCCGGATCGAGGTCAGCGAGGATGGTCTTCATATCTACAACCGGCGCGGCCACCATACGGCGGAAGACCCGTTCGCGCTGTTTCCGCATCTCGGCGTCGAGCAGGACGGCAGCCACGCCTTCTATCTCGGGGTGGAGACGGCCAAGGCGGAAATCGCCTGGAAGCTCGGCAAGCGCTATGTCCAGGACCAGCCCCTCGACTGGGGCTGCGCCGTCGACAGGCCGCAGGAGGATCTCACGCGCCACAAGGCGGCGGGAACCACCCTGCAGGCGAAGCAGAAGGATCGGCGAGACTCATGATTCGCGAGACGATCGTCACCACGCAGGGCCGCGACGGCCGCGTGCACATCGCGCCCATCGGCTTGATCGAGGAGGGAGACGGCTTCGTCATCGCCCCCTTCCGCCCCTCCGCGACATTGGACAACCTGCGCGAGACGGCCTATGCGGTCGCCAACTACACGGACGACGTGCTGGTGTTCGCCGGCTGCCTCACCGGGCGACGCGACTGGCCGACCCGGCCGGCGACGGAGATACCCGGCGCGGTCCTCGAACAGGCGCTTGCCCATGCCGAACTGGAGGTCGTCTCCGTCGCCGAGGACGCCGTCCGGCCGCGCTTCCGCTGTCGCGTGGTCCGCGAGGAATCGCATCGGCCGTTCCGCGGCTTCAACCGGGCCCAGGCGGCCGTCATCGAAGCGGCGATCCTGACCAGCCGGCTGCATCTGCTTCCGTTCGATAAGATCGAGCGCGAGATCGCCTATCTGCAGATCGCGGTCGACAAGACCGCCGGGCCGCGCGAGCGGCAGGCCTGGGATTGGCTGATGGAACGGATCGCGGCGCATCGCGCCGATGGCGCCTCGAAGGGGACCGGCGCATGACCGGCCTTCTCGCCAGCGTGACCTCGGCCGCCGAGGCAGAAACGGCGCTCGCCGCTGGCGCCGACATCATCGACCTCAAGGATCCGCGGACCGGCGCGCTCGGCGCTCTGCCCGCGCCGGTCATCCGGGAGGCCGTCGCGCGACTCGCCGGCCGGCGGACCGTCAGCGCCACGGCCGGCGACCTGCCGATGGAGCCCGATATCGTGGACCAGGCCGTCGAGAGCATCGCGGCGCTCGGCGTCGATATCGTCAAGGTCGGGCTGTTCCCCGGCGGCGATCGCGAAGCCTGCCTCGACCGGCTCGCGGTGCGGGCGGCGCGCGGCACGCGCCTCGTCGCCGTCCTGTTCGCCGACCGGTCGCCCGACCTCGGTCTGATCGAGGGATTGGCGACCCGCGGTTTCGCCGGCGTCATGCTCGACACGGCAGACAAGCGCGGCGGGACCTTGCGCCGTCACCTCGACGACGCGACGATGGCCCGGTTCGTCAAAAGGGCCAGGGACTTCGGCCTCCTCAGCGGCCTCGCCGGCTCGCTGGGCCCGGAGGATATCGCGCCGCTGCTCCGGCTCGGACCGGATTACCTCGGGTTCCGCGGTGCACTTTGCACGGACGGCCGAGCCTCGGCGCTGGATGCCGACCGGGTCCGCGCGATCCGCGCGGCGATCGGATCCGCGGCCGTTCAGCCGCCCTCGGCGACGAGCGCCGCCACCGCCGCCGACGGCGCGCAGCGCGCCGCCCATTCCCTGGCCGCCGGCTCGCCCGTCAGCAGGTCCGCGAAGTCCATGTAAGGCCGCGCCATCCGGCGCGCGAGTTCCGGCAGCAGGAAACGGCCGACGCCGGCGCCGACCAGCGGCGCGTCCTCGTCGACGAGGCCCCGCGACAGCACCCGATCGAACGCCGCCTGCAGGAGCTGCCGCTGGCGCTCCGCGAGATGCGCGGCCAGGCGCCGCCACGCCGCCATCTCTGCCGAATCGAGATCGCGTCCGAGCATGCGCGCGAGACGGCGGGCGCTGTCCACCGCGCTCTTGCCGCGCCCGTCGGCGGCGGGATGCTGGTCGGCGTCTTCCGGCAGCGCGCCGGTCAGGCGATGGACATCGGCCATTGTCGCGAAGTGCTCGGCCATCAGGCGCTGGCGCTCGCCGTCGAAGGGAACCACGTCGGCCAGCGCCATCACGGGCGTCCGCGTCGCGCCGGTATAGACGAGCTCCTCGGAGATGAGCCGCTCGGCATCCGTGTAGCCGAGATTCGCGACGCGTCCCTTCGCGAACGGAACCACGTCCGTCGTCGTGCTGCCGAGATCGACGAACAAGCCGCCGCCACACCGCGCGGCGACGAAGCGAACGCTCGCGTGCCAGTTCGCCGAGGCGACCTCTTGCGGCCGCTCCGCCGCGAGTGCCGGCAGCAGGAACCCGGCCTCCCCGGCATAGACGCGCAGCTCCGCGTCCGGGAGCGCCTCCACGATCGCCGCGATGAGTCGGCGCACGCCGTCGGCGCGGCCGTCGAAGAGATCGACGAGTTCGCCAGTCATGGTAACGCCGTGACGGCGCGACGGCACAAGACTTCGCCGCGCCTCGTCCACCGCCCGGGCGAGATGGTCCATACCGCGCCACAGGGTGCAGGGAACCTGCACCGCCGTGATCAGGCGGCCGTCCGGCCCCACCTGCGCGACCTTGAGATGCGCGCCGCCAAGGTCCCATCCGGTCGATGGCCCCTCACCCATCCTCGCCTCCCTCTTGATCTTCGACGTCGACCCGACGGGGTTCGGGCCGCAACGGACACCGGATCGCATCGATCTCCCGTTCCAGAAGATCGAGGACGAGCGCCGCCGGATTACGCCCGATCGCCTCGCGCAGCCCCACGAAGGACGTGGTCAGCCGCGGGTTCACTTCGAGGATCACGGGGCCATCTGAACCGTCGACGAGATCGACCCCGACATAACCCCAGAGTCCCGGGATCGCCGCCGCCACCGCATCCGCGATCGGTTCGTAGGCCGGGCGGCGATGCTCCATCCCGCCGACGAGGCCGCCGCGATAGGCGAATCGGCCGTCGTCGAGCACGGCAACCTCCTGCCGATTGCAGCTCAGCAGCCAGGCTCGGCCCTCACGGCACAGCATCGATAGGCTCGCCGCCGTGCCCGACAGGTAGGGCTGCAGCACGAACCGGCCGGCCTCCGCCCCGGCACGCTCGAGCCAGCACGCGAGGTCCTCGCGCCGGCGGAACAGGTAGGTATCTTCCGCACCGGCGCCGTCGACCGGCTTCACCACCCAGCCGTTCGGCCCGGCCGGCGGATCAATGGCACCGATTGCGGAGAGAGGCCGGGTCGGCGCCACAGGCACGCCGGCCGCGGCGAGGCACTCCGCCGTTGCGCGCTTGTCGGTGGTGAGGCGCACGGCATCCGGCCTGCTGCCGATCAGCGTCCGCCCGGCGGCGAGGACGAGGTCGCTCAGCCGCGCCAGGGCGCTGCCCGTCTCGGGCGCGATCGGCCAGACCGCATCGACCTCTTCGACGATCCGTCGCCAGGCAGGCCATGGATCGCCATCGTCGAGCCACTCGATTCGCGCGGACAGATCGGCCCCTGGCAGATCGGGGTGGGGCAACCGTCGGTCCCGCGTCAGCACCGGATCCCATCCGGGGATCTCCGCCAGGTCCTTGACAAGGGCACCGAGCATCATGTCGCCTTCGCGGCGGAGGCTGGCCGGCAGCGGCACACCGGACAGCCCTCCGCCGGTTACGTATTCGCAGACGAAGAGGCGCAGGCCCATGGACATCGTTCCCGTGATCGACCTCAAGGGCGGCCAGGCGGTGCATGCCCGCCTCGGGCAACGCGACTCTTATCGTCCGGTACGATCCCGCCTGTGCCCGAGCGCCGACCCGCTCGCCGTGGTCGGTGCGTTCCGTGCCCTTTATCCGTTCGCCACCGTTTATGTCGCCGATCTCGACGCGATACAAGGCGACGGCGACAACGGAGTCGTCCTGGAACGGTTGCGTGAGGCCTTTCCCGATCTGACTCTCTGGGTGGACGGCGGCTTCGCCGATGCCGACGCTTGCCGGGCCTGGCTGAAACGCGGGCTGGGCGATCTCGTCCTCGGCAGCGAGAGCCAGCGCGACGAAACGGCGCTCGACGAGCTGCGCGGGGACTCCGAGATCCGCAACCGCATCGTCCTCTCGCTCGACTTCCGGGACGATCGGTTCCTGGGGCCACCGGCGCTGCGCGAGGACGCGACGCGCTGGCCGGACAGGATCATCGCCATGACGCTGGCCCGCGTCGGCAGCGACCGCGGACCGGACTTGGGCCTGTTGAAGGCGCTTCGTGCTCGCGCTCCGGAAAAGCGTCTATTCGCTGCCGGCGGCGTGAGAAACGGCGAGGACCTGGAACGGCTCGCCAACGAGGGCGTGAGCGGCGTACTGGTGGCGAGCGCCCTGCATGACGGGCGATTCGACGGCTCGACGATCGCGCGGCTTCACGCCGCATGACGGTGAATTGCTGGCCGGGGTAGAGGGTAGCCCCTAGCCCCTCGACGAGGGCCGAAAAACGACCCCATGCAAAGAGAGAATCGGTTCCGAACGTCCGCGTCCGGGACGCAGGCCTCGGGGCAGGAGCGGATCGAAACCCGCCCCTGCAACACCGAGTGGCTTCCGCGTAAGGGCGGGGTCGACCCCGCCTCTACGCTACGAACCTCGAAGCCTGCCCAACAGCTTCCCTAACCAACCGCCGGGTGATGCCGGCGGTTCTGCCGGCCGGGAGCTGTCTTCCCTTCAAGCGGCGGCGAAAGGATGCTTCACCGTGTCCTTCTTGGCGACGACCTCGGACGCCTTCGGCTCGCCGGCGACGGCCCGTTTGATGGCCTCCTTCGTCGCCTGATAGTTGTAGTCCTGGATCTTCTTGTCGTCGGTGGCTTCCCAATGGATGAAGACACCCACGCAGATGAACACGTCGTCGGCCTCGTCCGCCGGGATGGTCCCGTCGGCGACGCAGTCGGTCACCGCCATGGCGACGGCGTGCTGGGCCGGGCCGAACATCTGGACCGCCTGCTTGGCGCCCTCGATGGTCACCTTGTTGTACAGAACCGTGTTCGGCTTGCACATGAGGTTCGGCGCAACGATGGCGAGCAGACCCGTGAAGCCGGCCTTGTTGTTCGTCAGAACATTGCAGAAGGCCATCTCGGCGGCGCTGCCCCGCGGTCCCATGATCAGGTCGATATGGGCGACTTCATTGCCCTCGCCGACCAGCGACTCACCGACCAGCAGCTTGTTGATCTTGGCCATGATCTATCCTCCCCAATGACGAGCGCCAAAACATTGGCGCCTCAGGAAATCAGTACGAAAACAGACCACCGGGTGTCGCCCTGTAGTCGTTCACGCGTCAATCCGGCGGGATCCGCAGGGATTCGCTGTCATACCCGGTCGATCATGGGGGAAGGTTGCCCTTGATCGTAGCCTCTACCGCCGGGACGCCGAGGTCGATGCTACCTGCAACGAGTCGGTCGCGGCAAGAGCCTGTTTCCCGCGTCGGCCAAGTCCGTGTGACCAGACTCGATGCGTCGCTCAACCGGCGACCGCGGCGGCGTCCTCCAGACGCAACGCGAACAGGCTCGCGACCGTGAGGTCGGCACTCGTTCCAGGATTCATCCCGGCCGCCTTCAACTCCGCGTCGAGCGCCATCAGTTCGGCCGACAACGCCGCCGGATTCTCCGAGGCGGCGAGGCGCCGTTCGAGCGGTGCGACACTAAGACGCAGGGACTCCGCGGCGGCCGCGCCGAACTTGCGGGCGATGTGGCTGTCCGGAAAGCGGGCAAGGAAGCCCATATAGGCATGGGTGGCGGCCCAGCTCTCCTGCTTCCAGCGAGCGAGGCCGGCGCGCAGCCGCGGCAGCCCCAGTTCGAAGATGTCGGCATAACCGTTCACGTACTGCGCGGCGATGCGATCGCGGTTCCGGGCTTCCGCCATCGCCGCGCGCAGCGTCACGGTGGCCGGAGCCGATACGTCGTGGCGGCGACTCGTCCCCAAACCGCCGGGCCGCGCCAGCCGGATCGCCCGGAAGGCGAGTTCCGCGTCCGCGACATCGAGCGCATCGAGCACGCCACGGACCCGCGCGCGCAAGGGGATGGACGCGTCGTCCAGCGCCGCCTGCGCCAAAGGCGCGCAGAGAAGCACGATTCCCAGGTTGGTGTTCTGACCGGTCGCCGCCTGGGTCTGGCGGACGGCCTCATAGATCCGTTCGCCGACGGACAGATCCGGCCGTCCCATCGCCGGGGCGCTGACGCGCGCGCTCACCTCGAAATCGGCCACCGTCATGTCATGGCCGGCCGCGTGCAGGTGCACGTTGCCGGGCTTCAGCGCCCGCAGCTCCGCCAGGCACGCGTCGCGATAGGCCTCGGCGACGGAGGCGCCCGAGAGCCGCTGCACTTCAGGCGATGTCCCGAACCGCCGGCGCCCCATTCAGTCGCGCGAGGAAGTCCTCCGCCAGGGCTCGGGCAATGTCGACATCGCTCACCGCCTGAAGGGCCTTCCAGGCCGGCATGCTGTTAACCTCCAGAACCATCAACCGGTTCTGTCGATCACGGATGATGTCGACGCCCGCATATCCGGCATCCACGGCCCGCGCCGCCGCCACCGCCAGCGCGGCCAGTTCTCCGGTCGCGGCCACGCCTTCGCAGCGGGCACCGCGGCAGGCATTGGTCCGCCAGGTCGTTCCGTGCCGGATCATGGCCGCGACCGCACGCCCGCCGACTACGAAAACCCGCCAGTCCCGCCAGCCCTCGGTGAGCGGTGCCACAAAACGCTGGAGGTAATAGACACCACCAACCTCTTCGGGCGGCGGCAGAGCCCCTTCGTCCTCGATCAGCCGAAGCCCTCGCCCCTGGGAACCGAACAAAGGCTTCAGCACCAGCGGCCGACCCGGCCGCGCCTCCGACCGGACCAGGGCGCGGGCCCGCTCCGCCGATTCGGTCACCCAGGTCGGCGGAGTCGGAATGCCCGCGCGGCTCATGAGAAAGCTGGTCATCGACTTGTCGACGCATCGCTCGATGGCGCGCGCCTCGTTGTAGACCGTCACCCCCATCTGCTTCAGCCCATGCAACAGGCCGAGGCGCAGGGTCACCTGCTCGAAGCTGCCGGCCGGAACCATTCGGACAACGACGCCCTGCGGCACGCCTCCTTCGAATCCCGGCAGGAGGAGGTCGCCGTCGTGCATCGGCGAGGCGCCGCCAAGGGCAAAGTCGCAATCCTTCAGCGAGAGACAGACCGGATCCGCCCCCAGCGCCGTAAGCGCCTTCTCGAGTCCCCGCGCGTGCCAATCCCGGCTTTCGGTGAGGATCGCGACCCTGGCCCGCTGGCTCATCCCCCGAAGGACCTGTTCAGCAGCGATTCATCGAGGCGACCGGCATGGAAGCTGTTCCCGCTGTCGAGCGCCGTCACCGTGACGCGCGCCGGGCTGAACAGCATCGGGTCCATGGCGTAGAAGTCGCCCTTGTAGCCGCGGAAGATCTCTGCGAACGGCCGCCCGTAGTCGCGCGAGCTCGCGCTTGGGAGATCCTCGGCCAGCTTGCGCGCTTCGGCGTCCGGGCCGGTCACGAACAGATGCACGGTTCCGCCATAGATGATCGCGTCGTTCGTTCGCCCCATGGCATCGACGAAATCGGGGATCGGCGGCGGCAGCGGCGCGGCGCCCATCCCATCGACCACCCGGTCCAACGGGAAGCCAAGCTGATGGACCTTGTGAAGCGCGACCTCGAGCACGCGCGCGACGATCTGTACGGTCCCGGCGAGGCTGTGAGTCGGCGTGAGCACCAGGGTGAGGTTCTCCGGAGCCACCTTGCAGTCGCGCGCCGCCGCCGTGACGAGAGCCGCCGGCGGAGGCTTGTCGACCTCCAGAACCAGGCAGGTGCTGTCGGCGGAATCCCGATAGCCCAGCTCTTCGAACAGGGGCTCCTTGACCGCAAGCGCCCGGCCTGGGCCGGACCCCAGGGCGTAGTAGGCGTCCTCCCCCTCGCCGTCCGAGAGACGCCACCCGGCGAGCTGGCTGCCCAGGCAGGCGAGCACCGGCTGGGCCGAGTGAACATTGATCATCCAGGGCCAGCGGTCGAAGGGGCTGCCGGCGGTGAGTTCGACGCGCCCCAGCCCGCCCATGCAGATTTCGGCGATTCGCCGCCCCGCCTCCAGACCGCCCCGGCTGGCGATCCCGGCATCGATGATGATGGCCCCTTCCGTCCGTCCGACGGCGAGCCGCAGCGATTCGGCGTCGTCGATCAGGCTCCGGACAAGCGGTGCCGAAAGCCGGTTGAGGCTGGGTGTCCCGGAATCATGTGCCATGGTGCCTCCGTTGTTCAGCCTTGGCCTGGTCCGCATCCTGCAGGGTCGAGAGCAGGAAATCCGCCCGCGCCTTCACCTTCGCCCGAGCCGCCTGTGGCGTCTCGGCGCGGGCGAGCACGGTGCAGACCGGCGCACCGCGCTCAATCGCCGTACCGGCGGCCGGCCGGTCGGCCGTCCAGTCCGGCCAGGATACGCCGGCCGGAACCGTCAGGTCTCGCTCGGCATAAACGACCGCAGTGGCGACCGCCATGCCCGGGAACGCCTCGGCGAGATGTGGTGCCGGTCCCTCCGGCAGCCTTCCCTCGCATGCCGCGACGTGGAGACCGAACAGCTTCACCCGCGGGCCGTCGAAGACGTCCAGCGTCGCGCCGGGCCGCGGATTCACCTCCAGAATGGTGAAATCGTCGCCCTCGCCCTTCGGCCCCGCGATGACGTCGAGGCTGTTGAGGCCGCGAAGCCCGGTCTCCGAGGCAAGGCATTCCACGGCGACTGTCAGGCTGCGGGCCAGCTTCGGGCTCACCGCCACCGGACCGACCGCGCCGCCGAAGCGATAGGGCTGTGCGTCCCCACAAGGAGCGGTCCACTGCTCGCTGAAGCCGAGCGGTCGCGCCGCGCCGCGCCCGTCGGCGAGGAACAGCACCGACAGGGCGCTGCCCTCGACCCGGCGCTGATAGTAGCAGTCATCCCGCTCGTCCTCCCTTGCCTGGGCCGCGCGGATGTGGCCGCCACCGGCGCCGCCGATCCGCTTGGCAAGCCAGCCGGTCCCGTTGGTCGGCGGCGCGAGGCGGATCTCGGGATGCGGGAGTCCGAGCCGATCGAGCAGCCCGAAGAACTCGGCAGGGTTCTTGATTCGGCCCAATGTCTCCGGGGCATTGCCGAGCAGACGCCGGCCGCGGCCTAGAGCGGCCAGCAGCGCCGGCCGTGCCTCGAAGCCGGTCCCGTAGACGACCTCGGTGCCGTGCCCCACCGGGGCCAGCCGATCCGCGGCCTCCAGCAGCGCGTCCGCATCGAATCCGCGCACGAGATCGCCGCGCACGGTAGCGCTCGCCGCCGCGAGCGCCACCGTGTCGAGGTCCCCGAACAGGTCCAGGACGAGGGCGTCGCGGCCGGCCCGCCGGGCGGCCGCGGCGAGCGCCCGTCCGGAGACGGCGGCGATCAGGACCGGCGCCATTCTCTATCCGGCGATGCTCTGCGCCAGAGCAAAGGCGTCCCGGAAATCCAGGTAGAGCGGCTTGTCCGTCTCCGTCATCCGGCGGAACAGGCCCGCCTCGACCTGGTACTTCACGTTGCCGATGGCGAGGGCGCCGATCCCCACCGCCTGCGTCCCGGGAAGCGGAACGCCGTCGTCCTGCGGGCCGATGCCTTCGATCCCGGCCGGCGGCACGGCGTTGACGTCGGCCGCCACCTTGAGCGATTTGGCCTCCGCCAACTGGGTCGTGCTGAGGATCTGGACGCCGGCCTTCCCCGCCGCGAAGATCACCTCGACATCGCGCAGGGCGTCGACCTTCAGGGGTTCGGTGCTGCCGTCGACCGCGCCGAGATCGACGCCGAAGCGGGCCTTGGCAGTTTCCGCCAGCTTGGCAACGCGCTCAACCCCGTCATAGCCGACGAGCTTGACCCGCGCCCCTTGCCCGGCCGCGATGACGCCGGAGGCGAAGCCGACGACGCCGGTCCCGCCATAGACCGCGACACCGAGGCCCGCAAGATTCGTGCCCTGCTCCCTCAGCTTCTTCTCGACGCAGGCGACCAACGCCGCCGCCGTCGTGAAGGAACCGGCCGGATCGGCAAACACCGAGGCCTCGAACGGCGGAACCATCGCCTTGCGCGCGGCGTCGAGCATGTCGAGCGCCTCGATCGCGTTCTTGCCGCCGATAAAGATCCCCGTGCGCTTTGCGGCCTGCGGGCTTCGCGAGAATATGGCGTCCTGGACCAGGCCGACGACGTCGCCCTGCTCGACCCCGGTGTAGGGGATCACGGCGTCGTAGCCCGCGTCCAGCGCCATGTTGACGTCGAACGGGCTGACGTGGCGCAGCGGGCTCAGCATATGAAGGATGTTTCGGTGTTCCACTTGACTCCTCCTTACCCGAGGACCTTCGGGTTTCTGTTCTTCCTTTCGGAATCAACACATCCATGACGCGGTCGGGCCGCGGGCTTCGGTCGACCCGGCTCAAGATCCTCCGCCCGGCCCTGTCGGAGGACGAGAACCGCGTCACGGACTTCCGAGTCCCGGTCCTACGCCACCGGCGGAGAAACCTCGACCTCGCCACCCCGGTTGCGTCCGCGGCTGATCGCGAAGGCGAGATTGGTGTCTTTCGCCCAACGTCGGCGAGCCTCCGCGAGCAGCGCCTCGGCCTCCGCCGCCGAACCGACGAGCGCGAAGCCGGTCGGCCCCCAGGACGTCTGCCCGACGCCACGCACGCCCTGCGCCTCGATCCAAGCCAGGACCTCGGTCACGGCGGCGCTTAGGAAACGGGCGCCCTGCACCGGGGCAAAGTGGTCGCCGACGGCCCGTTGCAGGGTTGCCACCGCCTCGCTGAACCGGTTCAGATCCTCTTCCGCGAGTGCCGGCAGGGCAACCATCACCATCATCCGGCACAGCTCGGCCGCCAGCTCCGCCGAGAAGGCCGGCAGACGACGGAACGCCTCGGCCTCGGCAGGCCCGTGAATGCCGCGGCGCGTCCGGTCGAAGATAAGAAGGATGCGCCACGCTTCGGGGAAGGTGAACCGGCTGAGCACGGGCGGCGGCGCGTCGATCTCGCCGCGGCCGCCATCGAGGATGACCCCGCCCTGCTCGAAGGCGGCGATGCCGATGCTCGACCGTGTGCCGCGGTCGAGCAGCTGCGCGACGGCACGCGCGTCGGCCTGCCGGCCATGCAGGCGCAAGGCAGCAACCCCGGTCGCCAGCGCAAGCTGCGTGCCCGAGCCGAGGCCCACATGATCGGGGATCGCCGCTTCCACATCGATCCGCAGCGGCTCGGCAAGTCCGAAATGCCGAACCAGCGTTTCGAGATGACGGAGCACGCGCGCCGCGTCCGGGCCTTCGGCCGCGAGCCGGTCGCTCCAGCTCGCGCGCAGGCGCGTCCGCGGCGAGTCGAGCGCGATGCCAAAGCTGCCGAATCGGCGGCCGAGCCCCCCGTGCAGATCGAGGAATCCAAGATGCAGGCGCGCCGGAACGGTCACGGTCACGCGCTCGATGCGCGCATGGGTCGCACCGGACGCATCGGTCGTTGTGTTGCTTGCAAGGGAGGGCGCCGCTATCATTTTTTCGTCAATGGAGACTCGGTTCCGCGGTGTCAAGCGCGTATTGGTGGGATCCGAGCCAGGGAGAACGTCCATGGCCGAACGGCAGAGGGAGCGGGTCTACACCGACGAGGAGGTCGAAGCCCGGCTGAAGGAAGAGCTGCCCCACTGGTATCTGGAGAACGGCTGGATCCGGCGGAAGTATCGAACGAGCGGCTGGAAGAGCACGCTCATGGTGATCAATACGGTGGGCCATCTGGCCGAGGCCGCTTGGCACCACCCCGACATCACCGCATCCTACGCCTGGGTCGAGGTCCGGCTGAAGAACCACGCGGCGAAGGGCATTACTGACAAGGACTTCGAGCTCGCCAAGAAGATCGAGTCCGTCATCCAGTGGCAGCCCGGCAAGGAAGGCGGCGCGCTCGAGGGAACACCGCAGGCGGACCAGCGTTTCGCCTACATTAAGTACGATTCCTGATCCTGATTATGACATCGGAACGGACGCTTCGGCGCGAGGTCGTCTGCCCGTTTTGCGGCCTTGCCTGCGATGACCTCGCCATCGAGCGGGACGGCGAGCGCCTGCGCCTGCGGGAAGGCGGCTGCGGACGCAGCCGGGAACATTTCGAACGGCCGCCGCAATCGGCCGCGCCGAGAATCGCCGGCCAGCCCACCGATCTTTCGGCGGCCATCGCGCGGGCTGCAGACCTGCTGCGGGGCAGCCGGCTTCCGCTGTTCGCGGGCCTTGGGACGGATGTTGACGGCGTCCGCGCCGCGATGAGGCTGGCCGATCGTTTGGGCGGTGTTGTCGACCATCTCGGCGCCGACGCGCTGTTCCGCAACCTCCGCGTCGTGCAGGACGCCGGCTGGGTCGTGACCACGCTGAGCGAGGTCCGCAACCACATGGACCTGCTGCTCGTGATCGGCCCGGACCCGAGCGCCGACTATCCACGCTTCGTCGAGCGCTGCGTCCGGCCGGACCGGACCCTGTATCTCGACAAACCGCCCGAGCGGCCGGTCATCCGGATCGGGCCGCCATCGGCGGCGGAGGCGGAGGGCCTGGGGGCGGAAACGGTGCTGCCCTGCGCAGTCGATCGGCTGCCCGAAGTGGCGGCGGCGCTGCGTGCACTGGTGAATGGCGGTGGGCCTGCCGCGTCCGAGATCGCAGGCATCCCGGCGGACCGCTTGCGCGACGTTGCCCAGCGGCTGCGGGCGGCCCGCTATGGCGTCGTCGCCTGGGCCGCGGCGCGCTTCGATTTCACCGCCGCCGAGCTGACCGTGCAGACGCTCGCCGCGATGGTGCAGGACCTCAACCGGACGACGCGCTGCTCCCTGCTGCCGCTGACCGGCAACGACAATCTGATCGGCGCAAATCAGGTCTGCCTCTGGCAATGCGGATCACCGCTGCGCACGGGATTCGGCCGCGGCGTGCCGGCGCACGATCCCCACCTCCTGTCCGCCCGGCGCCTGCTGGACGCCGGGGAGGCCGACGCCCTGGTCTGGATCTCCGCCTTTCGCGCCGTGACTCCGCCCGCCGCGTCGGGTGTTCCGACCGTGGTGCTCGCCACGCCCGACACCGCCCTGGAGCCCCCGCCCGAGGTCTTCATTCCCGTCGGCACGCCCGGCCTCGACCATGCGGGGCAGTTCTTCCGGATGGACACGGTCGTCAGCCTGCCGCTGTCGGCGCTGCGCGAGAGCGGGCTGCCAAGCGTCGCCGGCGTCCTTCGCCAGATCGAGCAAGCGATCCCTGCTGTACGGAGCCGATCGGAATGACTCTCGTCAAGCTCGCGGGCGGCCGGATCGTTGACCCGGCGAACGGCCGGAACGGCGACACCGCCGACCTTTATCTTCACGACGGGATGATCGTCCCCGACCCCGGGCCGGGCGCCGCCATCGACCAGGTCATCGACGTCACCGGCAAGGTGGTGATGGCCGGCGCGATCGACATCCACAGCCATATCGGCGGCGGCAAGGTGAACCTCGCCCGCGCGATAATGACCGAAGATCACCGCGGCCATCACCCGGACCTGCTCGACCGCGACCGATTCGACGGCGGGGACGTGCTGCGGCGCGCGGGTGGCGGCATCTACACGCCGTCGACCTTCGCGACCGGATACCGCTACGCGGAGATGGGCTACACGGCGGCGTTCGAGCCGGCGATGGTGCCGGCCAACGCCCGCCACACGCATGCCGAGCTCGCGGACACGCCGATGATCGACAAGGGCTGCTACGCCATGCTCGGCAGCGACGACTTCCTGCTGCGGCTGCTGGCCGAGGGCGCGGAGCAACCGCGAATCAACGACTATGTCGGCTGGATCCTGGAGGCGGTTCAGGCGATCGCGATCAAGGTCGTCAATCCGGGCGGCATCAATGCCTTCAAGTTCAACGGCCGCGACCTCCACTTCGATTCGCCCGGCCCGCATTACGGCGTGACGCCGCGGCGGATCGTGACGGCACTGGCGCGCGCGGTGCACGAGCTGGGCGTGCCCCATCCGCTGCACATCCACTGCAACGATCTTGGCGTCCCGGGCAACTGGGAGACCACGCTGCAGACGATCGCCGGCGCCGAGGGGCTGCCGCTCCACCTGACGCATCTGCAGTTCCACAGCTACGGCACCGAGGGCAAGCGGAAGTTCTCCTCCGCCGCGGCGCAGGTCGCCGAGGTGGTCAACCGGACGCCGTCGGTCAGCATCGATGTCGGACAGGTCATGTTCGGCCAGACGGTGACCGCGTCCGGCGACACCATGATGCAGTACCGCAACCATCGGCACGCCCATCCCGACAAATGGGTGTGCATGGACATCGAATGCGAGGCCGGCTGCGGCGTGGTGCCGTTCCGCTACCGTGACCAGAATTTCGTCAATGCGCTGCAATGGGCGATCGGGCTCGAGCTCTTCCTGCTCGTGGAAGACCCCTGGCGGATCTTCCTGACGACCGACCACCCGAACGGCGCGCCCTTCTCGACCTATCCGCATCTGATCCGGCTGCTGATGGACCGCAGCTTCCGCCGCGACATGCTGAAGCGGATCAGCCGCCCCGCGGCGGCGGCTACGGTCCTCGGCAGCATCGAGCGCGAATACAGCCTTTACGAGATCGCGATCCTGACGCGCGCCGGGCCGGCGCGCGCCCTTGGCCTCCACGACCGCGGCCATCTCGGCCCCGGCGCAGTGGCGGACATCACCATCTACACCGAGCAAGAGGACAAGGAGGCGATGTTCGCCCGGCCCGACTACGTCTTCAAGGACGGCCGAGTGATCGCCCGCAACGGCGAGGTCACGGAGATCGTCTGGGGCGCCACCCATGCCGTTCGCCCCGAGTTCGACCGTGGCAGCATCGAGGCGCCGCTGCGCGACTATTTCGAGACCTATCAGACCGTGCGCCTCGGCAATTTCCGCGTCACCGACGCGGAAATCGAGGACGCGGGGCTCTCGGGCGAAGGCAGGGGACGCCTCGTCCGCCACGCCTGCCGACGGATAGGCGCGTCGTGAACATCAACGGCGTCACCATCGAAGACACCTTCGCCGAGGCCTTCGGCATGACGGCGACGCGTGTGGTCATCACCGCCAACTCGGCGGACTGGGCGCGCAACGCCGCCGTCAGCATGACGGGCTTCGCCACCTCCGTCATCGCCTGCGGCTGCGAGGCCGGCATCGAGCGGATGCTGGCGCCGGAGGAGACGCCGGACGGACGCCCCGGCGTGTCGGTCCTGATCTTCGCTATGTCCACGAAGGACCTGCAGAAGCAACTGCGCGACCGGGTCGGCCAGTGCGTGCTGACCGCCGCCGGCTCGGCCTGCTTCGCCGGACTGGAGGGTGGCGAGACGCTGAAGCTCGGGGCGATGCTGCGCTATTTCGGAGACGGGTTCCAGATCGCCAAGAAATTCGGCGGCCGCCGCTATTGGCGCATCCCGGTGATGGATGGCGAGTTCGTGTGCGAAGACACGGTCGGCACGGCCAACGGCGTCGGCGGTGGCAACTTCCTGGTGCTCGCCGCCTCGCGCGCGGCGGCACTCGCCGCGACCGAGCGAGCCGTCGCGGCGATGCGGCAGGTCCCCAACATCATCCTGCCCTTCCCCGGCGGCATGGTTCGCTCCGGCTCGAAGATCGGCTCGAAGTACAAGGGCCTCATCGCCTCCACGAACGACGCCTACTGCCCGACCCTGAAGGGTCAGACGGCGACAGCGCTGCCGCCGGAGGTCGAGTCCGTCCTGGAGGTGGTGATCGACGGCCTGACGGCGGAGGACATCCGCGCCGCGATGCGCGCCGGAATCCGCGCCGCCTGCGAGCCCGGCGCCGCCGGGGGCGTTCTGCGGATCAGCGCCGGGAACTACGGCGGCAAGCTCGGCAAGTTTCTCTTCCCCTTGCGGGAGCTTCTGGCATGACCGGCGCCCTCACCCTCGCGCTGCGGGAACCGCTGCGGCAACGCCTCGACCTGTCGCCGCTTCTGCCGGAGCGGCTCGCCGGCCTCGACGCCACCGCCATCGCCGCGATCGAACTCACCAGCGGCAACCGCCGCATCGCGGTCGGCGACCTCTTTGCCGTCTCGGGCGACAACGCCGCCGAACTGGTGATCCGCAACGCCGGCTCGACCGCGCTGGACTTCGTCGGCAGGGGAATGAGCACGGGCCGGATCACGGTGGAAGGCAATGCCGGCGCCTATCTCGGCCTCGGCCTCATGGGCGGCCACATTCATGTCCGTGGTGATGCGGGCCCATTCGCCGGCGCCGACATGCGGCGCGGCGTCATCGAGATCGACGGCGGGGCCGGCGATTTCGCCGGCGGCGCACTTCCCGGCGAGATGAGGGGCATGAGCGGCGGCCTGCTGATCGTCCGCGGCGATGCCGGCGACCGCGCCGGGGACCGGATGCGGCGCGGGTTGCTCGTAATCGAAGGGAGCGTGGGCGCCTATGCCGGTTCGCGGATGATCGCCGGCACCGTCGTCGCCCTCGGCGGCGCCGTCGGTCCCTATCCCGGCTTCGGCATGCGACGGGGCTCCTTGATTCTGGCGCAGGCGCCGCAGCGGCTTCTGCCAACCTTCGCCGATGGCGGCCGGCACGAGCTGGGATTCCTGCGCCTGCTGCCGCGGGCTCTCGGCGGGCGTTCGACTCATGTTGCGGAATTCGTCGCACGGTCGCTGCGGATGCGCCGCTTCACGGGCGATGCGGCAGCAGGCGGCAAGGGCGAGATTCTGATTCAGGAGGCCTGAGACGCCCTCCGCGCATGGCAAAGGGGGACTCCTTCCGATACCATTGTCGAACCGGCGCGCATGGCGCGGGTGCCGATCAGTCAAGACAAGAACCAAGGTAAGGACGGAAGCGGGAGGAGGCGCTATGGCCAAGGTTTCGATGTCCGTAGATCTCGACGCATCGGCCGACGCGGTCTGGGCGACGGTCGGGGACTTCGCCGCCCTGGAACGGTGGCATCCGGCCGTGTCCCGGTCGGAAACGGATGGCACGGGCGTGGGTGCGGTCCGGGACCTGCATCTCGCGGGCGGCGGGCTCCTCCGCGAGCGTCTCGAAAACCTGGACGCGGCCGGGCGGTCGCTCCGTTACACGATTCTCGAGGGACCACTGCCGGTGCGAGACTACGTCTCGACCCTGCGGGTGTCCGGCGGCGACGGACACAGCACCGTTCACTGGAGCAGCGAGTTCGCGCCGGCAGGAGCTTCCGAGGCCGAGGCGGTCAAGGTGATCGAAGGAATCTACGCGGCCGGCTTCGACAAGCTCAAGACGATCTTCGGGACGTGAGCGGCGGCGCACGTCCCGCCGGTCTTCCCGACGGCGGTCTTTCCAATTCCGCACGCGTCTATCTGCGGCCCGTCGGACTGGTCGGCGGCGACGCGGCGGCGGCGATGGTCGCCGCCGGCTCCGCACGACCGCTCGCCGGCGGCCCTTTGGCCTTCACCGGCTGCGAGGTCTGCATCCGCGACGCCGGCCGGATCGATCGCGTCGCCGTATCGCTGAGCGCGTTGGACCGGTGGGCGGAGCGGATCGGCGGCCGGGTCGAGGCACGGGTCGCCCTGTTGCTTGACCGCATCTCCGGCCCGCGCGCCGACCAGGATGGCCGACCTTATGACCGGCCGCGGCTGATGGGCATCATCAACGCGACGCCGGACAGCTTCTCCGACGGCGGCGCGTATCTCGATCCCGCGGCGGCGGTTGCGCAGGGCGCCGCCCTGGTTGCGGCCGGTGCCGACATCCTCGACGTCGGCGGCGAATCGACCCGCCCCGGCGCCACGCCGGTCCCCCTCGACGAGGAAATTGCACGGATCCTGCCGGTGATCGAGGGGCTGGCGGCGCGCGATGACCTGCGCGGCACGCAACTCTCCATCGACACGCGACACGCGCCGGTCATGCGGGTCGCGCTCTCCGCCGGGGCACGGATCATCAATGACATCTCCGCCCTGACCTGGGACGCGGACAGCCTGGATGTCGCGGCCGCGAGCGACGCCGCGATCGTTCTGATGCACATGCGCGGCGAACCCGCCACCATGAACCTTGCCCCGGTCTATGAGGACGTTGCGCTGGACGTGTTCGATTACCTGGAGGCGCGACTGGAAGCCTGCATCGCCGCCGGGATCGAGCGACGGCGCCTGATTGCCGACCCCGGGATCGGTTTCGGCAAGCGCGCGCCGCAGAACCTTGCGGTGCTGCGCAGCCTCGCCCTCTATCACGGGCTCGGTGTGCCGCTCCTTCTCGGCGCGTCGCGGAAAGGCCTTGGCGACCCAGGCAGCGAGAGAGCAACGCCGCGGCAGCGCCTGCCGTCCTCGCTCGGCGCGGCGATGCACGCCCTCGGCCAAGGCGTGCAGATCCTGCGCGTCCATGACGTCGCCGAGACGCGCCAGATCGCAACGCTCTGGGAGCGGCTGAACGGCCCGGAGGCGCGGCCGGACGCATGACGAGCAAGACGGACAAGGGCGGCCACCGCATGCTGCCGGTCGGCGACGGCCACGTTCTGCATGTCGAGGAAGCGGGCAACCCGAACGGCGTGCCGGTCGTGTTCCTGCATGGCGGGCCCGGCAGCGGTTGCCAGCCGGAGCATCGCACCCTGTTCGATCCGGCGCTGTTTCGCATCGTGCTGTTCGACCAGCGCGGCGCCGGGCGCAGCACGCCGAAGCGCGGCCTCGCGCACAACAGCACCCAGGACCTCGTCGCCGACATGGAACGAATCCGCGAGGCGCTGGACATCGAGCGGTGGATGGTGGTGGGCGGATCCTGGGGCTCGCTTCTCGCCCTTGCCTATGCCGAGGCGTTTCCGTCGCGGGTGACGGCAATCGCGCTGCGTGCGGTGTTTCTAGGCGGTGCGGAGGAGATCGACTGGGCCTTCGTCCGTGGTCCGCGGATCTTCTATCCGGAGCTGTGGCGGCGCTTCGTCGGGCTGCTTCCCGAGGCGGAACGCGCGGAGCCTTTGCGGGCCTACGGCGCGCGCCTGATGAATCCGGATCCGGCGATCCATCGCCCGGCCGCCTTCGTCTGGCACGATTACGAACGCGCGCTGTCCGTGCTGAACCCCGGCCGGGTCGCCTTGCCGGATTCCCTGGCGGACCCGGGCGGCACGCGCGCGCCGCCAAACACACCGTTCGTCGAATGGCACTATTTTCGCCACGACTGTTTCTTGCGGCCGGGAGAACTGCTGGCCGGCGCCGACCGGCTTCGGGACATTCCGGGCATCATCGTGCAAAGCCGCTACGACCTGCTCTGCCCGCCGGCGACGGCCCACGAGCTGGCGGTCCGCTGGAGCAGCGGCGATCTCCGCATGGTCGAGGCGGCTGGGCATTCGCTGAGCGAGCCGGCGGTCCGTCGCGCCCTGACCCACGCGATCGACGAACTCGGCCGGCGCATAGGCTGAACGCGGCGATTGGCCGCAGATGCTGGCTCGACACCCGGTGGAACGGCTTTTATAGAATGGCACGGTAACAAGCAGGCGATTGCAATTTGTAGAATTTGGGAAAGGCAAGCCTCATGACGAAATCGACGTGTATTGCCGGGAAGCTGATCGCTGGCGGACTCGTGGCCTTTCTGGCACTGTCGAGCGGCGCCGCCCAGGCACAGGGCGACCCGGCAAAGGGCGAAAAACTGTTCGCCCGGTGTCGGGCGTGCCACGCGCTCGAGGCGGGTCAGAACAAGGTCGGCCCGTCGCTCCATGGAGTCTTCGGCCGCGAGGCGGGTACGGCCGAGGGATTCAACTACTCGGACGCGTTGAAGAGCGCCGATATCGTCTGGAATGAGGAGACGATGGATCACTGGCTCGAGAACCCGCGCGAGTACATCCCCGGCAACAAGATGGTCTTCCCCGGCCTGCGGAAAGAACAGGACCGGCAAGACATCATCGCCTATCTCAAGGAAGCCACCCAGTAGCCCGGTCGAAGCATCCGCCCCGCCCGCATGCCGCGCGGCAAGCGCGTCCATCGGGCGGGCCGCGGTCTTAGCTGGCCGCCTCGTCGACCTTCTCACCCCCTTTCGTCCATCGCAGCGCCGGTCGCTGCGCCGCTGGCCGCCGGCCGCGTTACGGCCACGCCACAAAAGTGACTACCCCTTTTGAGGGCCCCGCTTGCGGCGACTCGCCCGACCGGTCGTCGCCCCGAGGAAGGTAATGTTGATTAACCTGTTGGTCTTATATAAAATGAACACATAAAGCTCAGGATGTTCCGCTCACTCGGCCTGAAGTTTGGCAGCTGGATCATCAGATAAAATCCGTTCACCCTGTAGAGTCCAAAAGACAGTTTTTATTAATTACAAAAGAACGATATCGATCGATTCTTTAGTTCAGAAGTAAGCTCGGAAGGGGCGAAAGGGACTCCCTCTAGGCCGGCAAAAGAGCTAGCTTGACAGGGAGATCAGGATGAACCCGATCAATGTCGTATTAATCGGCAGCAATCGACTGTTTCGCCAAGGTCTTCGTCAGATACTGGATCCCGCCCAATTCGTCATCATCGCCGAAGGCCGCGACTTTGCCAGTGTAGAAGCCCTGGTCAGCGAAGGCTTGACGCCGCAACTTGTCGTCGCGGACTTCAGCAGCCACCAGGAAAAAGATATCGAAGGTCTCCGTCGGTTGCGCGAAGGCAATGACGATTGCCGCATCGTCGTCCTCGCGAACGAATTGAGCCTGTCCGACATGGCCCGCGCACTGAAGGCGGGCGCCGATGGATATCTGGTGAACGAGTTGTCCGTAGAAGCCTTTTCGCTGTCGCTTCTTCTGGTGATGAAGGGCGAGAAGGTGCTCCCCGGCCCGCTTGCCAGCATGCTGGCCACCAATGTGAGGGACTTTGATCATATCAGCCTCGTGGATTCGCAGCGCAACCTGACGGACCGCGAAAAGCAGATTCTCCGATGCCTTCTGAACGGCTACAGCAACAAGCTGATCGCACGGGCGCTGGGCATCACCGAGGGGACAGTAAAGGTCCATCTTAAGAGCCTGATGAAGAAGATCGCCGCCAACAATCGGACCCAGGCGGCGCTCTGGGCACGTAACCACGGAATTCTGGAGACCGCGGAAAGCATCGGCTCGAGCTGAGGTCCCGCCTTCGCGCGTCCTCACCCGGCACGCGGGAGCCGGCTCACCGGCGATGCCGCCCGGACCGTCTTGCGGCGGGCCGGCCGGCATCGCCCGCTTCCGCGAAGCCCCTCCCGAGCACGGCTTGTTCCTTCGGTGGCGGAATGCACGTCCGAATGCGCCCGATGTCGGGATCGGGCCCGGGTATCGGGGTCAGGCAGCCGGCTCGACCGGGATACTCCGTCGGAGCCGAGAGCACGACCCGCATCGAATCCGGCCGGCCGTTCGATGGCTCGGCCCGATAGGCCGCGACCCACCCGCCATCCGGCGCGGCGGCCGCGTGCGGCCCCTTAGCGCATTGCGAAGCACGAGGAAGCTCGTTAACAATACTTAGCAGGACGGGGACCGACGGGACAAATCATACATCCCCCAAGTTTGAAGCAGCGCGGATACCGCTGCACAGAGGGACCGTTCATGTCGACGACGAGACGCCGCCAGGTAGGCTCGCGCCGGCCGCTCCGGATGTCTCCACGGCGGTCGGAGGAGGACGCGGCGCCGGCAACGCCGGGGAACGGCCACACGATTGGGGTAACCGCGGGAGCCGGCGCGCCCTTGGGCGACACGCACCGGCTGGCGATCGTCGCGGCTCTCAGCGCACGGTCCCTTTCGGGTGACGATCTCGGGTCGATCCTGCAACAGACGGCAGAGGCCGCGGCCGAGGGTGTCGGCACGGAAAGCGCTCAGATTCTGGAGCATCGAGCCGCCACCGACGATCTTCTTCTGCGCGCAGCAGTCGGTTGGACCGCGCCGCTGGTTGGTCAGGTCACCTTTCCGGCTGACGCCGCCTCGCCATCTGGCCACAGCCTGCGCAGCGGAACCGTCCTCGCGATCGAGGACATCTCGAAACAGAACTCCTTCACGCTCTCCGAACGGCAGCGCGCGCAGGGCATCGCCGCGCTCCTCGCCGTCCCGATCAAGGCCGAGGGCCTGGCCTACGGCGTGCTTCTGGTCGATGCCGGGACGCCGCAACGTTTCGGTCAGAGCGAGATCGATTTCCTGTGCGCCCTTGCAAATATCCTCGCCGCCGCGATTCTGCGTCAGAGGATCCGGGTCGAACTGAATCGATCGCACCGGCAGACCGCCGAGATTCTCGAGAGCATCGGTGCCGCGTTCTACGCCCTCGACCGCCACTGGCGATTCACCTACGTAAACCGCAAAGCCGAAGCGATTCTCGACCGCCGGCGGCAAGACCTTCTCGGCAAGACCATCTGGGATGAGTTCCCGGAGATGGCCGGCAACGAGATGCACGCCGCGCATCTGCGGGCCGCCGCGGAGCGGCGGCCGGTCGAGCTCGATACGTTCTCCGGTCTGCTGGGCCGCTGGATCGGAATGACGATCTATCCGAACGCGACCGGGCTGTCGGTCTACTTCCGCGACATCACCGAGCGCAAATGGGCAAAGCAGGCGCTACGGGCCAGCGAGGCGCGTTTTCGCAGCACCTTCGAGCAGGCGGCCGTCGGCATATCGCATGTCGGGCTTGACGGGCGCTGGTTGCGCGTGAACCAGCGACTTTGCGAGATCGTCGGTTACAGCGCGGACGAGCTGTTGCGCATGACCTTTCGGGAGGTCACCCACCCCGACGACCTCGAAGCCGGTCGCGTAAACCGCGAGCGGCTTCTGGCAGGGGACGTAAAGACCTTCGCGATGGAGAAGCGCTACCGTCGCAAGGATGGCCGCACGCTGTGGGTCCGCGTGACCGTCTCGCTCATGCGCGACGAAGAATGCGGCGGCGCGCCGCGCTACTTCATCTGCGTGGTCGAAGACATCGACCAGCAGAAGCGGGCCGAGACCGCCTTGCGCGAAAGCCAGGAGCGGCTCCGCGAGCGCGATGAGCGCCTGCATGCGGCCCTCCTCGCGTCCTCGACGGTCACCTATCGATGGGACCTGCGGAGCAACGCGCTGCACGAGGACGAAACGGTGGGACAGCTCATAGGACTGCCTCCCGGCAAGACGATCCGTCACCTCGACGAGTTTCTGGCCTACGTCCATCCGGAGGATCGCGCGGCGGTAGCCGAGGCCAGCGCCCGGAGCGCGCGCGAGGGGCTCGACTTCGAGATGGATTACCGTGTTGTCTCGCCGGATGGCACGGTCCGCTGGCTGGCAGACAAGGGAAAGGTAATTCGCGACGGCGAGGGCAGACCGTCCCACATAACCGGCGCCTGCACCGATATCACCGAGCGCAAGCGGACCGAAATGGCCCTTTGCGAGAACCGGGAGCGCCTGCAGCGGATGATCGATACGGCCGTGATAGGCATCGGCTTCGGCGATTCCAACGGCCGCATCCTCGAGGTCAACGAGGCGTTCCTGAAGCTCACCGGATACCGGCGTGAAGAGCTGCTGTCCGGGGACATGGACTGGCACAGGATGATGCCGCCGAAGGATCAGGACCGCGCGCGCCGGCGCATGCAGACGCTGGCCCGAACCGGTGTCAGCGGCCCGGTCGAGGCAGAGCTCATCCGGAAGGACGGCAGCCATGTCCCGGTCCTGATGGCCGCCGCCATCCTGCCCGGGCAGTCGGACGAGCACGTTGTCTACGTCATGGACCTAACGGCCCGCAAACGCGCGGAAGATCAGCAGAGACTGCTGGTCGCCGAGCTCAACCACCGGGTCAAGAACACACTGTCGGTGGTGTTGGCCATCGCGTCCCAAACCCTGCGGCGCGCCCCGTCGCCCGAGGCTTTCAATGCCTCATTTGTGGGGCGGCTGCGCGCGCTGGCCGCAGCGCACGACCTGCTGACCCAGAGCCACTGGCAATCGGCCGATCTGGAGACGGTGATATCGCACGCCCTGCAGGTGCATGCCGGGGGCGATCGGGCGCTCACGGTCCACGGGCCGGCGCTGGCGCTCTCGCCAAGACAGACTCTGACGCTCAGCCTCGTCCTGCATGAGCTGGCGACGAACGCGGCCAAGTATGGCGGGCTTTCGACATCCGCCGGGCGGGTCGAGATCCGCTGGGAGCTGTCGGGCGGCGAGCGCGGTCCGCAGCTTCGGCTCTCCTGGACCGAGCGGGACGGCCCGGCGGTAACGCGGCCGGATGTGGAAGGCTTCGGCACCAAGCTGATCGAGCGCAGCATCGCCTACGAGCTGGGAGGAACGGTCGACCTCGCCTTCGATCCGGAGGGGCTTCGCTGCACGATCGTCATGCCCTGGAGTGGCGGCGTCCACGACGAGGGACACAAATACATGCCGGTGCCCCCATTGGACGTGCCAAGCGCCCCCTGAACCGCGGCGGTACCCGACGCGCTTCGGAGGCCCCGGCCATAGCCCCTCGTCAGGGTCTCCGCCTCTGTCCGGGTACGGGAACGGAGGCAAGCAGAAGCCTGGTGTAGTCGTGTGCAGGGTGCCGGAAGACCTCGGCCCTCGTCCCCTCCTCGACGATCTCGCCGTTCTGCATGACCGCGACCCGGTCGCAAAGCGCCTCCACCACGGCGAGATCATGGGAAATGAACACATAGGTGAGGCCGAGCCGGCGTTGCAGGTCCTTGAGCAACCGCAGCACCTGGGCCTGGACGGAGACGTCGAGGGCCGAGACCGGCTCGTCGAGGACAACCAGTTCCGGCTCCGCCGCCAGCGCGCGGGCGATGCCGATGCGCTGGCACTGGCCGCCGGAGAACTCGTGCGGGTAGCGATCGGCGAATTCCGGGCGCAGGCTGACCAGTTGCATCAGCTCGGAAACCCGTGCCGCCCGCCCGGCCCGGTCCATGCCGAGCAGGACCTGAAGCGGCGCCTCCAGGATCTGTCGCACCGTCTTGCGCGGATTGAGCGAGCTGAGCGGATCCTGGAACACGAGCTGGACCTTGCGTCGGAACGCGAGGCGGTCCCCGCGCGCGAGCGCCTCGACGGGCCGGCCGTCGAGAAGGATTGTGCCGGCGGTCGGCTTGAGAAGCCCTACAAGCATGCGTGCAAGCGTCGACTTGCCGCAGCCCGACTCGCCGACGATGCCGAGGGTGCCTCCGCGTTCGACCGCAAGCGAGACGCCATCGACCGCCCGGATCGGCGGCCGGCGCGCGCCGAGCCAGCGCCGGTCGCCGCCGAAGCTGCGGCAAAGGTCCCGCGTCTCGATGACGAGGTCAGGCAAGGCCGGGCTCCCGCGCCCGGATGCACCGGACCGCGTGGTTGTCGCCGAGTCGCTCCAGGGCGATCTCGCCGCGGCGGCAGGCCTCTACCGCCAGGGTGCAGCGCGGCGCGAAGGCACAGCCCGGCGGCAGCCGGTTTACGGCCGGCGGAAGGCCCGGGATGGCGTCGATCGACCGTTCGGGCTGGCCCAGGACGGGGACGCAGGCCATGAGCCGCCGCGTGTAGGGATGGCGCGGATCGGCGAACACGGTTTCGACCGGCCCCTCCTCGACGACGCGGCCGGCATACATCACCAGGATCCGGTCGCAGAGTTCCGAGACCACGCCGAAGTCGTGGGTGATGAAGATGAGCGCCGCCCCCCGCTCCCGCCGCCGCTCGTCGAGCAGCCGCAGCACCTGCGCCTGCGTCGTCACGTCGAGCGCCGTCGTCGGTTCGTCGGCGACGATCAGGTCCGGATCGTTGGCTAGGGCCATAGCGATCGTCACCCGCTGCCGCTGACCGCCCGACAGCTCGTGCGGATAGGCGCCGAGCCGCTCCCTTGCCCGCGGGATCTGGACGCTTTCCAAGAGGTCGGCGGCCCGGGCCAGGGCGCGGCCGCGGTCGAGGCCTTGATGGCGGCGGATCGCTTCGGCCACCTGCTCACCGACGGTGAAAAGCGGATTAAGGGTGGTGAGCGGGTCCTGAAAGATGTAGGCGATCCGGTTGCCGCGGATGTCCTGCAGCCGGTGCAGGGGCGCCCCCAGCAGCTCCTCGTCCCGGAACCGAACCGCGCCGCCCACGATCCGCCCGGGCGGTGTGGGCACCAGGCGAAGGAGCGACAGGGCGGTCACCGACTTGCCCGAGCCGGATTCGCCGACGATCCCGACGGCTTCTCCGGGCGCGATGTCGAAGCTCACCCCGTTCACGGCGCGATAGACCTCACGCCCGATGGTGAAGTGAGTCTCGAGGTTCCGAACCGAAAGCAACGGTGCCTCGGCGCGCACCGGCGAGATGGCCCCGCCTATGCCCTGCGCCGCGGAGCGCGGAATGTCCACCGCCGTCGCCGCCACCGGACGCGTCAGCGCCCCCGCCTTGAGCCGCGGATCGAGCACGTCGCGCAGGCCGTCGCCGACCAGATTGGTCCCGATCACCAGAACCAGGATCACCAGGCCCGGGATCGCGGCGACATGCGGCGCGTTGACGATCAGCTTGCGCCCGTCGCCCAGCATGCTGCCGAGGTCGGCCTGGGGCGGCTGCGCGCCGAGGCCGAGGAAGGATAGGCCCGCGGTCTCCAGAATCATCCAGCCGAGCGTGGTCGACATGGTGATCACGATCACCGGCAAGACGTTGGGCAGCAGCTCGCGCGCGATGATCCGCGAGTCGGAAAAGCCGCAGAGCCGCGCCGCGTCAACGTATTCGCGGGACACCAGACTGACGGTCGCACCACGCACCGCGCGGGCGAAGAACGGGATGTTGACGACGGCGATCGCGAACATCGCGTTCAGAAGGCCCGGGCCCAGAACGGCGACGATGGCGAGCGCCAGCAGCAGGTACGGAAAGGCCATCAGCATGTCGATCCCGCGCATCAGCAGATTGTCGAGCCAACGGCCGTAATAGGCGGCGACGAGCCCGATGAACGCGCCGATGATCGTGGCGACCAGGGTCGCCGCGATCCCGACCGCCAGGCTGACGCGGGTGCCCCAGACCAGCCGGGCGAGAATGTCCCGGCCGAGTTGGTCGGTGCCGAGCCAGTGTGTTGCGGAGAACGGTTCCTGCAGCCGGTTGGCGACGTCGGTGGCGTTCGGGTCGGCCAGAGGCAGCAGAGGTGCCGCGGCGGCGATCCCGGTAAGGGCGGTCACGAGCGCCAGGCCGAGCACGGCGAGGCGGTTGCGGCCGAGCCGCGCCCAGGCGCCGGGACGGCCTCCGACCGGGGCGTCGCCGGATTCGTCGAGGGCGGTGACGGCCGTCATCAGACCTTGACGCGCGGATCGAGCGCCGCCTGGAGCACATCCGCCAGCAGGTTGATGAGGACGTAGCAGGCCGCCACCACCAGGACGCCGCCCTGCACCAGCAGGATGTCCCGGGTCGAAATGGCGGTCACCAGCATGCGGCCGATCCCCGGCCATTGGAAGACGCTCTCGATGTAGACGGCGCCGCTGAGCACAAAGCCCGCCTGGATGCCGAGGATGGGGATGACGTTCACGAGCGCGTTCCTCAAGGCGTGCCGGTAGATTACGCCGCGCTCGCGGAGCCCCTTGGCACGCGCGGTTCGGATGTAGTCCTGCCGCAGCACCTCGAGCATGTTGGCGCGGGTGAGCCGGGCGACCACCCCGGTCGCCACCACGGCAAGCGTCAGCGCCGGCAGAGCCAGATGGTGCAGCAGCTCCAGGACCCCGCCGTCACCGAAGAGCGCGTACATGCCGCCGGTCGGAAACCAGCCGAGGCCGACAGAGAACCACAGGATGAGCACGATCCCGAGAAAGAAGGACGGCGTCGAGATGCCGATCAGCACCAGCAGCGTGATCGCCTTGTCCTGCCAGCCATATTGCTTCACCGCCGCCACCACGCCCGCGAGCAGGCCAAACAGCGTGCACAGCACCAGGGCGGCGCCCGCCAGGATCAGGGTCGGGCCGAGGCGGTCGGCCACCTCCGCGGCGACCGGACGGTTTAGGGAATAGGAGCGACCGAAATCCCCTTCCAGCACGCCGCCCAGCCAGATCAGGAACTGCACCGGCAAGGGCTTGTCGAGGCCGAGCTCGGCATTGAGGCGGGCGACGTTCTCCGGCGTCGCGTAGGCACCGAGGATTGCGGTGGCCGGGTCCCCGGGGATCAGCGAGATCACCAGGAACACGATGACCGAGATGCCGAACAGAACCGGCAGCGTAAGCAGCAGCCGGCGGACGACATAGCCCATCATGGGCCGCTTCCTCCCGCGCGGAATGAGGCGGCGGCGGGCCTTACTTCTTGCCCACCTCGTGCAGAAGCAGCAGGAAGGACGGCTGCAGAACGAAGTCCTTGACCCGGGCGGTGGTGACCGCGTTCTGCTTCCAGTTGGCAACGAACACCCAGGGCGCGTCCTCGTAGACGATCGCCTGCATCTCCTTGTAGAGCGCCGCGCGCTCCGCCCGGTCCGTCGAGGTCCGCGCCTTCTCCAGCAGCTCATCGACCTTCGGGTTCGAATAATAGCCGGAGTTGAATCCACCGTTCTCCGGCCAGGCCTCCGTGCGCAGGGCCAGATACGGCAGGGTATCCGGATCGTTCGTCATCCAGGCCATCTCTGCCATGTCGGCCTTGCCGGCAAGCCCGGGATTGACCTTGCCAAGGAAGGTGTTCCACTCGTAGGTTTCGATCGAAACGTCGAGCCCCACCGCTGCCAGATCCGCCTGGATCGCGGTGCCCATGGCAACCGGCGCGAGCATGCCGGAGCCGCCCTCGGTCACGTAGAACGTCAGCTCCGCCCCTTCCTGCCCCGCCTCGGCGATCAGCGCGCGCGCCCTCTCCGGGTCGTAGGGATAGGGCTCCAGCTCCTCGTTGTAGGCCCAGCCGAAGGCGGCGGGAATCGGTCCGGTGGCCACCGTCGCCGTGCCCTGCAGCACGTTCTCGACCAGCGCTTTCTTGTTGATCGCGTGATTGATGGCCTGGCGCATGCGCTTGTCGGTGAAGGGCCCTTCCTTCATGTTGAGGATCAGGAACCAGAGATGCGGGCCGGCCTGCTCGTGGATGACGAAGTCGTCCGAATCCTCAAAGACCGACAGGCTGTCCGGCGGCACCTCGACCATCAGGTCGATGTCGCCCGACAGCATTGCGCTGACCCGGGCATTGGCGTCGGTGATCGGCCGGAACACGATGCCGCGGAGCGGCGGCGCCCCGTCCCAGTAATCCTCGTTGCGCACGAGCGCGACCTGGCGGTTGCTCTCCCACAGCCTGAACGCGAACGGGCCGGTGCCGACGGGATTGCGCCCGAAGTCCTTGCCGTGTTCCTTGACCGCGGTCGGCGAAACCATAAGGCCCGTCGGATAGGCGAGGTTGGATAGAAGCGGCGCGTAAGGCTCACTCAGATGGAGCGCCACCTCATACTCGTTGATCACCTCCGTCCTCTCGATGGCGCTGAAGAAGAATGCCAGAGGGAACGGACCGGTGTCGTGATAGGGATGGTCCTCGTTCAGCATGCGGTCGAAGTTGAACTTGACCGCCTCGGCATTGAACGGCGTGCCGTCATGGAAGGTCACCCCCTCGCGAAGCTTGAAGGTGTAGACCGTCCCGTCTTCGCTGATCTCCCAGGATTCGGCGAGGCCCGGGACAACCCGCAAGGTGCCGTCGGCGTATCGGGTCAGGCCGTCGTAGACGTTCACCAGGATCCGGAAGTCGTTGACGGCGGTAACCGTGGCGGGATCCAGAGACTTCGGCTCGGCGACCTGGCCGACGACCAGCACGTCCTCGGGGATCTGCGCCTCTGCGGCAAATGCCGAAAGCCCCGCTACCAGCGCTGCGGTCAATCCCGCGGCCAAGCGCTTGGCCATGCCCTTCCGATGAATCATCCCTGTGGCTCCCTTGCACGACGGTCGCGGTTGGTGCGGTTCAAGCTGGCCGCACTCGTTAAGGTTTTAACAAAACCTTGCCCGGGCGCGCCGAACATGTCAAGTTCATCATGATAAATATGACTAATATGAAAAAATCTGGTTCCGGCATGAGCAAGTCCTTACGCCGCGCCCCGCCGAAGCGCTCGGACTGGGTGGCGGAACAGATCAAGACCTGGATCGCCGTCGAGGGCCTCTCGCCGGGCGACCGCCTGCCGCAGGAAAAGGCGCTGATCGACCGGTTCGGCGTCAGCAAGGGAACGATCCGCGAGGCCCTGAAGTCGCTGGAGGTCCAAGGTCTGGTGCGGGTTTCGACCGGCCCCAAGGGGGGCGCAACCGTGGCCAGCGTCTCCGTCGACCGGTCGACGCAGCTCCTGGCCAATTACTTCTATTTTCAGGACCTCGCGATCGATCAGGTCTACGCGGTCCGCCGGCTGCTCGAGCCAGAGCTGGCGGCGCTGGTGGCCGACCGGCTGACCGAGACCGACTTCCAGGCGCTGGAGGCTTCCATCGGCCTGTGCAGCTGCGCCCCGGCCGACAAGCAGATGACCTACCGGCAGCGTCTGGCGGAACTCGATTTCCACGATGTCCTCGCCAACGCCTGCCCCAACCCGCTTCTGGCCTTCAACTGCCGGTTCATCAACGCGCTGCTGCGGGACTGCACGGTCTTCCGCAAGCTCTACGCCGATCCGGACGACGGCGACATCCCGAGCGACGTCCATCGCCTGGCCGAGGACGGCCTGGCCGCCCATCGGCGCCTGCTGGACGCATTCCGCCGCCGGGATGCCGAGGCGGCGCGGCGCGAGATGCACGACCACATCCTGCGGGCCGAGCAGAACATGGCCGCGCTGGAAGCGGTGATCGAACGGCGCTTCATCGACGAACCGCACCGCGTGGATCTTGCCGCCCCGGCCAACAAGCCCCTCGCCTGACCCGCATGGAAGGAGACCCGATGGCACCGATGGACTCGATGAACGGCGCCGCGACGACCGCTGCCTCGGCCGTGGAGGAAGGCCGTCTCTGGGCGCGGCTGATGGCCATGGCAGAGATCGGAGGAACGGCCAATGGCGGGGTCAACCGCCCGGCGCTTTCCCGGGAGGACGCCGAGGCGCGCCGTCGGATGATCGCCTGGGCGGGCGAGCTCGGCCTGACCGCCAGCGGCGACGACGCGGGCAACCTCTTCCTCCGGCTCGAGGGCGAGGATCCGGCGGCGCCGCCCGTCCTGACCGGCAGCCATCTCGACAGCCAGCCGACCGGTGGCAAGTTCGACGGCGCCTACGGCGTGCTTGCCGGGCTCGAGGCGCTCGAGGCCATTCACAACGCCGGCATCCGAACACGGCGCTCCATCGAGGTGGTCGCCTGGACCAACGAGGAAGGCAGCCGCTTCCAGCCCGGGACCACCGGGTCCGCCGCCTTCGCCGGCCGGATGAGCCTCGCGGACCAGCTTTCGGCGACGGACAGCGCCGGCGTGACGCTGGGCGACGCGCTGCGGGACTTCCTGGCGGCAACGCCGGACCTGCCGCGCCGGCCGCTCGGCTTTCCCGTCGCCGCCTATGTCGAGGCGCATATCGAGCAGGGACCGCGGCTCGAGGCGGCCGGCAAGCCCATCGGCGTCGTCGGCGGAATCCAGGGCTCGCGCTGGTTCTCGGTCGAAGTTCTGGGCGAGGCCGCGCACGCCGGAACGACGCCCCTGCGCCTGCGCAAGGACGCGCTCAAGGCCGCCGCCGCCATGGTCGAGGCCCTGGACCGGGCAATGGCCGACCCGAGCGACACCGTTCGCTTCACCGTCGGCCGCTTCGAGGTGTCGCCCGGCTCGCCCAACACGGTGCCGGCCCGAGTCTTCTTCACCATCGACTTCCGCCACCCCGACCAAGCGGTGATCGATCAGTTGACCGGTCGGATCGAGCCGATCTGTGCCGAGCACGCGCGCGGCTGCACCGTTACGGTCACGCGGACGACCGACGTTCCGCCGACCCGGTTCGACCCGGCGGTCGTCGGCACGATCCGCCGCGCGGCGGACGCGCTCGGCCTCCCCGCCCTGGAGATGGTCTCCGGCGCCGGCCACGACGCGATGCACCTGGCGGCGGTCTGCCCGGCCGGCATGATCTTCGTGCCCTGCGCCGGCGGCGTGAGCCACAACGAATCGGAGAGTGCGGAGCCGGGCGATCTGGCCGACGGCGCCCGCGTGCTGACCGCCGCGCTGGTCGAGCTTGCGAACCGGTAGCGCCGAGGATGACCTACTCGATCGTGGCGCTGGACCGGGCAACCGGCCATTTCGGCGTGGCCGCCGCCACCTTCCACCTCGCGGTCGGATCGCTCGTGCCCCACGCCCGCGCCGGTATCGGCGCGCTGGCAACCCAGGCGACGACCAACCCCTACTACGGGCCGCGCGGGCTGGAGCTTCTGGCGGCGGGCGCGCCGGCCGAGACAGTGGTCCGGCGGCTGATCGAGGCCGACGAAGGACGCGATCACCGTCAGGTCCATGTCGTCGACCGGCAGGGCCGCGCGGCCGCCTGGACGGGGCCGGCGACCGAAGGCGTCACCGGCCACCTGGTTCGGGACGGATACTCCATCGCCGGGAACAAGCTCCGCGGGGAGTCGGTCCTGGAGGCCATGGACCGGGCGTATCGGGATGGCTCCGACCTGCCCTTCGCCGAGCGTCTGCTGACCGCCGTGGTCGCCGGCGAGGCCGCGGGCGGCGACAAGCGAGGCCGGCAATCCGCCGCCATTCTGGTCGCGGGGTCCGAGGATTATCCGCTCATCGATTTTCGCGTCGACAACCATCCGGCGCCGCTCGACGAGTTGCGGGCCATCCTGGCGCTGTCCGCGGGCGAGCATTACCTGAGCTTCCGCGCCCAGCTTCCGACCCGAGCCCGCCCCCACAACCACTGACCCCGCCGATGGAGCCATCGCGCTTGCGCGAGGCGGCGCTGCTCGGCCGGCACCCGCAGGCCGTCGCGACGACCATCTGATCGAGCCCACCCATCTCGACCGGCTCGGGCTCGGGGCGCGGCTCCGCCTCGCGACGCTCCACAAGATCGTCCGGAAGGACCCGGCTGTCGGGAAAATCTACATCTGGAACCACAAGATGAATCCAGCCCGAATTCATGGATTTGATTCCCAACGACCGCGAGAATTTGGTATAATTTTTGCTTCAAGATAAATGTTCAAGTGCAATCAGGGGACATCTGGAAAATGGAAGTCTCAAACTTGGTTAATACTTGTGCTATTGGTGCGTTGAGCCGCTGCGTCCGTGCTTTCGGCAGCGTTCTGGCGGACCGCCTGCCGCGAGCGGGGCGCCGCGCACGGCGGCCGATCGGGACGGCGTTGGTCTGCATCGCGGCGGCCGCAGGTCTTCTCCCGGAAACGGCCGGAGCGGTGCCGCTCGCCTTCGGCGAGACCATGCGGGTGCGCTTCAGCCTTCCCGCACCGCCCGATTTGTCACCCGGGTCCCCGGACAATCCCTTCAACATCGCGGACACCCTGGCCGGGATCCTCAACGTCGTTCGGATTTCGGGTGTCGGCGCCCCGTCCGCGACCTTTACGCTCTATGATGGCACAACCCTCCTCGGCAGCTTTTCGCTGACCTTCTCCACGCCGTTTACGGGCTTTGCGTTCAGCGGACCGACGAGCCCTTACACGTTCAGGGCCGGCAGCGTCTCCGATTTCACCGCGCTCGACGACGGCACGATCGACGGCGTCCTGGACATCACCAACACCAGCGCCGTGCTGTTCGACTTTTCCGTTGGGTCACTGGAGGTGGGGCACGGAATCAGCACCAACGGGTATATTCCCCTGACCCCCCAGCCCATCATTCACAGCCAGAAGCTTCTGGTGGTGCCCGAACCGCAGATGCTGCTGCTGTTCGGCACGGGCCTGGTGGCTGCGTTTGCGGTGTCCCGCCGGCGATCCCATTCGCGATCCGTTCGGCCCGTCGCAATCGAACGCGCTATGGCGTGAGGTCGCCGACGCGTAGTTTCAAGGACGGAACAAGCGTGGTGGCGCGATGTCGGGCAGCGCATGGCGCCACCACGAAAACACTTCGCCGCTACAACACTTCGACGCTACGGGCGCCGGGCAATCAGGTCGATCTCGACGCGGGCGTCGCGGGCCAGCCCCGTCACCCCGATGCAGGTCCGCGCCGGGCGCCGGTCGGCCGGGAAGTAGGACGCGTAAACCGCGTTCATCGCCGCGTAGTCGTCCTGGAAATGGGTCAGGAAGACGCGCGCGCAGACGACGTGCTCCAGGCCGAGCCCGAGACCGGCAAGGACGATCTTCAGATTCTCCATGACCCGGCGCGTCTGCGCCTCCACGCCTTCGGGGAGCGGCTTCGCGTCGTCTTCCGGAAACGTGGGCATCTGGCCGGTGACGAAGACCCACCCATCGGCCTCGACGGCGTGGCTGAACGGCGCCACCGGCGTCGGCGCGCCGGCGATCATGTGAAAGAGCGGTGCGGCCATTGTCCTCGTCCCGTGGTTCAGCAGCGCTGGTAGCGGCGCGCCGAAGGACGCCGCCACGTGTTCTTCCGGCCCTGCATCATGCAAGGTCGTGCGCCGCAGCGGAACGAAACCGACCGATCGAACCGGAATCGGCGCGCGGCGCTCAGGTCAGCCCCATTTCCGTCAGCGGCACGACCCGCACGCCCGCGTCCTCCAGCGCCGCGCGCACGGCGCGTGCGAGCTCGACCGCGCTCGGCTCGTCGCCATGGACGCACAAGGTGTCGAAGCGCCGCGGGATGCGTTTGCCGTTGCGCGAAACGACCTCCTGGTTGAGGACCATGTTGACGACGTTCTTCGTGGCGATCGCCGGGTCCTTGATGACCGCGCCTGGAACCTTGCGGGAGGTCAAATTGCCGTCGTCCTCGTAAAGCCGGTCGCAGAAGCCCTCGCGGGCGACCGGCAGCCCGAGCGCTTCCGCCGCCTTGTCCATCTCCGACCCGGCGAGCGCGACGTAGATCAGATCCCGGTCGACCGTCTTGATCGCCCGTCCGATGGCCATGGCGAGATCCGCGTCTTCGGCGGCCATGTTGTTGAGGGCGCCGTGCGCCTTCACATGCGTGACCTTGGTGCCGGCATAGGCGGCCATCGCCTGCAGCGCGCCGATCTGATAGGCCACCATGTATTCCAGCTCCCTCGGGCTCATGTCGATGCGGCGCCGTCCGAAGCCCCACAGATCGTTGAACCCGGGATGCGCGCCGATGCTGACGCCCTCTTCCTTGGCGCGGGTGACCAGATGATGCATGGTGACCGGGTCGCCGGCGTGGAAGCCGCAGGCGATGTTGGCGGACCGGACGATCTTCAGGAGCGCATCGTCATCGCCCATCTTATAGCCGCCGAACCCTTCCCCCATGTCCGCGTTGAGGTTGATCTGCCTTGCCATTGCCTTTATCCCGCCTTCGGCAGCCTTTGCGCCGGGCGCCTTTCCTCACATTGCCGACAGCGATATGGTTCTAAGAATAGTATGATAACAAGATTTTCCGGACGCGCGAAACAATGAGCCTGTGCTTCGAGTTTATGCCCCGGCCGGCTCGACGGTCCACCCGGAACCTCTGGCGCCGGACCGGCTGAGTGGCGAATCGAAGGGGGCGGATCGGGATATGGAGGTTCGGTTTCTTCCGAGCGGCGACACGGGTCTCGTGGTGCAGTTCGGCAACGCCGTCGACCGGGCGGTGAACGACCGAGTGCTGCGGCTCGATGCGAGCCTTCGCGCGGCGGCCCTTCCGGGGGTGATCGAGACCGTCCCGACCTTCCGATCTCTGCTGGTCCATTACGACCCGCTCGAAACCACGGCGGCGGAGCTGACGCGCAGCATCGAGGCGCTCCTCGACCGCCCGCAGGAAGGGCGGCGGGCGACGCGGCTCTGGCGCGTGCCGGTCTGCTACGAGGCGAGCCACGCCCCAGACATCGCCGAAGTGGCGGAGCGTACCGGACTGAGCGTCGAGGACGTCGTTTCGCTCCACAGCGGCACCCGTTATCACGTCTACATGATCGGCTTCGTTCCCGGCTTCCCTTACATGGGCGATCTGCCGGAATCTCTGGTCCTGCCGCGCCGCGCCGATCCCCGGCTGCGTGTGCCGGCCGGCTCCGTCGCGATCGCGACCTCGATGACGGCGATCTATCCGCTCGAAAGCCCGGGCGGATGGCATCTGATCGGCTCCACCCCGATCCGGCTCTTCGACCTGCGCTGGCCCGCGCCCGCGCTGTTCGCCCCGGGCGACGCCGTGCGCTTCGAGCCGATCACCGCCGGCGAATTCGAGGCCATCCGCGCCGCCGTTCAAGCGGAGACGTACCGGGTTCCCAGCGAGGAAATCCTGCCGTGAGCGCGGTATTGAAGGTCGTGCAGCCGGGGCTGCATACGACGGTCCAGGACCTCGGCCGATTCGGCCATCAGGACGTCGGCGTTCCGGTCTCCGGTCCGCTGGACTCCGAGAGCCTGCGCCTGGCGAACGCTCTCGCCGGCAATCCTCCCGGCACGGCGGCGCTGGAGATCCTGGTCCAGGGACCGACCCTGGAGGTCGCTGCGGACTCCGTGCGGCTGGCCTTGACGGGCACGCAGACGGGCATCGAGATCCGTGGCGACGAGACGGCGCCACGCATTCTGCCGCCTTGGCGAAGCCTGCGCCTGCGCCGCGGCCAGATCTTTCGCGTCGGCGCCCTGTCCGATTCCGCTTGCGCCTATCTGGCCGTGGAGGGCGGCTTCGACATCGCCCCCTGCCTTGGCAGCGTCTCCACCTATGCGCGCGGGGGACTCGGCGGCCTGGCCGGGCGGCCGCTGCAGGCGGGCGATCTCCTGCCGCTCGCGCTGGAGGAGGCCACGGACCGCGGCGAGGCCGCGCTGCGGCAGGTGCCGGATCTCGGCCTGAGCCGGCCGGTTCGCGTCGTGCTCGGCCCGCAGGACGACCATTTCACGGCAGAGGCGGTCCGGACTTTCCTTTCGGCCGAGTACCGCATTTCCCCGAACGCCGACCGGATGGGGTTCCGCCTCGAAGGGCCGAAGCTCGAGCACCGCGACGGCTACAACATCGTCTCCGACGGCATCGTCACCGGCGCCGTTCAGGTGCCCGGCTCGGGTCAGCCGATCCTGCTCCTGGCCGATCACCAGACCACCGGCGGCTACCCCAAGATCGCCACCGTCATTTCGGCCGATCTTCCGGTCGTCGGTCGGCGCAGACCCGGCAGCCCCATCCGATTCGCCGCCGTCGACGTGGCAGAAGCGGAGACGATCCGGCGGCGGCAGGAGGCGACCCTGCAAAGGCTGGCCCGACAACTGCAGCCGGTCGCCGAATCGGGCGACATCGACCTCGCCTCCCTCTACAGCGGGAACCTGATCAGCGGCGTCGTCAGCGCCCGCGACTGACCATCGCCCGGCGTCTCGAGTCACAGATCGCCAGCCGCAACCTGTGCGCGAAAGAACCGGTAGCGAAATCACCCAACTTGCGGGTATACGGATTCTTGCTCAATTAGGGTTTATTCATGCGATGATCACAACAATAGAAAGATAGTCATGTCGCAACTGGCAAGCACCTATAAGCGCAGCCGGATCCCGCTTTATCTCCAAGTGGCCAGCGCGCTGCGCCGCCGAATCGAAGACGGCCAATGGAAACCGGGCGAGAAGATCTCGACCCTGGACGAACTGGAGGAGGAGTTTCAGGTTGCGCGGGTCACCGTCCGGCAGGCGGTGGACCTGCTGCAGAAGGAGGGACTGGTCCACCGGCATCAGGGCCGCGGCACCTTCGTGGCCGATCGCATCCAGGACAAGCGGTGGCTGACGCTCGAGACGAGCTGGTCATCGCTCATATCGACCATCAAGGACAACGTTCCGAACATCATTCCGACCAAGAACCCGCCGGCGCAGCCGCGGCTCAACGCGGACGACGGCAGGCCCGCGCCGAGTTATCTGTTCCTGCGCAGCGTCCAGTTGCGCCGGAACGAGCCGTTCGCCGTGGTGAATCTCTACCTCGCCCGCCACATCTACGAACGCGACCCGGATGCGTTCCAGACGCATATGGCGCTGCCGATCCTGACCACGCTCGACGACATCAACATCGCCAGGGCGCATCAGACGCTGATCATCGGCAGCGCAGACACGGAAACGGCGGACCTGCTGAAGGTGGCGCTGAATTCGCCGACGGCCGAATGCCGCTGCGTCGTGATCGACGACGAGGGAACGGCCATCTACGTCGCCGAAATCATCTATCGCGGCGATTGCGTGAAGCTACACATCGACCTGCTCGGAAACGGCGAGCGCGCAGCGCGGCCGCAGGCTGCGCGCCTAAACCCTCAACCCGCCGGAGTCTAACGCACTGAGGAGTCTAACGCACTGAAACGGAAGGGCATATTCTTTAGATATGGCGCCGGCGGCAAGCGGGTCCGTCGCGGCCCTGCCGGAGCGGTTCCTGGCGGTGCCGGACCGGCCGCTTCCGCGTTGATGTGAGCCGGAGCGTTCAGGAGCCGGTGCCCTGCTACTCCGCCTGATCCGTCGGATGCGTCGCCGTCGCCTCGTCGCCGGCGGCACCGATGCGCAGGATCTCGCCGTCCGGCTCATCCGTCAGGATATACAGGGCGCCGTCGGGCCCTTGGGTCACCGTGCGGATGCGCAGGCCCAGATCGGCGATCAGGTCCTCCTCCGCCGTCACCTCGCGCCCGTCGATCTCGAGACGGACGAGTTTCGGAATCGCCAGGCCGCCGACGAAGACGCTCCCGCGCCATCCGGGAATTGCATCGGCCGTGTAGAAGGCCATGCCCGAGGTGCCGATCGAGGGCACCCAGTAGTAGATCGGGTCTTCCATGCCTTCGGCGTGCTGCTCGCCCGTGCCCACCGGCGTGCCGTCATAGTTGACGCCGTAGGAAACAACCGGCCAACCGTAGTTCTTTCCGGCTTCGGGGATGTTGATCTCGTCGCCGCCCCTCGGACCGTGCTCGTTGATCCAGAGTGCGCCGGTTTCGGGGTGCAGCGCCGCCCCCTGCACGTTGCGGTGGCCGTAGGACCAGATCTCCGGGAGCGCGTCCTCCCGGCCGACGAACGGGTTGTCCTCCGGAACCGAACCGTCGGGATTGATGCGCACGATCTTGCCGATATGGGTGTCGAGTTCCTGAGCTTTGGTCCGAATCCGCTCGTCGAATCGCTCGCCGAGGGTGACGAAGAGACGCCCCTCGTTGTCGAAGACGAGACGCGAGCCGAAATGGGCCGTGCCGTTGTATTTCGGCTTCTGAGAAAAGATGACCTCGACCTCCGCAAGGCGTGGCGAATCGTCATCGGCCAGCCGGCCGCGGGCAACCGCGGTGCTGTTGCCGCCTTCGCCCGGTTCGGAATAGCTCAGATAGACGAGCCGGTTCTCGGCGAAGTCCGGATCGAGCGCCACGTCGAGCAACCCGCCCTGACCGCGCGCGTCGACCCGCGGCACCCCGGCCAGCGGATCGGAAATCTCGCCCTCCGGCGAGACGATGCGCAGGTTTCCCTCGCGCTCCGTCACCAGCATCCGTCCGTCCGGCAGGAAGGCAAGGCCCCAAGGGTGGCGGAGCCCATCGGCGAAGGTCTGGACGCGGATGGCCGCCTTTTCGGTGTCATAGGTCTGGTCCACGGCACGAACCTCCTCGATCTCGATCAGGGTGATCGCCAGCGCCATGACGACCAAGGCGGAAAGGGGTCTGCGCACCGGTGCGACTCCTCTTCTGGGACGGCATCTGAGCGTTCAGTTAGGTCACCCGCCGAGGCAGAGCAACCGCGGAGGCAATTCACGCCCCCAAACCGAGAACGACGCGGCGGCAGGACGGGCCTGTCCGCCCGGCCCCCTTGCCCGACCGCTTCCGGGCCCTATCTCGATCCGGCGGCCCAGATGCTTGGGCCGCGCTTCGCCGTCAAGGCCTGGTCACCGGTTCCGTGTCGCCGCTTCCCGCTTCCCTGCGCGCGCTTCCGCAGCGTCTCCTCGCCTGGTACGACCGACATCGTCGGCACCTGCCGTGGCGCATGCCGCCCGGGGAACCCTCCGATCCCTATCGCGTGTGGGTCAGCGAGATCATGCTGCAGCAGATCCGCGTCGAAACGGCGGAGCGCTACTTCGACCCGTTCGTGGATCGCTGGCCGACGGTCGAGGATCTGGCCGCCGCCCCGCTCGAGGAGGTCTTGCGCGCCTGGGCCGGCCTTGGCCGCTATGCGCGGGCGCACAACCTGCACGCCTGCGCGCGGGTCCTCGTGGAACGGCATGGCGGCCGCTTTCCGGAGGACGAGGCCGACTTGGCGGCGATGCCTGGCATTGGCCCCTACACCGCCGCCGCGATCGCCGCCATCGCCTTCGGCCGCAAGGCGACGCCGGTCGACGGCAATGTCGAACGCGTGATCGCGCGCCTGTTCGCCGTGGAGGAGCCCGTGCCGGCGGCGCGGCGCCGGGTGCGGGAGCTGGCAGCGGCACTCACGCCGGTGGAGCGGCCCGGCGACTACGTCCAGGCCGTCATGGACCTCGGCGCGACGGTCTGCCTGCCGCGCCGGCCGCGCTGCGATCGCTGCCCGTGGTGCGAGTTTTGCCGCGCCCGCGCCCGCGGCATCGCCGAGCGCCTGCCGGTCAAGCCGCCGCGACCGCCGCGGCCCCGGAAGTTCGGCGTCGCGTTCTGGGCCGAGCGGCCGGACGGAGCCGTCCTGTTGCGGCGACGCCCGCCGAAGGGGCCGCTCGGCGGCATGATGGAGCTGCCGTCGACGGAATGGCGCGCGCGGGCCTGGAGCCGCAGGACGGCCCTCCCGCAGGCGCCCTTCGCCGCGCGATGGCGCGCGCTGCCGGGCCGGGTGCGCCACCCCCTTTCGCATTGCGAGCTGGAATTCGCCATCTTTGCCGCCGGGGTCGCGGCGGACGCTGCGGCCCAGGACGGCGTCTGGATCCCCCGCGATGACCTCGCCGGCGAGGCCCTGCCGGCGCTCACGCGCAAGATCGTCCGGCACGCCATGGAACGCGGAGCGAAAGGCCCTCGTTCCTGCCCCCGCGGGCGGACGCCCCCAAAGCGCACCGTCCGGTCATAACCGTTCCCGCGGCACCATCGAAGCTACAGGGGAGAGCGTTCTCTCCGTAGCTCTTGTAGCGTTCGTCTTAGATCGGATCTTCCACCCGGCAGCCGAATTCGAGCGCTGCGTCCAGGATCCATTCGTACAGGCTCACGGCGTAGCTGCGCAGTGCGAACAGATCGAAGCGGTCGCGGTCGAGGCAATGCAGCAGGACGGCGACGTGATCGAGCTTCGTGCCGGCGCTCTGGCCTGGGGGAAAGCGGCTCGGTCGCAGATCCACGGAGGTTCCCTTCGAGAGCAGGTCGCGGACGTTGCGGCCCTCAAGCCTCAGCCCGACGCGGCCATGCCCCTGGTCCGTGACGGCAGCTTGGTTCTCGCCCAACGCCGCGCGCAGGAGTCCGTAGAGATCGCGCCTCTCCCGCTCCACCACCAGCCAGCGATCGGGTCCGATGGCGATCGCCGACGTCCCGTCCTCGAGAAGGACGGCGCGATTGGGCTCGTGCGGCAGGTGGAGCCCCAACGCCGACCCGACACCATCCCGCACGGCAGCCGCCGCGTCCGGCCAGGCCTGGATCTCGACGATCGACAACGCGCGGCGCTCGGTCAGCCGGACCCCCGGCCCGCCATCCCCCTGCAGGCCGAAGCTCCCGGTTCGGTATATCTCGGCAAGGGCCGAGCGGCGTTCCACCTTCTCAGGCATGGAGTCTCTTTCCTTCCGGATCGAAGAAGACCGGTGACGTCACGGTCACGGCCACCTTCGTGCCGCCGCGCACCGGATCGACGACGTGCAGGGTCTGGCCCTCGCGCTCGGCCCCTCCGCTCAGGAGCGCGAGCGCGATCGGGTGGCCAAGCTTCGGGCTGTAGGCCGCCGAGGTCACATGGCCCAGCATCGGCACCGGCGGTGGCGCGTCCGGATCGGCGACGATCTGGGCGCCGCCCCGCAGGGGCGTCTTCCGGTCCACCGGAATCAGGCCGACGAGGCGCTTCCGGTTCGGGTCAACAAGCCCTTCCCGATCGAGCAGCCCCTTGCCGATGAAGGGCTTCTTCCCGCTCACCATGCGCCCAAGGCCGAGATCCTCGGCCGTGGTCCGGCCGTCGAGCTCTGCGCCGGTGACGTGGCCCTTCTCGATGCGCATGGTGTCCAGGGCCTCGAGGCCGTAGGGCACGATCTCGAAGGCCGCGCCCGCTTCCAGGCAGGCCTCCCAGACGTGCCGACCGTAATCCGACGGCACGTTCAGTTCATAGGCAAGCTCGCCCGAGAAGCTGATGCGGAACAGCCGCGCCGGCACGCCGGCGGCCCGGCATCCCGTCACCCCCATGAAGGGCAAGGCCTCGTTCGAGACGTCCACGTCCACGACCTTCGCCAGGACGTCCCGCGACCGGGGCCCGGCGATTGCCATCGCCGCCCATTGGTCGGTGACGCTCGTCACCTTGACGCGGAGCTCCGGCCAGACCGCCTGGAGATGGAACTCCAGCCAGGCCAGCACCTCGGCCGCGTTCGCCGTGGTGGTGGTCATGACGTAGTGGTTCTCACCCAGGCGCGACGTCGTGCCGTCGTCCTTGACGATGCCGTCCTCGCGCAGCATCAGCCCGTACCGCGCCCGGCCGACGGGAAGGGTCTTCCAGCCATTGGTGTAGACGCGGTTCAGGAACTCCGCCGCATCCGGCCCCTGTATGTCGATCTTGCCGAGCGTCGAGACGTCGCAGAGTCCGACCCGGTCGCGGGTGGCGATGACCTCGCGGTTGCAGGCATCCCGCATCGTTTCCCCTTGCCGGCCGTAATACCGGGGGCGACGCCAGAGCCCGGCGTTGACCCAGGTGGCGCCGGCGTCGGCATGCCAGGAATCCATCGGCGTGCGGCGCAGGGGCTGGAGGTGGTCGCGAACGGCGCGCCCGCCCAGAACGCCGAGCGTCACGGGCGTGTAGGGCGGCCGGAAGGTGGTCGTCCCCACCTGCGAGATCGGTTCGTTTCGAAGCGCCGCCATGAGAGCGTGGCCGTTGAGGTTGCTCGTCTTGCCCTGGTCGGTCCCCATGCCGAGCGTCGTGTAGCGCTTCAGATGCTCGACCGACCTGTAGCCCTCGCGGTGGGCGAGACGCACGTCGTCGGCCGTGACGTCGTCCTGAATATCGACGAACTTCTTCACGTGCCGGTTCGGCGGATCGGGCATCTCCCAGAGCCGGGGTTGCGCCCGAGGCACGCCCTGACCGCCGACGATCGGGGCGGGCCGATGCCACCGCCCGCCGGTGTTGCAGGACGCCGCGGCGTCCGCGCCACAGGCCTGGCCGTCGGCCAGGCACGCCTCGAGGGACGTCAGCCCCGCAGCGGCGCCAACCGACGCGGTGTCCTGCTTCGCCTCTCCGGGGAGGAAGCATTCGAGGTCGTCGCTCCAGACGATCTTGCCGCCGGACTGGCTATGGAGATGCACCGCCGGCGCCCAGCCGCCCGAAACGCACAGCAGATCGCAGTCAATCCGGCTCGCCGTCCCGCCGCCCAGCGGCATCGCCTCGACGGCTTCCACGCCAAGACGCCCGCCGCGGGTGTCCACGACGGCGTGCCGGTGAAGGATCCGGATTCCCCGATCCCGGACCTGATCGGCCAACCGGCGGTCGAGAACTGCCTCGCGGACATCGATCACCGCCTCGACCGTGGCGCCGGCATCGACGAGATCGAGCGCCGTCCGATAGGCGTCGTCGTTGTTGACGAAGAGCACCGCGCGCCGCCCGGGCAGGACGCCATACTGGTTGACGTAGGCGCGCACGGCGCCGGCAAGCATGACCCCGGGCCGGTCGTTGTTGCCGAAGACCAAGGGCTGCTCGATCGCGCCGGTGGCCAGGATCACCCGCTTGGCGCGAATGCGCCAGAGCCGCTGACGAGGCAGATGCGGCGGGGGTTCCGGCATGTGATCGGCGACTCGTTCGACGCAGGCGACGAGGTTGTGGTCGTAATAGCCGAACGCCGTCGTCCGCGTCAGAATCCGGACGTTGTCCAGGGCCGCGAGTTCGGCGCTCGTTCGCGCCGCCCAGGCGGCGTCGGCGGGTTCGCCGGTCCCGCCCCGCTCACGCAGCAGCCGGCCGCCCGGTTCCGGCATCTCGTCGACCAGGATCACCTCCGCCCCGCCCTCGGCGGCGGCCTTCGCCGCGGACAGGCCGGCTGCGCCGGCCCCGACCACCAGCACGTCGCAATGGGCGCTCCGCCTTTCGTAACGGTCGGGGTCCTCCTCGGTCGCCGCCCGGCCGAGCCCGGCGGCCCGCCGGATCGCCCCCTCGAACAGGTGCCAGCTCGGCCACATGAAGGTCTTGTAGTAGAAGCCGGCCGGGATGAAGCGGCCAATCAGGCTATTGACCGCACCGACGTCGAAGCCAAGGCTCGGCCAGCGGTGCTGGCTGGTGGCCTCCAGCCCGTCGAACAGCTCGATCACGGTGGCGCGGGTGTTGGGCTCCCGCCGCGCGCCGGTCCGAAGCTCGACCAGGGCGTTCGGCTCTTCCGAGCCGGCCGAGAAGATGCCGCGCGGCCGGTGATACTTGAAGCTGCGGCCGACCAGACGCACGCCGTTGGCGAGCAGCGCCGAGGCGAGCGTGTCGCCCCCGTACCCTTCGAATCGCTTGCCGTCGAAGGCGAAGCGCAGCGTCTGGGACCGGTCGATCCGGCCGCCCTGGGCAAGGCGGTTCACCTGCGACGCGCTCATTCTGCCGCGCCCTCCCCCAGGGGCTGATTCGCCGGAGCGGTCGCCAGGACTTCATGCGTAAGGGTGTCGCGCCGCACCCGGATCCACTGCCGGCATCCCACGGCGTGGTGCCAGTACTCAAGATGGGGGCCACGCGGGTTCGAGCGGATGTAGACGTAGTCCAGCCAGTCCTCACGCGTCGCCCGTTCCGGGTCACGTGGCCGGACCTTGCCGGCGTCTCCCAAATAGCTGAATTCCGAGACGTCGCGCTCGCCGCACCAGGGGCATCGGATGAGCATGGTGACCTTCTTCTCTTTCCTCAGTGGCGATGGGGAATGGCCGGGTTCAGTGGCGGTTCGGGACCGGGCCGTTGCCCGTTTCGTCGATCACATAGCCCCGTTCGAAGCGATTGAGGGCCAACGGTTCGTTCAGCTTGTGGGGCGCGTCGTTGGCGATCGTATAGGCAAAGGTCCAGCCGGACGCCGGCGTGGCCTTGAAGCCGCCGTAGCACCAGCCACAATTGAGATAGAGGCCCTTGATCGGCGAAAGGCCGATGATCGGGCTGCCGTCCATCGACATGTCCATGACTCCCGCCCAGTGGCGCAGCAGCCGCAGCCGCGACAGGTTCGGCAGCATCGACAGCCCGATCTCGAGCACGTGCTCGACCATCGGCAGGTTGCCCCGCTGTGCGTAAGAGTTGTACCCGTCGAGGTCACCGCCAAAGACCAGGCCGCCCTTGTCGGACTGGCTGATGTAGAAGTGGCCGGCGCCGAACGTCACGACGCCGTTCACGAGCGGCTTGAGCGGCTCCGAAACCATCGCCTGCAGCAGGTGGCTTTCGATCGGAAGCCGGAGCCCCGCCTTGCGCGCCAGCTCCGTCGTGTGCCCCGCGACGGCCAACCCCACCTTCTTCGCGCTGATCGTCCCCCGCGTCGTCTCCACCCCCAGGACCCTGCCCTGCTCGATCCGGAAACCGGTCACCTCGCAGTTCTGGATGATGTCCACGCCGCGCTGGTCCGCCCCTCGCGCGTAGCCCCAGACCACGGCGTCGTGCCGCGCGGTGCCGGCGCGACGCTGCAGCAAACCGCCGTGGATCGGAAAGCGGGCCTTCGCCGAGAAATCCAGGTTCGGCTCGAACTCCCGGACCTCGTCGCGGGTCAACAGCTCGGCGTCGATGCCGTTCAGCCGCATCGCGTTGCCGCGGCGGGCGAACTGGTCCATCTGCCCGTCCGAATGGGCGAGGTTCAGGACGCCGCGCTGGGAGAACATGACGTTGTAATTCAGGTCCCGGCTCAGGCCCTCCCAGAGCTTCAGCGAGTGCTCGTAGAAATGCGCGTTGCCTTCCAGGAGGTAGTTGGAGCGGACAATGGTCGTGTTGCGCCCCGCATTGCCGCTGCCGATATACCCTTTCTCCAGCACGGCGACGTTCGTGATCCCGTGGTTCTTCGCGAGGTAATAGGCGGTCGCCAGCCCGTGGCCGCCGCCGCCCACGATGACGACGTCGTAGCTCTCCTTCGGCTGAGGATCGCGCCAGGCCGGGGTCCAGTGCTCCTGCTGCGAGAGCCCGCCTCGGATGACGCTCCACAGAGAATATCGCCTCATCGCACGTGCCTTGTCCTTGGTTTGATGAACGAGGGTCATGGGAGGTCCGTGGGTCCACCCGGCGCCGCGGACCGGCGCCGACAAGATGACGTTCCGCGCATCAGCCTGCCGCCGCGTACCGCTTGAGCCTCGCGAAGCTCATCGAGATGTGGGTGCGTCGAATGTGCCCGACGGACTCAAGGTCTCCGATCTCGAGGGCCGCCAGGACATCCATGATCTCGCGACGGAACACGGCCACCTCATCCGCCAAATTCAGGTGCGGCAGAGACGCCAGCCATATCCGCGCGGTCAGGTAGTAGAGGCTCTCGTTGATCACCTTCAGAGGCTCGTTGCCGATGATCTTCGAGAGCTCCTGGAACAGGCTCATGTTCAGCCGCGCAAACCCCCGCGCGTCGGGCTCGGGTCCCAGCTCGTCGCACTGGCTCAGTATCCTTCGGATGCGGTCAAGATCGGCTTCCGTCCTCGGAAGCGGATTGAGCTGCCCGATCAGCTCGGCCAGTTCCATCCGGAGTCGATAAACCTCTTCCAGCCCCTTGAAGTCAATATCCGTGACGAAGGTCCCGACGCCGTGGCGGCTTTCCACCAACCCCTCCGCCTCCAGCCGGCTCAAGACGCGCCGGACCGGCGTGCGGCTGACCTTGAACTCGAGGGCGAGCTCTTCCTCGGACAGCCGCAACCCCGGCTCGTATTCGAGCAGGCAGATCCGGTCCCGGATCGTGTTGTATATGTGCTCGAACCGTTGCCGCGCCTTGCTGCCGGCGGGGCTGTTCCGGAGCGATCTCAGCAGCATTGCCGTTGTGCCGGGGCCCAGAGTGGCACTCCTAATGCGCCTCCAGGACGGCGCTGAGGAAGGCGCGGGTGCGCTCGTTCTGGGGATTGGAGAAGAACTCCTCCGGCGGGCCTTGCTCGGCGATGCGGCCGTCGTAGAAGAAGCAGACCCGGTCGGCGAATTCACGCGCGAAGCCCATCTGGTGGGTCACCATCAGCATGGTGAGGTTGTGCTCCTCGCCGAGCTTGCGAATGACGTTCAGCACCTCGCCGACCAGTTCCGGGTCGAGCGCCGAGGTCACCTCGTCGAACAGCATCACCTTCGGCCGCATCGCCAATGCCCGGGCGATCGCCACCCGCTGCTGCTGGCCGCCCGACAGGCGGCTCGGCCGCGCATCCATCTTGTCGTCCAGGCCCACCATCTTGAGGAGCTCCGCAGCCCGCGCCTCCGCCTCGGCCTTCGACAGGCCGAGGACGCGGACCGGCGCCTCCATGCAGTTCTCCAGCGCGGTCATGTGCGGGAAGAGATTGAAGTTCTGGAACACCATGCCGATCTTGCCGCGCACCGAGCGCAGGTGGCGCTCGTCGGCGGGCACCAGCTTGCCGTTGCGCTCCATGTGGGTGAGCGGCTGGCCGTCCACATAAATCACCCCTTCCTGGATCGGCTCGAGCGTCATCAGGACCCGCAGGAGCGTCGACTTGCCGGAACCCGACGGACCGATGATCGCCACCTTCTCGTTCGGCGCCACGTCAAGGTCAAGTTCCTTGAGAACGGTCAGGTACCCGAAGCGCTTGGTCACTCCCTGGAAGCGGACCATCGGTTCCATGGTTTGATCCTTTCCTAGTCCCGTCGGTGCCGCAGCCACGCCTCGACCCGCCGGATCAGGGCGGCGGAGGCCAGGCTCATCACCAGGAAGAAAACACCGACCAGGGTGATCGGCTCAAGATAGCGGAAGGTCTCCGAGCCGATGATCTTGGCCGTCTGCATCAGCTCCAGCACGGCGATCGCCGACAGGAGCGGCGTCTCCTTGAACAGCCCGACCAGATAGTTGCCGAGCGCCGGCACCATCGGCGGAATCGCCTGCGGCAGGATGATGTCCCGATAGGTCGCCATCGGCCCCAGGTTGAGCGCCGTCGCCGCCTCCCACTGGCCCCGTGGCACGTTCTCGAGACCGGCCCGGTAGACCTCGGAGCAGTAGGTGCTGTAGTGCAGCCCCAGCGCCATCACCCCGGCGACGAGCGCCGGGATGACGACACCGAACTGCGGGAACACGAAGTAGAGGAAGAAGATCTGGATCAGCACCGGTGTCGAGCGGATGAACTCGACGAAGGCGCCCACGGGCAGGGAAACGTACGGCCTCGCCGACATGCGCGCCAGCGCGAAGACCAGGCCGAGCACCAGCGCCAGGACGAAGCTGACCACCGTCGCCTCGATGGTGATCACCGCCGCCTGCGCGAGGGTCGGCAGAATCTCCAGAACGAAGCCCCAGTCGAACAGCATCAGCGGATCCTCCCGAGGCCGGCCCCGAACCGTCGCTCAAGCGCCCGCATGCCGATGGTGATGAGCAGCGACAGCGCGAGATAGACGATCAGCACGAGGGTGAAGATCTCGACCGTTCGCAGCGTCACCTGGTTGAGCTGGTAGGCGCGGAAGGTGAGATCGGTGATGGTGATCAGAGACACCAGCGCCGTCGCCTTCAGGAGCTCGATGAACAGGTTGCCCCAGGGGGGCAGCATCGCGACGACGGCCTGAGGAATGATGATCCGCCGCATCATCAACGACCGGCTCATGTTGAGGGCGATCGCCGCCTCGTACTGCCCTTTCGGCACCGCCTGGATGCAGCTTCGGACGACCTCGGACCCGTAGGCGCCGACATTGAGGCCGAGGCCGAGCACGGCGACGGTCGTCGCGGACAGGCTGATCCCGAAATGGGGCAGAACGAAGTAGAGCCAGAACAACTGGACCAGCGCCGAAGTCCCGCGAAAGATCTCCACATAGACCGTGGCGATCCAGCGGATCGGCTTGATCGACGACAGCCGCGCAAGCCCGGCGACCATCGCCGCGGCCACGGCCACGCCCGCGGCCATGACGGTGATCTGGATCGTGACCCAGGCCCCTTCCAGCAGACCCGGGATGAAGTCGCGAAACCCTGCGAAGCTTGCCACGGCCAGCCCGGCCGTGAAGCTCAACAGGAAGATCACGGTCCCCTGTTGGATATTCATCGGCGTATCCCCCCTGGATGGCCGATTCCCGGCGGCCGCCTACGGAATGGGCGGCGATGGCCGGTCTACGGACGGGGCCCGGGCCGGCCGGGGCGGCGCCTCGATCCGACGCCGCGCCGGCCGGCGGGCACGGGGATCACTTCCCGGCGCACAGCTCCGCGGTGCTCTTGACCGGCAGCTCGGCCTTGGTGAAGCCGAATGGCTCGACCAGCGCCAGATGCTCCGGCGAGCCGATGAACGCCGTCAGGTGCTTGTTGAACTCGGCCAGCAGCGCCTCGTCCTCCTTGCGGAACCCGAAGCCGCCGTGGCCTTTCACCGATTCGCCCGCGACCGTGCCGAAGGGTTCGGCCCGCTCGACGCCGGCGCCGGGGCCGGCGGTCTGGACCAGGTTGCCGATCGACAGGCTGGTCAGCGCGAAGGCATCGACCCGGCCGGCCCGCACCGCGGCCAGCCCGCTCGGCCCGTCGGGGAACGTCAGGATCTGGCCCTCCGACACGCCCGACTTCACGGCGTAGTCCTTCTCGATGGCACCGGCCATCACGCCGAGCGTCACGTCGGGATTGGCCGCCACGTCCTCATAGGTCTTCAGGCCCTTCGGGTTCCCCTCCTTGACGAGGAAGGCCTGGCCGATGCCGTAGGTCGGCTCGGAGAAGGCGATCTGCTCGCAGCGCTTCGGCGTGATGAACATGCCGGCGGCGATGATGTCGAACCGGCCGGCGTTGAGCCCGGGGATGAGCGAGCCGAACTCTGTCAGCACGCCGTCAACCTCCGGAATCCCCATCTTCTGGAGGACCGCCTTGACGATCTCCGGCGCCTCGCCGGTCAGCTCGCCGGACGGGGTCGCGTAGCCATACGGCGCTTCGTTGGCGAAACCGACGCGGATATAGCCCTGCTCGCGGGCGCGCTCCAGCGTGTCCTGCGCGGTGGCGGGCAGGCTGAAGGTCGTTACCGTCGCGGCGGCGGTGGCAGCGATGGCGGCGATCGCAAACCGGCGCGTGAACATGGTGCCAAGATTCAATTTCCCCTCCCTCTGCGGATGTCTTTGACGCGCTCTTCAAGGCGCGAATGATTGATGTTCGGGGCGCGCAGCAGGCCCATCACAACCTTGCCACAGGCCTCCGCAAAAATCAACAGATGTGCACAACCGCATCCGGCACCGCGAACAACTTGCAAAGGACAACGGCATAATCGGCGTAGCACATGACTTACTACCGGCAAAAACAAAGGCATCGTCCGCCATTGACAGCACCGTGCGGCAACGCTTGTATACAACATATATCCCGATGAGTTTATCCGGATCGGAGGGGCGCCGCATCGGGACACCGTGCCCCGGGGGGAACCGTCGATGACTTCTGCGTTTCCGGAAGAGGAGTTCGATCGCCGCCTCGAGCTGACCAGGGAGCGACTCGCCGATCGCGGCCTCGACGCCGGCCTCGTCTCCTCGCCCGAGAACATCTTCTATCTCTGCGGCCTGGATCACTGGGGCTATTTCGCCCCGCACATCCTGGTCGTTCCGGTCACCGGCGAACCGGTTCTGGTCACCCGCGCGATGGAGCGCGTCACCATCGCGAACCAGGTTCGCAACGTCCGGTTCGAGGGCCACACGGACAGCGAGAACGCGGCCGAGAAAACCGTCACGGTGCTCCGCGCCATGGGGCTTGCCGGGTCGCGCCTCGGCCTCGAAAAAGGAAGCGCGGGTCTCACGCCGTTTCTGGCCGAGGTACTGGCGAGCGGCCTCCCGGGCGCCCGTTGGCACGACGTCTCGGGCCTGGTCGACGACCTGCGCCTGGTGAAAAGCCCTGCCGAACAGGACTACATCCGGCAGGCAGCGAAGGTGTCCGACGCCGCGATGCGGGCCGCCATCGACACGATCCGCGACGGCGCGCGCGAGGCCGAGATCGCGGCGGAATGCCACCGGGCGATGATTCTGGCCGGCGGCACGTTTCCCGGATTCGGCCCCTTCATCCGACCGGGCGCCCGCCTCGGCGAGGAGCACACGACCTGGGGCGACGGCGTCATTCGCGCCGGAGCGCCGGTCTTCCTCGAGCTCTCCGGCTGCGTCCGGCGCTATCATGCGCCGATGGGCCGGCTGGTCCATGTCGGCCCGGCTCCCCGCGAGAGCCGCGAGATGGAGACGGTGTGCCTGAAGGCCTTCGACGCCGTGGTGGAGGCGCTGCGCCCCGGCGTGCTGGCGCGCGACGTCTATCGCGCGTGGCAGCGCGTCGTCGACGAGGCCGGGCTTGCCCATTACCGGCGTCACCATTGCGGCTACCTCGTCGGGATCGGCTTCCCGCCCACCTGGACCGGCGGCAACAAGGTGACCGGCCTCCGCCACGACAGCGAGCTGGAAATCCGGACCGGGATGGCGTTCCACATTCTGTCCTGGCTGATGGGCACGGGCCGCGGCGACTACTTCGTCTCCAACACCGTCCTTCTGGGCACCCATGGCCCGGAAGTGCTGACCAGGACTCCGTCCACGATCACGGAGAAGTAAAGCAGCAGCGTCAGGCCGGCCGGGAACCTTCGGCAAAGCGGCCTGTTCTCCCGATGAGGGACTCATTCTGGTCGGTCGCGGGCCCGTGCGGTCTCGCTCGGCCCGGTGCGACCGGCCGGCAGGTCATTCACGGAGGAACACCGCGATGAGGATCCGCTTCAGAACTCTGCTTGCCACCGTCTCGGCGATCCTCGGGCTGTCGGTCTCGGTCGCGCTCGCCCAGCCTCAGACCTTCATCACCATCGGCTCCGGCTCGACCACCGGCCTGTACTACCCGACCGCCGTCGGCATGGCGACGATCATCAACGAGGCCGATATCGGTATTCGCGCGAACGCCCGCTCGACCGGCGCTTCGGTGTTCAACGCCAGGGCGATCGGCCAGGGCCAGCTCCAGATGGCCTTGATGCAGAACAACATCGCCCAGTACGCCTATCGCGGCGAGGGTGTTCAGGCCTTCGAGGGCCAGCCGGTGAAGAACCTGCGCGCCGTCGCCGCCCTCTATCCCGAGGTCGTGCACGTCCTGGCCCGCGCCGATGCCGGAATCGACAGCATTGCCGACCTCAGCGGCAAGCGGGTCTATGTCGGAGACGTCGGTTCCGGTACGGAGCAGGACGTGATGAACATCCTGGCCGCCTACGATATCGACTTCTCGGACCTTCAGAGCGCGGTGCGGGGCAGCGCCGGCGATGCCGTCAGCCTGCTGCGAGACAACCGTATCGACGCCATGTTTTATACGGTGGGCGTCGGCTCCGCCGCCATCACCGAAGCGGCGCAGACGGCGCCCATCAAGGTGGTTCCCATCGGCGAGGAGCAGCTCCAGATGCTGGAACAGGAATACGCGTTCTACACGCCCTTCACGATCCCGTCCGGCACCTATCCGGGCATGCAGCAGGACGTCCAGACGGTGACGCTGAAGGCGATGCTGGCGGCCGACGCAGCGCTCCCCGAGGAGGCGGTGTACAACTTTGCCAAGACACTGTTCCAGGACAAGCTGGACGCCTTCTACAACGACATTCAGAATCCCAACCTGAAGAAATACTTCACCCTCGAGACGGCCCTGGAAGGCGTTCCGATCCCGCTGCATCCCGGCGCCGAACGCTTCTTCCGCGAGGCCGGAGTCGAAATTCCGGAGGACCTCGTCGCCGAAACGGCGCAGCAATAACGGCGCGCATCGGCTGACGGCCGATGACCGACGAGGGACAAAAGGCTCAGGAAATCCTGGAGGCCGAATTCGGAGGGCGTCATCCGGATTCGGCCATTGTCCGTTGGCTGATCTACGGGCTCGGCGTCGCCTGGAGCGTTTTCCAGATCTGGGCGACCTGGTCCGGCACCATGAATCCGCAGCGGCTGGGCGCCATTCATCTGGCTTTCGCCTTCGCCCTCGTTTTCCTGGCGTTCCCGGCACGGTGGGGTCCAAAGCGCTCCGTGCCATGGTACGACTGGCTCCTGGCCGCGGCCGGCGTCAGCGCCAGCCTTTACATCATCGTCAACTACTACCAGCTGATCGCGGTTCAGGGCGGCCTGCCGGTGGCGCGCGACGTCTGGATGGGCACGCTGCTGCTGGCGGTGCTGGCGCTCGCGGCGTGGCGCGCCGTGGGCCTCGCCCTGCCGGTTATCGCCGGGCTCGCCATTCTCTACGGCATCACCGGGCCGGCAGGCATCATCCCGCTGACCCCGCCGGACGTGCTCTACCTTCACAACGGCTATCCCTGGTCGCAGATCATTCAGCAGCTCTACATCACGACCGAGGGCATCTGGGGAACGCCGATCCAGGTTTCGGCGACCTTCGTGTTCCTGTTCGTGCTGTTCGGCGCCCTGCTGGAACGCGCCGGGGCCGGTCGCTACTTCGTGGATCTAGCCTATGCCGCGCTTGGCACGCTCCGAGGCGGGCCGGCCAAGGCGGCTGTGGTGGCGAGCCTGCTGACCGGGGTGATCTCCGGCTCATCCACGGCCAATGTGGTGACCACCGGTACCTTCACGATCCCGCTCATGAAACGGATCGGCTACCCGGCCGTGAAGGCGGGGGCGACCGAGGTGGCGGCCTCGGTGAACGGACAGTTGATGCCGCCGGTCATGGGCGCCGCGGCCTTCATCATGGCGTCCTTCATCAACATCCCCTATTCCGAGCTGATCCTCTATGCCCTGATCCCCGCCCTGCTCACTTACGCCGGCCTCCTGTTCGTGGTCCATCTGGAGGCTTTGAAGCTCGGGCTGGAGGGCATTCCGCGCGCGGAGCTGCCGCCGGTGTGGGGCGTCTTCAAGCAGGGCGTGCACTACCTCATCCCGGTGGCGTTCCTGCTCTACGAGCTCATGTGGGTGCGCCTCACGCCGGAGCGCAGCGCCCTCAACGCGACAGCGGTGCTGGTCGCCCTCATCCTGGTTCAGGAGATCTGGCGCGCCTGGCGCGGCGGTCGCGGGTTTCTGGCCGGTCTGGCCCAGGGCGGCCGGGAGATCGTCGACGGGCTGGAGCTCGGCGCGCGCAACATGACGGTGATCGCTGTGGCGACGGCGGCCGCCGGCATCGTCGTCGGCATGGTGACGATGACGAACCTCGGCTACGGCCTGACCCAGGTGATCGCGGCGATCTCGGGGGGCAACATCTGGGCCGTTCTCGTGCTGTCCGCGATAACCTCGCTGATCCTCGGCATGGGTCTGCCGACCACGGCGAACTACATCGTGATGGCGGCGCTGGTGGCGCCGGTCATCGTCAACATGGCCGACGCCACGGGGATCGTCGTCCCGCTCGTCGCCGTGCACCTGTTCGTCTTCTACTTCGGCATTCTCGCCGACGACACGCCGCCGGTGGGCCTCGCCGCCTACGCGGCCTCGGCGATTTCCGGTGCCGACCCGATCCGTACCGGCATTCAGGGCTTCATCTACGATCTGCGCACGGCGATCCTGCCCTTCATGTTCTTCTTCAACCCGGCCCTGCTGCTGATCGGCGTCGAAAGCTGGCTCAACCAGTCCTGGGTGATCCTCACGGCCTTGATCGGCATGCTCTCCTTCGTCGCCGCGACTCAGGGTTGGCTGCTGCACCGCATGAGCTGGCCTGAACGGCTTGTGCTGCTCGTCGGCGCGCTCATGATGATCAAGCCGGGCTGGACGACCGATCTGATCGGGATCGCCATTCTGGTCGGCATCCTGCTCTTCCAGAAGTGGCGCGCGCCGCGAATGGCCCGGCAACAGGAGTAGGACTCCGCGAGGCATCTTCCCGGAAGCGCGCGAGGTCCCCCTCCGTCGCGCCGGGAGCACAAGTTTCTGCTATAATTGGTTATGGGGCGCTCGTCCGCTTAGGAGCGACTGATCCGTGGCCTCAAGACCCCGCCTTTCCGCCCGCCGGGTGCCGGCCTTTGCCGCCCTGTCGCTTGCCGCGGCCGCGATCGCCTGGCTCTCGGTGAACGCCCCGGCCGAGGCGCAGGTCAATCCGTTCGGCCGGAACATCGAGATGTCGCGCGAAGACATGAGGCGGCTTGGCGAGGCCGAGTCGCGGCTTTATGCGCAGGAGCCCCCGGCCGTCGGCAGCACCGAGACCTGGTCGAACCCGAAGACCGGGCGTTCCGGGACCGTCACCCTGATCGACTCCTTCGAGCGGAACGGCATGCCTTGCCGGAAGCTTCGGCACGACATCAATCCCAGGCGCCATCAGCCCTCCTACCAGTTCGTCATTGACCGTTGCCGCCTTCCGGACGGCAGCTGGAAGATCGACTAGCCCGCCCCCACCGGTTCGCCGCCGCGGAGCCGGGAACCCGCGCCGGCCGTCCGGGTTCCAGAAGAGATCGGGCAGACGGTCACTTGGACCGCACCTCCCTCCGATCACGTCCGGTGAAGACGCGGTCGCGGGCGATCGCCCGGCCGGCGAACCAGAAGCAGCAACGCCGGAAAATGCCCGGCCGGGTGCCGGTCGATACATGAGCGGCCGCGTGGTCCAATCCTTGGAGGCACCATGCACAGCGATCCAGTCTGCGACGGCGAGACATCTTCCCACTGGCCCGTCTTCTGTGGAATCGGCATCGCCTTGGCCTTGCTCTTGGGCTGCGCGGCGGAGCGGGCGCCGCTTGTTGCCGCGGACGCCGGCGGGACCGGCGTCGCGCCCCTGCGTGCCGCGGCGATGGAATGTTCGCGGCGGCACGGCTACGACCCCGCGATGGATCCGGCATCGGTGGAGCGCGGGCTGCTGCCGAACGAGCTGGAATGGCGGCAATGTGTCTACGACGCGATCCGGCAACGGATCGAAGCGGCGCCGCAGCTTGCCTTCGTCTACGAGCAGTTGATCGCGGAAGACCTGCTGATGACCACGGCCATTCAGCAAGGCACCCTCACGCGCGGCGAACGTCATCGGCGCCTCGAAGAGTTGACGAGGCAGGTGACCGAGGCCGAAGCAGCGTATGCGCGATCCAAGGAATTGGCTGAACTGCGCGAGCGCGCGCGGCTGCGGCAGGTCTACGACGACTTTCGCGGAGCGATGCTGTAGCGGCCGGCCGGGAAAGTGGTCGGATCTGACGCCCGAGCCGCGGCCAACGGGAGGGAACCGACCGGCGGCCGAGCTGGTTCTTGCCGCGTCGCCCGCTCGGCCCTTCGAGTCGCCTCCGCCCGAGGTGCATCGACCGCTTGTCCTGTTGCCGCCCGTGCCGCACCGTGATCGGCCGGCGCGGGCTGCTCCGCCTGCTCGCCGGCGCCGGTGCGCTGCCGCTTGCGGGTGGGTGCGACGAAAGCGACGGCTTCCCGATCCCGCTCGTTTCCGACGAAACGGTCCGGCGGCTCGGTCTCGAAAGCTGGGAGCGTCTACGCGCTGAGATCCCGGCCTCGGGCGATCGCGAGCTGCAGCAGACCCTCTCCCAGGTCGGGCGGCGGCTCTTGAGGGCGGCGGGCGAAGACGCGGCGGCTTGGGAGATGGTCGTCTTCGCCTCGCCGCAGGTGAACGCTTTCGTGCTGCCCGGCGGCAAGATCGGCGTGTTCGAAGGCATGTTCCGCGTGGCCGACCTCCCGGACCGGCTGGCCGCCGTCGTCGGCCACGAGATTGGCCACGAGCAGGCCGAACACGCCCAGGAGCGCCTGAGCGCCGCCGCTCTTAAGCAACTCGGGCTTTGGTTGGTCGGCGCCGCCCTCGAGCTCGGCGACGTCGCCTACGCCAACGAGATCGCGGCACTGCTCGGGATCGGGGTCGAGTTCGGGCTCGTCCTGCCCTATTCCCGGCGCCAGGAGTTGGAGGCGGATCGACTCGGCCTCTTCACGATGGCGGAGGCCGGCTTCGATCCCCGCGCGGCCGTCGACCTCTGGAGGCACATGGACCGCCTTGCCGATGGGGGCGGTCCCGCTTTCCTCTCGACCCACCCGGCTCCCGAGGCGCGCATCGAGGCGCTCGAAGGCATCCTGCCCGAGGCGCTTCAGGTCGCCCGGCGCGCCGGCTGACCGGCAGCCGGCCCTCCGGCTCTGACCACCCCTCTTCGGACCGCTTTGCCGTGGCGCGTCCCGCGGGAACCGCTTAGAACCTTTGTCCATGAATCGCACACCCGAGACACCCTCCAAGAGACCCGCCGCGGGCCGGATCCGGTTTGCGGAGTTCGTCGCGCTCATGGCCCTGATGATGGCCCTGACGGCGCTGTCGATCGACATCATGCTGCCGGCCCTGCCGAACATCGCCGAGGCCTTCGCGGTCATGGAGCCGAACGACCGGCAGCTCGTTGTCACGGCCTATCTGCTCGGATTCGCGGTCGGTCAACCCTTCTACGGCCCGCTCTCCGACCGGTTCGGCCGAAAGCCGATCCTCTTCTTCGGCCTCGCCCTGTCCGCGATCGGATCGCTGGGAGCCGTCGCGGCGCCCGGGTTCGACTTCCTGCTGTGGAGCCGTGTGCTGCAGGGATTCGGCGCCGCGGCACCGCGCATCATGGTCACGGCCATCGTGCGCGACCGCTTCGGCGGGCGCGACATGGCCCGCGTCATGTCGCTGGTGATGATGGTCTTCATCATGGTGCCGATGCTGGCGCCGGCGATGGGCGGCGTGATCCTGCAGTTCGGACCCTGGAACTGGATCTTCGCCTGGCTCGCCCTCGTCTCGCTGCTCATTCTCTTCTGGGCGGCCTTGCGCCTGCCCGAAACCCGGGCGCCCACCGACCGCTTGCCGCTGTCCGCCGACGCGCTTGGCCGCGCCGCAGCCACAACCCTGACGACGCGCCGCACCCTTGGCTACACCGTCGCGCTCGGCTTCCTGTTCGGCAATCTGATGGCCTATATCGGCAGCGCGCAGCAGATCTTCGTCGAGGTCTACGGCTTGGGCGCGCTGTTCCCGCTCGCCTTCGGCGCCGTCGCCTCCCTGCAGGCGGTCGCCGCCTTCACGAACGCGCGGCTGGTCGGCCGCCTTGGCATGCGACGCGTCTCGCACGCCGCGCTCTTCGCCTATGTCGTCATCTGCGGGCTTGCGGCCCTTGCCGGCTACCCCGAGAAGCCGCCGATCCTGGCCTTCTGCGCCTTTCTCGCCGCGACCTTCTTCTGCTTCGGGCTCGCCGTCCCGAATTTCAACGCGCTTGCCATGGAGCCCCTCGGCCACATCGCCGGGATGGCGTCGTCCTTCGTCGGCTCCTATACGACCTTCGCCGGCGCCTTCTTCGGATGGCTCGTAGGGCAGGCCTTCGACGGTACGGTGCGGCCCTTGATGATCGGCTTCACGGTGCTCGCCGTGCTCGCCCTTCTCGTCGTCCTCGCCACCGAGCGGGGCAGGCTGGCGCTGCGGCGGGAGCAGACGGGCAAGCCGATGGCGGGCGCGGGGGAGTAAGGATCGGGCGACGGGCCCGCCCGGCGCGAGACCCGTCCACGCCTCACGCGCCGATTCGATACCGAACGATCACCGCCATCTCGGCGACGGGCTCGGGTTCACCCGTCCGCCGCCCTCCAGCCAGGCGTTCAGCGTCCACCGGCCGGGCCCTCCGACCACGGGTCGAACGGCGTCAGGCGAAGGGAAAGCGGTTCGCCCCGTGGATCTGTCGCCGCGCCTCCCGTCGCGCTTCGCCCCAGCCCCGACCGTCCGGGTCGACGCCAATCGTTCGAAAAAACTTATCAATACAACCAAACTAATTCGTTGGACCGATTGGTTCGGCCTGCCCATCTTCCTGGCGGTCAGATCCGAATGAACGTTCCGCGAAGGACCGCCCGATGTCGCCGGCCGACCTTGCCGCCTCCAATTCCGCTGCCCCTGCGACGCCCAGACGCGCCCGCCCTCGGTGGAGCGCCGCGGTCGAGCTTTGGCCCGGCATTCTCCTGACCGCGGCGATCGCCGGAAGCGCCTTTGCGCTGCACCTGCTGCCGGGCGTAGACCAGCTGAGCCCGCTCATCCTGGCGATCGCCATCGGTATGGTTTTCCAGAACGCGATCGGGACGCCGGCCGCGGCGAAGCCCGGCGTCGCCTTCAGCATGCGGCGCATCCTGCGCCTCGCGATCATGCTGTTGGGGCTGCAGCTCACGCTGGGGCAGATCCTCGCCGTCGGCGCCGGTGGCCTCGCGGTCGTCGTCGCCACGCTCGTCGCGACATTCCTGTTGACCCTGGCCGTCGGGCGCGCGATCGGCGTCGAGCGGAAGCTGGCCGAGCTCATCGCCGCCGGGACCTCGATCTGCGGCGCCTCGGCGGTCATCGCGACGAACACGGTCACCCGCGCCCGGGAGGAGGACGTCGCCTACGCGGTCGCCTGCGTCACGGTCTTCGGCTCCGCGGCCATGCTCCTGTACCCGCTGCTGCCCTCGGCACTGGGCCTTGATGCGCAGGCATACGGCCTGTGGGCCGGCGCTTCGATCCACGAGATCGCGCAGGTCGTGGCGGCCGCGTTTCAGGGCGGCGAGGAGGCTGGCGAGCTCGGCACGGTCGCGAAGCTCGCGCGCGTCATGCTGCTGGCCCCCGTGGTGCTGGCCCTCGCCCTTCTCACGGCCGGGAGCCGGGGCGGAGCACAAGGCCGGGCCGAGCGCCTGCCCGTGCCCTGGTTCGTTTTCGGCTTCGTCGCGGTTGTCGGAGCGAACAGCTTCGACGTCGTCCCGGCGGAAGCGAAGGCCTGGATCGTGCCGGCAAACGGCTTCCTTCTGTCGATGGCGCTCGCCGCCATGGGTCTGGGAACGGACGCCCGGAAGCTCGCGCGCAAGGGGCTGCGGCCGCTCGTCCTCGGCGCCGTATCGTCGCTCTTCATCGCCGGGTTCAGCCTGTTGCTGATCAAAACTCTTCTCTGACCATCGGCCAAGGCCGCCACCGACCGCTCGACCATCGCCGCCGATCGGGTCATTCTCCGGGGCGTTCTGCGCGAAGGACGGAACCGGAGCGGATTGTCGTGACCCTGGAACAACTGCGCATCTTCGTGGCCGTGGCGGAGGCGCTGCACGTGACCCGCGCCGCCCGGCAGCTCAAGCTCACGCAGTCGGCGGCAAGCGCAGCCGTGGCCGCCCTCGAAACCCGCCACGGCGTGCCGCTGTTCCATCGCGTCGGGCGGCGAATCGAGCTGACCGAGGCGGGCCGGCTTTTCCTCGGCGAGGCCAAGGCGGTCCTGGCGCGGGCCGCCGCGGCCGAGCGCGTCCTGGTCGAGCACGCCGGCCTGAAGCGCGGCTCGCTTGCCATTCACGCCAGCCAGACGATCGCCAACTACTGGCTCCCGCCGCTTCTTCACCGCTACCGCCGGCGCCATCCGGAGATCGCGATCCGGCTCGTCATCGGCAACACGCGCCAAGTGGCCGACGCCGTGCTCGAGGGCGCAGCCGATCTCGGCTTCGTGGAGGGTCCGGTCGACGAGCCGGCGCTCGCGGACCGCGAGCTGGCCGGCGACACCCTCGCGCTCGTCGTCGGGGCCGATCATCCCTGGGCGAAGCTCCGCCGGCTCGAACCGGACCGCCTCCCCGAGACCGACTGGGTCCTGCGCGAGCCGGGGTCCGGCACGCGTGCGGAGTTCGACGCCGCCTTGCGACCGTTCGGCCTCGGCGTCGACCGGCTTCGGGTCGTGCTCGAGCTGCCGTCCAACGAGGCCGTCCGGGCGGCGGTCGAAGACGGCGCCGGCGCCACCGCGATCTCGCGCCTGGTGATCGAGGCGGGCCTTCGCTCAGGCTCTTTGCGCGTCCTGCGCTTTCCGTTTCCCTCGCGCCCGTTTCACGCCCTGTGGCACCGGGAACGCTACCGCAGCCGCGCGATGGAGGCGTTCGTCGCGATGCTGCCCGAGGGCTCGCGGGCCGGTCGATCGGCACCCCGGCTCGGCCGGCCCGACGCGCCCCGGTCGCCGTGATGGAGCCGACCGAGCCGCGGCGGGGATGGGAAGCGCCCCATCCCCGCGTCTTCCGCCGTCATTCGGCCGCGACGGCGAGAGACGGAATCGCGGCGCCGGTGGCGACGCGCTCATAAAGGGCCAGGTAGTCCTCGGCCATCCGGCGGGCGGTGAAGCGGCCCTCGAACGCGGCACGGATGCGGTGCCGGTCGAGGTCGTCCAGCCGCCGCACGGCCGTCGCCGCTCCGACTTCGTCCTCGACGATGAAGCCGGTGACGCCCCTCTCGAGCACCTCCGGGACGGAGCCGCGGTTGAAGGCGATCACCGGCGTACCGCAGGCCATCGCCTCTATCATGACCAAGCCGAAGGGCTCCGGCCAATCGATGGGGAACAGCAGGGCGGCCGCGTTGCCGAGGAACTCCGCCTTCTCGTGCTCCGCGATCTCGCCGATGAACTCGACCAGTCCCGCGTGGTCGCGCAGCATCGGCTCGATCACGGCCTCGTGGTAGGCGCGGTCGGCATTATCGACCTTCGCGGCGATCTTGAGCGGCATTCCGACCCGGGCGGCGATCCGGATGGCGCGGTCGGGCCCCTTCTCCGGGGAGATGCGGCCAAGGAAGGCGAGATACCCCTGGGGCCGCGGGTTGAAGCGGAGAAAGTGGTCCGGCAGGCCGTGATACACCGTTCCGATCCAGTTCGCCGCGGGCAGCGGCCGGCGCTGGGCGCCCGAGATGGAAACGAACGGGGCCTCTGGATAGGCCTCGAACACGGGCACGATCTCCGGCAGATCGAGCCGGCCGTGCAAGGTGGTCAGGAACGGCAGCCGTCGCCAGGAGAAGAGCGGCAGGTGCAGGTGGTCGATGTGGACGTGGATGATGTCGAACTCGCGGGCACGGCGCGAAACCGTTTCGAGCATAACGATATGGGGGGCCACCATGTCGCGCACGGAGGGATCGAGGCGCAGCGCCCGGGGCGTGATCGGCACGAGTTCCGCAGAGGTGTCGGAATCGCCGCTCGCGAAGAGGGTTACATCATGACCCAAGGAGACAAGTTCCTCGGTAAGGTAGGAGACGACGCGCTCGGTGCCGCCATAGAGCTTCGGCGGTACGGCTTCGGCAAGGGGAGCAACTTGGGCAATTCTCATCGTCTCGTTACCTCCTTTACCTCTTCATGCAAGATCGTCGGCGCCCGCATTGGGCCGTGCGAGGCGCCCGCGCCGATCGGAATCACTCGACCGACCCGCCGACGCCCGGTCGCGATGCCGGGCGTTCGACCGCATCGACGCAAAGATTCGGCACCGGCTCCGGCGCGGGCACCGAAGTCAGTCTTCAGGTGATCGTCGGACGGCGCCCCGTAGAGATCGGGAACGCACCGAGTGCCTTCATCTCAACGGAATCGGTTGATACGGGAGGGGAACCCTGCCCGGTCCGGCGCAGCTCTTCCGGTCTGCGAGCCATGATCGCGTCGTGCGGACCCAGGCGCCGATTCGGCGCCAAGCGTTTCCGCCGAGCGCGACGGCCGGCCTTGTGCGGTGATTCGCGGCGGATCGCCGCGCGATGTCGATGACGTGCGATAGCGGCATGAGCGATACCCTCCTTGCGAAGCGATACCCTCAATAGCATTGCAGTACGGCCCCATGGGCGCCGCACCGGCCCTCGTCCGGGGTGATCGGTCACTTGCCGATCTAAGTAGGAGGATTCGGCTTTTCAAGTGCCATCGAAATGCCGGCGCAGACCCTTGCCGAAAGGCCCAAAGTAGAGCCCGGCCCGGCGAGCAGACGCCGCGGGGCCGCCGCACCGCCGATGACCGCCACCCCTAACGCCGCGACCGCCGGTCCGTGCCGCTGCCGAGCCGGGCGACGGGCCGTGGGATCAGGGTGCCACCACCTTGCGATACAGATGCCAGGTGGCGTGGCCGAGCACGGGCATGACGACGATGAGGCCGAGTAGCGCGGGCGCCATGCCGATCACCAAACCGCCGGCGACAATCAGTCCCCAGAGGGCCATGGGGCCCGGGTTCTCGACGACCGCCCGGACCGAAGTCCGCACCGCCGTGACCAGCCCTACATTCCGGTCGAGCAACAGCGGAAACGACACCACGCTGATCGACAGCACCAGCAAGGCGAAGAGAAAGCCGACCCCCACGCCGACGCCGATCATCGTCCAGCCCGCACGTGGCGTGAACACGTCACGGAAGAACGCCCCGATCGAGATCGGCGGTTCCGGACCGAGCGTGGCCGCGTAGATCGCATAGGCCGCGACCAGCCAGAGCAGGAAGATCGCCAGCAAGAGCAGGCCCAGCGCCACGATCGCCGGAAAGGCCGGCGAACGGACGACGCCAAAGGCGTCCGCCCAGGTGACGGTCCTGCCCTGCTCTCGCCTCCGGCTCATCTCGTAGAGCCCCACCGCGGCGACCGGCCCGATCAGCGCAAAGCCGGACGCCAGAGGGAACAGCAGCGGCAGCATGTCGTATCCGGCGACGAGCCGGGCCAGGACGACACCCGCAGCCGGATAGATGAGGCAAAGGAAAAGAACGTCGGTCCGGTACGCCCCGAAATCGGCAAGACCTTTGGCAAGGACGTCCCGGAGGTCGGAGGCCGCGATCCGGCGGACCGCCGGGCGCGGGGCGGCGCGGGCCGTTTCGGGCCGACGCAGCGCACGTGCCGCCCGGCCTGCGGTGAGATTGGCGCTCCTGAGGTGATCCCACCCCCACTCGATGGGATTCCGGATGGGGTTTCCGATGGCCATGTTCATACCTCCCGAACCGCTGGTTCGAGGGGGCCGCGGTCTCTCCCCGTGCGCCTGACGCCCAACTGGGTCGGCCGGTCACGAGTGAGCCGCGACCCGCCATTTCGGGGAGCATACTCCGATCCGGGATCGCGCGCGAGGCCTCCGCGACCGTCCCCGACGAGCCGGGTTTGGCGCGCAGTTTGACAACCAGCCGTAGGCTGGCGTGGAGAGAAGGCCGTACGGCCCACGCAGATCGCCCGACATCGGCGAACCGGGTGCGGCCGGACCGTCCTAGGCCAGATCGCCATCGCAGAGATATTCGGAGCTGTAGGTCTCCAGAGGCTCCGCAAGATCATCATAGCGCCGCCCCCCGCCGAACGATCTGTAGCATGGGTGGTAATCGATCTCCCTGACGACGCGATACAATCCGCGCCCGCGCAGCCGCAGCTCCTCTATGGTGCTCTTCACGACAACGACGCGGTTCAGATCGGCCCCGAGCGGCGACCGCGGAACCGGTCCGCGAAAAGCGGTCGGTCGAAAGACCCGAAGCCACGTCTCCCTCGCCTGTTCGATGGTCATGCCGTCCCAGCGCTCGCCGAGATGCGCGGGTATGCCGTAGCCGCAGCGGGCGCAGCGAATCGCATCGCGAACGCCCGACCAAGGACCACGGTCATCGGACGATGGCGGCCGGGAAAATCCGCCGGCGCTTTCGAAGCTGCCGCACTCGGTGCAGACGAATATGCCCTTCTGAGGTTCCATGATGCCTCCTTGTCGTGGCCGACGGGCTCCTCTCCCGCGACGGCGCGCTCGCCGCGCCCGGGACCGGCTCGATGCAAGATAAGAATAGCGTCCGGGGCGCGCAGTCGTTCCGGCAAATGAAGAGCAGGATGGAGCGAAGAGCGTCTCCGTTGAAGCGCCCCGGACCGATCTGAGCCTCTCGCAAGACCTCTGTCCGCGCCCTGGCCTGGCCGCACGGGTTCTCCTGGCGGGATTTCGCCCGAAAGTTGATGTTCGTAATTGACATTAACCAATCGGTTGCGCTGTCATGCTCGGTGTCGTCGGGGCTCTCCCGGCGGGACTGTTCTGGGGCAGGGGGATGCGTTTCCGAATCGTTGCGGTTCTGCCGGTGCTGGCTTGTCTATCGGCCTGCGCCACCGTCGAGAACTACCAGGCAAGCCTGCGGAGCTGGGTCGGGGCGCCGGAAGGCGAGTTGATCGCGGCCTGGGGGGTGCCGGACAAGGTGTACGAACTGGCCGACGGCGCCAAGGTGGTCGAATTTGTCCATGTCGAGGAGTATACGACCGGCGGCTACACGAGGTACGAGACCGTGAAGGTCGAAAAGACCGGCGAGGCCACGAAGGCCGGCAGCACCGACTCCGACACCTACTCGGAAACGACCGAGATCCGCGTTCCGGTCCAGGTCCCTCTGGAGAAGCACTATTACCGGTGCGAGACCCGATTCACGATCTCGGCGGACAGGATCGTCACGGGGTGGCGCCACCAGGGCAACGGCTGCCGGGCCACCGCCGAGGGCGCTGCGTCCCTCGCCCGCTTCGGCCAGTGGTGAGGCGGTCCAGCGGTCCATACGGAACCACCGCGTTCAGCCCTTATCCGGCCCCGTGCGTCCGCCGTTCCTCCTGTGAGGCCCCTGGCCGACCGACCGGATTTCCCGCCGGGTCCCGTGCACCATGCCCAGCCTACGGTGTCAGTGTGACCTTGCCCGGGACAGGCGTGACGGTCTCGCCGGACCTCACGCAGATGGGATCGTCATAGGGCCTCGTGTAAGCCACACCCACCATCCCTTTCGTGCCTCCGGGAAAGCGGCATAGCATCTCATCGCCTCCTTGGTGGGACCGCAACGAATGGGGCTTCTTGCGGTAAATTCATAAGGCTCCTGCAGTATCTGCGCGGATCTTTGGCCGCGAATTAGACCGGGCGCGCTAAAGCGGTGCCGGAAGCATGCCGGGCAGCACCCGGAAGCCCGCCGGTCGGCGTGCGCCGGATCTGGCAGCCGACGACGTTTGGCGCATCCGACGGCACGCCGTCGAACGACCAGCCTAGTAGCGTGGCTTTACGGCCGTGATGCTGTAGTGCGGAACGACGTGCTTGAGAACACCCGCCAAACTGAGAGCACGAAGCGCCAGGGCCTTGCCGGACGAGTGGTAGCCTTGATCGATCTTCCGAAGCTCAGAAGACGTATCCTCCAGGCCCAGGACGTAGTCCGGAGTCTGGTAGCCGGGCACCGGCCACTGGAACCGGACATTCTCAAGGCCCGCCCGCTGCAGGAGCCTCCGATAGCCCCGGTAGCTGTAGTTGATGATGCGGTAGGGTCGGCCTTTCAGGGTCCGCAGGAGCGCGTCGGCGACGGGAACCGGAAGGATTGGGGCGAAGCGCAGCCCGGAATGGTCCCGCCCCCCCAGCCAGTACTGCCATCCAAAGCGGTTCTTCGTGTGGATGAGCAGATGACCGCCGGGGCGGAGAACGCGGCGGAACTCCGTCAGGCACTTATGGTGGGCTTCGGCCGGGCCATCATCGGGAAAGCTCATCGGCAGGTACTCCAGAACACCGATCAGGACGACCGCATCAAAGTGATCGTTCGGAAACGGCAGGTGCGCAGGATCGATGTGGCAGACGGGGACAATGTTGTCGATGCAATCCTGCCGTTTCACGATGTTGAGAAAGGACACGCGATCCGCAGAGCCGTCCACGGCGACAACCTCGTCGAAGATTTTCGCCAGTTCCAGCGAAACGCCCCCGTAGCCGCAGCCGAAGTCCAGGACCCGCCCTCCCCCGACGGCCCGCAGCGACTCGATCGACCGAAAGCGCCGGGGGTCCGACACCATCTGAATGGCGCGCGGCCGCCTGGGGCGGGCATATGTCTCCAGCGCCTCGCGCCAGCCCTTCGCCCGCGCGAGCGCCAGGAGTTCCTCCATCTCCGCCGGCGAGAACTCCCCGTGGGTGCTCTTTCCCGTCACGAATCGAAAGAGGCCGTCGCCCATCGGATAGGATCGTCCACAGGAACGACACTCCAGACGATCGTCTCGCGCCGCCAAATCGGATCGGCAGCACGGACTCCGGAACAGTTCGGTGGGATTGGTTTTCAACGCGTCAACTCGGTGTTGCCGAAGGATGGAGGTCAAACTTTGTCCAAGATGCGCTCGAGCTGTTCCGCGTGCCATCGCGCTCGAGGATCGTTTCTGAGGGCGTCCGCGGTCCAGTTTCCGGCGAAAGAGAAATGCCGAACCGCGGCGCAGGCGAGCATGGGCCGGTGGTCTTCGGGCGGGGCCTGTCCGTACGCCACCCGAAACTGATCTTTGAGGTGCGCGATGAGAGGTCGAACCCAATAGAGCGGGGTCAGCCTTCGGAACAAAAAGTAGCGATCGAGCGAGATCAGCAGGGTCACGACATCCCACCACGGGGACATCTCAGTCCACTCCGCGATCCCGAAATCGACGACGCAGAGCGCCCGTCCGTTCGAGAGGATGTTTCCCGGCGAAAAGTCCGAATGGGTCACGACGACGTTGTCGATGATGTCACCGCCCACCAGCCGGAGGAGTTTCCTCCGGGAAGCCGGCGAAAGCCGGTCGAGCTTCTCTCTTCTTCGCTCCAAGTAGCGCATCAGCGGCTCCGAAAGGGAACCCGGATGCCGGTCCACCTGGTGGTACCGCCTGAGCCACAGGCCGGCCAGATGCAGCGTCCGCGACAGATCCCCATACCATCGAACGGGGTTCGGCCAGCCGCGGTCTGCCATCAGCGCTTCGAGGCTGCGCCCAGGGAAGGCCCGGGAGACGATCAAGTCATGCTCTGGATCGTGCCGAATTTCGGAAGGAACGTGAACGGGGTAACCGATGAAGATCTCGTTGGCCCTTTGAGCGAGTCGAACCTGATTTTCCGCCCCCTCGCGCGCGAACTTGACGAGGTATGTTTCGCTTAGCGCGCCTTCGGAAACGCTGATTATCCAAGCCGTCGAGTAGAGGCGGTGGGCCTTCCGAATCGAGACAGAGGCATTTTTGGGAACACCGAAGTGCCGTCTGACGCTTCTGAGCGCCAGATCATCTTCGAACTCCGCCATGCCGCCCCCCAGGCCGCGCCTCTCGATGCAATATTACAACAATGTTACGCAGCTTTGTAAATTTCGCTTTAACGAAGAGGATATCGCGACTACTCAAACGCCCACGTGGACGAGGGATACTGGGCAAGAGGTGGGCAGTTTTTCGGCCGGCGCATCGGAAGAAATCTTTGGAAGAATTGGCTGTCCCCAGGGGGATTCGAACCCAAGAACCGCCTAGCCTGTTGATGTTCTGTCGAAGAATCTGATCCGTCGCCTCCGCCGAGTGCGTTCATGTGCACGGAATTCGGTGCGAGGCGTCAACGGAGCAGCGGCGCGTCCGGCCGCCCCTGAGCGATGCCCCCGTCCTGATGCGACAAAGCGTCTGACGCCGGGATGCGGGCAGCAACCGAGCTCTTGGCACCGCGGCAAAATGCAAGACCGCCCCGGAAAGACTCGCGGCGGCTCGCAGTGCCGCCATCCCTTACCGCAAGCGGCCGCCGCCCTGAGTGCCCGGCGTTATTCGACGCTGTTGACCCAGAAGACCACCGCGTCGCCGGCGGTGTCGTTATAGAAGCGATGCGACAGCGAGCTCGGAAAGGCGAAGCTGTCGCCCTTGTTCAGCCTGTAGGTGCCCTGGCCGATCTCAAGCACCAGGCTGCCGTTCAGGACGATGCCGATCTCCTCACCCGCGTGGGTGTACTGTTCGTCGCCGGAGCTGCCACCGGGCCGAACCGTCACGACGAATCCCCTGTAGCGCCGCTGCATTTCCGGTGTCGCAAGATGCTTCACGACGCCGTTGCTGTTAAGGACCTCAGGGCGGCGGGTCGCCCGCACGATATAGCCCCCATCTGGATTGTACCCGCTGGTGCTGTCCGGATCGATGATCCATGCCGGAGAGACGCCAAGCGCGGTGGCGACGCTGTAGATTGTGCGGATCGTCGGCGAGACGAGACCGCGTTCGACCTGCGACAGAGAGCCGACCGACAGCCCCGTCTTCGCGGCCAGCTGCGCCAGGGTCATGCCGTGCGAGCGGCGCAGCTCCTTCAGCCGTACACCGAGATCGTTTACCGGGTCGAGCGGCTCTCTTGTTGAGTTCTGGAGGCGCGGGTGCGGGTTACTCTCATTCATATGGTCGACACACTATTGAGCGAAACACAAGAAATTCGGCGACCTCCGGCCACCTAAGCTGCTGGTATTATCTCAATTCTTCGCCAGAACAATACCCGCTTCGGCGATCGGCTGTCCGCGCTCGAATCTGTCGAGGGCGAACGGTTTCATCCGTGCGTCGATCTCGCCGGTGGCGATCGCCTTGGCGAGCAGCAATCCCCCGCCGGGCCCACCCGCGAAGCCGTAGGACCACCCGGCGCTGAACCAGAGATCCCGGAGCGCCGGGTGCGGGCCAAGCAGCGGCGCGAAGTCTGACGAGATGTGCAGCATGCCGGCCCAGTGACGCAGGATCCGGACCTCGGCGAGTTGCGGGAACATCTCCAGATAGATCTTCGCCATCGAAGCCATCACCGGCACGTCGGTCCGGAGCGACATACGTGGCCGCTCGGGGACTTCGGTGCCGCCGACGACTTCGCCGCGCGACGTCTGGTGGAAGTAGGCGAGGCTGTCGATCAGGGCGATGGCCGGCCCGATCAACGGACGGGTCGGCTCGAGCGCCATCGCCTCGATCCGCATCGAGTAGCCGTCGAGAGCAACGCCGATGAGTTCGGCCATCGCCCCGTTGTGGGGACCGGCCGCGATGACGACGGTATCGGCGTCGATGCGGTGATCGCCGACATAGACCGCCGAAACGCGATCAGCGGTCCGTTCGAAGGCGGTCACGGCCGTCCGGTAGCGAACGTCTACGCCGCGCCGCCGGCATGCTGCCAAAAGACCCTTCATGGCGGCGTGGTGCGGCGCAAATCCGCCAGTCGGAAGATGCAGCGCGGCGACGACGCGTTTGTGATTGATCGCCGGCAGGAGCGTCTTCAGTTGACCGTCGGGGACGAGAAACGAGTCAACGCCGCACTGGCGGTGCACCTCGGCGGCCTCCTTCAGCATGTCCGCCGTCGACGCCTGCTCGGCCACCATGGTGTAGCCGCGCTGCGTGAACATGATGTTCTCGCCGAGCTTCCTCGACAGCTTGCTCCATTCGTCGCACGACAGCTGGAACAGCTGCGTCCATTCGAAGCTCGCGAAGCCCGGCCGAATCAGCGTGCCGTTCCGGCCGGAGGCCCCGCCCTGCCAGTAGCCCGCGTCCAGGACCACGATGTCCCTGACCCCGAAGGTGGTCAGGTAGAAGGCGCAGCACAAGCCCTGGATGCCGCCGCCGACGATCACGACGGAAGCACGGTTCGGAAGCGGCCGGCTCATCGGTCCGGCTCCACAACGCCGCAGAGGCCGGCGGCCTGGGCAACCGTGATCGACCGCCGCGGCGGACGATGGCTCGGTCGGCGGAACTCGCCCGGTGGACGTCCCGTGCGCGCGGCGAGGATGGCGAGCATGCTCTCCCAGCACGGATATCCTTGGCAGGGCCCCATCCCGCACGACGTCAGCCGCTTCAGAACTTCGGGGTCGGTCTCGCCGGCGTCGATATGCGACAGGAGCTCCCCCGCGGTGACGTCCATGCACGGGCAGACGAGGGTGTCCGGCGAGAGTGTCGCCGGAACGTGGATTGGCTCGTCCTCCTCTGCCGCGGCGCCGACAACGGAGACACGACGGGGGGTATCGTCGACCACAAGCTGGAACAGACCCTCGGCGGCGATCTGGAACAGGAGGTTGGGATCGGCACGCCACGGGCCGGCGTGGACGACGGCATCGCAGCGGACCGTGCGGCCAACGTCGATTGCGCGGACGCAGCGGCGACCGATGATGCGGCGCAGGTCTGCTATGGCGCCAACATGGACCACACTCGCCCCGAACCCCTGCAAACGTTCGGCGACGAGTTTCTCCGCGCCCGTTCCGACGACCGCGACCGCATCGCCCGGCATGACGCCATGGCCCGCAGCGAGTTCAAGGGCGGCATGGGCATCCATTACGCCCGGTACGTGGTTGCCCGGAACGAGCGGCGGCATCGAGCGGCGGCCCGTCGCGATTACGATCTCGTCCACATCAAAAGCGACCGCGCCCTCATCGTGGCGGTGGGGAGCAGCGACGAGCAGAGTGCCCTCCCGGTAGCAGCCGAAGAGCTCCATCCCGCAGAAAACGCCTATTGCCTCGTTCAACGGCTCGAGGGTGAAACCAAGCGCGGCCGAGAAGCGGCCCGGCGTTTCGCCGCGGGTGACGAGAGCGACCTTGCGGCCCGCCGCGGCTGCCGCGTTGGCGGCGCGTCGACCCGCGACGCCGCCTCCGATGACCAGAACCTCGACCTTGAAGCGCCGGGCCGGCCGCGCCGCGGCCGGAAGCGACGCATCCGGCGGCGTTCCCATGCCGGCAAGGTTCGCCATCAGCCGTTCCCACACCGCGTAGGCGCGGCCTCCGGAAGGGGTCCAGCGGCTGTGCTCGAAGCCGCCATAGACCCAACGCGCCGGCAACAGCTGGGCGGCCGCGAGCAGGTCGAATCGAGCGCTCGGCCAGACATTCTGCATCGCGACGCGCATCCCTGGGCGGCACGGTTCCTGATCCAGCCGGACGTTCGGGCGCCCATTGACCCGCGCGAGCACGCCGGCGATATAGCTGCCGGAGTGGCCGAGTGGCCGATGAAGCTTGCGCGACCGCGCGATCGCCAGGATCCCGTTCCGACGCAGCGCCGCCGCGACGCTGTCGCCCTCGCGCGCTTCCATGCGGCGCCCATTCCAGTAGAACTCGATGCTGCGCGGGGAAAGCTGGCTATTCATCGTCTGAACTCACGTCGTCAAAGCCGCGCCAAGAGGGCGGTCCAAGTCCTTGCGGGTAGATGGGGTCGCGACATCGCCGGAGATCTCGTCCGGCGGCGCGAGGTTGATCGCCGCCTCGGCGATCGGCCGACCGCGCTCAAAGCGGTCGACCGCGAAGGGCCGTATACGGTCATCGATGGTGCCCCGGGCGATTGCCGCCGCGAGCAGCGCGCCGGCGCCGGGTGCACCGGTAAAGCCGTAGGACCATCCGGCCGAGAACCAAACGTTGTCGAGCGCCGGATGGCGACCGATCATCGGCCCGAAGTCGGGGCTGACGTGGATGATTCCGGCCCAATGGCGCATGATCCGCATTTCGGCAAGACGCGGAAACATGGCCAAATAGGCGGCGGCCGTGGCCGCCATTGTCGGCGGATCCGAACGCAGGGTGTTGTGTGGCCGCTCGGGCACCTCGGCGCCGCCGACAACCTCGCCACGCGCGGTCTGGTGCATGTAGCAGAGCCGATCCTGAAGCGAGACGGCGGGACCGATCAGCGGCCGCATCGGCTCAAGCGCCATCGCCTCGATCCGCATCGGGTAGCCGGCGAGAGAAACCCCCATTTGTGCGGCCAGCGCCGTATTGCACGCGCCGGCCGCCACGACGAAGGTGTCGGCAACGATGCGGTGATGGCCGACAAGAGCGGCGGAGACGCGCCCGCCGGTTTTCTCGAATCCCGTGACGGCCCGACGATAGTGAACGGCAACGCCGCGCTCGCGGCAGGCGGCGAGATAACCCTTCATGACGGCGTGATGCGGCGCCACGCCGCCGTCGAAGAGCCGCAGCGCCGCTTTGACGCGATCATGCGCGATCGCCGGCAGGTGCTCCTCTAGGGCTCGCCTGCCGAGGATTGCCGAGCGGACGCCGACCTCACGGTGCACCGGCAGCGCGTCCTCAAACATCGCCGCGGTGGCATCGCGCTCAGCGATGACGGTATAGCTGCGGGGCGAGAACATGACGTTGTGGCGCAATCGCTTCGACAGTCCCCGCCATTCCTCGTAGGAGGCGTGGAACAGGCGCGTCCACTCCGGAGTCAGAAAGCCGGCGCGAATCAGCGTGCCGTTGCGGCCGGAGGCTCCGCCCTGCCAGTAGCCGGCGTCGAGCACGACGACCTCCCGGATCCCGGCTTCCGCCAGATTGAAGGCGCACGAAAGCCCCTGAATGCCGCCGCCGACAATCAGCACGTTTGTCTTGGTCGGTAGCATTGTTTCGTCAGCGGGCATCGTCCTTCTTCACTCGAGGTTTTCACAAGCAGATGGACGTCGGCCGTTCATCCGAAACGGTCGCGCAGGCGGTAGTACTGGGTGACAATGCGGACGCCGAGCCGATTGAAGCCGTGCAGAGGCAGAGCTCGAAGGGGCACGACCGGGAAATCGATTGCCTCGGCCGGTGTGCCCGAGGCGAGGGCCGCGAGGAACCGCCCCATGGTCGTCGTCAACGCCACGCCGCGACCGTTGAAGCCGAGCGCCGAGAACACGCCGGGCGCCAGAACGTGCAGATGCGGCAGGTGATCGGCGGTGATCGCGACTTGGCCGGCCCAGACGTAGCGGAACGGCACGCCGCTGAGCTGCGGATAGAGAGTGCGTACGTGGCGCCGCTGCTCACCGGCATCGGCAAGCGTCACGCCCTCGCGGAAGGGGCCGCGGGCACCCAGGACGAAGCGGCCGTCGCGGTCGATCTGATAGTAACGCAGCAGGCGAAGCGTATCGGAGGCGACCTGACCTTCCGGTAGTATGGTCCGGCGGATGGCATCCGGCAGGGGATCGGTCGCGATCTGCAGCGAGAACGCGGGCACGACCGACCGCCTCAGCCCGGGCCACAGGTCATCGGTATAGGCGTTGGTGGCGAGGACGACCGTATCCGCGGCGATCGAGCCGGCCGGCGTCTCGATTCGCCAGGCGCTGCCGTCGCGCACGATGCGCCGCGCGGGCGAACCGACATAGATCCGGGCGCCGCGGTCGGCTGCTGCCGCGGCGAGTCCACGCGCGTAGGAAAGCGGCTGGATTCCGCCGCCGCGACTGTCGAGCCAGCCGCCCAAATAGGCATCCGATCCGAGAAGCTTCGCCACCGCCTTCTTGTCGAGGATCCGGACCGACACGCCGCGGCGCTGCCACTGCCGCGCCCGCCGCTCTACGATGGCGAGCGCGGCCTCCGAATGGGCGGGCTGGATCCATCCGTTCTGGCGGGCGTCGCACGGGATCCCGACGCGCTCGACGAGGCGGAACAGGTAGTCCGGCGCGCCGCCGACCGCCCGCACCAGACGCGGCCCGAGGTCCGGGCCAAACATGGCCTCGAGTTCATCCGGGTCGTATTTCAGGCCGGCGATGACCTGCCCACCGTTGCGGCCGGACGCACCCCAACCGACCGTATTCGCTTCCAGAAGGGTCACGTCATGGCCTGCCTCCGCGAGATGCAGGGCCGTGGACAGCCCGGTGAAGCCGCCGCCGACGACGACGGTCTTCGTTCGCACGGCCCCGGCGAGGGCGGGAAAGTCCCGGCCGGGTTCGGCGGTCGCGGCCCAGAGCGAGGACGGTTCGAGAGCGGGCTTGTAATGGGGCACGGTTGGTCTCCGAGAACCCGACGGTCAGGACGTGATCAGGACGAGGTCGGCCGCGTCCCACGACAGCACTACGCGATCGCCGGCCGACACGCCGGCGAGGTGGCGGGTGTCGCGATCGCGAACCTGGATGACATCCCCACCCTCGAGACGGACGAGCAGTCGGTATTCGACGCCGAGATAGATCTTCTCCAGGACCTCCCCGATGCAGCGGTTGGCATGCCCGGTACCGGTGTCGGCCGTTTCGACGCGGATCGCCTCCGGACGGAGAACGACGCTGATCGGCCGCCCGGGCGTGACCTTGGAAGCGCGGGCGTCGCTCGCCGGGATCGCGGCGAGCCAGCCGCCGCCGCGGATGACGCAGCGATCGCCGTCGAGCACGGCATCGCCGCGCAGCAGATTGGCCTCGCCGATGAAATCGGCGACGAACTCGGTTCGCGGCGCCTCATAGAGCTCCATCGGCGTGCCGATCTGAACGAGCCGACCTTGATTGAAGACGCCGATGCGGTCGCTCATCACCAGAGCTTCCTCCTGGTCGTGAGTAACCGAGATGACGGTCGCCCCGAGCTTCTTCACGATGCGCAAAACCTCGAGCTGCATCGTCGACCGCAGCTTCTTGTCGAGGGCGGCCATGGGCTCGTCGAGAAGCACGATATCGGGATCGAAGACGAGGGCACGGGCGAGCGCCACGCGCTGCTGCTGGCCGCCCGAAAGCTGGCGCGGAAAGCGATCGGCCAGGTGGGCAAGGCCGACGACCTCCAACATCGCCATGACGCGGCGCATCCGCTCGGCCTTGGCAACCCGGCGCGTCTCGAGTGGATAGGCGACATTGGCGGCGACCGTCATGTGCGGAAACAGCGCGTAATCCTGAAAGACCATGCCGATGTTGCGCGCATTCGGTGGGACATTGACGACGTCGCGACCGTCGATCATCACGGTTCCCGATGTCGGTGTTATGAACCCCGCAATGACCCGGAGCGTCGTCGTCTTGCCCGAGCCGGACGGTCCGAGCATGGTGAGGAACTCGCCGCGCTTCAGTTCGAACGACACGTCTGTGATCGCAGCGACGTCGCCATAGAGTTTCGACACTCCGGAGAGCGTCAGGGCGGTGTCGCGCTTCTCGGCAGCAGATCCGTGGATCATCATGAGTTGAGCGGTCGCAGCTTGTAGGTGATGAGCATTCCGACGGCCGAGATGGCGATAAGGATGGCGCCGACCGCGGCGGTCGCCGGATCGAGCATGGCGCGAAGCTGAGTCCAGATCATCACCGGGACCGTACGGGTGGAAACATCGGCCAGGAAGATCGCGATCACCACTTCATCCCACGAGGTGATGAACGCGAAGATGCCGCCCGAGACGACGCCGGGAAGGATCAGCGGCAGGGTCACCCGGCGGAAGGTGAACCATGGCGTCGCACCGAGCCCGGCGCTCGCGAGCTCGAGATTCGCGTTGAGCGTCTTCAGGCTGGCGAGCACGGAGACGATCACGAAGGGCAGAGCCAGAACGGTGTGGGCGGCGATCAGGCCGGCGAACGAACCCGACAATCCCCAGCGGGCGAACACCATGTACATGGCGACCGACAGCACGATGACGGGCGTTACCAGCGGGCTCAGGAGCAGGCCGAGCAGGATTGTCTTGCCACGGAATTTGGCCCGAGACAGCACGAGGGCCGCTGCGGTTCCGAGAACGAGGGATAGCGCCGAAGTCGCGATCGCGATGATGAGACTGTTCAGCATCGCCTCGCGCCAATCGCGGCTGGCGAAGACGGCACCGTACCACTTCAGCGTGAAGCCCTCGGGCGGAAATTGAATGCCCGCCGTCGTCGTGAACGAGATGGGCACGGCGATCAGCGTCGGCGCGACGAGAAAGAACGCCACCCCTGAGACGAACACCCAAAACACGACTTTGCGGACGAGCGAAGACATCCTCATGCGACCACCGCGCGGCGCCGCGCCTTGGCGCCGAAGCTCAGAAGGAGACCGAACAGGCCGAAGGCCGCGGCCGTGAAGACGAGAAGAACGACCGCCAAGGCACTGGCCTGGCCGAAATTAAGCTGTTCGCTGACCTGTATGGCGATGAGCTGGGCGATCATCGTGTCGCGCGGACCGCCAAGGAGAGCCGGCGTGATGTAGAAGCCGAGCGACAGCGTGAACGTCAGGAGCGCACCGGCGTACACTCCGGGAAGCGACAGCGGAAAGTAGACGCGCACAAAGCTCCGCCCCCAGCCGGCGCCACAGATCGACGAGGCCTCCATCAGCCGGCCGTCGATCTTGCGCATTACCGCGTAGAGCGGAAGCACGGCATAGGGAAGAAGGATGTGCACCATGCCGATGACGACGCCGGTCTGGTTGCGGATCAGCGGCAGCGGCGCATCGATCAGACCGAGACCCATCAGCGCCTTGTTGATGAGGCCGGTGTTCTGCAGAAGGATCAGCCACGAGAAGGTGCGCAGCAGCAGGCTGACCCAGAACGGCAGCAGCAGGGCGATGGCGAGGACGACGAGGACATGGCGGCTCGCATGCGCCATGGCGTAGGCGTATGGATAGGCAAGCAGCAGGCATATCACCATGACGAGAGCCGAGGTCTTGAAGGTCTCGCCGATGACCCGGACGTACAGGGTGGAGGTGAAGATCCGCTGGTAGAAGGACAGCGAAGAGTCGGGAAAGCTCCTCAGGATGATCTCGACCAGCGGATAGACGAAGAAGACGGCGAGAAAGGAGACCGCCGGCAGAAGCAGCCAGAGATACGCGCCGCGGCGCCGACCGAAATGCCTCCACCACCCGCCGGTCCGCGGAGCAGGCAGCGGACGACGGGAATGTGCCGCAACCTCCGACACCGTACGCCCTCCTAACCGAGCCGATCGAAATCCCGAGGCCCGACCCGCCGGCGCGCAGGCCGGCGGGTCCGAGCCACTCTGCTGCAGGAGTTCCTACGGCAACCGCGTGCTACTGAAGCAGCCAATCCTGGAACTCGAGATCGACGTCGGCCACGTTGGCGCTCCACCAAGCGGAATCGACGACAACCCGGGTGTCGAGATGATCGGTCGGCAAGTTGCCCTTGTACCGGTCGGCGGCCTTGTCGATGGCGTGCTTGTTGGTCGGGCCGTAAGGCATGTACTTGGTGAACTCGACCTGCTGCGGGACCGAGGTGAAGAACTCGATCGCCTTCATCGCAAGCTCCTTGTTCTTCGTGCCCTTGGGCACCACCCAGAAACCGTTCTGGGTCGTCCACTGGCCCCAGCTGATGCCGACAGTGCCGTCCTCGGAGGCGTTGAGAGCGCGGCTGACCCATACCAGACCGAGGCTTGCCTCGCCGCTCGCCAGGAGCTGCTCGGCCTGTGCGCCCGTCTCCCACCAGATGATGTCGTCCTTGATGGTATCGAGCTTCTTCAGGGCGCGCTGGACGTCGATCGGATAGAGGTCATCCGGAGCGACGCCGTCCGCGAGGAGCGCCGCCTCGAAGATGCCGCCCGGGGCGAACTTCCACACCGCGCGCTTGCCGGGGAACTTTTCGGTATCGAAGAAGTCGGCGAAGTTTGCCGGCGCCCTGCCATCGAAATGGTCGGTCCGGTAGGCCATAACGGTGGCCTCCACGTCGGCGCCAACGCGGTAGGTCCCGGCGTAGCCCTCGATGAACTTGCTCTTGTCGACGATCGAGTAATCGATCGGCTCGAGCCAAGCCGCATCGGTATCCAGGCCAAAGCTGTCATCGACGAGGACGACGTCCCAGGTGACGTTGCCGGATTCGACCATCGCCTTCAGCTTTGCGTTGCTGCTGGGGCTGTCCTGACGAATCGTGATCGACGGATTCGCCTCGGCGAATGGCGTGAAGAACGCCTTGTCCTGCGCCTCCTGATACCCGCCGCCATAGCTGACGACCGTCAGCGTCGTCTGGGCGGCGGCAGGAGCAACACCTCCCAAGCCCCCCGCAAGCGCAGCGACGCCGATCGCACAGGCCGACAAAACCGAAAGTCTCGTGTTCCTGGATCTCATTGCTTTCACCGTTAAGCTCCCAGATCGATTGCCGACTGAAGACACCCGGCGCGTGCGCAAGCGCGCCTCCGGCAGGATTCTGAACCGGTGACCGTCTCATATCATTTTAATGAAATCCATGGCAACCTATTTTCATTTTATTGCATCTCCGGAACAAGCGTCCGGGGACGGAAACGCTGCACGCGGCCGGGCGTCATTCGGTCACGGACAGACGTTTTTCGACCTTCCAGTGCCGCCGGTAGGCGCGCTTGCTCGTCTCCCGGTTCGTTCAGGAGGCAGTGCATCTCCTGCCGGTGCGGTGTCGTCCCGACCGCGTCCACCGAGCGGCGCTTCTTAGCCGGGATCAGGCCGTGCGCACCGAGCGCCACGCGAAGCACTGCGATGTGTGCGAGAGTCACAACCCGGTGTTGCCCGACGCGACTTGCAGATGCGCGTCGCGAGGCGAGATGCGCCGGAGGGCGATGGCCAGAGCCGCGGCGAACGGGTCCGGGTCAGGCCGGCGCCGGGTGAACCACCGGAAGGTCGAGCGATCGGAGACGCCGAAGAAGCCGAGTGGGTGCCGCAACCGGAACCGGCTCGACCGGTGCAACAGATCCTCGGGACCGCGATTATTCAGATGCGGATGCCCTTTTAGGGGCGTTGTCACGGGACACCGGGCGGAGCTCAAGCTCACGCGCGCGTGAGGCACCGCTCAGGCTGCTGCGGCTGCCGATGCTTGCCCGGCCGGAGAGTTGGATCCCGATATGACGCAGCTGCCAAAGAGAGCAGCGATCCCGAACCGTGAATTTGCGGCTACTGGAACAAGTTCGTGGAAGCGACTGCCGACCGGTGATCCGGCTCGGCCTCGGCCCGATGGGGGCTCGGCGCGACCATGGCCGAGATGGTCCGCCGCATGTCGAGACGGCCGATACGTTCTCCCGAGCCATCCACGATGTCGGCCTCTTCCACCTGCGCTTCGGTCATCGACCTTGCAGCATCTTCGAGCACGGTTCCCGCGGGGATAGTGAGCGTTGACGGAACGGCGTTGGGCTCAATGGGCGACATTACAGCATCTACCTTGATCACCCGGCCACGGTTCACCTCTTTGACGAACCTGGCGATGTAGTCATCTGCCGGTCGCAGCACGATTTCCTGGCCGGTGCCTTGTTGGATCACCTCGCCGTCCCTCAAGATGGCGATGCGATCACCGAGCCGTAGCGCTTCGTCGAGATCGTGGGTGATGAACACGATGGTCTTCTTGATCTCCTTCTGGAGATCGAGAAGAACGGTCTGCATATCCATGCGGATTAGCGGATCGAGCGCGGAGAAGGCCTCGTCCATCAGCAGAATCGGCGCGTCGTTGGTCAGCGCGCGGGCCAAACCGACGCGCTGCTGCATGCCGCCCGAGAGCTGGTTGGGATAGCGATCCTCGAAGCCTTTCAGGCCAACTCTCTCGATCCAGCGCATGGCGGCCTCGACCTGCTGGGCACGGGGCACCCCCCGGACCTCGAGACCGTAAACCGTGTTCTCGAGAACGTTTCGGTGCGGCAGCAAGGCAAACTTCTGGAACACCATCGCCGTCTTGTGGCGGCGAAAGTCGCGCAACTCCCTTTCGCTCATCTTGACGACGTCAACGCCGCCCACGAGCACCTCACCGATCGTGGGGTCGATCAGCCGGTTTATGTGGCGGATGAGAGTGGACTTGCCTGACCCGGAGAGCCCCATGATGACCTGGATGCTGCCCGCCGGCATTTGGATATTGATATCCTTCAGGCCCAGCACTTGCCCGTAGCGCTCGTTCAGCTCGGCCTTCGTCATACCCTTCTTGACGAGATCGATATAGGCCGAGGGCTGGTGACCGAAGATCTTGTAGAGACCTCGGATCTCGATGCTGTAATCGCTGGTCCCGGAATCAGCCATGCACGATCTCCAGGTGCTTCTGCAACCGCTTGCCGTAGGCTTGGCTGACCCGGTCGAAGATGATCGCGATGCCCACGATCGCCAGGCCGTTGAACACGCCGAGGGTGAAATACTGGTTGGCGATCGCCTTCAGCACCGGCTGTCCAAGCCCCTGGACGCCGATCATCGATGCGATGACGACCATGGCGAGCGCCATCATGATGGTCTGGTTGATGCCCGCCATGATGGTGGGCAGGGCAAGCGGCATCTGGACGTTCTTCAGGCGCTGCCACCCCGACGAGCCGAACGCGTCGGCGGCTTCCAGCACGTCCTTGTCGACGAGCCGGATGCCAAGATTGGTGAGTCGGATTATCGGCGGGATTGCGTAAACGACGACCGCGATCAGGCCGGGCACCTTGCCGATGCCAAGCAGCATGACGACCGGGATCAGATAGACAAAGCTCGGCATCGTCTGCATGACATCCAGAACCGGATTGATCATGTTCTGCAGGCGGTCCGACCGCGACATGGCGATGCCGATCGGAATGCCGAGAATGATCGACAGCACGGTACACACGAAGATCATCGAAATGGTCTTCATCGTGTCCTCCCACATGTCGAAGAGGCCGATGAGAACCAATGTGGCGATCGTGCTTGCCACGATCCTCCAGTTGCGGCTGGCGAACCACGCGATGACGGCGATCAGCAGCATGATGATCGGCCATGGCGTCTTCGTCATGAACTGCTCGGACTGAACGAGAAAATACTGCAGAGGATCGAAGAAGGATTCGATCGAATCGCCATAGGTCCGGGTGAAGGAGCGAAAGCCTTCGTCTATGCTCTTCTTGAGGGCCCGCAACAAGTCGTTGTTCAAGTGAGGGAAGGTGTAGAACCAGTCCATCCTTTAGAACCTCTCTGGTCGACCATCAGGCCTTGATCCGGGTTGCCGCCTTGGAGCGCGAAGGCGGAACGCCGGCAACGGGAGGCCGGCGCAGTGGCGGGTTCCGCCACGTGTTCGCGGGACGTCGATGAGACGAGACGTCGCGCCAACGGGAAGGAGCGGCGGTGTGGCCGCCGCCCCTTCCCGCGGATTTGCGGGTTTTCCCGTTACATTACCGCTTTCTTGATCTTTTCGGCGGCCTCCGGCGAAACCCACTTGGTCCAGATATCCTCGTTGTTCCGCAGGAAATATTCCGCGCCTTCCTCGCCGGTGGCCTGATTGTCGGTCATCCAGGAGAGCAGCTTGTTGACCGTCTCGTTGGACCAGGACCGGGTCTTCAGATAGTCCATCACGGCGGGCCCCGCCCGCTCGGCGAACCGGGTCGTCACCAGGGTCTGCACGCTGTCGGCCGGCCAATGGTTGCGCTTCGGATCGGGGCAGTCGGCAACGGTGTTGCAGCGTTTCCATTCAGCCTCGTCGAAGGGAACGCCGTGATCGAGCTTGACCATCTCGTATTTGCCGAGCAGGGCCGTCGGTGCCCAGTAATAGCCCATCCAGCCTTCCCCGCGCTCATAAGCCTTGGCCAGGGACCCGTCCAGACCCGCGGCGGAGCCGGTGTCGACGAGGACGAAGCCGGCCTTCTCGGCTTCGTAGGCTTTGAAGAGCTGAGCGGTCACGACGGTCCCGCCCCATCCCTGCGGTCCGTTGAACACTGCCCCCTTGGAGGGGTCCTCGGGCGCGGGGAACAGTTCGGGATGCTTGAGCGCATCGTCGATCGTCTTGATGTCCGGATGGGCCTCGGCAATGTACTTCGGGATCCACCAGCCCTGCACGGCGCCGTCCGAGAGGGCGGCAATGGTCGAAACGAGCTTGCCCTCCTTGATGCCTCTGGTGACGACCTCGGGCAGGAGGTCTACCCAACCCTCTGGCGCGATATCGGGCTCGCCCTTCTCCGTCATCGAGGTGAGGGTCGGGACGGTATCGCCGATGACCAGCTCCGCATCGCATCCGTAGCCTTCGCTGAGGATGATCTTGTCGACATTCGCAAGGACCTCAGCCGACTGCCAGTTCATGTTCGCGATCGTCACGCGGCCGCATTCCTGCGCCGACGCCACACTGGCGAGGCCTGCGAAGGCGGTAGCGATTATGGTTGATGCGAGCAGTCTCCTCATTTTGCTTCCCCTTTGGTTCGATTTTGGTGGCATTCGACTGTTAAGGGCGATTGAAGGCTCCGCACCAGTCGCCACCCTCGTTAATGATCCCTGTTAACGGTCCCCATCTCGGCCGACATCCTTGCCGCGGTCACGGCGGCCGCGTCGAGGCCGGCATGGACGGCCTCGATGAAACCATTGCCGATCATCGCTTGCAACCCCGCGGCCGTGGTGCCCCTATAGTCCAAGAACGTTTGGACAATGTCCCGGGGAGAATCTTCGCCCGTGGCGACCAATTGACCCGCGCCGGCGACAATCGCTTTGGCGGCCCTTTCGGCGATTCCGGAAGGCAAGCCTTTCGCCTCCGCATAGGTCAGCATGGCCTGGGCAAGCAAGGCGGGCCAAGCCGGTCCGGCGCCGGTCAGTGCCGTCAGCAGGTCGATGTCCGACTCACGGAAGACCTGGTTTGCCTCGCCGCATGTCTCGAACATCGCCTGAACGAAAGCCTTTTCGGCGGGCGCCACGCCGCCAGTCGCGAACCACGGCGTATAAGATCGGCCGATCTCCGCCGCCGCATTGGGCATCGCCCGGACGATGCGATCCGCGCCGGTTCGCGCCCCGATCGTGGCGGCGGAGACGCCCGCCATAACCGAGATGACGAGCTTGTCGCGCGCATCGATTTCCACCGCGCTGAACTGCTCGGGACGGACCGACAGCACCACGACGTCCGCAAGTTCGGCCAGCTCGCGATTGTCGGCGGTGCATCTGAGGGCCGGCCATTCGGCGAAGCCCTGGACCTGACCCGATCTGCTCGACAGAATCAGCGAATGTTCCTCCACGAAACCTGCCGAAAGCATGGATCGGCCGATTGCGCGGCCCATCCAGCCGCCTCCGCCGACGATGCCGATGACCCCGATTTTGTGGACCATGGGGAGGGTTCCTTGTGCGAGGGCCGGC